>NZ_JYJK01000087.1 GCF_003263785.1 Vibrio variabilis
CCGTCATAGATGGAGCCTGATACCAATACAAATGGTATAACTAGGATAGAAATACCAATTAACGCCACCAACATTGAAGCCAAACCCCGTTTACCACCAAGCGAACGTTCGAGCTTTTTGGTGACGGGCAACAGAGCCACGGCAATGATTGCCCCCCACAACACCGGAATAATGAACGGCTTAATGATGTCGTAAGTAAAACTGAGTAGAAGTACGAGTAAGCCGATTCGAATAGCCGACTCCACCATATTGTTGACAAAGAGCTTGCTTTGACGTTGTTCGGTTT
The DNA here is from genome assembly GCF_003263785.1 of Vibrio variabilis. Lineage (GTDB taxonomy): Bacteria > Pseudomonadota > Gammaproteobacteria > Enterobacterales > Vibrionaceae > Vibrio > Vibrio variabilis. The sequence continues at coordinate 287 of NZ_JYJK01000087.1, forward strand.
GTCTATCCATTTTGTTTTTCCCTGTGTTGCAAATTTGCACTGACTAAACTCGACACGACGATGGCCATATAAAATACGCCTACGATTGCCTCTAAATACACCACTACTTGAGCCAATGGAGTCACTGGACTTATATCACCATAACCGAGCGTGGTTAAAGTAACGAAACTAAAGTAGGCCGCATTGGAGAAGTTGTCTCCCCAAGAAATTGCTTCCATACCGGTGAATGCGCCCGGTGAATATTCAATGACTACCAAGTAAACGATAGCCCACATTAAGCCGAGCAGGAGAAATAATGCGACTGAGCCGATGACTTTGTTGGTATTTACTTCGCCATGAAACAGTACTTGCCTTGCCGTGGACTTGAATGTTCCTAAGAAGAAACAGAAGGTGAGCGCCAGCATGGCGATATCCATTTCACGTCGCTCGAATATGAGTTTGAAAATAATGACAGCAACCCAGCATAGAGCCAGTGTTTTCAGAAGTCGTGACCAGTTTTTATCAAACCGAAGGCTCGCAAAGCAGACAATAAAAGTAATGACAATGGTAACTTGAAGAACACGTTCGATAGCACCACTACCTACAACTTCAGCCAAAGCTCCGCTTATCAATAGGGCGATTAAAGCGAGAGTCAAATAGAAGAAGTTGTTTTCTTCATTGATGTTTTTCAGGCGGCTTCCTACTTTCATCCTGTCTATCCTTGCATCTTTGTGACTGTGTTACCTATTACATACAAGTAAGTGGCATGTTACTTTGCGTCTTCCATCACCATAATAGACGCCGACAGACCAAATCTTAGGTGAACCCCCTCAGGCAGCTCTTTAATCGAAATACGCACGGGAATACGCTGCGCGAGTCGAATCCACTGGAATACAGGGTTTACATTCGGCAGTAAGTTGTAGCCTACGGTGCCGTCTTTGGGTGCAATTCCCCAGCCAATGGAGTCGACTGTCGCTTCTAATGGTGTGTCCGGATGCGACATTAAAGTGACCCGAGCGTCACTACCGGGTTTGATTTTTGGCAGTTGGTTCTCTCTAAAGAAGCCGAATACCCAAAAGCTATTTTCGTCAATTAGGGCTAATAACGGTTGGTTGGCCACCGCCTGCGTACCTGTTCGAATATCGAGGTTGGATACAAACCCGTCAACCGAAGCTACGACACGGGTATAGCTGAGGTTAAGCTTGGCGGATTTCAGCTTTTCTTCCGACGCTTTGATTTTGAGTAGGGACTCTTGATAAGAGATTTCTCGTCGAATGAGATCTTTGTGTGATACCGCACCTTTATCTTTTTTACGAATGTCGAGTAGCCGGTCATATTCGATTTTCTTGCCCTTAGAGCTGATGATGGACTGCTCAAGAGCGACTTCCGCTTGAGCCAAGGCCACCTGGTAAGTCTCTGGATCAATTTCAAACAGAAGTTCGCCTTTTTGCACTCTTTGGTTATCGGTGATCGCAACGTTAACAATGGGGCCTGACACGCGTGGGGCAACTTTAATAATATTTGCCCTTACTTGGCCATCTCGCGTCCAAGGGTTATTGAAGTAGTCTTGGTATTTTTGATACCCAAACCAAGCCGCGCCGCCAAGTATGACTAAGTTCAGGACGATAATAATGGATTTCTTCATTCGAGAGGCTCCTAAAACCTAATCACAAAGTGGTCGAAGGCAACGACGTACATCACCACAATGGCAAGGAACGTCAGTGATGGGAATGCGACAAATCGAGACAACTTAGTTTTGTTCATAATGATCACCGTAATCCATGTGGCAACAATAGCCATACACACAACGAGAAGTAGCGGTGAAAAATAGATATCGCCCCAAGCGAGTTCGTGTGGCATTTACGGCTCCTCCTTGGTGGATGCGGTTCTAAACATCAGTTCTGGTACCAGAGTATTTTCTTGGTTTAATTGGTTATCCCAATCCGTTCTTTTTTGCATCTGTTCAATGTTATCTGGAGACACAAAGCGCTGTCCGGATTGAATTTGCCAACCGCCACCCAGTGACTTGTAAAGCGCGACGACTTGATTGGCGACGTTGCCTTTAATCTGTGCGTAGCTATCTTCACTGCGAGTCATTTTCTCTACCGAATTGAGCAGGCGCTCAAACGAGATTTGGCCATTCTCATACTGAGTAAGCGAGATATTGAATGCTCGAACCGATGCGTTGACCGATTGAAGTCGAAGCGCTTTTTGCTCAACATAGAGCTCGTAGGCTTCCATGGCATTGGTGACCTCTTGCACCGCTTGTAGGACCTTCTTGTTGTAGTTGGTCATTGTCTCTTGAAAACGAGCATCTTCCAGGCGGATGTTATTTTTAACTCGGCCGTATTGGAAAATGTTCCAGCTAAAGGCAGGACCAGCTACTAAAGTCAGTGAGTCATTAAAGCTAAAGCTTGAACCAGAGGGGACTGAGCTGTCGATACCAATTGAACCAAATAAGGAAAAACTAGGATAGAGCGCAGTTTCGGCCACGCCAATCTGTGCACTCTGGGCATGGGCTTGAAGTTCGGCGACTTGCAGATCGGGGCGTCTCATAACCAAGCTGGCGTCGATATTGGAGGCTAGTGCCGGAGCCTCGGGCACAATTGAACCATCTTCATCTTCTGATATCAGAGACTTGGAGCCTGATGAGCGAAAGCGTTGTTCATATTCAGCGAGCCTTTGACTCATCCCATCTTCAAGTAAAGGATCGACTTGCTCTGGCAGCAAACCGAGCAGGACAGCAAGTGCGTTGCGTGCCTGTAACATGGCAATCTCAAGCGCGGGCAGTGCTGCTTTGGTGGTGAATAGTTGGTTTCTCGCCTGCTGCACGTCGAGTTCGGTGACGTTACCGGACTCAAATTGTACTCGAGTGATGTTGACAACACGCTCTTGAATTTCAATGTTTCGCTGCGACAGCAACATACGCTCTTGGAACGAACGATAGTTGATGTAGTTGCGTGCCACTTCTGAAGTAATGGTCACCAATATATCGTTATAGGAGGCAATCGAGGCGTAGTAAGTGGCCTGTGCGGCTTCAATACCGCGAGCGTATTTTCCCCAAACGTCCATTTCCCAGCCAGCATCGAAGCTAATGGCAGCGTTGTTGAAGGCGCTTTCGTTAACATAGGCTCGTGCCAAGTTGCCCGATATGGCTTGTGCTTGTGGGTAACGTAGGCCATCAGCAATGCCTAATACGGCTCTAGCTTGTAGGATTCGAAGTCCAGCGGCTTCGACATCGAGGTTTTGTTTAGCGGCTTTCTCTACAAGTTGATTGAGAGTCGGGTCGTTAAACTGTTGCCACCAGTTTGCCGTCGATTGTGTGCTCGATTCGGTTTCACTGTCGCTCCATGACTGAGGAAGCACTACCTTACTGCTCGGCTCAAATTCAGGGCCAAGCGTAGTGCAGGCCGTCATTAGCATAGTCGTGGTAAAGGCTATAAATAGCCGATAGCTCATCATTTTTTCTTTCCTAAAATCGATGCATCTTGAGGTTCTCCAAATCGATATCTCGGCTGGCCTCTTGAACATTTTTCAGCGATTCATACAGATTTCTTTTTAAATGAAGAAATAGGTAGAAGCCTGCAATGTCATTTTTGTCTATCTCATCCAAGTCGAGCGACTCGAAAAAGGTTTCCAGAGCTTGTTCTGCTCGCGTGTAGTCTTGTTCAGCCCGCTTGAAATACTCATGGCTGTTTGATTGTGCGCCACCATGTATTTTAGCCCCGTGTATTTTGACTAGGTTTGGTAAAACAGTATCGACATGAGTCTCTCTAAGCTTAGTAATCAATGAGTTATTTTTCAGAATTGTTTGTGCGGCAACGAGATTATTTACATGTCCCATTAGCACTCCACAGCGTTTGGCGTAGTGAACTAGGTGTTGTTGGGTATTGTTATCGAAGTAGCTCACGTCGACCTTACTTGCCCAAAGCACTAGCTTTTTAGAGGCAACATTCGCAGTTTTGACATGCAGAGCAAGGCTCAGCCTTGTCAGCCAGTTTGGTCTGATATTTTGCATGCCGAGAAGCAAGCGGTGTAAGTGAAAGAAAAGTCGCTGTCTAACGGTTAGAAATAGATGCTCTGCTTTGCTAGAAAAGGGAAAGTAGTGTGAAAACACGATCATCATTACCACAAGGTAAAATAAGATCACGACGGTAAGAATGATGCCAAAGTGATAGGTCATCGTGTTGTCTATCCCAAGTACAAACATACCCAACATAAAAAAGATGGTGATAGGGCCTTTGAATAGGTAAAAACCAATAAACGTATAAATAAATAGGAACAGTGCGAGCTCAATTCCAAGCTCTAGCGCAGGCAAAATAAACACATAGGCAGGGATAGCGAATAAAAACCCGAATGTGAACAGAAACCCTAGCGCTTTAGGATGAAGCGGCATAAAAGACAGGACGGCCATAAATATGGTAGAGAAAATCACAAAGCTGTAACCACCGGGCGGGTTAAACAGAATCCATAAACCGCCTGCGACCCAGTAAGTGACGAAGACCTTAATCGACGTTTTAAAGTTTTCTGCATCCCACCACAAAAAGGCACTCGGCATGGGAAGAAGCGTCTCTTTAAACGACACCACTTTGGTGATGGAGTCGATACAGCTAACCGTTTCAGCAAGCTTACCTGCGTTGTCATAGAGCCGATTCATTAGATAACCCAAAGTCAACACCGACGCCCTGGTAAGGTGAGTGCTTGTCGCCAATTTTGCTTCATCAACTTGCAGTTTTTTCTCTTCAAAGCGGAACGACTCTCCACTTTCAGATGAGGCCAAAAACTGCTGACTTTGCGAGAGCAGCGTTTCAATTTGTGCGACAAACTTAGGGAACTCAGCCAAGTACTCATTGGTGTCAGCGTGATTGAATCGCGCACTTGACGCAGTGGCAAGAAATTGAGTGATTTTCTGACTGTGGTGGATAACCAGTTTCCACTCCTGCATGTACGCCGCAACTTCGCTGCTTTCCTTTTTGATGACGTTGAAACGTTGCTCTAGCGTGGTTTGTGCGGTGAACAGTTTTTCGACTAGCTCATCGATGGATGGAGTGGTGTCGTCGGAAGAGTTCTGTTCACCAGCTTCGTCTTTTGTCTCATTTGTTTGAATATCCTTCGAAGTGGAAGGTGCCATACCTGGCAAAGACGCGGAAATTGCGGCGAAGGATTTTTGTTGTATGTCCAAGGTTTCTCGAAGCAGCGTAGTGAGGTTTTGCTCGGCTTTACTGGGGAATAAATAGACGCCCACCAAGGTGTAAATTGTTACTCCGAATACCGTCATATAGGCACGGTCGACACCATACAGAAAGGCACCTTCAGCATCGCCGCCGTTTGACATCATGAGCGTCATGACCGCCGTTAACATGAGTAGAGTAGGGTCACTTTGATAGGCGTTGCGAAGGTAAAAGATAAACGCCACCACAATAGACACGCTTAACATGTACAAAAAGCGGTCTTGAGCGAAAGCACCCACCAAAATAAGACCGATAACGGCACCGACAATGGTGCCAAGTACCCTTAGGCTACCTTTTTCAAAAGACTCACGCTGACTCCCCGTTGATGCAATGAGCATAACGGTCGTCGCAGCCGTGGAGGCTTGAGGCCATCCCATAGCAAAAGGTATGAGATAAGCGAGAGTCAAACTCAGCGCCACCTTAGTGGCAAATCGCGCTTTGCTGTTCATCATCCATGAATTTAAGAAGAGGCTTAACAGAAATATAGACGTTAAATGATAGGTTGGGTGGCTAACATCAAGAAATTTAAAAGCTTTCGTGCGTTTGGTGAACTGCCTCGAGCCTTTAAAAAGGAGAGTTAAGTCGTTCAGTTGTCCTTTTTAGATAAGTTGCACTGTATATCGGCGCAAAATCTTCTAAATTCATAGTAGCAATCAAACAAAAGGATTTAACGTGCTGAAACTAAAAGGACTGAGTGGAAGAACCTTGGTACTGATATACACGACTTTCGTCATGTGTGTGTTCGCGATTGCCTCAGTCGTCATTCTGGGTAGAGAATCCAAGTATGCAATAGATTCGCTACAAACCACCGGTTCAAACCTAGAGCTGCAAGCCGCTAAATTATTTGTCGAAGAGTATCTAGACAACGCGAAGGCGCGCGTGAAATTGGCGTCGAGTAACACAGATATTGTCGATTTTCTTGAAGGGACGCATAACGTGAATCTCGATTCGACCTTACACCGTTACGAGGGAGATACACGCTCGGTCTTGTTTGCTGTCTTCAATGCTGACAGGGAAGTCCTATTCGAAGACAAGTTTCGCCATCCTTCTCGTGCCAATGAAAACCGAATTTTTGATGAAATGAAGCAGCTCGCTTCAAATCTGATCACGCCAGCACCGGTCTACCTACTCCACAACGATACTGACCATATATGTATTAAGATTTTCATGCCGATCATGAGCAAAGGAAGCTTTGTTGGAATGGTGTTTGGTGAAACGCCGGTGGACTATGAGGAACTGTTTGGAGATTTGATTGATCCACAAGAGCGCTGGTATGCGTTAACGCAAGGAGACGTTTTTGATTATGTGACTCAAAATAATCTTGATTCGTGGTTGGTTAACTCCACACCTGTAGCGACCGCAGGCTTAACGTTAATGCAAGGCGTCAACCCCAACTCATTGCAGCTGCAATCTGACAACTTTATGAGTCACATTTACAATGCGATAGCGGTGGTCATGGGGGTAAGCTTCCTGCTGGTCCTGTTTGCCGGGAATAAAGTACTGGTTAACCCGCACAAAGAGCTAGAGATTTCACAAAAAGAACTCGCTGAGAAAAATGCCGAGCTCATTGTTCAGGAACGTGAGAGTAAGCTACTTGCCACCGTCGTGAAAGCCGCGAGAGATGCCGTGGTCATAACCGATAAACATGGTGCGATTGAATGGGTGAATCGGGCATTTGAAGAGATGACGGGTTACGCACTGGTCAGCGTACAAGGCAAGATCCCTGGTCACTTCTTACAAGGAGAAAACACCAATCCCGAGACGAAAAAACGCATTGCAGAGTCCTTATCAAAGGGGCTGCCCATCAAGACAGAAATCTTGAATTATGATTCTCAGGGGAATGAATATTGGGTTGATATCGATATTACGCCCATAAGTGATGAGCATGGCGTCATTGATCGATTCATTGCGATAGAAAGGGATGTCACCGAATACAAAAAACTTGAAAGCAAACTCACTAAGACCGCTAAAGAAGCGAATGCTGCGAATGAGGCTAAATCAGCATTCTTAGCGACAATGAGTCATGAAATTCGTACTCCTATGAATGGTGTGTTGGGCCTGACCCAAATCTTAGAAAAAGAAATTACTGACCCCAAACACCGTGAGGCACTGCAACTCATATTGGGTTCCAGTAATCACCTTATTTCGATACTCAATGACATCTTAGATATATCGAAGATTGAAAACCAAGCCTTGGTGCTTGAACATACCCAATTTAAGATGCAGGACATTCTTGCACCAGTGAATAATACCTACCAAAGCCTATGTTCAGAGAAGGGGTTATTGTTTGAAATTCATGATAAAACAGACCCGCAGATACAGTTTGTTGGCGATCAAGTTAGGTTAAGACAAATTTTACTGAACTTAGTCGGTAATGCGCTTAAGTTCACTCAAAAAGGCGCTATCACAGTGACAGTAGTGACTGATGGTGAGGGGCAATGTGAGTTGATAGTCAAAGATACTGGCATTGGCATTCCGCCTGAGAGAGTCGACAGCGTTTTCGAGAAGTTCGAACAAGCGGAGACTTCAACCACCCGTCAGTTTGGTGGAACCGGTTTAGGGCTCTCCATTGTGAAAAGCCTTACTTTGTTAATGGGCGGAAAAATCGATGTCAGCAGTGAGGTGGGTGTGGGCTCGACATTTTCTGTTCGAATTCCGTTACCAGCAATAAAGAGCAAGGCAACAGACGAGACGAGTTCTACCCCGATTGATGCCGATTTTTCCATCTACAAGGTGCTTCTTGTTGATGATAATGCAATCAATAGAATCGTGGCTGCTAAGTTTTGTCAGTCTTTGAACATTGAAGTAGAAAGTTGCGCCAATGGCGCCGAGTGCTTGGAGATGTTTGATCCGAACAAATACAATTTGATCATATTGGATAACCATATGCCCGTTATGAATGGGCCTAGTGCCGCCTCTGAGATACGCGCGAGGTATGGCGAGAGTATCCTCATTTTTGGCTGGACCGCCGATGTGATCAGTGAAAATAGACAGGAGTTTCTGGACAGTGGGGTGAACACTGTGATCGCTAAGCCGCTTATCAAAAAGGACTTTGAAAGAGCCCTGTTGACCTACTTAAAGGACGTTGAAAGTAATAAAACGGCTTCGGGGTCGTCTGTTGGATGCTCTTCGAGCAATTAAATAGAGTTAGAGTTTCTGGTGGGTGTCATTTTTTACGGCTCTAGTGATATAGTGCTAGCTCAGAACACGATTAAGGAACAGTAAAAAATGGAACAATTTCTGGCACTTCTGGCCTCTAACCCAAACGAAGTCATGTTTGAGCAAACAATGCAGGTGATTGACGAGCACTTCGATTTTACGCCAGTGAGCTTTATCAATGGCGACACTGAGAATCAAGCGGGTCAAAATAACGGCTCTTGTAAGATCTTCGCTTTCGCTCAAATCAAAGAGCTGGATGAGCCATCAACGTTGGCATGCTTTGGCCAATACTATCGTGAAGATGTGCTTAAAAACCCTGAAGGTACTGATCACGCTAATATTCGTAACTTTATCAAGTATGGTTGGCAGGGCGTAAAATTTGACGGTGTGGCGTTGGTTGCTAAGTAAGGTTTTAGTGCTTCGATAAAGGGCTAGGCCGCAGTCATCCTCAACAAAAATTTCCGTTCTTGGGAGTGTTTATGCCTAATATGGCTCATGTTAAGTGATAGGTTTACACTCGATGTGAAATCTACGCAAAGCTCCTACCATTTCGGTAGTGGTTATCGTGAAGAAGGGGCATAAGGAAATGCTCGTTGTGTCGTTGGTTTCGGACAATAACTTAGCTATTGCACGGAAAGGTATCACAACGGGTGATCAAGGATTTGCCCATGGCTGGAATTTAACTCGAAAAGATGTGGCGACCAGAAAAATGTTGGTTCAAAATGATTGGAAGGTTAGTACCGCGACGGACAAGATAAGCCAATGCCAACTTACAGAGCGTAGTTGATTCAATACGGCATAGCGGTCAGCGATAAGTATTGCTGTCATGGCAAGCATAATTAGCAGGCTATGGGATTGAAGGAGCAGCATACTTAACATGACAAGCCCGCATTCAATGACGCAGCGACTCCAGGCGTTGGCGGTGCACCGAACAAGACTGATGTAGAAGAGCGCCCCAATGACATGGACAGGAAGGAATTGAGAGCAGCGTGTCTTTATAGCGATCACGCTGTTTCGCCGACCAACCCACCAGCAGCTCACCAAGACAGCAGGTGCAAGGTAGGGGGAAAATCCAGAGATTGTTGGCCAATTTTGTTTTGCGGCATCATAAACGAGCGTCAATCCTACGCAGGGCAGTACCCAAAGCACACTGTAAGTGACCAGAGCGACCCCAACGGCTATAAATCGCTGGCTGGGATTGACTGAGCGAACAATATGTAGCACCACCGGTATAAACATGGGTGTCATCATGGCTACAATCATCAGCTGACTATTGATGAGCAGCGAGCTTATCCCTTGCTGATGGTGATGGGCATGGCCGCTAGACAGGAATGCTTGCGCACCGAGAGCTACCCATCCGAACAGGCACAGGCTGGCGAGTAATGGCAGAACCCACGGGTAACGGCGAAATTCCCTGACACGTATTTCGGCACCTTCAAGCCACCGGTAAAGTCTGTCCTTGGGTTGGGCATTAGGCTGCAACGAGAGCGTTTGTGATTGTGGCATCATTCAATCCTTTGTGGGTAGCAGGGCGCGGCAAAGCGCCCCATACAGATCATTGAGTGAACTTGAAACTGATCGTGATTTTGTCGATGGCTGCAATATTCTCCTTGTTTACGCTGCAGCTTGGCCTTAATCGAAGGCTGATCTTCTGTCCGGCCAAGATCAACTGACCGACCTCGATGATCGAATCCCTTGGAATCGGTAAAGCCTGGGTCAAGGGTTTGTTGTCCGTCAGCGGGCTGGTTATCAAGTTTCGTCCCGCACCGAAGAATGAAACAGGACCCAACTGGTAGCTCTTTTCATTGCCGTTAGTGTCTTTAGCAACAAGATCTGCGGCTAAACGGAATGTATGCTCGGTAGTTGTCATACCTTCGAACTGGATTGCCATGTGCTTAATTACATCTTGGAATTGATCGGAGATACACGAGTTAAAGTTTTTCTTAAAACTGGAAAGATCCACCGGCTGTAAATCCACGGTAACAGGTTTTGTACCTAGGCTAACTGAACTTGGCGCCGATGCAATTGAAAGGATAGTAGCCTTGGGTTTGAGTGGAGCAGCAGCTGCAACCACAGCCTCGGGTACGGCGATTTCGACGACATGAGGACTGAACTGACGGTATGCCAATACATCACTGATAAACGCTTGCTGACGGTCTGCGGGGGCGTATTCATAGCTGATTTCGGCCAACTTCTCGCCTTTCTCCGAGGTCACTGTCAGTCGCTGGGTACCCGAGAACTCTTTAAGCATCAGGCTGACATCAGCCACATCTTGTCCGTTTGCCCATTTGAACTTAAATTGTTTATCCGGATATGGGGTAGATCGTCAATTTCCACGATACCGCCAAGGCCAGTCCAGAATGTCCAGAGTCTGTCGATATTTGCGTGGTGGCAATAGAACAGGGGATCTAGACCGGCAGTGGGCAGTGAACCCATTGCACCACCAACTTGATCGTGAATATGATCATGAGGCCACGACTCCACTGAATTCGGTGACCAGAACTCTTTTGTTGAGAATTCTTCGAATTCGACTTGCCCTACGCTTTCGACGGATTGTTTGTAGAAGTTGTAGTTTCCTCCTACGCGCCCTGGATAAAACAGCGGCGAGTCTTCGTTAAGGAACGGTTCAGGAATCACCATATTGGCTTCACCGGAGGTGGTATAGTCCCAATACGGGAGCGCCCAATCAGCAGGTCCGCCCAGTTGAGTAATGATGCTTCGAAGCATATTCTCAAAAGACAATAGGTATTGCCTGTGCCAGGCGAGAAACATAACTGAACCATGTGGGCATTTAGCGAGATAAGGCAATTCACTGTCTGTGAAGGTATCGTGTTGCTCTTTTACGCCGGTTACCCAGTGCTGTTGTTTACCGGCTGCATTGGTATAAGTGGCTTCCCAAAAAGCCCGTAGGTCTGGATCGTTAAACTCATATTGATGGCACGCCGCCCACCAACCCCAGCTACGCGGATCGCGAACGTCAAGTCCGCGCATGTGGTCGATAGCTTTTGCATACCAGTGAAGAGCATCATTTGGGTTTTCACCCGACTGACCAAGGATGTTAGTGCGAGTTAAATTGATCATACTTATTCGAGTCCTTTTTGTGTATTGATTAATTAACACCTCAGTGTATGAAAGTAGATTAATGGGTAGCATGTGCAATTTGTTGAGTAATTGAGTGTTCGAAGTTTGAGATTAATCACAAAAAAAACTGTTCACTTTCGCTGTTTCATACACCTCGAAGGTGTGATATGCAGCAGGGTGCGTTTTGATTGCTGTGTATTGGATTAGCACATTTGGCTATTAGTTAGACTTTTAAACATGAGGAAAAGCAATCTACAAAGCAGGATTTGATATCTAGTTCAATCCGACTCTAGCGAAGTTTGAGGCAAAGGTTCGTTAGTGCCTCACAAAATTATCCCAAGTAATCCGCTTCCGTAGTTCTCCTTTTTAAGAAGGTGAGGCCAACTAGTTGCCAACGTTTTAATAGCAAGCAGGGAAAGTAAATCACTACTTTCCCTGCTAATGAACACTAAGCCTTAGGATCAATCGCCTCCTGCAAACCATCTCCCAAAAAGTTAATCGTAATCACTGTGATCAGCACCATCACTCCTGGGTATACGGCTGCCATTGGGTAGTGCCACATGGCTTCGCGAGCGTTTTGTAGCATGTTACCCCATGATGGTGTGGGGGGATTGATGCCAAAGCCGAGGAAACTCAGTGCACTCTCGGTTAGGATTGCGCCGCCAATGCCAAGTGTGGTGGCGGTGATAACGGGAGCAATGACATTAGGTAGGATGTGCTGCCTCATTACAAACCAGTGGCTTGCGCCGTAACCGATAGCCGCTTGCACATATTCTCGGTGTTTTACGGATAGGGTGTTTGAACGCACTAAACGTGCGGCAAATGGCCAGCCTAATAGTGAAATCACCACTACTAAACGGTAGACACTAAAGCTATCACTACGGACTAACTCTTCTGAAAAGCCTAGCTTGGTCATATCAATGCTTTGGATCAAAATCAGCAACATGATGCCCGGCAGGCTAATGATAAAGTCAGCACCGCGCATGATGACCGCATCGACACGGCCGCATGATAGCCAGCAATAACACCCAGCACAGTGCCAATCACAGAGGTTGCGATGGCGGCAACAAAGGCAAATGTGAGGGATACCTGACCGCCCAGAAGTAGGCGAACCAAAATATCGCGGCCTAGCTCATCCGTGCCGAGCTTATGCGTGTCGCTTGGGGCTTCGAAACGGCTAAAGAGATTGTCTTCGAACGGGTCGACACCCAGCCATTGCCCAATACTCGCCGCGTTAAAGCACAGTAGAGTCATTACAGTGAGGAGCAGTAAAGAAGCCATGGCCAACTTATGGCGAGATAAGCGATGAACGATTTGCAGCCAAGGATTTTGGCTTCTTGCTGCGAGTGCGGTCATGATGGGCTTCCTTTTGTTAAGTCAATGCGGGGATCTACTTTGGAGTAGAGAATGTCGGCGACGAAGTTCATCACCAAAATGGCGGTAGTCGCGACCATAAAACAGAGCATCGCCACGTTGTAGTCGCTGCCGTTAATCGCGTCGACAGTGAGCTTACCGATACCGGGCCAGCTAAAGATGGTTTCGGTCAGTACTGCGCCGCTCATCAGCGCGGCAATATCCATTGCGAGCACGGTAATCATCGGTAACATGCCGTTTTTGATGCAATGCTTGAACAGCACTCTTGTCGACGAGGCGCCTTTCGCTTTTGCCGTTCGCACAAAATCTTGGCGAAACACTTCCAGCATACTTGAGCGCATAAAACGCGAAATAGAGGCAATGCTGAGTAAGGTCAGACTAAGAATAGGTAGGATCATATAGCGTAGCCTATCAAAACCTTCAGCGCCATCGGCTTCTCCCGTTCCTCCTGCGGGGAAGAGGGGGTAGACCACAGAAAACAACATGATCAGCATAAGCGCGAGCCAAGCGGCAGGTGTAGACAGAAATAGATAGGTGATGCCACTAATCAGATAGTCGGTGAAGCGATTTTGTTTTACGGCACATAGCACACCAACGGGTAGCGCAATGAGTATAGAAAGAAGCGTGCCGCACCCAACCAATATAAGGGTGTTTTTCATCGCTTCCCAAAGGACGGAGATAGCAGGCTGTGAGAACATGCGCGAATAACCGAGTTCACCTTGCAGCGCATCACCAAGCCAATGGAAATAGCGAACATAAACCGGTTTATCCAGTCCTTGCTCTGCTTTGAGTCTTGCGACGTCTTCAGCGGTAATATGGGGATTATTTTGTACCATGAGATCGATGGGATCGCCTGGCATTAATCCCATCAAGTTGTATGCTGCGAACGATGCCAGCAGAAGAACCAGCAGCATTTGCAGTAATCTTGAAAATATAAATCGTTTCATAAAATGTGTGTATCCATACGGGCATAAAGCCCTTACATTTAATGGCTTAGGTCAGTGGTTAAAGGGCAGTGCCAAACTGTTTATGCGGTGACGGTTTGATGAGCGCGATTTCGCCTTCGTGTATTGCCAATGTCGGGAACAGCGCTCAGTAACTCACGGCTATAAGCGTGTTTGGGATTCGCAAAAAAGTCCGCTTTGGAGGCCTGCTCGACGATGGTTCCGCTTTTCATTACCACCACGTCGTGGGCCAAGTGGTAAACCACGGCCATATCGTGGCTGATGAACAAGAACGCAATACCATGCTCCTGCTGCAAATCTTTAAATAGATTGAGGATTTGCGACTGCACGGACACATCTAGTGCGGAGAGTGGTTCATCGGCGATGATAAGTTCAGCCTTAGCATTAATGCTCTGGCAATGGCGATCCTCTGCCTTTGTCCGCCGGAGAACTCATGAGGGTAGCGGGTAAGAACGTCTTCTCGCATGCCCACCCAACCTAAGACTTCGATAGCGCGAGCACGCTGTGATTGCTTATTGCCAATGCCGTTGACTTTCATCGGTTCAATCAGTGAAGAGAGAATCGGCATGCGCGGGTTTAACGCTGAGTAGGGGTCTTGGAACACAAGGCCAATGCGTTGTCGTAATCGACGCTGCATATGACTAGGCAATCTGGACACCTCTTGGCCTGCGAGAAAGATATCGCCGGAATCGGGACGCTCCAACATGCTGAGCATGCGGCCTAACGTCGATTTTCCTGAGCCCGATTCACCGACTATCGCGGTGGTTTTTCCTGACTCAACTTTGATGGAAACATTGTTGGTGACATGAAGGGTTTTCGGTTTTCTTCCAAACATCGAGCCTGCTTCAAGGAGGTAGTGCTTGTGCAGGTTATTGGCTTCGAGCAAAGTCATTAGGCCGCGCCTCCTTGTTGACGAAACGCAGGCTGTTGTAGCGTCGAGCTGGTTTGAGCCGCTGCCGTATCTTGCCGTTGTTGATTGCGCTTCTCTGCTTTCTGTAAGTAGCTATCGTAGAGCTCAGGGCAGCGGTCGCGAAAGCTGTAGTCTTCATTTCGTTGATCGAGTGGTGGTACGCTACCGGGAATAGCGGGCAGCCTGTCCACATCGACACCGACTCGTGGGATTGTATCGAGTAGCGCTTGCGTGTAGGGGTGTTGAGGGTTATCGAAAATCTCATTTACATCGGCGATTTCAACGACACGTCCTGCGTACATCACCATGACGCGATCCGAGATTTGCGACACCACACCCAGAGAGTGACTGATAAATTGGATAGCCGTACCTGTGGTTTCTCGCAGCTCTTCGAGTAGGTCGAGCACTTGCGCTTGAACCGTTACATCAAGCGCTGTGGTCGGTTCATCGGCAATCAATACTTTCGGCTTACAAGCGAGCGCCATGGCGATCATCACTCTCTGTCTCATTCCCCCTGATAGCTCATGCGGATAAGCATTAGCACGCTTTTCTGGGTAGGGAATGTGAACTTGTTTGAGCATTTCGATGGCACGATCACGCGCTTCTTTGGGGGAGCTGTTTTCGTGAATAATGAACATTTCGGCGATCTGATCCCCGACTTTCATTACTGGGTTTAAGGCGGTCATTGGCTCTTGGAAGATCATGCCAATGCCCTCGCCACGGATATGCTGATACTGCTTTTCGCCCAGACCGACAAGATTTCTTCCACCGAAGCGAATATCACCAGACAAGGTAAGCGATTTATCGAGTAGCCCCATAATGGCAAGAGAGGTGAGTGACTTTCCGCAGCCCGACTCACCGACGACGCCAAGGATCTCTCCCGGCTTGATTTGATAGCTGACATCCTTAACAGCAAAGTGCGGCCCAAGGGCCACACTCATATTGCGGACGTCTAAGATAACTTCATTCATAGACACTTCATTCTTAAAAATGGATACCGCTTAGCGGCTTCGATGCTTATTCATTTCGAACTTTAGAATTCGAAATCTAGTTCGCTCGACTCCAGTTTTCGGACCAGTAGCTTGAGTAATGTTGGTGCCCGGTTGGCTCAACATTAACCAGCCATTTTGGAAGAATGTAGCTGTCTGAACGATAGTAGAGAGGCAGTGCTGGTAGCTCTGTCGCATATAGGTTTTGGAATTGCTTCCACAGCTCAGTGCGCTTCTCTTTGTTAAGTTCGCTATCGATGGCTTCTAGGACTCGATCCATTTCAGGATTGCTGTAGCCAGCGTAGTTTTGTCCTGCCCATTGATTGTCTTTAGTTGGGATATAATCAGAGTGAAGAATCGTTAACGGTGGGTTTTCTGGGGACGAACTCCACGCAAACATGGCGAGACCTTTGTGTTTGCGCTCGGTCAAGGTAGTACCAAAGTACACGCGTGCAGTTTGGTTATTGATGGCTGCTTTGATGCCGATCTTCTTCCACTGACCTTGGGCGAACTGCTGAACCAACTCACGTGTCTTGTTGCCCGCAGTCGTCATAAATTCAATTTCCAGCGGCTCGCCATCTTTCATTTGCACGCCATTGACTAGCTCATAGCCGGCTTCTTTTAGTAGTTGCTTCGCTTTTTCTGGATTGTAGTCGTAGGTCGGTGTTTCAGAGGTATAGATGCTATCCAGTGGGCTTGTATCTGAGTTAGCAACTTGTTGTTTTCCATCGAATAGTTTGTCGGTAATTAGTTTGCGATCTAGCCCGAATAGCAGTGCTTGGCGAACTTTCACTTCCGACAAGTGAGGATTGTTGAGCTGAACGTCTAGATGCTCGTAGAGTGATGCAGGACGAATATCGACGTTAAACCTGTCGCCAAATTTTTTCTCAAATTGCAGCGCTTGGTCGAGAGTGAGACCCAGTTCGCCCGGGATGTAGTCGACGTCACCGGAAAGTAAGTTCGCTTGCAAGGCTTGAGTGTCAGAAACGGTTTTCAGCGTCACTGTAGCAAAGTGTGGTTGTTTGCCTTTCCAGTGCTCGTTGCGGGTCATTTTAACGAACTGACCTTGTTTGAGCTGCTCGATGATATAAGGGCCGCTGTATAGGCCAGCCAAGGTTGGCTCTGTTACGAACTTGGTATTAAGGTGGTACTTGCTTGGATCGTTTTCAAATATCGACTCTTCGATATGGGAAGGAAGAACGTGTGGAATGTAGTCTGCGTTATATTTAAACGAGATACGGTCGACATAGACGTCTAAAGTATGCTCATCGACCACATCAAGCTTCTCAATCTGCTGTAGGGTTGTCAGCTCTGGGTTGCCTTGCACGTCAGGAGAGGTCACCACTTTGTGCCAAAACACCATATCTTTTGTTGTGATGGGGGTGCCGTCGCCCCAATAGAGATCAGATTTGAGGCTGACTCGCATCTTAATGCCTTGCTTGCTCTCACCTTCTTTGGCATGTGGCCTATCTACAATTTGCGCTAAACCATTTTCAAAGCTAGGGACTTCTTCACAATAAAAGCAAACGAGCTCCCAGTTTTGGTCGTAGCCAATGGTTTCACGGTTAACAAAGCCTTTGGTGTAGGCTTTTGCCACCATGCTGTCGATGTCAGGGTGTAGAGTGGCAGGGTATTGTGTAATACCTATGGTGAGCTTGTCGTTGGCTGCGAAAGCTGAAGTTGAAAGCAATGCAGAAGCACAGGCGAGTGCAAAAGCAGTTTTTTTAAATGGCATCTGATTTCCTTATCGTTTTTATTGACTTCAAGTCTGGCGCTTGAAATTGGTTACATCCGTGTCACTCAAAATTTACATTTACCGGTTTGAGTACGGAAATGCGCGTGAGTGCATAACCAGTCCACCATAGTGGGATGTCCATTGCTAAGCAACTCAATGAGTTACTTGTTAGGTCGAATTGTATTTCATGTCACATTTCCTATCTATTTAGTGAACTAAAATCAAAAAGTGCGTGTTTACTGGCTCTTATCTAGATGTGTTGATTACATTTTATTAACTGAATTGTCACTTATGATGGCTGGTATGAAGTAAGGCAGAATGCGTATCAGCATTGAGTTACCCGCTTAAATAACAAACCCTAAGGAGGCTCTATGCCCGACAGTGAGTTGGTTTCATTGCGCAGTGTCAGCAAGCAATTTGTTGATGGTAATGAAGTACACACAGTACTTCGCGACTGCGAACTGGTGATGGCTACTGGCTCGAGTATTGCGTTAATGGGCGCGAGTGGGAGTGGCAAAAGTACGTTGATGAACATCATTGCGGGTTTTGAGCCATTAAATTCAGGAGACCTTATCCTTGATGGCCAAGAAACGAGTCAATGGCGAGATAGTGACTGGAGTGAGTTTCGCATCCACACCTTAGGTGTTGTGTTCCAGCAGTTCAACCTATTAACGCCACTCAATGTGCGTCAAAACATTGCGTTTCCGCTGTCTCTTGCTCAAAAGCAATGGAACGGCTGGTGTGATTACTTAGTAGACACACTAGGTCTCAGTGGACTACTGGATAGGCATGTCGCGGCGTTATCCGGTGGGCAGCAGCAAAGAGTTGCCATCGCGAGAGCGCTTGCTAGCGAGCCTAAGTTGCTTTTAGCAGATGAGCAACGGGTAATTTGGATGAGCAATCGGCAGAGAGGTGATGCAGCTTTTGGCCGATATTACCCAGCGAGGTAATACGGCGGTGCTTTTGGTCACGCACAGTGAGGAGTGCGCAGCTTTTATGCAGTCGAGATTACGTTTGGTGAACGGACAGCTCTATGACGCGAGTTAAGCTTTGGCATCTAGTGCTCGCACTGCGTATTTATGCCCGTCATTATCTGCAAGCTCCATTGCAAGCCGCCTCTATATTGATTGGCATTGTGCTTGCGGTGATGCTGTTTGTAGCGGTGCAAGCGATAAACCTAAATGCAAAGCGCAGCTACGCTGATGCCGCAGAGCAACTGAGTCTACCCGCCTCGCAATTTATCATCCCACCTACTGGACAACAGTATTTCTCAAACGATCTCTATTTTCAGCTCAGGCAGGCTGGGTTGAGCCAATCACTGGCGGTACTCGAAGGACGCGTTCGCTCATCCGAAGGGCGGCGATACTCAGTGCAGGGCAGTGATGTGGTGGCGGCTGTCACCGCGACTATGAACCATGGGCTTGAACATGGGCGCGAAGATGGTAAACAGCCAGTTTTTCTGTTCGACCAGCAATTGCCATTGGTTGATATGCTCCGTGGTGATCCCGTCGCTTTGGTGAGCGAACAACAGTTTGAGCAAATGGGGCGCCCGAGCGAGTTGATACTCGATGATACCAAGACACAAATTTATGCCGTGCCTGATAAATGGCAATTGGGTAGTCGAATGCTGGTGGACATTAGCTTCGCTGAGCGTTTACTTAATCGCCCTGGGCAGCTTAGCTACATAGCAGTCTTTGAAAGTCAAAACCAGCAAGAAAGGAATTGGAACAGTATCGTCGCTGAGCAAGGCCAATGGATTGAAAACACTCAAAGCAGCGATCTCGATTCACTGACCGATAGCTTCCACCTAAACCTAACTGCGATGAGTATGCTGGCTTTTTGGTAGGGCTGTTTATTGCTACAATGGTGTGAAGTACAGTTTGCTAAAGCGCAGGCGATTGCTGGTTCAACTGCAGCAAGCGGGACTTCATTCCACAACGGTGTTTGCTGCTTTGTTGGTTGAGCTGGCCATCATGGTTCTGCTTGGATCCTTGCTTGGTTTTATATTCGGAATGCAGCTCAGTCATTGGCTGCATCCAACGGTAGCATTGACGTTGGAGCAGCTTTACGGCGCCACGCTACTACCTGGCTCTTGGCAATGGAGCTGGTTGTTTCAAGCCTCGCTATTACGTTGGCCGCTGCGCTTGGGGCATGCTGGCAACATTTTCGGGGTAGCGTTCAGCAACCTTTATCCATCCACAGTGGCTATTACGCGCTTCCAGAACCACAAAAGACTACGCAGTTATTGGTTGTGGCCATTGGTTTAACGATGTTGGCGGTGGTTGGACTCTTGCTCAGTCATCATTTTCGGGTCACTATGCTTTGGCTTGGTGTGCTGGTGGTTGCGACGCCACTTTATCTGCCCAAAGGTCTATTGCTGCTGAGCGCTTGGGTTGAAAAACTGTTTACCAGTGGGTTGAAACACTATCTTGTCGCTGAGCTTAAAGAGTTGGTCGCACCGTTATCTCTCGCGATGATGGCATTGCTGCTGGCAATGACAGCGAACCTAGCGATGAACACTTTGGTAGTGAGTTTTGAGCATACATTGAAACAGTGGCTGGAGCAGCGCTTCATGCGGACATTTATATCAGCCCCGCACAAAGTGAGATGAGCAGCATTCAAAGTAGGTTGCAGGCTATGCCAGGAGTCAGCGCCATCTTCACTCAAAGCTATTTAGATACGACGGTTTCTAACCTTCCCACCAAGCTCGGCACCAAAGACACGTTAACCCTCGAACAAACCATGGTCGCCAAAGAAATGGTGCAAGATTTTTGGCCACGTTTTTATCAAATGGAGTTAGCGGCTATCAGTGAGCCTATGGCGGTGAAACTTGGGCTAGCGCTTGGTGATGAGATAGAAGTGGGGGAGCTAAACACTGCGCTTGAAAAACCGCTAAAAGTCGGGGCAATTTTCTACGATTACGGCTCACCGACAGGAGAGCTGTTGATCGCTCCCGCACTTTGGCAGCGCGCTGAATTTTCACCTGTACCGACGAGCTAGGTATTCAAGCAGAATTTGATAGCGATGATATGCGCAGGCGATTGATGGACGAGTTTGGGTTGAGCGACACCCAGCTCTACGATCAACAACAAATCAAAACCATAGCACTCGAGATTTTCTCGCAGACATTTGCGGTCACTAAAGCATTGAATGGTGTCACGTTAATGGTGGCCGTCATCGGGTTGTTTAGTGCCTGCTTCATGCTTATAGAAGCGCGAAAAGCGGCGATAGCTAGGTTGTATGCGCTTGGAGTACGCAGTCGAATATTGCTTGGCATGGTTGTGATGCAGATGGTGGTTTTGGTCTGCTTTACTCTATGCCTTGCGCTGCCACTTGGTGCGTTGGTGGGCTATGTGTTAACCGACATGGTAACGCTGCGCGCGTTTGGTTGGAGCCTGCAATTTGTTTGGAGCTGGAGCGATATTGCGATGCTATCACTTGTGAGTATCGTAACGGCATCAGCAGCGACGGCATTGCCGTTGTGGCGTTTGGTGAAACGTCCAGCGATGTCGAGTCTTCAGAGCGAGGTGCTGTAATGAAAAATAGAGCCTCGTGTATTTTGGTGGCACTATTGCCACTCTTACTTCTATTGAGCGGTTGCGAGGAGCCAAAGCCTCGAGGGTTTGGTGCTTTACTAGGTCAAGATGAACAAGGCTTTACCAAGGTCACTGCCAATCGAAATATCGAGTTTCCTAGAGATCATCAAGCACATAAAGATTTTCGCTACGAGTGGTGGTATGTCACTGCAAATTTAGAAAACAGTGCAGGCGATACTTTTGGCGTTCAATGGACACAGTTTCGAATCGCTTTAGCACCAGAAGGGCCGCAAACCATAGAACAACAAGAGGCAAATTGGAACAGTACACAGATATACATGGCGCACAGTGCAATCACCACGCCAACGCTTCATCTTGCAGAGGAGAAATGGTCTCGCGCCCATCCAAAAATGGCAGGGGTGACTGAGCGGCCATTTTGTGTGTACTTGGATGATTGGCAATGGAATAGTGAGTCCGACGGCATGTTCCCCGCCACACTTTCCGTTGCTGCAGATACATTTAGCTATAAGCTTTCACTATCTAGCGAGTCAGCCTTTCAGCTTCAGGGTGATAATGGATACAGCGTGAAAAGCGCCGATGGTAGCGTCGCTTCACACTATTACAGCCAGCCGTTTATTGACGTCACGGGCTCAATTCAAGTGGAAGGGCAAACACATCAAGTGACAGGGCAAGCTTGGATAGATCGAGAGTGGAGTTCACGTTTTTTGCTCGGCTCTCAGCAAGGTTGGGACTGGTTTGCGTTAAGGCTCGACACAGACACTAGCCTGGTGGTGTTTCAGCTCAGAGATAACCAAACAGGGGAAGCGAACTATACCTATGGCCGATTGATGTATCGTGACCGAGAAGGAATCACCATTAGCGCAGATGAACTCTCTCTAAAGGTAAAAACATACACAGACCTCAATGGCCGCCCGCACCCGACAACGTGGCAACTCGACATACCAACGCACGAACTATTTTTGACGATAGATGCCATTAATCCCGACGCTAAAATGCCATTGACCGTACCTTACTGGGAAGGACCTGTGCAGATAACAGGCTCTCATGAGGGGGTGGGATATATGGAACTCACGGGTTACTAAGCCTTGTAATGTCGCCCGACACGCAAACTTTCATGTAATGCACGTAATTGGCGTGCTTCGACTTGGTTTGCAATCTCCAACATAGTACACCTCTCTGTAGATGACTTAGGTATTTAAAATTGGAGAGGGTTCATGCAGTCGCTCGTCGCTTTATCGATGTTTTCGATTCTATCGATCATCGCGTTGATTCACGTGTATTGGGCGTTTGGGGGTAAAAAGGGCGTTCAATTGGCGATCCCTAAATTGGAAGGGAGCAATGTGTTTACGCCGGGCGCCGGGGTGACATTTTTAGTGGCGATGTGTCTTTCGCTGTTTGCTGTACTGTCTTTAGGGTTTATACAGTTAGTGTTCATCGAGCCTGAAATGCTGGAGTATGTTCAGTGGGCCGGTATTGTTGTCGGAGCTATTTTTATTTTAAGAGCGATAGGCGACTTTAACTTGGTTGGCTTTACCAAAAAAAACAAACAGGGGGATTTTGCCGTGCTTGATAGTGTGCTCTACTCTCCACTGTGTTTATTACTTGGCTCTGGTTATTTCTATCTGGTCTGGGGTGGATAGAGGCAATAATAAACAAACGAAAAGAGCGCACCGAGGTAGTTATACTTCGTATGCGCTCCGATGACTAATCGTGACTATTTTTCAGCTTGAGTAAACTCAGACCAGCTCAATACACCTTGAACTGCGCGTTTCCAACCGCTATAACGAGTTTCACGTTTTTCCGCATCATCTGATGGAATGAAGGTGCGGTCGATCTCTGCTTTACCGGATACTTCTTCCAGTCCCTCCCAGAATCCGACAGCAATACCAGCGAGGTAAGCGGCACCTAATGCTGTAACTTCAACCACTTTTGGTCTGTGAACTTCTGTGTTTAGTAGATCCGCTTGGAACTGCATCAAGAAGTTGTTGGCTACCGCGCCGCCGTCTACACGTAGCGAGGCGAGATCAATGCCCGAGTCAGCTTGCATCGCATCAATCACATCACGACTTTGATAGGCGATACTTTCTAATGTTGCGCGGATGATATGGTTGGCACCTGTCCCGCGAGTCATACCAATAATGGTACCGCGTGCGTAAGCATCCCAGTACGGTGCACCAAGGCCGGTAAAGGCAGGAACCACATACACGCCATTACTTGATTCGACTTTGTTCGCAAAGTACTCAGAGTCTTTTGCATCGTTCAATAGCTTCATTTCATCGCGTAGCCATTGGATAGATGCGCCGCCCATAAACACAGAGCCTTCAAGCGCATAAGCGAGATCGCCTTTCGGGCCGCATGCGATAGTGGTCAGCAAAGAGTTTTTAGAGGTAATCTTCTCTTTACCGGTATTCATCAGCATAAAGCATCCTGTGCCGTAGGTGTTTTTCGCTTGTCCCGGCTCTACACACATTTGACCGAATAGCGCCGCTTGCTGGTCGCCTGCAATACCCGCAATAGGGATACGTGTACCGCCTTTACCACCAATGTTGGTTTGGCCGTACACTTCTGAAGATGGTTTCACTTCTGGCATCATAGAACGTGGAATATCAAATTCTTTGAGGATACGTTCATCCCATTCAAGCGTATTGATATTGAAAAGCATGGTGCGTGATGCGTTGGTGAAATCAGTCACGTGGACGCGGCCTTGAGTCATCTTCCAGACTAGCCATGTGTCTACAGTACCGAACATCAGTTTGCCTTCTTCAGCAAGGTCGCGAGCACCTTCGACGTTGTCGAGGATCCATTTCACTTTGGTACCCGAGAAGTATGGGTCGAGTACCAGACCGGTGTTCTCACGAACATACTCCTCAAGGCCGTCGCGCTGTTTAAGTTCTTGGCAGATTTCTGCTGTACGGCGACATTGCCAAACAATCGCGTTGTAGACTGGCGCACCCGTTTCTTTGTTCCAAACAATGGTCGTTTCACGTTGGTTGGTAATGCCAATGGCGGCCACTTCATCGGAAGTGATGCCTTTTTGGCCAAGTGCTTCAATCAGAGTGGAACTCTGCGTGGCATAGATCTCTAGCGGATCATGCTCAACCCACCCAGCTTCTGGATAGATTTGAGTAAATTCTCTTTGGGCGACACTGACAATATTAGCGTCATGGTCAAGAACGACCGTTCGTGAGCTGGTGGTGCCTTGATCAAGAGCGACGATGTATTTCTTAGTCATAATAGTGTCCTTTTGATTTCGTTGTAATTATCTGTAGGGGATAGAGTTAACTTATTAAACGTGTGCTTCCGTGTCGTTGACTTCAGCTTCTTCCTCGCACTGTGCAGGGCTAGTGCAACCGCCAGCAGCAGGAAGGTAAGCGCCAATCACTTTTGGATATAGCCAGCCACCAAATAGGCCGCCTGCGATAGTGGCAAAAATAGGAACAATGAAATATGGGATATCTTTCGCTCCCGTCAGTGCATAATCCCAACCAGCAAAGTAGGCAAATAGCTTAGGACCAAAGTCACGTGCAGGATTCATTGCAAAACCGGTCAACGCGCCAAGTGAGCCACCAATAGTGGCAACAAGCAAACCAATCAACAGTGGTACCATCGCACCGCGAGATTCGCCGCCGTTATTGCTATCACCAAACGCTAAAATGCCGAACATGAGAACGGCTGTGATGGTAAATTCCACCGCTGCTGCGCCCAAGAAAGATAGAGAAGCGTGAGGGTAGGTTGAGAAAATACCTGCTGTTGCAAGTGCTTCAGGTGTATCTCTAGCCAAGCCATTGGCAAGCTCCCAGTCAACAAACAAGTTGCTGAACAATCCATATACCAACGCCGCCGCACAGAATGCGCCTGCAACTTGCGATGCGATATAAGGCAGTACCTTATGCTTTTCAAACCCGTGGAATGCGGCAAGAGCAATGGTTACCGCTGGGTTGATGTGAGCACCAGAAACACCTGCGGTGCAGTACACAGCAAGCGCCACGGCTAAGCCCCATACAATACTCACTTCCCATTGGCCGAATTCAGCACCGGTTAACACTAACGCTGCAACGCAGCCCACACCCCAAAATATAAGCAAGCCAGTACCAATAAACTCTGCGATACACTGGCCGAGTAGCGCAGGATCTTTTTTTATACTCATAGTTCTTTCCTTGGTCTTGTTTCATATGCATATCAAATGTGCGCTGGGATTGTAGCTAATTAGACCAGTTAGAAATCCGGCTTAGATCTCACATGTGCGTACGAAAGTTAAAAATGTTCGAATCATGTTCATAAATGTTATCCAAAGCACATTTTATGTTCGTTTTGGTTATTTTGCGCGAAATGGAGCAGTGTTTCATTTGCTTTATCTGTAATCGAATACAGTAATGGGCAGATTTGCTGTAGTGACTATTTAAAACCTTACCAATACCAAGTAAACTCGAGGTTCACCATGGTTTTAACGCGAGGGAGTGTGGTTGAAAGCGATAAAAAGACATCAGGAAATCATTGAATTGGTGACCACGCATGGCTACGTCAGCACGGAAGATTTGGTCGAAAAGTTTCATGTGAGCCCACAAACGATTCGTCGAGACTTAAACGAATTGGCGGATGCGAACAAAATCAAACGTAATCACGGTGGGGCAACCATTGTGACCAGCTCAGAAAATTCGTCCTACCAAAGCCGTAAAGTCTCCAATCAAGCAGAGAAAGAGCGGATTGCTGCGCAGCTCGTCAAACACATACCGAATGGTGCCACACTGTTTATCGATATTGGTACTACCCCAGAAGCCATTGCCAAAGCGCTATTGGTTGAACACAGTGACTTGCGTATCGTGACCAACAACATCAACGTCGCATCGATGTTGATGCACAAAGAAAGCTTCCGTGTCATCTTGGCAGGTGGTGAAGTTCGTGGCCGAGATGGTGGTGTCACGGGAGAGTCCACCATTGATTTCGTGGCTCAGTTCAGACTTGATTTTGGTATTTTGGGCATCAGTGGAATTGACTACGATGGTTCACTATTGGATTTCGATTACCATGAAGTGCGAGTAAAACGCGCGATCATTGAAAACAGCCGAAGCGTTTTGTTGGGAGTCGACCACAGTAAGTTTGGCCGCAATGCGATGGTCAAATTGGGTGGTATCGAAGAAGTTGACTTGGTCATCTCTGATATGAAACCACCAAAAGAGATCTGCAATGTTCTGAAAGATAATGAGATTAACGTTGAAATTGCTTAGCGTCTGATAGCGACTCAGGACTTGAGAGACCAGCTTTATGGCTG
Source organism: Vibrio variabilis (assembly GCF_003263785.1). Taxonomy (GTDB): domain Bacteria; phylum Pseudomonadota; class Gammaproteobacteria; order Enterobacterales; family Vibrionaceae; genus Vibrio; species Vibrio variabilis. The sequence goes on from NZ_JYJK01000087.1 coordinate 26,536, forward strand.
GTTTTTTTGTATTTGCTTTCCTGTCATGGCTCATATCGAAACTAAATTGCGCGAAATTATGCTCGAACGAACATTTGTGAGCGAAATCCCGAAACTTATTGAGTTTTAATGCCACACTATTTGTGCGTTAATTCAATGGGTGGGATGCAATGAAAGCAATAGCTCGATATCAAACTGAGGTGATCATCATAGGAGGCGGTGCGACAGGATCTGGCATTATGCGGGACTGCGCATTGCGGGGCATTGATTGTATTTTACTAGAGCGAGATGACTTGGCGTCTGGTACGACAGGACGAAATCACGGCCTGCTGCATTCTGGTGCTCGTTACGCTGTCACTGATCCAGATTCTGCGATGGAGTGTATTGCCGAAAATCGCATCCTAAAGTCCATTGCCTCACACTGTATCGAAGATACTGGCGGATTGTTTATCACCCTTCCAGAAGATGGGATTTCATTCCAAGATGAGTTCGTTGCAGCCTGCGATGTCGCCGGAATCGAAACCGAGCGAATGACGACCAAAGAAGCGCTGCTGTTTGAGCCTAACGCCAATCCAGCAATGCTTGGCGCTATTAAAGTACCAGATGGAACCATTGATCCATTTAGGCTTTGTGCCTCAAACGTACTCGATGCCAAAGAGAGAGGCGCCAGACTATTCAGCCATTGTGTCGTGACCTCGCTCATTCGAGAAGGGGATCGAGTCATTGGTGTTAATGCTTTCAATACACGCACTAATTTACCTTTTGAGGTGTTTGGGCAAGAGGTCATCAATGCTGCAGGTATTTGGGGACAGACGATATGTGAGTATGCGGATCTCAGCGTAAAAATGTTCCCTGCTAAGGGTTCTCTTCTGATTCTTGACTACCGCATTAATAACCGAGTCATCAATCGCTGCCGCAAACCAGCTGATGCCGATATTTTAGTGCCTGGCGACACCATTTCTCTCATTGGAACTACATCTGAACACATTGATTACGACCAAATAGACGATCTTCGCGTGAGTGCTGATGAAGTGGACATTCTTTTGGAAGAAGGTGCCAAGCTTGCGCCAATCATGAGCCAAAGCCGGGTGTTACGCGCTTACGCGGGCGTCAGACCCTTGGTTTCACTCAGTGAAGACACCAGCGGCCGTAATATCAGTCGTGGCATAGTTCTTGTAGATCACGCGGAGTTTGACGGCCTACATGGCTTTACCACGATTACCGGCGGCAAGCTAATGACCTACAGACTCATGGCGCAAATGGCGACCGACAGTGTCGCGAAAAAGCTTGGTAACACCAACCCTTGCATCACGCACACCACACCTTTGCCAGGCTCTTATAGTACCCCAACACCTGCTAAGAAAACCGCAAGTATCGCGAAGCCAGTTTATCACTCTGCGATTGATCGACATGGAGAACGGGCACTGGCGTTTTTATCTGATGACCAAGCCAGCCAGTCTGTGATTTGTGAGTGTGAGATGGTCACAGCAGGTGAAATTGAATACGCGGTAAAAGCGTTGGATGTGCATAACCTCGTCGATTTACGTCGAAGAACGCGGGTGGGAATGGGGCCATGTCAGGGCGAAATGTGCAGCTATCGAGCAGCCAGTCTATTGGCCGACTACGGTAACTTTTCGGGGTACGAAGTTGGAGAGATGCTGCATGACTTTCTTGAAGAGCGCTGGAAGGGTACCAAACCTGTGCTTTGGGGGGATGCTCTACGGGAGGCGGAATTTAGCTACTGGATATATCAAGGCCTATTTGGTGCCGGGGATTTTGATTTCAAGCAAGATGATGTAAATCACAGCGAAACTAAATTAGCGGCAGATAAGCAAGCGACAGAAAAGGAAGTGGAGGCTGAGCAATGATTGATTATGATGTGGTTGTCATTGGTGGCGGCCTTGCAGGGTTTAGCAGCGCTTTAAGATGCATTGAGCGTGGACTCAAAACCGCCGTGGTTTCTCATGGTCAGAGTGCGATGCATTTTTCATCTGGTTCTATCGATGTGCTGAGTCATTCGCCAATAACTGGCAAAGCGGTGAGTAATCCTTTTGATGAAATTGCTGAGCTTGCTAAGACGTCGTCTTTACATCCTTACGCAAAGTTAGGTGAGAAACGGGTATTCGAATCGCTCAGCTGGTTTCAGAAGTTGATGAGCAAACATGGGCTGCCTTTGAAACATCAAGATTCATTGGATAATCACTATCGAATCAGCAGCCTAGGCACATTAAAGTCCACATGGTTATCCCAGCCTTACGTATGGCAACTTGATCAGAATTTCGCAGCTCTCAATCAGATTGAACGAATAATCTTAGTATCGATTGAAGGGTTCCGAGATTTCCAGCCGGAGATTGCCAAAGCCAAGTTGGCGAGATTACCAATGTTCGCGGGCAAAGAGCTACTCACAGTGAAAATCACGCTTGATACATCGGGTATAGCTCAAAGAAACTGCCACGAATTTCGCTCTATTGATGTGTCTCGGCTGCTGCGTCAAGAGGCTGATTTTGCCAGCGTATGTTCCCAGCTTAGACAAGTTGCTACGCCGAACGACTTAGTGCTGATGCCTTCAATACTTGGCAATGGAGACGGCTTAGCATTGATGGAAAAACTGGCCGCTGAAACCCATCTGAAATTTCATGAAGTGCCGACCATGCCGCCATCGCTCTTGGGTATTCGAGTAGAAGACACGTTAAGAAAAGCATTTATTGAAGCGGGCGGGGCACTTCATGTTGGTGACGAGGTGACGCACGGTGTGTTCAAGCAAAACGGTGACCAGCTTTCGCTCGCGTGTTTGTATACCCGAAAAATGCGAACGGTACCAATCAATACCAAGCATGTGGTGCTGGCATCGGGGAGTTTCTTTAGCAAAGGTCTGAAAGCGGAGCATCATAAGGTGAGTGAGCCCATCTTTGATTTGGATATTGAAGACATCGGTGGACGGGAGTCATGGTATTCAAAGCACTTTTTCTCCCGACAATCCCATCCGTTTATGAACTTTGGCGTGTCAACGAATCGGCAATTCAAGCCTCTTAAAGCGCAGCAGTGTATAAATAATGTTTATTGTGCAGGCTCTATTCTTGCTCATTATGATCCTATCGCTCATGGCTGTGGCGGTGGCGTGGCAATAAGCACGGGTTTCCATGTTGCTGATGCCATCGCTGAAAGCCAAGAGTCAGCGTGTTATGCACAAAAATTAAGCCAATCACAGCAGCCTAACCAATCACAAAAGAAAAGGAGCGCTAGTATGACTGCCGTACGCCCAGCGGAACTGATTGCCGTCGCTAGCCTTCATGGTGATGAGCAAACGAAAACCTTTGAGAACTGCATTAAGTGCACGGTGTGTACCGTTTATTGTCCGGTCGCAAAAGCCAACCCTGAATACCCAGGACCTAAACAATGTGGCCCCGATGGAGAGCGTTTGAGGCTGAAAAGCCCAGAGTTTTTTGATGATGTACTTAAGCTCTGTACTAACTGCAAGCGCTGTGAAACGGCTTGTCCTTCAGGGGTGCGTATTGGCGACATTATTGCTTCCGCGCGTGGAAAGCATGGACGCAAACCGCTGAGTCTGACAACGGCACGAGATTTCGTTTTGAGCCATACTGATCTGTTTGGTCGCTTGGCCACGCCGTTTGCCCCTATTGTTAATAAACTCACCGAGCAAAGCGTAGTGAAAAAGGCCATGCACCATACGATTCAGGTGCATGATCATAAGTCTTTACCTAAATATTCACATGGCACTTTCCGTCGTTGGTACAAAAAACACGTCGCCGATCAAAGCCGATATCGCCGTCAAATCAGCTATTTTCATGGTTGCTACGTTAACTATAACGATCACAGCGTAGGCCAAAACTTCATCCGTGTCATGAACGCGATGAATATTGGTGTCCAGTTACTAGAGCGAGAGAAGTGCTGTGGCGTGCCCCTGATTGCTAATGGTTTTCACGCCAAAGCAAGGAAAAACGCAGAGCTTAATGTGAGTCAGTTGGAGAAAGCGTTGGAGAGCCGCTCTGAGTCAGTGGTCTCAACGTCGTCGACCTGTGCGTTTACCTTACAAGAAGAGTATCCCCATGTACTCGATGTTGATAACCACAAGGTCGCTGATAAAGTTCACCTATTTAGTCGCTTTATGTTCAGTGAGTGGCGTGAGGGTAACTTACCAAAAATGAAGCCATTGAATAAGCGTATTGTCTATCACACGCCTTGTCACTTGGAGCGTAGCGGTGACCACATCTTTACGATTGAGCTTCTAAAAATGATCCCAGGTTTAGAAGTTCAAGTGCTAGATAGTGAGTGCTGCGGGTTGGCCGGAACATATGGATACAAGCGAGAAAACTACGATGTATCGATGAAGATAGGTCACGGTTTATTTGAGCAAATTGATCACTCACAGGCTGATCTGGCGGTTTCTGATTGCGAGACTTGTCGTTGGCAAATCGAAGAGAATACAGGGCTATCTTGTGTACACCCTTTGAGTCTCATTGTAGAAGCTCTTGAATGAAGACAATATGCTTAGTGTAGGGTGCATCTATTCGTAAGCTCTGGTGAAACGGGTGGCTTAAAGGTTAGTGTTCTAACTATTAATTATGTGCTTGATAAAGCAGCTAGCATATTGACAGCGGTTTGCCAATTGTTGTTTTTATTATCAAAAACTTAAAATTATTTGTGGGGCTAATACCCAATCTCACACTGACTGTAAAGTTTTGTAATAATTTCAGTAATTTAACTATTGTTGTGCGAGGGAGATCGTATAACTAAATTACTAATTTATTGATGTTTTCAAGTTGTTAACGGAATGCTATACCTTGAAATTGACGCTAGCTTTACTTAGAGTGCTAAACGTTACATTACAAAGGACTTTAAGGGCGGCTCGACATGGATCCCATTCTGGAAGTTAAGGGACTGCACAAAGTGGTTGGAGAAAACTCCAAGAGAGCGTTTCCACTCACTGATAGAGAAGTTGAAAAGGGGAGCGTCACAAAGCAGAGTTTAGGCATTGCTTGTGCACTCGAACCTAACCGTTCTATTCCTTCCAGGGGCGTGGCTTTTTCAGCTCGTGACCCTCATAACCCAATCGAAATGCAAAACGAACAGATTCATCTGAACCTAGTTCATCAGAGCTTTAATCAAATGAGCGTTGTTCAAATGAGCAATGACGATGTTTTGCAATCCGATAGTCCTGATGACATTCTTCACTCTTCTGCTAGCAGTTCAGCAGTGCTTGCGCTTAATTGCGTAAAGGCTGCGAGCTTTCTTACCACCAAAATCATCTCGCTCAACGAAAACACTCTTGTCACTAAGGCGAACAATTCGTGTTGTAAGCAGAATCTAAGCGAAGTTTGTAATATTAACCTACCGTTCATACACTTATTGAAAACCTCATATGGAAATCACTATGAAAAACTTAACTAGGACGTTATTGTTTTCGTCTCTTCTTGCTGCAAGTTCCCTTCAAACCGCTTCTGCTGAAGAATGTGGTGAAGTTACTATCGCAGACATGAACTGGAACTCTGCAACTCTTATCGCGAATGTAGACAAGTTCATACTTCAACATGGTTTCGATTGTGACGCTGAACTCGTCCCAGGTGACACTCAACCGACGGGTGCGTCAATGATCTCAAAAGGTCAGCCAGATATTGCACCAGAGTTTTGGAGTAACTCAATGCGTGAAGCCTTGGATATGGGTGTCAAAGACGGTCAAATCCAATACGCGGGTACTACTCTAACGGATGGCGGTGAAGAAGGTTTTTGGGTGCCTGAGTATATGGTCGCCAAAGACCCATCAATGGCAACGATTGAAGGGGTACTCGCCAACGCTAAGATGTTTAAGCACCCAGAAGATCCAAGCAAGTCGGCGTTTTACTCTTGTCCTGCTGGCTGGAACTGCCAAATCTCTGCTGGCAACCTATTCACAGCGCTCGGGATGGAAGAAAAAGGATTTGAGGTAATCGATCCAGGGTCAGGTGCGGGTCTATCGGGTTCAATTGCAAAAGCTTATGAGCGCGAAGAAGCATGGTTTGGTTATTACTGGGCACCGACAGCGGTTCTTGGTAAATACAAAATGGTGAAAGTCGACTTCGGAAGTGGTGTGGACGAGACGATGTTTAAAGAGTGTATCACTCAAGAAACGTGTCTAGAGCCGAAAGCAACTATGTACCCACCATCAATCGTAGAAACGGTTGTGACTACTGATTTTGCTAAGCGTTCTCCACAAGCGATGGAGTATTTTGCTAAGCGTGAGTTTACCAACGCGCAAATGAATGGTCTTTTGGCTTGGATGGAAGACGAGCAAGCCGATGGCGAATACGCGGTTGAACACTTTATGAAAGAGTACAAATCAACGTGGTCTGCATGGTTAACGCCAGAGGTTGCAGCAAAAGTACAAAAAGCAGTAGATGAACTTTAAGCCCAAACGGTAGTAAAAGGGGCTAGAGGAATAGCCCCTTCTTATTTGATACAAGCTCGCTATTTTCAAAGGCGAACACAAGGCAGCAGTCATTGCTGTTTCTGGCAGAAGTAATCAAGGAGTAACAGATGTCTAATGCCACGTGGTTGAGTGAAATACCTCAATTAGACCGCAAACAACTATTAGAAATAAGAAAAACCTTAGACGGTGCCTATCGAGATTTTTCTCGTGAATACGGCGACACTATCGAATCTCTATTCGACCCATTATTGAGCTTCTTGATTTGGTTCGAGAAGTTACTGCTTTCCAGCCCTTGGTGGCTAATTATCGGAATTCTGGTTGGTCTTGCTTATGTGGCGAGCCGCTCTTGGAAACTCAGCGCCTCCGTCGGTATCGCTTTCTTTGTAATCGGCTTTTTCGGTATGTGGGATAATACGATGCGAACCATGAGCATCATTTTAGTCTCAACCATGCTCGCAATTGCCTCGGGATACCCACCGGGATCCTTATGGCTCAGTCGAAAAAAGCCCGAGCCATCATTACCCCCATACTTGACGTGATGCAAACCATGCCAGCGTTTGTGTATTTGATTCCAGTAGTCATGCTCCTTGGTATCGGCAAAATTCCAGGTGTTATCGCCGTTGTGATTTACGCCATCCCGCCAGTCATCCGTTTGACGGATTTAGGGATACGACTCGTCGACAAAGAAGTACTCGAAGCCGCTACTGCATATGGTGCAAGTCCTACACAGCGCTTGTTTGGGGTTCAGGTGCCTTTGGCAATGCCGAACATCATGCTGGTATCAACCAAACCATTATGATGGCTCTTGCGATGGTCGTGATTGCTTCGATGATCGGTGTAAAAGGTTTGGGACAACCCGTTCTAAAATCCATCACCAACCAATATTTCACGCTAGGTCTACTCAATGGCCTTGCTATCGTGCGCTTGCCATTATTTTTGACCGTGTTTCACAAAGTTATGCAAAACGTACCCAAGCTCACTTAGGAGGTAGAGAATAATGTCTACTACTCAACCTCAGCCAATGATTCAAATTAAGAACTTATATAAGATTTTTGGTCCTAAAGATAAGTCTTACCTCCAAGCTGTAAAGGATGGCGAATCAAAAGATGATCTTCTAGCGCGTACTGGCCATACACTCGGTCTTAAGGATATCAACCTAGATGTCTATCCGGGAGAAATTTTTGTGATTATGGGTCTATCTGGCTCAGGAAAATCCACACTTATCCGACACTTCAATCGCCTTATTGACCCAAGTGAAGGGGAGATCATTGTTGATGGCTCGGATGTTATGAAGCTCTCTGATAAAGAGTTACGTGATTTCCGTCGCCATAAGATGTCGATGGTATTTCAGCGCTTTGGCTTACTTCCGCACAAAACCGTCATTGATAACGTCGCCTACGGATTGCAAATCCAAGGAATGAGTAAAACAGAGCGATTCGAAAAAGCCAGAGATTGGATCAAGACCGTTGGCCTAGAAGGCTATGAAGAGCAGTATCCTAGCCAATTGTCTGGCGGACAACAGCAACGTGTAGGTCTTGCTCGTGCGCTGTGTACCGACGCTGAGATCTTGCTGATGGACGAAGCCTTCTCTGCACTCGACCCCCTCATTCGTAGTGAGATGCAAGACCAGTTGATCGAGCTTCAAGAAAAGCTCCACAAAACCATCATTTTCATTACCCATGATTTGGATGAAGCACTTCGGATTGGTGATCGTATTGCCATCTTGAGAGACGGTGTCGTCGTCCAGCAGGACAAACCTGTCGATATCCTGCTTAACCCAGCCGATGATTACGTAGAAGCGTTTGTGAAAGATGTGAACCGAGCTCGGGCACTGACAGTTGAGACGGTTATGCAGCCACCTGTACTTCGTATCACAGCGGAAACACTGGGCGAAGCGATCAGTCAGATGCGCAAATCTTCTGAGGACTATGGATACGTTGTTAACGATGACGGTTACCAAGGCGTCATTACTCAAGAAACGTTAGAGCAAGTGAACAAAAACGATTATCACAAAGAGATACCGGAAGACTTGTTAGATGACGTACCTGCCGTTCAAAGCGATGCACTGCTTGAAGAGGTGATTCCTGAGACGCTCGATAGTGACCACCCACTTCCTGTTGTCGATGACAATGGCGATCTTCAAGGTCATCTATCTAAGTCGACACTTGCAGAAGTACTAAGTGATAGCGCAACGAGCGAACCTTCAGAAAGCAATGACTCAACGGTCGATGAGCGCTTATCTGATAAAGGCGCAGCGTAGAGCAAGAGGCTTGATAGATTCCAACTTGTAGGTTGGTGAAATCATCATAAGAAGCAAAGCGCAAACCGATGGTTTGCGCTTTTTTATTGAGTGTAGCTTTTTATTGAGTGTGACATGGGCAAAAACGGCAGTGTGTAAAAAACGCATTTTTGTAAAATTGACAGTGTAAAAATTTTGTTGTGAAATTGTTTGTAAAAAAGCGCTATTCTAAAAATCAAGCGGTAACCAAACGGTCATATAGAAGTAACAAGGCTTGGTTAATGCAGTACTAAAAGTAGCTGAAGGAATAGACTATGAAAATGCAAACATTCGATAATACACAACAACAAAATCCACAAAACTTTATCGCACAAGCCGTGTTTGCCGTTGAAATGGTCGACGCAGGCGAGCCTACGCAAAAGCAGAAAATGGCCAAGCAGCTCCTTGATACGCTGTTCCCGCTAGAGAACGGTTCACACGAGGATGTAGTGAGCTACGAAATCAACTATCGCCACGTGCAAGCCTTCTTCAAAAATGGCCAGCACAGCGGTCTACGCCATAACAAACACTTTGTTGCTTACACTGGTGACGAGTGCAACCCGGACAACATCTTGTTCCGCGACGAAAGTGGCACGCATGTAGAAATGACCATCGCTCGCCGCAAAGGCACAGGTTGTCTTGAGCTAGTAGAGATTGATGACATTCAAATCGAAACATGCACGACGTTTGGTGCAGACAAAGAGATGGGACTACGTCACTGGGTTAGCCTGGTAAAAGGGGACGAAAAACGTCATCCATCGGCGAGCAATGAAGATAAAGAATATGTAGCAAAAGGTGGTGATGATTACTGTTTGACCTTTAGTTACGCTTGTTAGACGTAAGGATCGACAAATTTTTGAACCCACCAGATTGGTGGGTTTTTTTGTTACTGTGGTTCCGCAATCCCAAAGCCCCAATCAGTGCAATCTACCTTGTAGAAATTGATTCCGAATTAAACTTTTTTCTGTGAGTTGCTGCTTAATGTAGAGTGGTAATTCCATTTGGTTTTCCATATTAAGTACTGTTTATTAAGCAAGAGTGTTCAATTGTTTTGTGTAGACGGTTAGTATTAAAATAGCGCTAACCTCATCTAATTAAGTTACTTATATATGGAATGATACTCTGTTAATTTGAATGTCATGGGAATGTTAAATATATTGATGTTGTGATTTTTATTTTGATTATAAAATAAGGTTCTCAAAAGATAAGTTTGGTGTTTGTTTATTCTCCGCATGAGGTTCCATAAAGTGCATTGATGTGACGGGCGTCACAAATAAAGTTTGATTTATAAACTTGTAATTTATTTATATAACTGTGAATTGTAATATTTTTACATATTCAATAATTCACTAAAGATAATGATACGTCAGACATCAATCAAATTGGCTTCAATAATCTCTGTTTTTCTAATAGGGTGCCAGTCAACCAATACCCAGCCGCCAGAATGGTATCACTCTACACAAACAACCAATGATGCCTATATTTATGCAGTAGGACAGGGTAGAAGTTTAGAGATGGCAAAGCAATCAGCTCTAAGCCAAATAAGTGCCCAGCTATGGACAGAGGTAAACTCACAATTCGCCTCAAGAGACGTATTTAGAACAAATGGCGTAGATGAAACGGAATTAGGTTTTGTTGATAGTAAAATCAATAGCAAGACTGCAACGGTTGCGTTTGCTGACATAGAGTATATCCAGACTGAAAAAAATGACATAGCGTACTTTGTACAAGCAAAAGTAAGTCGAGATAAGATTATTCAACAGCTGAATAGCGACATAGAATTAGCAGATAGCAATGCCCAGCAAGTCCTAGAAAAGCTGACCCACCAAGATAGTTTACTTTGGTGGTTGCAAAACAAAGATAAAAAAGATCTACAGAACACAGTCAATGTACGTAAGACAATGCTTGCTGCTTTGGGAGTTGAAATCACTTCAAATGCGAGCAGTGTAAGTAAAATGGTAAATAAGATTGACGAAATTCAGTCTGGTATTGTTGTTCAATTCTCATTTAAAGGTAGCGCTAGGCAAAGCGCTCAGCTGCTAGCGGACAAGTTGTCACAACAAACAATTAAAACATCTTTAAAGCGAACTCCCAGCGCCACACACACATTAACTCTGAAGACTGAATTACGTCAGAACAAAGTCGGAGAGGCGTTCATTTCGACTCAGTTTACACGACTAGAGTTGACGCCGAAGCGTGGAGCTACATTGGGAAGCAATGAAATAATTTCAACTGGCAGTTCTTATTCTAGCTACAAAATATCTAGGGAAGGAGCTGAACGAAACTTTATCGACCTAGTTGATGAACAAGGCGTTTGGAACGCACTTGGTTTGTAAATAATAATAATTGAATGGAGTGACAAAATGTTTAAGAAAACGGCAGTGGCATTGAGTACCATGATGGTACTCTCTGGTTGTCAATTAACGGGGTCTGGTGTAACGGCAATATGTACACCTGATATGGAAGTACCTTTGGCAACGGCGCAGGTTGAGTCAAAGTCTAGTGATGACCGAAAGGTTATTGTACTGCCTGTTGATATTTCTTTCGAAGACTCAGCGGACAAAAAACTAAAAGCAGTGATGCGTAACGAGCTTGAGAGTCAAATTAGTAAGACAGGTAGTAAACTTGTAGACAGAAAAATCGCGAATAAGCTCAAAGACGAGATTAAACTAGCTGAGCAAAGTGGCCGATATAACACCAAAGGTGTGCCAATTGCGGACTACGCTATCATTACAGAAATTATTGGTAGTGAACTAAACAAATCACATGAAGAAGCGCATACTGCGACGAACATTCTGACTGGTGATGAGTATTTAGTTCCTGCAAATTGTAGCTATAACGTAGATGTGACTGCTGTTGTTAAAGTTGTGACTCTACCAGAAATGAGTTTAGTACAACGAATCGAGCTAGAAGGCGATCACTCTTCAAAAACGGATACAAGAGATTCACGTTGTCCAATTTCAAGTGCTAGTTACGCTAATCTAGCGAGCAAAGCAGCAATGGAAGCTGTCGACTTTAATAAAGATCTACAACATTTGCTGGCACCAACCGCTCCAGTTTTGGAAGTTCGTCAGTGTGAAACTGGCACAATGGCAAAAGTAGGCATTGGTTCTGAAAAGAATATTCAGCCAAACGACAAGGTTGAGTTTGCAACATTGATCAAAAATGCAGAGGGTGAAATTGAAACTTTCCCTATCGGTGAAGGTACTGTTGTAGATGTTCCAAGAAACGGTATTAAAGCCAAGTATTCATGGGTAGGTATTAGTGAAGAAATGTCACTGAAGCTTCACAAGGGAGATGCTGCAACTGTCGTTCCAAAAGAGTGCAGCGTGTTCTCTCTTTCAGATTTTGAATGTGGCTTAGAGAATATGGTGAAATAACAATGTTTAAGAAAAGCCTTGTAATTGGTACTGCTGTACTATCATTGGCAGCTTGTCAAAGTACTCAGTCGACCGTTGAACAAGCTCAGCAGTTTGCGCAATGTACTTTCCCAGACTCTCCAACACATGAAGCGCCAGCATGGGTTTGTGATGTGATGCCACAGGATCTTGGTGCTGGGGCAATGGGCTATGCCAAAAAGAGTCGTGCCGGAATTGGCGTTATGCGTGAGCGAGCAGTCAATGCTGCGCGTGTTCAACTGGCGTCTCAATTCCAGACCGATGTGAGCAACATGTTCAGAGAAGCGATCGAAGGCTCTGTTTTATCGAGCAATGAAGCAGAAGTTGAGTCTGTAACTGAAACGTTTGAGTCAGTAACACAGAACGTTGTTACGCAAAATCTTACCAATAGTAAGTTGATCGTTAGTCAGGTTAGTCCGGCTGGTGGCTTATACGTTTTGGTTGGAATGGACAAAGAGGCGTTTAAGTCGAGCGTGAATCAAGTGGTTGACCAAGCGAGCGAAGCTAAGTTGTGGAATCAGTTCAACAACGAAAAAGCGGAGCAGGAGCTTTCCAATGCGCTTAACTCGCTAAAAAGCATGTAATTAGCAATACACAGGGATCTTCGGATCCCTGTTTCTTACCAGTCAGGATTAGATCAATGCGAAAAATAGTCTATTCAGCTCTCGCACTATCCATTGCCACCACGTTCTCTCCCGTTATTAGTGCAAACTCCCAATCATTTGATGAACTGAACAAAGTTGTCGCCAAAAAGAACCGTCCTCAAGAAGAGGTATATCGTGAGTTTAGGGATTACGTTAATCAACAGTTTGATGAGTATGAAGCGTGGCGTGAAAACTATACGGCCAATTTAGATCAGCAGCGAGGTGAATTGATTTCTCGTTGGGGCAGTGCGGAGCTTTCGGATGAAACCAAAGATGTAGAATATAGTGATGACGAATCGATAAGAAAAGTCGTCGATTATGACAATAACACCGCTGAAATCTCTGTTTTGGTTGATGAAAATATGACAGAGGATCAAGCGAAGAGTCTTGTCATTGCCAATGTTCAGCTTCCAGATGGTACTACCCTTGCGATTAATCAAGCCGATGTCACACAACAAAGCGTTGCGTATTCCCATGAGCAGCAGGCCAAAGAAAAAGCGTTCATAGTCAAACAAACTCAACAACAGATGAATGAGTATGACATTCAAGCCGACCGCTTGATTGCGGCGAACACTGGCGTGCCAGACTCCTTTATTTATGAAAGAGCGCACAATAAAAAGACAGCCTAATCAAAGAAGCGCAGCAGCGGATAGCGACTCTAAATGCACAGTATGAGCAACAGCGTAAGATGCTCGGAATCCGTGAACTTCCTGATCAAAAGATGGTTGAGAATAAAACGGCTGAGCCAACGCCAAGCCCCGTGCCTGCCAAGGAAGTGACTCAACCAGAAATAGGCACGTCCCTCGCAGCCGTTGATAAAAATTCAGAAGATGTCAAAGAGACAAGACCAGATCAAGAAATAAACCAGGTGGAAGTTGCCAAAGCTAAAACGGTTGAGACGTTGACGCCAAACCAAACTGAGCTGGTTAAAGAGACGGCGAAGAGTGAGCAAGTAAGTCAACCGGAATCTGCAAAAGTGGCTGAAGTTGCTGTAAACGAGCCAAAACAGAAAGTCATCACATACAAAATCAAACTCCCAAACAACAGTCTTGCGAAACGCGCGGCTACGTATCAGCCATTAGCGCTTGAACAGAGTAAACGATGGGAGCTTGATCCAGCGCTTGTCATGGCGATTATGCATAGCGAGTCTTCATTCCGTCCAAGGGCAAAGTCCCACGTTCCTGCGTTTGGACTTATGCAGGTTGTCCCAACTAGTGCCGGTCATGATGTCAATCGAATGGTGCGAAATATCGATGCGCCGATGAAAGAAGCTGAGTTATACCAGCCAGGCTTCAATGTTGAAACGGGTACGGCATATTTGCATATATTGGACACGCGTTACCTTAGCCGGATCACCAACGATGAGAGTCGTTTGTACTGTGCTATTGCCGCCTATAACACGGGTGCTGGTAATGTTGCTAGGGCTTTCAACTCCGATAATTCAACCAATATCAGAAAAGCAGCCAAAATCATCAATCAGATGACGCCAAAACAAGTGTTTGAACGTTTGATTGAGCGCTTGCCTTATGATGAAACCAAAAACTATCTCAAGAAAGTGTCGTCACGGATGCCACTTTATGAAGCAGAACCAATCTAGAGCAAAGTATGATGTCAGACATTCAAACAATAACATCACCGGAGAGTGAAGAGAATGAAGTAAAAAGGCACTCAATCAAGGATCAATGGACAAAGCTTGTTGCCGTTGCTTCACTGGTTGCCATTGCTTTGGGGAGTTTCAATGACAGCGTTGATGCGCTTGAAAAAATATACCAGTTTTCATTGTCTCAGTTCACGGATATTCCTTCTCAAAGTAAGCTAGAAAAGGTATATGTTCGAGCATCGTCTAATGTCCTTGATGAGGTCATGGGTGCGCCCGTTTACATCAAACGCAGCTCATCAGGCGCCATTATCAAGTATTACCAGGACAGCCGATTTATTCTGTCTGCGATTACTCAGGATGAGTCTATTGCCGCGTTTCTGGTTTTTCCCGTCGATAACTTCCAACCCGATACGACAAAATCATCAGGCGGTAGCCAGTTGTTAAATCGTGCATTCAGTGCTCAGGAGGATGTGTCTGATTTGAGAGCAAACCTGTCACGTATCGCTACTTATTATGTTGAAGAAAATGCGGGTGGGGAATTTGGGAACTTGTATGCGTCGGTTTCTGGTTTTTCCCAATTCGAACAGGACATGAGCGCCAATAGTCGTAATGACTTGGACAGATTGGTTGATGGCATCATGCTTGGAGAGGATGTCACCGCGGTTGCGCAAAAACTTAGACAGGATCTGGTACCTAATTTTTTCGGCTATAGCACGCTTGCGCTCTATGAGTTAGAAGAGGCCATTCTTTCAAAGTCTGAGTACCAGTTAATTCGACCTTAGCCACGGATACCTATGCTTTTGGTGCATATTTTGCCTGGAAGCTTGAGTTAACGTTTTGTTTTTCAAAGGGCGACAACGTCGCCTTTTTTTAGTTGTAGTTATAATGGATTATTTAGAAACGCTGAAATCTCTCTACCTTTCCCTAACAGAGGTAGAAAAACACTTTTTTCAAATCGCTGCCACCACGGTTTCATTCTGTCTTATCCCTTGGCTTGTTCGTACCGTTCTATCACAGTTTTTAGATCTAAAACTCAATCGAGAAAAAAAGCAGTATGAAGCGCGCTTTGTACATCGCGTGCAGTACTTGGTGGGCTTTGTCTTCAGTCTGTTTTGGTTTCAATACTTCTCGGCGGAGGGGTGGTACAACAAACTTGCGGAGATGGGACTCATCGTATTCTCCGTTTTAGTGATTCATTCCGTGCTCGACCTTTTCGAGGCTCGATTCAGCAAGAACGAGTCACTGGATGGGATCCCGATTAAGCCGTTTATCGAGCTTATCAAGATTGTTACCTCTGTCATGATGATTGTGATGATCTTGGCTATCTTACTGGATATCCCGCCTATGGCGCTGGTCAGTGGTATTGGTGCAATGTCGGCAGTTCTGATACTC
This sequence comes from Vibrio variabilis, assembly GCF_003263785.1. GTDB lineage: Bacteria > Pseudomonadota > Gammaproteobacteria > Enterobacterales > Vibrionaceae > Vibrio > Vibrio variabilis. The sequence continues at coordinate 42,251 of NZ_JYJK01000087.1, forward strand.
ATTTTCAAGGACAGCATCCTTGGTATCGTGACGGCGATTAAGATAAATGTGCACCGATTGGTTCGCAAAGGAGATTGGATTGAGGTAGAAAAGTATGACGCAGATGGCGTTATCAAAGACATCACGCTCAACGTTATTACGGTCGAGAACTGGGATAAAACCACCTCTATTATACCGACTTACGAGATACTGAATGTTGGCCTAAAGAACTGGCGCAGTATGACGAATCAAGGTCGAAGAATTAAACGCAGTCTTGCGCTCGATGCTAACAGCATTAAGTTTCTAGACATGAATCAGGTCAGTCGATTGGCGAGCGTACCGCTTCTTAGAAGCCAAATAGCGGAGCTATGTGACACTCATCAGCTCAATCAACTAGGCGACAATATCAACAAACGATGTTTGACCAACGCAGGGCTGTTTCGTCTTTATATTGAAGCTTACCTGCGATCCAGAGAAGACATCACTCAAAAGCATACGCTTATGGTTCGCCAGTTGGACTCTTCTGCCAAAGGCGTTCCTCTAGAGATTTACTGTTTCACTAAGAACACGGATTGGACGCATTTTGAAACTGTTCAGGCAGAGATCTTTGAACATCTTTATTCTGTGCTGAACCTGTTTGAGTTGCGGGTTTTCCAAGATGTAAGTCAACTGGAGCTAGCTCAGGTTGCGTAAAGTGCCACTAGGGACAATTATCCCAACTAAAGCCGGCTGACGTCACAAGTGAACAAGGGTTTGAGTAATGATAAGCCTCCAAAGATTCATCTTTGGAGGCTTAATTAATGAATAAATAAAATGCTAATTATTGAATCAAAGCAATTGCCATATCCCTATCCGCTTGCGTTAGCCCCCATTTAAAGAAAAAATCATCAGATAGGTTACTGGAAGCGAAAGCAGAGAAATTGTCACATACCACTTATTAATTGTACGTTCAGTTTCTGTGATTTCATTCCATTCCAACCTACCGCGCACACAGAATGCGAATCCGAAGAAAATCGTGCAAACAAGAAAAAACTCTACAGGAAGAGGAAGGCTTAAGGGGCTAGCTAACTTTTCACTAAACTTAGGAAAAGCTAATGTAATCAGAAAGTAAATGGTCACGAAGTTCTGAAAAAGTAGGTACGCTGTAACTGCGATTGATTTGAAATTACTATCCGCATCACCATGTTTTTCAAAATACTGTTTGGATATTAGTTTGTTCTTGTATAGAAACTTAATTTTCACTGGGTAGTTTACCATCTATGTTTTTATTCACCGCCAACTTCTTAAGGTCTTCGATTTCGCTGCTACAACAACGGTATAGCCTTGGTCAGTGACTAACTGTGCGGCTTCTAGCTTAAATTCGGGACTGAGGGCTCTTCTTGTACGTTTTGTCATGGCTTCACCTGTTGTGTACGAGGTGCATTCTAACCCGTCTAATCAGGTGTCTAGATTCACTATGCCACTACAACTGACTGAGGCCGCTATGCATCGGATCTAGAAGCTTTTTAGCGGCTCGTTGCTCCTAAGAAGCGACAACGCTTCAGTTGGAGAGGTTTATGTCATGATCAGAGAGCTGAGTAAGCTTACTGGGCGAGGTATGCCTGAAGCTTGATGTGTTGGCTAGAATACAGCCAGCTGTGTCTCTTGACACTTTGAACATAATTTTGGAAACAACGCCCTAAATTTACCATTTTTCTGGAAATTACCCTAGTAATGGCAATGCGAACAGGTGCATCAGTAGACAGGTATAAATACCGGCGACAATATCATCAAACATGATCCCGTTGCCCAAGCCCAGTTTGTGCTCTACCCGCTTAATCGGATAGGGCTTCAAGATATCAAAAGTCCTAAAGATGACAAATCCAATTAGTATTGTTTGCCACTGAGCAGGAACTAGAAACATGGCTATCAGAAATCCGATAATCTCGTCGAAAACAATGATGCCAGGGTCTACTTGATTTAAGTAGCGAGCCGTCTGGCGACAGAGGAATACTCCAAACCAATACAGCGCGAATACCCAGCCAAGATAGGCCAGAGGAGATAGATTCGCTAGGGTGTAGTAGAGTGGGATGCTAATAAGGTGCCGATAGTACCAGGCATGGCAGTTAGTTTACCTGCGCCAAGACCGTAGGCTAAAACCCGAACGGTACGATTGATGAAGGAAGGGGTTGGCATTCTAAGCTCCTAAACGATGGCCTCAGCTTGGTCTGAGGCCTAATTGGATGATTTATTCGGTGGCTGCTTTAGTTGATGCAGCGACTACATTCGCTGTAGATTGGTTTTATCCTCGAGTAATCTCCGCCGCTTTTACCCCGGCCATACCCAGCATGGTGATCATCCATCCGTTCATGATCAGGCGTACTCCGACCATTACGCCTAGTGCATAGAGGCCGGTATCAGGCCAGTTGTAAACAATAAAACATCCCAGCATCAAACTGGTGATACCAGAAAGCATTACCCATCCCCAACCGTTGTTTGGGCGCAATTTAATGCCATTGTAAATGGTGACAAAACCATCGATGAAAAAATAAATCAACAAGACACCAGTTATAGTGAGCATGCCAGTTAACGGAGATACGAGCATTAGCATCCCAGCAGCTATCGTTACGCCCCCATCAAGAACTGCAATGCTCCTTTACCCCAGTGGTCTGACTTAAAGCAATACACAATCAGAGTAATGCCCGCTGCAACAATGGCTATAGAGGTTAGTTTTGTGGCAGCTAGAGTGCTCAAATAGGGGCTAAGTATGGCAAGCATACCCAGTAATATCAGTGAAAACCCGGCAACTGTGGCTAGTTTGGCGTTGGCTTTTATCTGTTTGCTGAGTTGGTTAATAAAGCGCTTTTCTGCATCTTGCAGCGTCATTGGTGTGGTCATGGGAACCTCGTCTGTGTAATTAAACTGACTTAATGCTAGCGCACTGAAGGAGGTGAACCAATGTTCTAAACGGGGGTCTATTCATAATAAAAACGTATGAATTAGTCTGGTTTGCTCGAAACTATGTGAAATAACTGAGCCCCAACTAATCCCATGTAGAGGTAGCCAATCATGGCTTGTGAAGCGGCAATAAAACGGGCGTTTTCGGATGGAGTAATATCACCATACCCCAGAGTGGTCCAGGTAGTGAAACTAAAGTAAAGTGCAGATGAAAAATCTTCAGTTACACTCAGGTCAACGTAGATTGAGGCATATTGAAAGATGATAACTAACATGATGATCACCAGAATAAATAGTGCCTGTAATGAGGTGTTTTGCGCTCTTTTATGGCTGATGTCTACTAGGTAAGTTGATGAAAATAAGAGGATTAATATTACATTTGCCGAGTTGATTAGAGGGTGATTCATCAGCTTAGACAACCCTACTAAGGGTAAGGTTGCAGTGGCCAGAATGATCAACAGTTTATGGCGGCTTATTTTGCTCATGGTTGACTCCTTGGGAAAAGGTACCAGCAGCCGTAGCTGTGGTACCGGAGACGTTGGATTAAGCCTCTGCAGTTTCACCTAAAGCTGAGCGCAGCTTTTCATCGGCGTCGTCAGACAACGAGGTTTTAATCAATTTGCCTTCAAACTTTTCTAGCTCAGGTAACACCTTGTCAGCGTTTGCGTTATGAACCAACAAGAATAGAGCTGAGCTGTCGTTTTGAAGTGCCTGACCACACTCCTTCATAAACTCATTACTTACACCAAAATCACTCAATGAGCCGGAGATAGCGCCTGCCCTGCCCCACTGCTGCTCCTGCCAATGGGTTCATGAAAAATCATTCCGATCAGGCTCCCAAAAAACCACCACCAGCAGCCCCTACAGCCGTCAGGTTAACGGTCTGGTGTAGCTTGACCTTGCCTTTACTGTTTTTGGTGACCACAACGGCATCTTCCATGCTTATCAGGTGTGCTTTTTGCAGACCTTTCAGGTTTTTACGTACCTCAAAAGCAGTATCTTTTTGTTTGAAGCTAATTGCTACTAGATTACTCATACATTACCTCATGTTCAGTTAAATGTTGTTAATTACTTGAAAACGCCGCTTACTTTACCGGGCTGATAGAAAGGAATTAAGGGGAGGAGTGATATACGGATTTATAAGATTTGTGAATGTATTAACTTGGTCTAATGTGTTTTAATCAGTTGCAGTTATCTTCTTACTGCGAGGTTTTTATGACAAAGAAATATGGCGACCTGAATCTCTTGACGGTTTTTTTGGAAGTATATCGACTGCGCTCTATTACCCTCGCGTCTGAGGCGTTAGATATGAGCCAACCAGCGGTTAGTAATGCAATGAACCGGTTTCGAGAGCAAATAGGGGAAGAGCTGTTTGTCCGTGAGGGACGTGGCATCTCTCCAACTAGTACCGCTCACTATCTAGCAATTGAGTTGGAACCTATGATGAAACACATCGATCGCACAATCGATAACTTGAATGAATTTGATGTGAGCTCATCACGTAGTTTCAAGGTTTTGCTGCCAGAGCCACTTCTTTACGCGCTGCATAAGCCGCTCGAAAGTGACCCTAGACTTGGAAACTGTCAAATTGAATATGACATTATTCCACCTTCTCGAAGCGAACTTCTCAAATTACTGTCGTTACAAAAGGTAGACCTAGCCATTGACGTCACCCCGGTTGACAATCTTAGCTATAAGTCAGAGCTCATATGTGAAGATCCTTTGACAGTGATCTGCAGTGAAAATCATCCCAGGGTAGGTGATAGCATATCAATGACAGAGTACCTTGGAGAGAGTCATGTCGCACTTGAGTTAAAGCGTCAGGGATTGCATGCTCTTGATTACTATACTAAAGAGCAATTTCAGCGCCGTATAAGAATGGAATGCTCATCGACCGTCGCAATGATTGCTATGGTCAGTGCTGGTGAACTACTTGGAGTTACAAGTGAGATGCTGTACCGCCAGTACGCTGTGCCTTTGAAAGTCCGTAAAGTGGCTGTACCATTTGAAATTAGCCCGATTCAGTACCACATGGTATATCACAAAAAAATGGCCAAGAACCCTGCCTTGCAGTGGCTAACATCTTTCGTACGAACAATTACTCAAGAAATGCAAACCCAAATATAGACTCTCGCTATCACGGGGTCGACCTCGGGCTTTTGCTTGAAGTGACCCCCTGTCTTAAGCATTCTATTAATGGAACTCAACCAAGCAACACCTCCTCCTCTCTCGTAACCCCATCAAACATAGTGCTTCTATATTGGGAGCGCCTTAAACCATAGCCAACTTTAGCGGCTCAAAACGTTGTCGAAATTTGACTTGAAATGGTGTCTCGAAGTTTATCACCATTACGAAGTTTCTTGAGCATGACACAATACATTACCTTTGGTTATGTGTAGAAGGTATCTCTCCCTTATGTATTGTTATGTTCCAGTCTTCCAAAATAGCCTCATACCAACTTGAGACACACAAAGAGGCTCTCTATGAAAACACATTTTCACTCATCAGCTTTATCCATGGCTATTTTAGTATCATTCGGCGCTGCCGCGGACAATGACTATGAATCCATCGATACTTATGCAGGTAAACCAGCGACCGAACATACCATTGCAGCGAATAACGAACTCGCGAAAACGCTACCGTGGCAGGACACTTCTGCTTTTGAGCGTTCAAAGCGTGGGCTGATAGCAGCATTTGGTGATCACCGTGTAGGTGAGCTTCGCAACCGAATGTCTCACATGGATGTTGAGCATATTCGTAACGACCGACCAGACACTGTGAACCCCTCTATATGGCGTCAAGGTCAGATGAACTACGCTTCAGGTGGTCTTTACCAAGTGACAGAGGGTGTGTATCAAATCCGCGGTGCGGATCTTTCAAATATGACTATCTATCGTACTGACAACGGCTATTTGATTCATGATCCTTTATTGCACGATGAAGTTGCAGAAGCGGCATGGAACTTTGCGAAACAGCATTTACCTCCTATTAATGGTGAACACAAAATTACGGGTATGATTTATTCTCATACTCATGCTGACCACTTCGGTGGATCTCGAGGCATTCTCAACACAGGCGACTTTATGGAAGATGCACCGGTGATTGCTCCTGGTGGTTTCATCAAAGAAATGGCTGACGAAAACATTATGGCCGGCAACGCAATGTCTCGACGAGCTCAATATCAATACGGACAATCACTAGAAAATGATCCTACGGGTATCGTGGATAACGCTTTAGGCATGGGCTTTGGCAAAGGCGCTGTAACGTTGGTTTCACCTACAACTGAAATTGTCGAGCGTGAAGAAATTCGTGTTATTGATGGACTTGAGGTTCATTTCATCAATATGCCAGGTGCAGAAGCACCAGTGGAGATTGTCAACTATGTCCCAGCATATCGCTCATTAAATACTGCAGAGCTTACGTACGATGGTCAACACAACATCTATACGTTCCGGGGTGCTAAAGTTCGCGACTCCCTTGCGTGGGCGAAGTACCTCACGGAGCTGAAGATGCGTTTTGTCGATGCAGGTCTGGTAGACAACATTCATTCGGCTCATTCAGCTCCTGTTTGGAATGACACAGAAACCGAAACCAACGAAATTGCACACTACATGGAGATGCAACGCGACAATTACAGCTGGTTACATAACAACTCGGTTCGATTGGCAAACCATGGTGTTACGATTGGCGATGTAGGTCGAGAGATTGAAGCAATTGTACCGAAATCTCAAAGACAAAATTGGGCATCTCGTGGGTATCATGGTTCATACAGCCATAACGCTCGTGCGATTGTAAATCTATATCTTGGTTATCATGACCTGAATCCGGTGAACACCAATCCACTAAAAAGTGTCGATAAGTCTTGTACTTATGTGAAAGCGGCGGGTGCGGATAACTTCTATGCTGCGGCAAGAGCACACTTTGATGCCGGTGAATATCAAGAGGCTGGCCAGCTATTAAATGACTTGGTTCAATGTAACCCAACGAACATTGAATATCGTGAGTTGCTAGCAGATACATTTGAGCAGCAAGGCTACCAATCAGAAACGATGGCGTGGCGCAACTCATATCTGCAGGGTGCCGTGGAACTGAGAACCAACGAAATTGGTGAATCTTTAAAAACAGCGTCAGAAGATGTGATTGCAAATACCCCAACTACAAACTTCCTAGATCTTGTTGGTGTTCAGTTTAATGGTCCTAAGGCGGAACAAGCTGAGCTTAGCTTTAATATGGGTATCTACCATCCGGATATTGAGGAGCGTCACTACATAGAAGTATCGAATGCTACTTTTTCGCACATTCCTGTAACCGAGCTAGGGTTGGACAAAATGATGCCGCAGTTAGATACAGAAATTATTATACATAAATCAGATCTCACTCGCGTACTCACAGGGCAAACAACACTAGAGGCTCTGTTTGAAAATGGACAAGCAGGATTACGTGGTGAAGCTCAGAACCTAAAAGGCTTAAAAGATGCACTTGATGAGTTTGATATGAAGTTTGATATCTTACCTTTAATTCGTTAGCAAACTAAAGAAGAAAGGCGCTCAATAGAGCGCCTTTCTGCTAATCAATTTCTCAATGGAAATTATAATATCAACATCCCATAGTTATTAAGAATGCCTCACTTTTATAAAATCAACTTCGTTTGTTGTTGCAAAAATATTTAATTTAGTATTTAGGGCGGAGCTGGTGTTATGATGTTCCTACTATAATAATTGATCCAGTAAGGGTGCTAAAAGTGAAAATGTATTTGTAATAAATATGAGTAGTCATAATCTTGCGATTATTTAAATTGTCATCTTTATCCTTAAAATGACTAAAAATGTAATCATATAAGGTTAATGATATGAGATTAAAACTAATTTTCGCACTATTGGCTTCTTCATCTATTGTTTGCGCAGAAGATAAACTGCAGGATATGTCAAATCCTATTGCTATCTATACTCAGGCAGGAGTCGGTCTTTCAAATAAAGGTATCAACCTGAAATTTGGTAATACTTATGACACGGGCAATGATACCTCTGCAGGTATGAATATTATCGAGTTGAAAGGCATCATGGGTGACACATTTGGCTGGGCTGATGAGAGTGTGTCCAGTAACAGTATTGATAGTTTTCGGATCCGAAATTTCTATGGTTCTACAGAAACCTGGTCTGGTCGGCAGCTAGATTTGGACTGGCGCTTTCATACCCGGCCACCACTGAATGACCTGGGTATAAATAGTTATGGAACCGCATCATATGCTTTGGCTCAGGCACTGCCACCGCTCGGTCCATTTCAACTTTTCCCGATTATTGGTGTGGGTGCCATTATTACTGATACTGATGATGGTTTTAAGTTACCAGGGGTTTTTGCTGTCGCTGGTTTCTACGGCAAGGTTACGCTCTCCGACAAAATCTGGCTTAACTATAACCCTATGTATATGCGAGGTATCTCTGGAGTCAAAACACCATTTGGCGACATGAATGAACAGTCGCTGCTTGCTCACGAAATTGCCGCCTCATATCAACTAAATCCACGCCAGAATATTCGCCTTTTCGTCAACTTTACCAATCGGGATGATGACAGTAGTTGGAGTTATTTGAATGACAAAGGAGACATTAGGTTCGAGTTTAACCATCAGTTCTGATATTGGATTTGTGAATGTTATAAAATCAGTCGGCTTTATTTATTAAGTTACCTCTAAGAGCTAGAATGAATTTAGAAAGTTAACCAGTTAATTATTTAGTAACCCGGAGTAAATTATGTCAATTAAAACTGAAGAAAGAATTTTTTCTAATGAAGATAGTATAAAAGGTAGTAGTGACGCAGCCAAGTTTAGCGCCTCGGTGGCAAAGAGGCTGGATACAGCAGCAGATAGACTTGAGACCATACGAGGAACAATTAAAAGCGCTCCTAAAGATCTAGGTGATAAAATTAGTGTGGCTAGAGAAAGGCTAGCGGAAAACAATGCAGACTTTAATAGAAATATCGCTGAGAAAAGTTGTGAAATAAAAGAGCACTTGCAAAAATCCAAAGAAGAGCTGGATGAAAAAATTGAAGAGTTGAAAGTTAACGCTGCAACAAAAAATGCTGAGCTGAAAGCTTGTGCTGCAGAAAAGCGTGAAGCTCTGAGTAACAAAGTTGAACAAAGCTGCCAAGCAATGGATAAAAACCTAGATGCAATTGCCGATCGTATCGATGAAAAAGATGCTGCACTACGTGCTGAATATCAGAATTCAAAAACTGATTTCAATGAGTCGATGGCTGAGACTAAGCGAACATTGGCTAATGGTAACGCTTCATTACGTCAAGGCATTGAAAGTGCAGGCAGTAAAGTCAAAGATAAATGTCACGGCGTCAAAGATGCTATTGACACCAAGGTGGCTAAAGCCAAATCCAATGTCTCTGATTGGCAGAACGACAAGAAACTGGCGAAATTAACGCGCCGCGCTGAGAAAACTGAAGATAGAGCAGAAGAGCAGGTTGTTAACGTACTACAAGCGTTGTTTGAAGCCGAGCATGCCTGCCTCGATGCACTGGAAGCGAGACTGGAGCTTGAAAAAGCCCAAGCTGATATCGAGAAAGCACAATAAAGTACTGGAGGGAAAGGGGAGAACCTTTCCCTCTTCATTGTGAGGAGTCTCCCATGAACAAAACCCCAAACCTTGTTCTTACCCTGATCGCTATCAATTTGGTGATTTTCTTCTTTCCCGGTGATGTAGGCCGCTGGTTGAATCATGTCATTGCTTTATATTTTCCTGAGCATAACAACTTTCGGATTTGGCAGTTGGTGAGTTACATGTTTGCCCATGGTGGCATTTCTCATCTTATGTTGAATATGTACACCCTTTATGTTTTTGGAAGTGTGTTGGAAAACATTTGGGGTGGGAGAAAGTTTTTAGCCTATTACCTATTGACGGGGTTCGGCGGTGCGGTGTTATACACGCTGGTAAATAACTATAACTTCACCAACATTGTCAACGAGTTATATGCTGCAGGCATTTCTACAGCTGAATATCGCGGAATGCTATCAGCCAGTCAGTTTCGTCCACAATCATAACCGCTATGGGGGAAGACCGTCTGTTACAGTTTTACCGTATTTTAAACGGAGCGGTTGTCGGTGCATCTGGCGCTATTTATGGTCTGCTGGTGGGCTTTGCCATGCTTTTTCCAAAAGCAAAAATGTCGTTATTTTTTCTGCCAGTTTCTCTACCCGCTCTGTACGCTATTGGCGTGTTTATCGCCATCGATTTGTTCTTTGGTCTGAGCTCCCATACTGTGGGGAATATAGCCCACTTCGCTCATGTTGGAGGTGCATTAAGCGGTGCGTTACTGACCTCTATATGGCTGAGAAAATCACACGATGCTCCCAGAACGCTCTCGTATTCGACTAAAAAATAGGCTGGAGGTAACATGAAAGCCCGATTAATTATTAATGGAAAAAAAGCCGCTTCTTCCGCACTGCGCCAAGCTGTAACCAATTGCCGGTTAGCAGGTACTGAACTGGATGTTAGGGTCACTTGGGAACACGGGGACATAGCCCGTTTATGTGATGAAGCCAAGCAGGAAGGTTTCGACAACTCAGGAGCTCGGCTTATCATTGCTGGCGGTGATGGTACCATCAATGAAGTGGTTAACGCCGTTATGCGTTGGCCTAGTGAGCAGCGTCCTACTTTGGGTATCGTGCCTATGGGTACGGCCAATGACTTCGCTAAATCATGTGAACTTCCAGAGTCAACTGAGCTGGCACTTCAAGTTGCCCTAACAGGCAGCTCTTCGGCGGTGGATGTCGGGCGCTGTGATGCCACCCATCTAAGCGAGCCACTTTGGTTTGCTAATATGTTAACTGTTGGCTTTGGTGCACAGGTGACAGCCCAGACACCTGTGGAGCTAAAAATGTTCTAGGCGGTAGCGCATACACGTTAGCAGGTCTGGTACAAGCGGCGCAGTTTAAGCCTTTCAAGGTGACAGTGCAGTGTGATGGCTACGCGTTCTCCGGTAACGTGATTGCGGGTGCGCTTTGTAACGGTCGTTTTGCCGGTGGTGGTCAGGAACTGGGCAAAGGAGCAAAGCTAACAGATGGTCAGATGCAGATCTGTTTTCTAAAAGATTTTCCCAAAAGTGCAGTAGCGAAAGTGCTAAAGGAGATTGCTGACTATAATCAAACTGGTCATTGTGCAGGCGAATATTTGGTGAGTTTTAAGAGTACTGAACTTATAGCTGTCACTAGCCAGGCGGTTGCAACAAACCTTGATGGAGAACCACAGCAGCTTCACGCAGGTCGCTTTTCGGTCGAACCTGCAAGTTTGAAACTGTCTTTACCCTCTTATGCTCGTCATTAATCGCTAATCATAAGCTCATTTCTATGGCCGGCATTCAGACCGGCCTTTTTTATCTGTGATCCAAAGTATACTTGCGCCTGTCACGCTGAAGGTCAGGAGGCACCTACCAAGCAATTTATCTGTTGTTCATTGTGTTAGCGCCGTGTAACTTCCCAGGCGACCACCACTTTAAGCAAGAGTAAGGGCTAAAAAGGGCAGGTATGGCCACATGGCAATGTCAGCTCTTTAGCTTTTTACGTCAACAAAAAGCTTACTTATCCACTGTGCATGAGAGATCCATTAGATTGCTTAACGTAGTGCTGGAATTTCAAAGATGAATATAAATGTGACGAAGATATTATTGCACTAACCACATTGGAGAACTAGCAGGGCGGCAAGAATGCTTGATTGCTGCGATGAAGGAGTAAGGCTAATAAACTTAGGGCACTCAGAACATAAACCTTAGACAAGAGCTGTATATACTATTTGAGAAAAGAAGCTTGGATGTGCAAGCTGTGACCATGTAGAGGTACGATACGCTTGACGTTGTGTTTGAGCATAATGAGGAACTGACCACTGTATGACATTAACTTATGGGTGTGGTTGGTTCCAGTTTGGAATAAGGTAGTGTCATTATTTGGATTGTCAGAGGTGAAAGGCATTGAAAACTAACCAATGCCTCTCAACCAAATCATGAGCTCCTGCTGCGCTGATATAACTTGCCCGATGCATTCACCGCGCGAAGTAGCTTAAAACCCAACCCGGTACCAGTCCCTATCATTACCAGACCAATTATAGAAGCACCGTTGAGGAGAGGAGGAATGCTGTTGCTCAAAACGAGACAACCTCCTAGAAAGGTACTTCCACTTAATAGACCGTAAACCAGTCGGTTAACCACCGCATCCAGATGACGGTGCTGCAGATTCACTTCCACTGTTCCGTCATTAATTTTATGGAGAGCTTTATCCAGAAAACGCGGGATAAGGGTGAGTGTCTGCTCCCATGCCAACGCAGACTTTGTTAGCTTGTTGCTCAACCGTTTGGGTGACAAGCGCTGGCGCTGTAATCGTTGCAGGTAGGGCTGAATCGCTTCGGCTAGACTAATGTGTTGCTCTAATGAACGGGAGGTGCCATCGAGCATCAAAAGTACTCTTAATAGCATGGAAACCGATGATGGGATAATCAAGTGATGTTTGCGAACAATATCTGTGAAGCGGGTGATCACCGCGCTGGTATCCAACTCACTAAGGCTCAGGCTAAAATAATTGTGAATAAAATCCTCTATATCCAACTGAAAGCTATCACTATCAAGTTGTGAATGTCCCTGACAAAGCTGCAGTACGTAGTGACTTACTTCCTCGGCGTCTTTGTCCACTGCAGCCAAAAGGATTTTTTCTACTAGAGTGCTATCCTGGCGTGTAAGTCGTACGACCATACCATAATCCAGCAGCCCTATCACTCCTCCGTCGAGCAACCAAAGGTTGCCTGGGTGGGGATCGGCATGAAATAGTTGATCACGAAAAATCATGTCTAGGTACATATTGATACCAGTGTGAAATATCGCCTTACTATTGTAAGCACAGTCTTTCATGCGATTAGTATCACCAATACTGAAACCGTTCAGTCGCTCCATACAGAGTACGCGGGCTGTAGAGTATTGTCGCCAGGTGACAGGAATTTTCACTCTGTTGTTATGTCGGAAGTGTTGCCGAAATAACTCCATACTCCGTAGCTCTCTAGCATAATCTAGTTCACCAAGAAGAGCCCGGCTAAAGTCATTGACCAATCTTTTGGGTTGATACAGACGAAGATTGCTTTCGTACTTCTCCGCTAGGTTAGCCAATAAAGCGAGTATTTCTAGGTCGGCTTTTATGGTGTCCGCAATCCCCTGGTGTTGAAGTTTTACTACTACCTCTTCGCCGGTATGTAATCTGGCCAAATGAACCTGACCTATCGAAGCCGAACCAAGCGGAGTAAAGTCAAACTCAGCAAACAAGGTACTGATTGGGGCACCCAACTCTTGCTCAAGGCATTGGATGACATAATCTTGGTCATCCGCTGGCACCTCTGATTGTAATTTACTCAACTCATGGGCTATTTCCGGACCGATCAAGTCAGCTCGGGTACTAAGCAGTTGACCCAGTTTAATAAAAGTTGTGCCCAGCTCAATGAACGCCATTCTGAGTCGAATGGGCAATGAAGCCCTCTTTGACTCTTGTTGTTCTGTTGTACTGATCAGTGCTTTAGTAAATTCTGGGTCGCTATCTTTTATCCAGTGAGCAAAACCATATTTGTGCAGTATTGTTACTATGGTTCGAAAGCGGCTAGCGTTGTTTTTGTATTGGCTGAATTTTCGGATTTTCATAGCAGGAATCCTTCAGCTTCGTTCACTTTTTCCTGCCGTTTTTGCCTGCTATATACCTCTTTTGGTACAAATTCAGAAGGTAAGATTTTACGGAAATCAACTTGTTGGAGGAATCGCCCATTGAATTCAGAACACCCAGAAGTAGGTTGAGCTTGACCAAATTGAGCCAAGTCTGGTACGTCGCGCTGATAGGGGACTATGTAATCAGTCTGTACTGTTTCTAATACTTGTCGAACCGTAGCGGGGATAAATCGATTAATAGCTATCATTGTCTCTCCTTTCTTTGATAAATACATTATTTACTAGCTAGGCAAGACGGATAAATAAATCAGAATTGGTACTACTTATTCACGGGCTGTATATATGTTTTCATTCCTAAGTCCAAGAGGCGGTGTCACTTAATATAACCAGACATTATAAATGGTTATATCGCTGACAATGTTTTTTTTCAAGCTGATGGTTATATTCTTAGAATCTGAACTTTCAGATTAAAGAGGTTATCTTATGAAACACATCATTTTTCTTAAACGCTTATGGACACCTAAATTGATCACCCTGATCTACTGGTTTCTGATGTCACTGGTGTTTATTAACAGTATTGCCATTATGTTCGATATGAGTGCGGGCGGTTATAGTATTGAACAGTTCCTTCATGGTAGCGCTTTTCTTATTGGCGGAGCATTGGCGACTCGGATATGGTGCGAAGTTTTGATCGTTATCTTTAATATCAGCGACAACCTACAAAAACTCGCTGAAAAATAATAACCATTATCATATTTGTTACGGGGCTTTTAACTGACAGAGAGCTTGACTGTAGAGTATTTCATTCAGGTTTTACTTACTATCAGGGAGTACTATCTCTAGACTCCTTTCTGTCAGTTTCGGGATCCTATTGCTTAACATAAACTCATAGTCCTAATTTAAGTGACTACGCTAAAGTATTTTTGCCCTTAAACTTGCGAGCGATAGCATGGCAGATTTCACTTTCATACCCTATGACTGCGAAGTCATGGAAAATTAACCTAAGCTGATGTAACTGCGCCTAATCCATTCCCGGTTCTACCCAAACGCTTCCAACAAGCCTTTGTCATTCTGCAGTTTTTCAACGAAGGAGTTTTTAAGGCTGGGTGGTTCGTATATTGTAATTATTTTGTAATTTTACTGATCGTGATGGGTAGTGCGAAGTAGAGGGAAGGGTAAAAAGTCTTTATTTACCATAGGTTAAGAGAGTTTTGCTCCCTTTTAAAACGGTGAAACCCCGATGTTGGTAGCATCGGGGTTTCGAATTTTTTAAAATTCTTGGTTGGTAAGGCCGAGAATCTTTCTATGCATAAGGTTTGGATTAAATCCGATTAATTCCTTGGTAGGGGAATTAGATACGGATGAAGTCCATGTGCTCAACTTTTGGCTTGAACGCGTGACGTTGAACGTCTTGTGGCTTAACCTTAACTTCTTCGCCAGCGATCACTAGAGTGATGCCTTCGTAGAATTCTGGCTTGTCCATTTGGTTTACGATGTCATCGTGGTTTAGAGCAACTGATACAGGTGCTGCTTCACCACCGTAAACGATTGCTGGGAATTGACCAGCGTGACGTAGGCGGCGGCTCGCACCCTTACCTAGTTCAGTACGTACTACTGCTTCGAATTTCATAGTTTTTACTCTCAAAATAGTAAAATTAACAAATACGTTTTGACATAGCGACCTAGTCAAAACTTAAATCGCTTTGAGTGATCGTAAAGATACTCTCAAAACGAGCGCGGATACTAACATTCATACTGTGGCTCGGCAATAGCAAATTGCTTATATCTCTACTATTTTTCGCCCTTTGCGCGCTTTAGCTTAAGAACTGCGCGCAATCCGCCCATTTTACTCTCTCCAAGCTCCAATTGGCCACGATAACTGTGCGCCATTTCAGAGACGATATTGAGACCAAGACCTGTGCCAGGCGTGCTTTCATCTAGCGAACGCCGCGCTTGGTGACTTCTCGGCATTGCTCTGCTGGAATGCCAGGGCCGTCGTCTTCGATAATCAGTTCTACTTCAGAGTCATCAATAACATTGGAGTGAACTCGGATAAAGCGGTTACCCCACTTGTAAGCGTTCTCCAGTAGGTTGCCAAGCATCTCATCCAGGTCTGCTTTTTCAACCGCGACTTCTAAATCGGTATCAAGCTCGCTAATAAGAGCAATCTCTCGTTCGGCAAAGACTTTGTCAAAGGCGAGTGAGATAGCATCAACGCGTTCGCTAGGGGACGATTTAACCGCGAGGATGTTCATTGCGCCAGCCATACGTGCGCGGCCTAAATGGTAATCAATCTGCGCTTGGATTTGAGCGATTTGTGGCTCCAATTTGGCGCGGTCTTCAGTAGGTAGGCTTTCAAGCTCGTTCTTAAGCACAGATAAAGGCGTTTTGAGTGCGTGCGACAAGTTGCCTGCATGATGCCTTGCGCGCTCTAGCAGCTCTTGATAGTGAAACAGTAGGGCATTGAGGTCTTTGACCAAGGGGGCAATTTCTTTAGGATATTGTTCATCCAATGAATGTTGTTCGCCGGCTCTTAGGCTTTGTAACTCACGTTGCATTTTACCTAATGGGCGCAGAGACCAGCTCACCTGACCAATAATAAGTGCCAATATACCCATCACCATGATACCGAGGATGAGCCATAACTCGCCGGTTAGAGACTCTAGAGTCTCGTCGATTGGATCTTCATCTTGACCGATAATGATGGTGATGCCTTCGCTCATTTCAGGCAGAAATAGCGTACGTTTGATGGTGATGAGCTTTTCACCTTCAGCACCGAAATAGTGAGGACGTTTACCTTTGCCTTTGCTATGTAGCGTTTGATCCCAAAGTGAGCGCGAGCGCAATGTCGTCTGCTTGGTCTCTATTTGCCAGTAGAGGCCGCTGTAGGGTTGATTAAAACGAGGATCAGAGAGTCGTGCTGAGAGGATCAATTGGCCTTGTTCGTCGACCTCCAAGTTTGCGGCAATTTCATCCATGGCATGGCCAAGTTGAACTTCGAGATCACTGATTAAGTAATCTCGAACTAACCCTGGAATGGACACACCAGCCGCAATTGTCATGGCGGAGAGCCACAACGTCGCGGCGAGCAATAGGCGAGTTTTGAGGCTGAGCTTTTTGGCTCCTTTGCGCAGTCTCTCTTTAGAAAGGTTAGGCATTCAACTGATACCCTAGTCCTCGAACGGTTCTTATGACATTCGGAGCGATCTTTTTGCGAATTCGGCCGATGAAGACTTCAATCGTGTTGGAGTCGCGGTCAAAGTCTTGTTTGTAAATGTGCTCAACCAGCTCAGTACGGGAGATGACTTTGTCGGCATTATGCATAAAGTAAGCAACCACTTTGTACTCAAGTGCCGTGAGACTCACAGCGTTACCTTGCCACATCACTTTAGACGTTCGCGTATCTAAGCTCAGATCACCAATTTGCATCAGTGGTGAGGCGTTGCCGGAGGCGCGGCGAAGCTGTGCACGGATACGGGCGATGAGCTCAATCATTTCAAAGGGTTTGGTGAGGTAGTCGTCTGCACCTGCGTTGAGGCCTTCAACGCGCTGTGTCAGTGTGTCACGAGCGCTAAGGATCACAACTGGCGTGTTAATACCTTCATCTCGAATACCTTTTAACACTGTTAGGCCATCGATTTTAGGAAGCCCTAGATCGAGAACAATCGCATCCCAATCCTCAGATGTAGCGCGATAAAGTGCATCAATACCATCTTGAGCCAGCTCAGGTACCCAGCCTGCGCTTTCAAGAGTTTCTAAGATCTGTTCACCCAATCTTGGTTCATCTTCAACAACAAGAATCTTCATTATCTTTCTCTTTTTTTATTTATAGTTGTTTGCGAATTGTATCGTTGTTTGTGACTTATTTTTTGATAACTCGTTGGAGATTATGGCCTTTGATCTCCATCATCTCCAGTGTTGTTGCATTGTATTCAACCTTTATAACGTCTTGGTCGTGCAATAGTTTGAGCTCGTAGATCCATTCGTTGTCATCTTCTTCAAGCTCAACTTTAATCACGCGCCCGTTGAGATCGTTTTCAACCGTTGCAAAGAGCTCAGAGAAGGGTTTAATGAGGCCTTGTTGAACGGCATCAAAGACTTCGTCCTGATCTTCATCGAACTCAACGCGAGTATCACCCGTCTCTACATCTTGAACTAACTCATGCCCACTCTGTTTATTCGCTGCCTGGTCGTTAGAGAAAAAGCCCGCGCTCGCTGTTAAGGGGGCGACAAGCAAGGCTGAAAGAGCGAGTGTGGCAAAGACTTTATTTACTGGGTAGGTCATAGCAAGATCTCAGCGTTATCAAATAGGGTATCAATATAAAGGGCGAAATATGAATCAAACCTGAACAGGTTTTCAGTTTAATTCATCATCGAACACCTTATCGCGCATTTTCCAGAAACGACCACTTTTACGAGCGATGACAAAAGCGGGCAATCGAAACCTGTGCTGGTTGTTCACGACCTTAGTTGGCGAGGTCGCATCAAACTCACGGTGTTTATCCGCCAAATGCGGGCGTACGAACTTAGACAAAAAGGTCTGTTTCTGTTTTTTTGTGCTCAAAGACCAAAACTCACTCACTTGAGCATCGTTTTCGCCGATGTAGTTAACTCGCAGGCTGCTTTTGCCTTTGTCATCTTTGTGGACTTGCAGGTTCATGTCGACGCACTCGAAGACTAATGCGTCTTTAAGGTTTAATGCTTCTTTGAGCTTTTTATCTGGGTCGACCAAGGTTGCGTCGCACTCGTGACAAATTCGAGCGGCAATGTCGTTATCTGCGCCACATTCAGAGCAATACTTAGCCCTAAATCGATAGTCACAGTGCTCACGTTCTCCAGTTTCTTCATCGGTAAAATAGCCTTGGCACTTGCGGCCAAAGTGCTCAATCAAAAAACCGTTGGCATCGAGCTTGCCCCAAAAGTCATTATTAAACCCGCAGGCAGGGCAGGGGATGGTAATGATTTCTGAGTCTGAATCGGGTTTTGGGTTGCCAACTTCAGGCTGATAGAGATCGTAAGTGTTGCCTGCATAGTCAAGAACCAAACACTCCGTTTTGCCATCAGAAAGACGAAGGCCACGCCCGACAATTTGCTGGTACAGACTGACGGATTCGGTTGGGCGCAGTATCGCGATTAAATCGACATGTGGCGCATCAAATCCTGTGGTCAGTACGGAGACATTGACCAAGAATTTGATGTCTCGCTGCTTGAATCGGTTAATGATGTCGTCGCGCTCAGGCGTTGGTGTGTCGCCTATGACGATTTGACTGGCTTGTTCTGGCAACAGAGATAGGATTTCCTGAGCGTGACGTACTGTCGCAGCAAAAATCATCACACCCTGCTTATCTTCACTGTAGCGGATGATTTGC
Organism: Vibrio variabilis; assembly: GCF_003263785.1. Classification (GTDB taxonomy): domain Bacteria; phylum Pseudomonadota; class Gammaproteobacteria; order Enterobacterales; family Vibrionaceae; genus Vibrio; species Vibrio variabilis. The sequence goes on from NZ_JYJK01000087.1 coordinate 61,228, forward strand.
TCAACAATCTGGGGGTCGCACGCTTAGACTGCTCAATCACCAAGTCCATCTCCGACTCTTTGTATTTGCCCATGCTGGTGGGTTTTAACTGAGAGAAGTCGTAGCTCAGCACGGGAGCATCGATGAGTTTTGCAGGGGTTAGGAACCCTTCATCCAAAAGGTACTGAATCGGGAGTTCAAAAATACAGTCTTTAAAGAAACGCGGCTCATCGCTACGCACTAAACCCTTGGTGTGATATTGGTAAATCCAGCCCACACCTAGTCGATATGGGGTCGCGGTTAGTCCAAGTATTTTTATGCCGGGGTTAATTTCGCAAAGATGACTAATGACTTTTTGGTAGCTCGATGTTTTGGTCTCTGGTACGCGGTGGCACTCATCGATGACCAGCAATGAGAATTGGTTGGCAAACGCATTTAGGTTTCTCACCACAGATTGTACTGAAGCGAATACGACTTGTTCGGAGGTTTCTTTGCGTCCGAGACCCGCTGAAAATATCGATCCTTTCAGGCCATAGCTTCATATTTTGCGTGGTTTTGTTCTACTAACTCTTTTACGTGGGCAAGCACCAGCACTCGACCACGTGCAAGGCGAGCAAGCTCAGCAATGACCAAGCTTTTACCAGCGCCTGTTGGGAGCACAATGACAGCTGGCGTGTCATTTTTGCGGAAATAATGGATAACGGCTTTAACGGAGTCGGCTTGATAAGGTCGAAGCGTGTACATACGGCTCAGTTTTACTCTACATTTTGAAAAACCCCTCTATAATACCCCACGAAATGAAAACGAGGTATTCATGCGTTTAGATAAGTTTTTGTGTGACGCGTTAGGCGCTACACGTAAAGAAGCCACAAAAATCATCAAATCAGGCGACGTCACTGTTGATGGCGTGATTCAAAAGAGTGGTGCATTCAAGGTAACAGAAGAGAGCAGTGTCGAGTGGCAGGATCGAGAGGTTCGTATGCAAGGCCCTCGCTACATCATGCTATTTAAGCCAGATGGTTTTGTTTGTTCTCATGAAGATGGATTTAACCACACGGCCTTTATGCTGCTTGATGAAGTGAAAATGGAAAATCTCCACTTTGCAGGTCGATTAGATGTGGATACTACCGGCCTGGTGTTGATTACCGATGATGGTCAGTGGTCACACAGAATTACATCGCCAAAACACAAGTGTGCTAAGACTTATCGCGTGTGGTTAGCCGATCCTGTTCAGCCAAACTATCAGCAAGCGTTTGAAGAGGGTATTGAGCTAAGAAACGAGAAAGCCCCGACGCTACCAGCTCAACTTGAAATCATCGATGATAACGAAGTGCTACTGACCATTCACGAAGGCAAATACCATCAAGTTAAGCGCATGTTTGCGGCACTTGGTAACAAGGTTGAAGGTCTGCATCGTGAGAGTGTGGGTGAAATTGTTCTTGATGAGATGCTTGAGCCTGGCGAGTATCGTTATCTCACTCAAGAAGAAATTGACTCAGTCTGGAAAAAGTAATCCAATCTCACTCAACGGGACGTTGAGTAAAACATGAGCATAAAAGCAAGGAATGCGGCTCATCGACGTTTTAGGAGCGATATGAGTTCTCAAACCACATCGCAGCCCAATACACCCCAACTTGGTTTGTTACTGTTTTTAGTGCTTGGCGCTATTGGTGCATTGACGCCGCTGGCGATTGACATGTACCTCCCTGCGATGCCAACGATCGCGCAGGATATGGGTGTCACGGCCGGGGCTGTGCAAATCACGTTAACCGTGTATACCGCTGGGTTTGCTATCGGTCAGCTTTTGCATGGCCCGCTTGCGGACAGTTTTGGACGCAGACCCATCTTGTTATTTGGTGTGTTCTTTTTCGGTGTTGCCTCCGCGGTGTGTGCGACTACGACCAGTATTGAATCGCTTACTTTGGTTCGTACTGCGCAAGGGTTTGCTGGTGCTGCCGCAGCGGTGATTATCCAAGCTGTCGTGCGTGACATGTTTGATAAAGAAGATTTCGCGCGCACCATGTCGTTTGTCACCTTGGTGATTACCTTGGCACCTTTGGTAGCACCAATGATTGGTGGTCACCTTGCCGTTTGGTTTGGGTGGCGCTCAATCTTTTGGGTGTTGATGGGCTTTTCGGTGATCGTGATTGCCGCTGTGCTTTGGAAAATTCCAGAAACACTGGCGCCAGAAAACAGGCAGCCACTGCGCTTTAGAACCACGATTAAAAATTATCTGCGTCTTTGTCAAAATCCAGTTGCGATGGGGCTTATTTTCTCTGGTGCGTTTTCATTTGCGGGTATGTTTGCCTTTCTGACGGCGGGTTCGTTTGTCTACATTGATATCTATGGTGTGTCGCCCGATCAGTTCGGTTACCTGTTTGGTCTGAATATTGTGACTATGATTATCATGACCAGTTTAAACGGCCGCTTTGTTAAGAAAGTAGGCTTGCACGGGATGCTGCGCTTTGGCATCGGTGTCCAGCTATTTGCGGGCATGGGGCTATTAGTGAGTGGCGTGCTAGAGCTTGGTATTTGGGGCATTGTGCCGTTTGTGATGCTATTTGTTGGGACTCTGTCTACGATTGGTAGTAATGCTATGGGGTTACTGCTGAGTGGTTATCCGACAATGGCTGGCACGGCATCGTCGCTAGCGGGTACGTTACGATTTGGCACTGGCTCGGTAGTTGGCGCTATTGTGGCGTTTTTACCGAGCGGTACTCCGTGGCCAATGATTGCATTAATGGCGATTTGTTCGGTATTATCCGCCGCCTTGTATTGGACGTTTGGAAAGAAAGCATAATGTCTGCATATTATTCAGAAATTCAGAAAGTCGTGAACTCAGCGTTAGAAGAGCTCGCGGCGGAACACGCAACAGGAAAGCTGATTAATTCGCCTGTAACCAACAACCATTTTTTGGTGCGATGGGTAACGCGTGCAATTAAAACTCAACGTTTTGGTAAAACGACGAGTGCGAACCTTATTCAATGGCAAAAAACCGGGCGTTCTAAGGGCAATGAGTCGATGCTAGAGCCAACGTTCAAGCGTATTTCAGCGTATTACGAAGGCTTCTTCGGTGGCGAGATAGCTCCGATCACTGATGCTAAAATCGAACAGTTCATTGATGATATGGAACAAGCAGGCTGGGGCGTGTGTACATCGGAAGTGTTGACTGATGGCAGCAAAGTCCAATTCTTTACCGATGGCGCTAACTCATTTGCTGTGTGTGCTAATCAGTGTGATGACTGCTTTGACGGTGAGAATCTAGTAAAACCAATGAGTTGGTTTGTTCGCGGTAACCATGCCGAGTTCATTACTAAGGCCTATGAGGCTGGATTTATGCTTCACAAAGTGACGGATTATAAGTCTAAAGTGAAGTATCACGGTGAGTACCTTGTTTACCCACTTAACCAGGGTACGCAGTTAGCGGAAATTCCGCTTTCATTTAAAGCGTAGCTATTTGGTTTAAAAAAGCTGGTTTAAAAAAAGCGCAGCTCCATCTTAGTGAATGGGTGCTGCGCTTTTTTGTATCTGTTTAGTTGGCTTTGCGAATCACTTAACTTTGCGAACTATTTAGCTTTACGAACTATAGCTCGAACCATGCCTTTAAAAATGAACAGATGAGCTGGCATCATAGCAAACCAATAAAGCAGTCCTAAAAAGCCTTTAGGGTGCCACCAAGCGCTGATGTCTATCTCACGTTTGTCACCATGGTCTCTAATGGTGAATTCTAGCCTTCCAAGTCCTGGTCCTTTCATCCCAAATAAAAGGGATAAAAAGTGAGGCGGTTCGCAGCGAATGACTTTCCACGAATCGATAAAGTCACCTACCTTTAGTTCTGGCCCTTCTGGCGAGCGCCTTACAGGACGACCACCACCAAAGAAGATATCGAGCCACTCTCGGGTTCGCCACAGTATATTGGCGAAGAAGTAACTGTCTTTGGGATCGCCTATCGTTTTCACCACATCCCATAGCTGCTCAGCGCTTTTACTTGTTGTGAAGCTCGCGCCGGTTTTTTTAGGATAATAACCATACCCAGCTTGCCAACGGCTAAGTGCTGCGGGTTCAAAACCCCAAACGTTGCTGCGAATGAATTCACCGTCCTGCTGAATGCTGGATGCCACAGATTGCTGGTAGGAAATGAGCTGTTGCGGGAAGCGCTGCCTAATCGATTGAGAATCGGCAATGAAATCATGTTCTAGCCCAGCCAGAAGAGCACGGCCAATACTTGAAGGTACCGATGTAACAACACCCAGCCAGTAAGAGGCGATTTTGGGCGTGAGCAGTGGTGTTGCCCATAAGCGAAGTGGTTTGCCTATTTGCTGACAAATGATCTCAAACTGTTGGCGATAGGAGAGCACATCGGGACCGCCGACTTCATAGATCTCGCTATTTGGTTCGGCTTCTTTCGATAGTTCAATAAGATAGTGATTAAGGTTCTCCAGCGCGATAGGATTGGCTTTAGAATCCACCCATTTGGGTGTGATAAGCACGGGCAGGTTATAAACAAAATCACGCATGATTTCATACGCGGCGGAGCCTGGGCCTATAATCACGCCCGCCCGCAGCTCGGTAATGGGCACTTTACTAGTACGCAGTAACTTACCAGTGGCTTTACGAGCCGCTAAGTGCTCGGAGTTGCCGGTTTGCGGCTGGATGGCGCTAAGATAGATAACATGTTTGACTTCGCTGATCTCCAACGCATCGCGAAAGTTCTGTGCGAGCGAAAGTTCATACTCGAGGAAGTCATGACCGTGCGCCATGCCATGCACTAGGAAATAGACCAAATCAAATTGCGGTACGAGCGCAAGAGTGGCTTCACGATCGGCCAAATCGAGATATTCGAAGGTCAAATGTGAGTGTGGGATAACTCGAGCTTTAAGGTAGTCAATCTGCCGTGCTGCTGCGGTTACCTGATAACCTTGAGCGAGTAAAATAGGGATCAACTGTGAGCCGACATAACCCGATGCGCCGAGAACTAACACTCGTTTCATTTCTATCCCTCGATTTTCTTCTAAGAAAAACTATCTCTCTAAAACTTAACACATTTTAGACAATTTTCAGAAAAGCTGCTCTTCATAATCGCTGATTTTTCATTGGCGGAGAAGCAAATTATTAACACCTTTTTTTATCACTAAGCGGCAGCATATTTTATAAGAATAGCGAACTCGCAGAATAGTCGCGTGATCTAGGGGTTTTTCCTTCCTTGTGGGTCGATTTTAGTGTAGATTCAGTGTCCAAATTTTCGTTTGCATAAAGAGTTTCAATGCTTAAGTTGTCTGACCTTAGCAAGGGCTACATTGACGGTGGTGAGTTCCATCCTGTACTGCAAAGTGCAGAGTTAACACTGGCACAAGGTGAACAACTGGCATTAATGGGTGAAAGTGGCTCTGGAAAGAGTACGTTACTAAATTTAATTGCTGGGATCGATAAAGTGGATTCTGGTGAAATTTGGTACCCTGACTTTGCTATGCACGAAGCGAAAGAGAGTAAGCGCACTGCTTATCGCCGCAACAATATTGGCCACATCTTTCAGCAATTTAATTTGCTGCCCACGCTAAATATCGCCGACAACATTCGTTTCTGCCGCCAGATCAAAGGCCTGCCTGAAGATCGTGGGCTGTGGCGCCAGATTCTCTCTGCACTCGATTTAATGGCGTTACTAGGTCGATACCCAGAGGAAATTTCTGGTGGTCAGCAGCAACGAGCAGCCATTGCTAGAGCGCTGTATATGGAGCCGAAAATCTTGCTAGCGGATGAGCCAACCGGGAGTTTGGATGAGCGAAATGCTGAGGCGGTCATGCGCTTGTTGACCTCTCTTAGCCGACATCTGGAATGTACCTTGTTGGTCGTTACTCACAGTGAGAAAGTGGCGTCGCATTTAGATGGCTCGATTCGCCTTCAAGGAGGGCAATTGCATGTTATGGCCCGTAGTTAAGGCGCTACTGGGACATTATCGTCGCCACCCTCTACAAATTCTTCTCGTTTGGCTTGGCCTAACACTAGGCGTATCACTGCTTGTTGGTGTGACCGCAATCAATCATCATGCTCAGCAAGCCTATGCCAGTGGTGAGCGACTGTTCGCGAACCCGGTGCCTTATCGCATTCGCCCTAAACATGCTGAAACCAAAATCCCGCAGGCTTTTATATTCAATTGCGCCGTGATGGCTTCAAGCAATGCGTTCCATTTGATATTCAAAAAGTAACCACGAAAGACGGCCTAGAACTGAACTTAGTAGGTGCTGACCCGATCTCTTTGTTGCAACTGAAGAACAAGGTCACTATCAGTGATATTGCATCACAAGATTTGATTAAGGTACCCACCACGATCCTTGTCAGCCATGACTTGTCTGAACTAAAGGGCTGGAAAAATGGCGACTCTATTACCCTAGATAATGGTTTAGAGCTCGGGCCTGTAAAGGTAGACAGTAAAGTCGGCATCAAAGGCATGCAGATTGTCGCGGATATGTCTTTAGTTCGTGCACTAAAGCGCTCCGCCGGTTTATCGGTTATAGCTTGTGGTGAAATGAGCTCTGCTCAACTTGAACGACTTCGCAAAATGATTCCAAATGGAATGACACTGTCACGCAGTTCGCAATCTGAATTGGAATCTCTGACCGCCGCTTTTCACACCAACTTGTCAGCGATGAGCATGCTGTCGTTTGTGGTGGGTCTATTTATATTTTATCAGGCAATGTCACTGTCATTGGCTCAGCGCCAGCCCCTAGTCGGTAGCCTGCGACAAGTCGGCGTTTCTGGTTGGCAATTGGCGCAAGCGCTTTGTATGGAGCTTGCGGTACTCGTCTTCCTAAGCTGGCTGTGTGGTAACGTGTTTGGTCTTGTATTAGCAAACCAACTTATCCCTGCGGTTTCGCAAAGCTTGAGCGATCTTTATGACGCCAATATTGGCTCAGTATCGAGTGGAGCTGGCAGTGGAGCTTGTACAGCTTTGTGCTTGCGATGTCGGGCGCGGTGATTTCTTGTGGCTGGCCTTTGATCCGTTTGTTGAAGACGCAGCCAATTCGTTTGTCAGCGCGACTTTCTTTAATGCGCTTCACGGGCGCAGAGTTTACCTGGCAGGCATTTTTAGCTTGTGGCCTGTGTGTGGCGGCGGTCGCTATTTACCAGGCACCGAAATCGCAAAACTCCGGTTATGCCATTATCGTGCTCATGCTGCTTAGCGTAGCACTGATTACACCATTCATTACTTGGAAGATTTTCACCCTGTTTTCCTACTCACTACGTTGGGTCAAACTGCGCTGGTTCTTTGCTGATGCAGCGGCGAGTATGAGTTATCGCGGCGTCGCGAACATGGCGTTTATGTTGGCAATGGCGGCGAACATGGGGGTTGAGACCATGGTTGGCAGTTTCCGTGATACCACAGATCGCTGGCTCACTCAGCGATTGGCGGCCGATATTTATGTGTATCCGACCAATAACAATGCGAATCGTATGAGTCGCTGGTTGGAAGAGCAACCTGAAGTCGAACGCGTATGGTGGCGCTGGGAAGAAGAAATCCCAACCGAATCTGGTTTGATGCAAGTGGTGAGTACCGGTAATTCGGTCGGCGAAATGGATGCCTTAACGGTGAAAATCGCGGTGCCAAACTATTGGTATCACCTTCACCATTCTCGCAGCATCATGATCAGTGAGTCTATGGCGCTGAAACGCGATTTACGCCCGGGAGACTATGTCGACTTGGGTGCGCCGTTAGGGGGCAATTGGCATATTGTTGGCGTCTACTACGACTATGGTAATCCATATCATCAAGTATTGTTGTCGGAAAACCGCTGGCTTGCGAATTTAGCTGGCTCTGGTGATGTCGCCTTGGGTGCAGTGTTAAAAGATAAGACACAGTCGCTGTTTGTTGAGCAGAGGCTTCAGTCACGCTTTAGGCTGAGCAGCGAGCGTATTTACGACAATACCTCTATTCACAATAAAGCGATGACCACGTTTGATCGCACCTTTGCTATTGCCGATACGCTTGGCAACATCACGTTGGTGATTGCCGTGTTTGGTATCTTCTTTGCGACCATTGCCGGGGAAATTACTCGTCAGCGACATACTTCATTGCTGCGTTGTCTCGGCGTTTCAGGTAGAGAGTTGGTGATGATTGGTGGGCTACAGCTATTGGTGTTTGGCTTGATCTCCGCTGCGATTGCGATGCCTTTGGGTGTGGCGCTAGCGCAGCTCATTGTCGATATTGTGATTAAGCAGTCTTTTGGCTGGTCACTTGAGCTTCAAATCGTTCCATGGCAATACCTAGGAACGTGTTTGTGGTCGTTGGCAGCATTGGTTATCGCGGGTGCGCTTCCTGTATTGAAGCTTATTCGCAATTCGCCGATTCATTCACTCAGGGATGCGCTATAAATGAATCGAATGCAGAAACTCATTTTCTCTTGTTTGCTGGTTGTTGTGGTCGCAGTGACGATTATCTGGGCGACCAAACCGGTACACGATGCGATTACCGTCACTAAAACAAGCCAAATTAATGCGGTGTTTGGTTCCCCAGGCAAAAAGGTATTTGAGCCGGTTTTACCCGATAGAGAGATCAAGTTACCGCAAGATTTTCGTTTTCATCCAGAGTTTCAGCACGAGTGGTGGCAGTTTGTCGCTCAATTAGAAGATGAAGCAGGGCAAACCTATTGGTTGCGAGTTCGATTCTTCCGTTATGCCAGTGACGATCGCGTTGCAACTGGATGGCAAGATCCTCAAATCTATATTGCTAACGTGGTGCTTAATAGCCATCTTGGTATGTTCACTGATCAACGTATAGCTCGCGGTGGTATCGGCCAAGCGGGTGGCTAAGTCGTCCGTTTCGTGTGTGGATTGATGATTGGTCTTGGCGCTCTTTATCAAGTGAGCCACTGCCAGGTAATTTAAAACTGGCCACCGAGCAATTCGCGGTGAATCTGCAGCTTATGGCGGCCGGTCATTACGCATTGATTGGTGAAAATGGTTACCATAAGAAGCACGACTTATTGCCGCGTGCTTCCTACGCCATCGAATCCCCATTTGTAAAAACCGTTGGTACGCTGGCGCTCGCGAATGGAAATGTACTGACGATTAAAGGCCGTGCTTGGCTCAGCAAAGAGTGGGGCAGTGAGTTAGTCGGGGCGAGCTATGTTGGCGAAGACAACTTTGTTCTTTGGCTTAATGATGATGAGGCACTACTAGTCAGTCGTTATCGGTACAAAGACAATATGCCTTACACCAGCGCTGCGATATTGGATCGCCAAGGCAACGTCAAGAATATTCCTACAGACGATATCTCTATTCGAGCCGTAGGTTATACCGAATTTGACTCAGGACGGCGCGTCCCGCTTAGTTGGCGATTGCGAGTACCTAGTCATGACATAGACCTTATCATTAAAGCGCGTAAGCGAGACAACTGGGTCAACTTCGTTGTGCCCCAATGGCAAGGGGCTATCATGGCAAATGGTTCCCACCAAGCTCAAGGATTCATGCAATTAAGCGGCTACTAAGCCGCTTTTTTTTGTTCGTTACTCCGTTACATCTGACACTTCTTGTTACGCTATCGCGTCATATTGTTGTTCTAGAATGATATTGACATTGAGTAGACTGAGCTAAGCCATTCATTCATCACACCTATCTTTGCTCTATACTGTTACTAGTGGTGCTGAATTGGTATACATATCTCGAATCTTGTAAGAGTATTATTCGGTTATTCCTACATTTAACATCCGTAGAATCGATTTTTTATGGAATTTAACTAGATATACAATTTTTAACATTCAAACAATGTGAATAAATATTAAGGGCTTTACATTATGAATGACGTCATTCGTAACTTTTTTAAGATGGAATCTGCAGGGGGCATCATCCTAGTTATTGCTGCGGCAATTGCGATGGTTATCGCCAACTCTCCTCTCAATGAAATGTATCAAGGCGTGCTTCATACCTACGTTTTCGGTCTGTCAATTTCACACTGGATCAACGATGGTTTGATGGCGATCTTCTTTTTCCTAATTGGCTTGGAAGTTAAGCGCGAGTTACTTGAAGGCGCTCTAAAGTCAAAAGAGACAGCCATCTTCCCTGCAATTGCTGCTGTTGGTGGTATGGTTGCTCCGGCACTTATTTATGCTTTGTTTAACATGGGTGATGCGGAAGCAATGAGTGGCTGGGCTATCCCAGCGGCAACAGATATAGCCTTTGCATTGGGTATCATGGCATTGCTTGGTAAGCGTGTACCTGTCGCTTTGAAGGTTTTCCTACTGGCGCTTGCTATCATCGATGACTTGGGTGTTATCGTTATTATTGCGCTTTTCTACAGCAGCGACCTATCCACTATCGCATTGACGCTTGGCTTTATAATGACGGGAATCTTGTTCGTACTTAATGCCAAGAAGGTGACCAGCATACCGGTTTATCTTGCAGTTGGTGCGGTGCTTTGGATAAGTGTGCTTGCCTCTGGAGTTCACGCGACGCTAGCTGGTGTAGTACTTGGCTTTGCTATTCCGCTTAATGGTAAGCCGGGTGAACATTCACCACTTAAGCATCTAGAACACGCGCTTCACCCATACGTTGCATTTGGTATTCTGCCTATCTTCGCATTCGCTAACGCAGGTATCTCGCTAGAAGGCGTTTCAATGGAAGGACTGACTTCAATGCTTCCACTAGGTATCGCAATGGGTCTGCTAGTCGGTAAGCCACTGGGTATCTTTACCTTCAGTTGGGCGGCAGTGAAACTTGGTGTTGCGAAACTGCCTGAGGGCGTCGACTTCAAACAGATTTTTGCAGTATCCGTGCTGTGCGGTATCGGCTTTACAATGTCTATCTTTATCGCGTCATTGGCCTTTGTAGGGGTGAGCCCAGAGTTCGATACTTATGCAAGATTGGGTATTTTGATGGGCTCAACAACCGCTGCGGTTCTCGGTTACATCCTACTGAACCTATCGCTTCCAAAGGAAGCTGCACCTGAGCCAAAAATTCAATATTAATCACTCAGGTATTGAGTACTCAAGCATTGCAGTGAGAACAAGACAAACCCAGCTTCGGCTGGGTTTTTTTATTGGTGTAGAAAACGACAAGCAAAAAAAAGCCCAAACCAACAAGGGGTTTGGGCGGATACAAATAGGAGTTAATAAGAAAAAAGCAGCATGTAGTCAACAAAAAGCAAAAACAGTGGCATCAGAAACTCATTCTTTGCTGACTACACTTAAATAGACCCGCCTTATCAAAATTAGTTCACACAAAAAGCAAAAAAATAACGAAAACTTCAAAGCCCCTTTTAAAACAGCTTCTTGTGAAAGATGTCCGACCAGTATGTAAAAAGTTTGATGTTAATCACTTGTTATCTTGGTGTTGCGAGAGTATATTCAAACATATGTTTGATACGGGCGATTGAAATGACGACGAGACTCACCACAAAAGACAAAATTCTGGACGTAGCGGAAGCGTTATTTGCAGACGGCGGCTTCAACGATACATCACTGCGCACCATCACCAGCAAGGCGAACGTGAATCTGGCGTCGGTTAACTACCACTTTGGCGATAAAAAGACATTGGTCCGTGCGGTACTAAATCGCTACTTGGAAGCGTTTATGCCGGCCGTTGAAAAGGCGCTGTACCAACTAAACGAGCGTGATGACTATGACATGGTCGACGTATTTCAGTCGCTCAAAGATCCACTACTAACGCTCAACGATCTTAAGCCGGGCGGAGCGAGTCGCTTCATGTCGCTAGTCGGTCGTGGCTATACCGATGTGCAAGGACACCTACGTTGGTTCATCACGACTCGGTACACAGAAACCTTGGCCATGTTCACTCACTCAGTCATGCGTGCCAATCCCAAGCTCGATGCAGAAACCCTGTTTTGGCGCCTGCACCTTACGCTTGGCACCTGCGTATTTACTATGGCATCGAGCCAAGCGCTTTCCGAAATTGCGCTGAGCTCGTTTGAAAAAGAAGTCAGTGCAGAAGCGATCATCGACCAGATTATTCCTTACCTCGCAGCAGGTGTTGCTGCGGAGTAAAGCTTTAAAACCAAAAACGTACATAGAAACGAAATAATAAAAATACACCTGAACAAAAGGATAGGTATCATGAGCTCTCTACGAAGAAAATGGATCAGTGACCCAGCGTTTAAATTGTTTAAAAAAGTGCTACCGCCATTGTCCGCGACAGAGCGTGAAGCAATGGAAGCGGGTAGTGTTTGGTGGGATGGAGAGCTATTCTCTGGAAAGCCAAACTTCAAAACGCTGCATCAATATCCTAAGCCGGTTCTTACTGCTGAAGAGCAGTCCTTTATGGACAACGAGCTAGAAACGTTGCTTGCAATGCTCGACGACAATAAGATTGTTAAGGAAGATCGTGACCTACCTAAAAAGGTTTGGGATTACCTGCGCAAAGAGCGTTTCTTCTCTCTTATCATTTCCAAAGAGTTCGGTGGTCGTGAATTCTCATCACTGGCGAACTCAACGATTGTGACCAAGATTGCGACGCGCAGTATTAGTGCGGCTGTTTCGGTCATGGTACCTAACTCGCTCGGCCCGGGTGAGCTGCTGTCTCACTACGGTACTAAAGAGCAAAAAGATTATTGGCTACCAAGCTTGCCGACGGTACAGACATTCCATGTTTCGCTCTAACAGGTCCAGAAGCGGGTTCGGATGCGGGCGGTATCCCAGATAAAGGTGTGGTTTGTTACGGTGAGCACGAAGGCAAAGAAGTGCTTGGTATCCGCCTAAACTGGAACAAACGTTATATTACCCTGGCACCAGTTGCGACAGTACTGGGCTTGGCATTTAAACTTCACGATCCAGACCAGTTATTGGGTGAAAAAGAAGACATTGGTATTACCTGTGCGCTTATTCCAGCAGACCACAAAGGTGTAGAAATTGGTGAGCGTCATGACCCACTTCACCTTGCATTCATGAACGGCCCTACACGCGGTAAAGACGTGTTCATTCCTATGGAGTGGCTGATCGGTGGCCAAGAATACGCAGGACGCGGCTGGCGTATGCTCGTTGAATGTTTGTCTGCAGGCCGTGGTATCTCGCTTCCTGCGCTAGGCACGGCAATTGGTCACCTAACGACAAGAACAACTGGCGCGTACGCATATGTTCGTAAGCAGTTTGGTATGTCGATTGGTAAATTTGAGGGTGTGGCAGAAGCGATGGGTCGCATTGGCGGTCTTACATACCTACTTGAGGCGACACGAACGTTAACGACAACGTCACTGGATATGGGTGAGAAACCTGGGATTGTGACTGCAATTGCCAAGTACCACATGACAGAGATGGCGCGTACGATCCTAAATGATTCAATGGATATCCACGCAGGTCGAGCTATTCAAGATGGTCCAATGAACTATCTTGCCTCGAGCTACCTGGGCATTCCTGTTGCGATTACTGTAGAAGGTGCGAATATCCTAACTCGAAACCTGATGATTTTTGGTCAAGGTGCGACACGTTGTCACCCTTTCGTTCTACAAGAAATGGAAGCAGCAGCGAATCCAGATGCTAAGCAAGGTGCGGCTGACTTTGACAAGTTACTGTTCAAGCACATCGGTCATGCGACTAAAAACACCTTCGGCGCCTTTGCCGCTGCGCTAACAGGATCTAAATTTGTCGGCGCTCATATGAGTGGTCCAACCAAGGTTTACTACAAAGACTTAACGCGTTTGAGCAAAGCGCTTGCAGTCAGTGCGGACTTCGCAATGCTGACATTGGGCGGCGATCTAAAACGTAAAGAGATGATTTCTGCTCGCTTGGGCGATGGTCTAGCGTATCTATTTATGGCCTCTGCGGCGTTGAAGAAATACGAAGATGATGGCCGTCAAGCATCGGATCTAGACTACGTGCATTATGCAGTTCAGCACTGTTTCCACCATGCGGCTAAGTCGCTAAACGAAGCGTACAAAAACTTCCCAGCTCGCTGGGCAGGTGTCACGCTTAAAGGGCTATTGTTCCCACTAGGCAATCACTTTGAGAAACCATCAGACAACCTAACGCTTGAGTTAGCGAAGAGTATGATGGTGCCTGGTGCACATCGTGATCGCCTGACTCATCTTTGCTACATCGGTGAGCAGCCAAACGACAAGATCGGCTTGATGGAAAATGCTTTCCTAGCGATGTACGACATTCGTGACCTAGAGAAGAAACTGTTTGTCGGCGTGAAAGAAGGCAAAATTGCGAGAAAAGGTCTATTGAAAGATCGCTTACAGCAAGCGATTGAAGCGAATGTGTTAACGGAGCAAGAGGTTGAGAAAATCCTTGCTGCTGATGCGCTTCGTTATAAAGCGATTCAGGTTGACCACTTTAGCCACGACTTCTCTGAAGTAAGAACCGATAAAGTGGATAAGCCTAAGCTGAACAGCGTGGCATAAAACTGAGCAGCGTTGCTTAACGCAAACTAAATGGTCTAAGCGCTCTAGTTTCTAGAGCGCTTTTTTTGTGCGCTATAAGTGTGAAAGTGCTCCAACCACTTGGAAAAATCAGAGAAATTGACAGAAATAGGGTGCGAACTGGAAGTGAAACTCTTATCCTACTAGGGATTTTTTGAGGAACTGAATATGATCATCAAACCAAGAATTCGTGGATTTATTTGTACTACTACACACCCAGTTGGTTGTGAAGCTAACGTAAAAGAACAAATCGCTTACACCAAAGCTCAAGGCCCAATTGCAAACGCACCAAAACGCGTTCTAGTAGTGGGCTCTTCTAGTGGTTACGGCCTTTCTTCTCGTATCGCTGCGGCGTTCGGTGGTGGTGCAGCAACAATCGGCGTATTTTTCGAAAACCAGGGACAGAAAGAAAGCCTGGCACAGCGGGTTTCTACAACTCTGCTGCTTTCGACAAGCTAGCGAAAGAAGAAGGCTTGTACTCGAAAAGCGTAAACGGTGATGCTTTCTCTCACGAAGCGAAGCAGAAAGTTATTGACCTAATCAAAGAAGATCTAGGCCAAATCGATATGGTTGTTTACTCACTGGCTTCTCCAGTACGTAAGCTACCAGAAACAGGCGAACTCGTGCGTTCTTCTCTAAAGCCAATCGGCGAGACATACACATCGACAGCGGTAGACACTAACTCTGACAAGATCATTGAAGCAAGTGTTGAGCCAGCAACAGAGCAAGAAATTGCTGATACTGTGACTGTGATGGGTGGTGAAGATTGGGAACTTTGGATTAATGCACTCTCTGAAGCGGGTGTTCTTGCAGACGGTTGTAAGACAGTAGCATACTCGTACATCGGTACCGAGCTAACGTGGCCAATTTACTGGGAAGGTGCGCTAGGTAAAGCGAAGATGGACCTAGACCGTGCAGCAGCAGAACTAAATGCGAAACTGTCTCAAACTGGCGGTAGCGCTAACGTTGCAGTACTTAAGTCTGTTGTGACTCAAGCAAGCTCGGCAATTCCTGTTATGCCACTGTACATTGCAATGGTATTTAAGAAGATGCGTGAAGAAGGCATTCATGAAGGCTGTATGGAACAGATCTTCCGTATGTTCTCACAGCGTCTATACAAAGCAGATGGCAGCGCAGCAGAAGTTGACGATAAAAACCGTCTACGTCTAGATGACTGGGAACTTCGTGACGATATCCAGAAGCACTGTGCTGATCTATGGCCGCAAATCACGACTGAAAACCTGAAAGAGCTGACGGACTACGTTGAGTACAAAGAAGAGTTCTTGAAGCTATTTGGCTTTGGTGTTGAAGGCGTTGACTACGAAGCTGACGTTTCACCACTCGTAGAATTTGATGTTATCGACCTATAATCGATAGCGGTTAAATTGACATGAATAAGGGGCGCATGATGCGCCCCTTTGTTGTACCTAGTAAATAGTTGTATCTAGTAAATAGTTGTATCTAGTAAATAGTTGTATCTACTTAAGCGTTTTCTCTGTTAAACCTGATACGGTGAAGATCAGGAGAGAATGATGAGGATAGTACCCGCCAGAGTCATTAAGATGTTGGCGATGGCATAGGTACCTGCATAACCCAGAGCAGGAATTGTCGAGCGAGCATGCTCGTTGACTACATCCATCGCTGGTGCACAGGTTCTCGCGCCCACAATGGCACCAATAAGCAGTGCGCGGTTCATCTTAAGCACATAGTTACCGACCAAGTAGGCGAGTACGACCGGCAGTACACTGACTAAGAATGCGATCAAAATTACTTGAGGACCGACTTGCGTTAGGTGCTCAAACATTTTGCCACCGGCACTTAACCCGATACCGACCATAAAGAACATAAGACCGAGATCTTTCACCATGTTCAAAGCCCCTTGCGGTACATAGCCGAAAGTAGGGTGGTTGGCACGTAAAAAGCCTAGGGTAATACCAGACAAAAGAAGACCAACAGCATTACCTAATCCAAACGACACCTGACCAAAGCTCATGGTGATCAGGCCAAACATGATGCCAAGAATAAAGAAGCTACAGAACGCCAACAAATCGGCCATTTGGCTGTGGATCGAGATAAAACCAATTTTCTCTGCCAAGCCATGCACACGGCTCTTTTCACCACTTACCTGGAGAATATCCCCTTTGGCTAGCACGATGTTGGCGTCCATCGGCATTTCAATTTGAGCGCGAACGACGCGGTTCAAGAAACAGCCATACTCTGACAAATTCAGGCTGGAGAGACTCTTGCCGGCAATGTTGTCACTTTTTACTACGATCTCTTCTTCAACAATGCGTAGGTCGAGCAAGTTACGGTCGAATACTTCTTTGCCGTTACGAAAGCTTGGATCCAAGCGTGCGTGACTGTCTGGGAAGCCGACCAATGCAATTTCATCACCTTCTTGCAAGATAGCATCGCCATCTGGATGGGCGAGGATACCATTGCGTCGAATACGCTCAATGTAGCAACCAGTTTGACGATAAATGCCCAGCTCGCGAAGGTTCTTACCATCGGTCCAATCAATCAACTCCTGACCAACACGGTAGGCACGAATGATTGGTAGATACACCTTACGTTGTCCACTGCCGCCAAGACCACGCTCTTGCGCGATCTGTTGTGCTGAGTCATGAAGGTTTTGCTTTTGAAGCTTAGGAAGCAGTTTCGCGAGCATGATCATGCTGATAAGACCAATCAAATAGGCCATCGCGTAACCGACTGAAAGGTTTTCAATCACTAGGTTGAAGTCCATACCACGTGGAATAGTGGCTAACCCGGAGTTCAGTGCATCTTGAGCACCGACGAGAACCGGTGTGGCAGTCAGTGCCCCAGCCATTACACCCGCCGATAAGCCGTAATCTAAGCCTAGATAGTGGCTTGCGAAATAGGTGACAGTGAGCGCGGTCACCAACACCGTTAAGCTCAAGATCAAATAGTGTTTGCCATCTCTGAAGAAGATACCAAAAAAGTTTGGACCTGCCTCAATACCAACACAGTAAATGAATAGCATAAACCCGATTGTCAGCGCTTCAGCATTAAAACTGAATCCGAGGTGTCCCATAATAAGGGAGGTAATCAGCACCCCAATGGAGTTACCGAGTTGAAGGTTACCGAAGCGAATTTTGCCAAAGGCTAAGCCAATCGCCAGAACGACGAAGATTAGGAGAATTGGGTTTTGGTCAAGCAAGTTGACGACGTCTATGTTCACTAGTACGACTCAAACAGACAGTGTGAAAGAATGATTAAAGTGTGGCGATTGTAGCGGAAATTTTCAAAAAGATAAGTGAAATTTTTTCGGATTTGACATTAGTTCAATTGTGGGGATTAACAAGATAGAAATCATAATGTTACCCAATCGGTTGTGTTTGATTTATACCAAAGGTGTTCCGAGTCGCAAAAAAGAAAGCCAGCGCAAGGCGCTGGCTTTGAAGATGATTTCGTCAACTATACTTAGTTGACTGCATGGGCATATTAGTCGAATAGACCCAGGTTTGCTTTAGCGTAAGCTTCGAATTCAGTACAGCCACCGATGTGGTCTTGGTCGATGAAGATCTGTGGCACAGTTTCTACTGGCTTACCAACAGTCTTTTCTAGGTCTGCTTTTGTAATGCCTTCAGCATGGATGTCAACGTAACGATAGTTAAAATCGTCGCGTTTAGCTTTTAGCGTTTCAGCATGCTCTTTTGCACGAACACAGTAAGGACAACCAGGGCGACCAAAAATAACAACGAACATTCAATTTCTCCTTGAAGACTAAACTTTTTGCGTGAACCAGCAGTAACAAAAACAGGGGTTCATCATTTTGTTGAAAACCACTATGCCTCAAGATGAGAAGGAAATAAAGCGTCATTTGTCTCTTGATGCGATAGGTAAAACCTATCAGTACAGAAGTTGCGCAAATCTCCATGACGCTGGATGAAAATAGGGTGTGACGCTGTGCAAAAGTTGAGTATTTAATCGGGTGACATGCGCTAATTGCTTGGCATAAATCAAGAACTGTCGCCAATGAACATAGCATGCTGACGTTAGCTTTGTATGTTTGCTCTACCGAAAAGACTCGCTAAGGTTTGTTTTTCGTATTGCTGGCGGTATAGGCAATGATTCGAATAGTGAGTTGACGGTGTACCTAAAGGAATCCGGTATGTTTCAGTTTATGACTTCGAGTCGCATTATTTTCGGTGAGGGGGCGCTGCAGTCCTCTTTGTCTATCATCAATCAATTCGGTTACAGCGTACTTCTCGTAACGGGGCAAGACCGTCAGCGTGCTGAGCCGGTCATTCACTATCTTCATAATCAGAACATGCGCTATCAGCATGTCGCGATTCGCGGTGAACCAAATATTACCATGGTTGAAGAGACAGCGATTATGGGGCGTCGCTTCAAACCTGATATGGTGGTTGCCATTGGTGGAGGAAGCGTTCTCGATATGGGCAAAGCGCTTGCGGCGATCATTCCAAATCAAGGGGACGTTTACGACTACGTTGAAGTGGTTGGACGCAATGTCCCTCTCAAAACCAAACCGATTCCTATGATTGCCATTCCGACGACAGCGAGCACTGGGGCGGAAGTGACCAAAAATGCGGTGCTTAAGTCGGGACAAGATAAGGTGAAAGTCAGTTTACGCAGCCCAGATATGTTGCCTGATGTGGCCATTGTGGATCCTGTGTTGACTTACGGTACCGATGTGTATACTTCTGGACGCGGCGCGATGGACGCCTTTACCCATTTGATGGAAGCCTATGTGTGCGGAGAGCCCAATCCGCTCACAGATATGGTGTGTGAAGAGGGGCTTAGAAGACTTAGCTATTCGATTATTCCAGGCTGTAAGCAAGACAATCCAAAGTCACGCGCGGATCTCTCTTTTGCAGCGATGTTAGGAGGAATGGCGATTACCAACGCAAAACTCGGTGCTGCACACGGATTGGCATCGGCACTGGGTGGAAAGATTTCGGCGCCGCACAGTGTGATTACTGCTCGTCTTGCCCCTCACGTCATGATGGAAAACATTAAAGCTGCCAAGCGGGCAGGGCGCAGTGATGTGCTTAATCGTTACCGAACCATGGCTCAACTGCTCACTGGCAGAAACGATGCGAGCATTGAAGATAGCATTCAATGGGTCAACATGATCTTAGAGCGTCTGTCCTTGCCGCATCTCTCAGATTTTGGCGTGTGCGGGACGTCGTTTGAACAAGTGGCCGCCGATGCGATGAAGTCTGTAGCGATTAAAGGAAACCCCATACCACTGACGGAAGACAGGCTTATCTATATCCTCAATCAGGTGTGCCAGTGTCAGTGTGACGGTCATGCTGAGCCCTCAGAAGAGACAACCAACATCGAGTACCGGAATAACCCAGTAGAGACAGACTAGTTCGATTAGTCGAGTTTGAAAACGCTATAAAGAAAAGGGAGGTCAATTGACCTCCCTTTTGAGTCTTTCGATAGAAGAGCGAGGGCTCAGCTACAGGTAGTGACAAATAATAGATAGGGACTAGTAATTTGGCACTTTGTTGTAGCGAGAATCTTTGAGCGCTTCTTTAACTCGTTTCAGGTTATCTCTAAATCCGCTACCACGACGCAGAGTAAAGCCGGTCGCAAGAACATCAATGATCGTCATCTGGACTACGCGACTAGCCATTGGCATGTAAACGTCAGTGTCTTCTGGTACGTCAACGGTAATAGACAGCGAGCTTGCTTTATCTAGCGGCGAATCTTTAGCCGTAATCGCAATGACAGTCGCGCCGTTTTCACGGGCTAGGTGAGCAACTTCCACTTGGCTCTTAGTGCGGCCAGTATGCGAGATAAGCACGATAACGTCATTATCTGAGCAATTGATGCAGCTCATGCGTTGCATGACCACATCTTCGTAGCACGAGATTGGGATATTGAAGCGAATGAACTTATTCTGAGCATCACGAGCAACAGACGAAGAGGCTCCTAAGCCGAAGAATGAGATGCGCTTCGCTTGAGTCAACAAGTCAACCGCTCGGTTGATTTGCATTGAGTCCAAACTGTTCTTAGCAACATCAAGGCACGCCATGTTGATTCGAAAATCTTGTGGGTGTATGCGTCCGGGCCGTCGTCTTCTTCAACGTTGCGGTTTACATAAGGTGTGCCGTTGGCAAGACTCTGTGCTAAATGCAGTTTAAAGTCTGGGAAACCTTTTGTATCGAGTCGGCGGCAAAAGCGGTTTACCGTCGGCTCACTCACATCTGCCATTTTGGCAAGCGTAGCAATGCTGGAATGAATGGCGGTTTGGGGGACGCCATAATAACTTCAGCGACCTTACGTTCAGATTTGCTGAAGTTTTCTAAATTCTTTTGGACTTTCTCTAATGTATTCATAGTGTTCACAGGGTAAAGAGAACAACTTGTTGACGCTGATTATCCGGGAGCTTCTCTCTCATTTGTCTAAATGAAAGACTAAGTTACCGTGATGTCGAGTTTTTATAATAGGTCGATCAGCACCAACTCCATAGCCTCAGTATAAACGAAGCACTCGGTTAGCTGTAACAAAAGCTCACATGAAATCTTTAGAATATGACAGGCATCAAACAAAAAACTGGAAGAAAAAAACAATTGAGTGAAAAATGGTCACTTATTGCCAGTTTCTAGCGCAATTTTACCGTATCACTCCCACAAAACAGAAAGAAAGTTTCATAAGTGGGAGAGTGATAGTGATTTCATATTGCCGAGAGCGAGTACCGTTAGTCGCAAATTTTGTTAGCTAACGCGTTGAGAGCAGACATTAATGCTGACGCAGACTGAGCGATTTCTCGCTGCTCGTCGAGCACATTGCTTAGCACTTCTGTCGAAGTCAGTGGGTTAGCCAATACAACTCGGAATACAATGGTATCGCGACCCGACCAGCGTATTGGGTTCAGTTGAGTACGAGATACAAAAGATAAACCGGTTTCACGTTGTTTTTTCTGGACAAACTTGGTGAGTTGGTTGAGAAGATCATGCAGCTCATCTCGGTCAGCTTCTGAAGCAACTGCCAGTGCCTGCTTAACATTTTCCGGGACATAGCGGTAAGTAAGCAAACAAAGCTCTGGCTTGCTGACGAGTTCAAAGTCACTTTGTTTATCGATTAGCTCGGCAAAGTAACGGGCTTTTTCGATACTTTGGTTGATCAACAGCTCATATCCGGGTCTGCTAATGATGTGCATTGCAGCATATACCAACATCGCCATCCCTGAGCGTGATCCTTCAAGCGTGTGACGACCTAGGTCTTTCGAGCCTTTACGCAAAATATACTGAGCATGGTGTTGAATGCTCTTCATTGCTTGTGGATCTTTGAACAATACCATGCCTGCACCCATAGGGATGTAGAGCTGCTTGTGCGCGTCGATAGTTACAGAGTCTGCGAGTTCAATACCGTCTAAAATAGTGCGGTATTTATCAGACATGAGTGTCGCACCACCCCAAGCCGCATCAACATGGAAGTGACAAGACTCTTCAGCACAAATGGCAGCAATTTCACGCAGTGGGTCAACATTGCCCGTTTCCGTTGTTCCGGCTACACCGATAACGGCAAAGGGATTAATGTTTTGCTGTTTGAGCTCGGCAAACTTATGCTTGAGATCGTCTGGGCAGATGCGGTTGTATTCGTCCGTTTTAACCGCAACGAGACCTTGCTGTCCGATACCAAGCAAATCAGCGGCTTTTTTTAGCGAATAGTGACCACGTTCTGAGACCAAAATGGCAAGTCCTTCATAGCCATAGTGTTTCATGGCTTTGAACAGACCTTGTTTCTCTACCCCTTGGAACTCTCCGTCAGCTTTCAACGCACGGTTACGGGCAACCCAAAGAGCGGTGATGTTAGCAATTGTGCCACCAGAGCAAAATGCTCCTAGGGAATGTTCAGAGCTGTGCATCCACTTATTGTAGAAAGGCTCTGATTCGGAATAGATCAGCTTATGAAGCATACCGAGAACTTGGCGTTCAAGCGGAGTGAATGCTTTCGATGTCTCGATTTTCACCAAGTTCTGGTTTAGCGCGATCATGATTTTTGATAGTGGCATCAAAAAGTAAGGCAGCGCTGAGGTCATATGACCAATAAAGCTTGGAGAAGAGGTGTGTACTGAATGTGAAACCAGGGTATCTAATAGATGTTCAGTATGCGCCGACACGAACTCGGGTTGTTCGGGAATCGCGGCACTAGAGAAATCTTTTTCAATTTCATGGAGGGGTTTTTCTTCAGCAACAATATGCTCTCGCAAAAACTGGTTCAAGTTTTTGGACAAACTTTCTTCAATTTGGGTCAGCGTAGAGTCAGGTCCTTCTGGGATAGTGAATATTCGAAGGAGGCTCTCAAAGCTGACATCAGCAATTTTTTGCTCAGATACCATATCGTTATCTACTATTGTTCCGTTACTGCAAGCGGCACAATCTAAACCAATTGGGCTAGAATGTCTCGAAAAAAAGTCCCATGGAGCCGATTTTTTGCCGTGCCACAGTGCATTGTTACACCATTTGGTTACTTACAATGCAAAAAGCTGGCGTAACAGCCAGCTCGTTGCGAAAGGTTATACGTTGCCTTGGCTATCGGTGAATCAATAGCATTGACCTATGGATAGCTTATTACTTGCAATTCATCGTTTCCACTTTTTGAATGGATTGATTATAGCGATTAAGCGCTGTTTCGATTTTCTTTGGGTGGCTAAGCAAATCGGCAAACGCGCTACGCAGCTCATAATTTTGTGGGTGAGGTGCAGCTTGACGATCGGCGAAGCTTTTCGCTGCCATCTGTCCTAGCTTGTCATTGCGTTGTGATAGCGTTTTAACGTCTTGCTGTTCAAGTTGAAGCCAAGTCTCTACAGATTGTTCGGTGGCTACTTTTGTAGGTTCATTGCTCAAGTAATAGTGAACAGCTTCACGATTGAGCTCAAAGTGATGCTTGCGGCCTTCTAAAAACCATTGGCTTACTTCCTCAAGCTTAGGGTATTCGCTAGTGGTCATTTGTGCCAAGTCCTGGTACCACTGAATGGAAGCGTCGATATAAGCATCATACTTATCGGTGTAGCATTGTGTCGCATCTGCAGACATTGCGCCAAATGAAGTGCTGATCAATGCGGCAGCAGTGAGCCATTTTTTCATTATTCTAATCCTTTGGTGGGCTAACGAGCGTGGGTTGTTATAATTATACCCAAGCAACGAGAAAGTAGCGGCTGCCTGGGAGGTGTTTGCAAGCAAGAATACAGGAATAGGTGGGGCTTTCCTGAGATCTACCCTGCAAGAGAAACAAAAAACAGCATTAAAACGGGCACCAATAAGCTCAAAATAAAGCCACTTACGATAGCAACAGGTACACATCTTACGCCGCCGCTGCTTTGAATGATTGGCAAGGTAAAGTCCATCGCGGTTGCGCCTGCATAGCCAATGGCAGTGCAAGGGCGTTTGCCTATCAACATGGGTATCATTACCAATGCGACAAGTTCGCGCAGTAGCTCAATCATAAATGAAGCACCGCCGTAAACTGGGCCGAATGCG
Organism: Vibrio variabilis; assembly: GCF_003263785.1. Taxonomy (GTDB): domain Bacteria; phylum Pseudomonadota; class Gammaproteobacteria; order Enterobacterales; family Vibrionaceae; genus Vibrio; species Vibrio variabilis. Next base: position 85,051 of record NZ_JYJK01000087.1, read on the forward strand.
TCACCAATCAATATGCCTGCGAGCGAGTACCACCCAAAACCAGATGCGATAGCGAGGCCTTTATATGGGGAGATATCAAGAATAAGCGCGCCTATAACGCCGCCTATCATTGAGCTTGCCACGATGACCGCTGCAATGGTCATTCCTTGCTTGTTGACCAAAATTTGTTTGAGCGTCAATCCGCTGTTGCGAAGTTGAATGCCAATAAAGAATAGAAGGATGATCAATATCCATTCGCTGGCAGTTTCAACCCAAGTAAGCCCAATAGGAAGCATTAGCCCGAGAACTAAACCGGAACCAACGACCGCTATTAGCTTGAGTGATTCCATTGCCATCGAAGAGAGAGGCAGTTGGTTTTTTAGCTGCTCCGTTTGCAAGGGCATCAGCCTATCAATCAAGGGAAGGCAAAGGAGGTTACAACCGCCAATCACGATAAAGAACGTGGCGGTAACTGTGATAATGGTTTTAAAGTGACTACCAAAGTTGTCGAGGGCAGCGAGACTAAGCCCCATTAAAAATAAGATGACAAAAATCAGCCAAGAGGTAGCTCGGTTGATGATATCGAGCTTTTTGGTGTCAGATATAGGAAATAGGTAGCCAATGCATAGCGGCGTAAAAATAAACAACATCCCTGAAAACATCGCGTTGAGCCTCTTCTGTTATCCCTAATGGTCGCCGCTACTGGCTAATTGTTGACATGCCTAATGATAGAAGTACCGAGTCGCTGAACTACATCCCTGCGGAGTGGATGACTTCAGCAATCTTGTCCTGAAAATCTTGCTCACTTAGTGACGTTAATTGATACATCACGTCAGCACCATCCACATTAATCTCCACTTCGTGCTCTTCTAGCGCATCGTGATCTTGTCTGCGGAACAGCAAAATATGATTGGCAATGCGCGCAACGTCGAGGTAGGACACCTCTGGGCGCTCTATATGTTTAACTCGGTTGGAAGCCACTTCGATAAAGTCACCGTCAAATCCCCAAGTATCAAGAACCTGTTCGCTTGTTAATGGGCAGCGTGAATGAAAAATCTGCATAGCAAGATCTGGGTTTAAGTAGTTGCCCTTTTCTAAGTAGAGGTGGTACTCGTTGACCAGACAGAATAGGCCAATATCAGCAAGGAAACCTACTAATAAGGATTTATCTTGTTCTAGGTGTGCATACTGTTCGCTCGAAATCTCTTGAAATTTTCTTGTTACCAGTACCATCACAGCCGCCAATTCGCGCGATACTTTCGCACTATTGACCAGTACTTCGTGGCATTCATCTGTTAAGTGGACAGAATGTTTGAGTAGTTCGATGGATTGAGCGGTCACAATATCGCGAACTCGGTAGATGCCCAGTCTTGAGACAGCCGTATTGAGGTCATTACACGTAATATTGCGGCGATTAAATATAACTGAGTTAGCCACTTTAAGGACGGTTGCCGCGAGCCCTGGATCTTCTAGTAAGCATTCCGCTATGTCAGCAACGCTTGTGGATTCATCGTTACAAAGAGCTTGTATCTTTAGTACGACTTCAGAGATAGGTGGAAGAGTGATCTTCCCGGTTTTGATAGATTGCTCGACTAAGTCTGCAAATTCCGTTTCGAGGCTTTCGATGAACAGCTGTTGGTTCTCTGGTAGCCAATAAAAAGATAAGTGGTTCATAAATATTCGAGAGGTTAAGCGATGGGGTCAGTGTACCTGCGCCAGTCTGCAATTGACAATAAGATTAGTGATTTAAATTGTTAGCGGTCATCCGTTTGCTGTTTAGAACATCATTCAATTGCTCATTAGAGTGCAACTGGTTGTCTATAGGTGAAGATTGTGAAGTGCCTCGCAAATGTTTTTTGGATAACTCGCACAACTGTGACATTGAGCCAGACTTAATTTGCAATGTGAACTATTATAAAAACATATAAGAAAGCGCGGCATTTTATACCACTATAAATTGACCGGGCTGATAACAAATTTGATTTTTTTAGCTGCTATTTCTGGTGATCGATTAATCGGGGTAAAGATTAAGGATCAAAGGAAATGATAGAGCAATCTTTTTACAACTACACGACTCAATTTGGCGAATCGCAAAAACGTTCGATGTTTGGTGGCACTGGGCTCTTCAAGGACGGCGCCATGTACGCATTGATCAGTAACGATAAAGTGTTTATCCGTGGAGGAAAGGCTTAGATGCCAAACTTCATGAACTACAATGCGAGAAATTTCGCCATGTGAAAAAACAATCAACAGCGACGGTGAACTATTACGACATAACCCATTTATTTGAACAGCAAGCGCCTGAGCTCAAGGATTTGGTTCGAAGCTCAATAGACAATTCAGTTGACCAACATTGCAGTAAGAATGCCGTAGAAAACCGCCGTTTGAGAGACTTGCCAAATATGCAACTCACTCTAGAACGCATGGTTAAGAAGTCGGGTATTCAAGACGTGAAAACGTTTTTGGAGCTCGGAGCCCCAAGAGTGTTTAATCGAGTGAAACGAACCTACGGTAACGATGTCGATGTCAAGTTGCTGTGGAAATTTGCAGGCGCAGTCGATGGAGTACATTGGAAGTTAATTCAAGACCCAATGAAGCAACGGTTGTTAGAGCATTGTTCAAAAATAGACCAGTGATTGTTGTAGCCTAATGTTTTACACAGTAAGGGATTGATGTAAAAAGAGGCCGTGTTATTAAACACGGCCTCTTTTTGATCGGTAAGCGAGTAACGAATATTAGAACGCGAAGCGCGCTGTAAACATTAGCTGATCACCGTAGATGTGGTTAATGCGACCTTCAAGACCCAAAGAGAATAGCTCCGTAGAGTGGAAGCGGCCGTACACAGAACCCATCCAACGATCTTTGTCGCCAACATTTAAGTAACCCGCTTTACCGCCGATTTCCAGTTGTGGGCCAAGCCATTGACGTACACCCAAGTTAACTTCCATACCGGTGTCAGTTTTGTGATGATCGCCACTGTCGTGGATGTGCGCTAGCATTTCACCAGTGAAGTCTGCCCAGTTGTTAACTGGAGCGTGAAAACCAACACCACCAGAGAAGTCGTAGTCGCCTTCAAACTTCGAATCGATGCTACCAACGATATGAGCATTTGGGTGAATCGACTTGCTGATAGCCGCACCAAACGTCATTGGGCTTGCACCTATTCGAGCTTCTGCATAATCGTAGTTGAAGTTACTCATCGTAGCTCGTTGCTCTTCTTGGTTTGCAAATGCTTGCTGCGAAGCGATAACCATCAGAGCAGCTAAAAGAGTTTTGCGCATAGTGTCTCTAAACCTTTTTGTTTGAACTTAATTCCATGACCATAAGAGTGCACGTCGCAAGATGCTTATGGCAACTTAAAGTATCCCGCTATGATAAATCAAATTCACCTTGCGGCTCCAACAAAAAGTGCCTCTAACGGGGGCAAAACCTCAAAAATTGACAATGTCATACATATTTCAACCAATAATGGGTCTTTCTGTAAGGAAATGGTAATAAAAAAGGGAGTTATCCAGTGTATAACTCCCTAAGTAGTGGAGACTTATTTGAATAATTTAACAATAACAACCTTTACTCGCCGAAGTGGATGCGATTGTCCGAGATAGCATTGAATATTCGTTCTGTATCTAGCACTCGCGCCCACGGCATTAAGTCTTGCGTGTTAGCTATCATATAATCAGTGAGCTGCTGCTTGACTACTGCTCGTAGTTCATCGCCTTTCCAGGGTTTACTGATATAAAAGTCCAGACAGGCATGATTGACCGCTTCAATCGTATCTTCATGTCCCGCTTGTCCGGTAAGTAGCACTTTTTTGCATGACTTGGCGTGCTCATCTTCGCTCAGTTCGATAAGGAAACTGACGCCAGTTTGCTCTGGCATAATGTGGTCACAGAGAATTAACGCTAATCTAGCCCCATCACGCGTATGCTCGGCGATCACCTCTCTTGCTTCGTCGACCGATTCTGCGCCTTCAACGATAAAGTGTTCTTCAAAATCATCCAAATCCTGCAACACACTATCGAGTACTTCGCGCTCATCGTCGACACATAAAATTAGATATTCAGTCATAGTGGTGCTCCTTGGTGAGTTTCTGTTGCGTGACCGGTAGGTACACGGCCATATTGGTGTATTTGCCAACTTCTGATGTTGCTTCAATCCATCCTTGATGTTGAGCCAATATTTGCTGACAGATAGATAGCCCGATCCCTAAACCGAAGTTACCTTCGCGCTTAGTGGTGTAGTTAAGTTCAAAAATACGTTCGAGTTGTGCCTGAGGGATGCCGCATCCGTTGTCAATAAACTCAAAGCAGTTGTAAATAACATCATCTCGAGACACTTGACTGCTGCGTATTGTGAGCTCACCTTTTTCGGGCAGCGCATCGAGCGCATTGGAGATGAGGTTGGTCCATACTTGTTGCAAAGTGATGGGTTTACAAAATATCTCTGGTAGCGAACCATACTCTTTAATCAGGCTGTGGCGTTTGAGGCGGTTTTCAAAGATAACTAACGTGTCTTCAATGCCTTCATGCAAATCGACTCGCTCGTAAGATTCATTGTCTTGTCTCGAATACCCTTTGAGGCTTTTGACCATATCAGCGATGCGCTGAGCACATACTTGAATCGATCGCAGCGTAGTGCCAGTAGCTTGAAAACGTTCTAGCTTTTCTAGAGTCTCAGCAAGTTTATCGGGATCCGTCGTGGCTTGTTTTAGCAGTTCAGTGTTGTCGTGAAGGTCGAGGTTTACTAGACGCTTCGCTATGCGTCTATCGCCAATTCGCTCGTTTAACACTTTTGAGCGCTGTCTGAGCTCTGAGGTCGAAAGCGGTGAGGAGTGTCTGGACTGCTTGAGTACATCGAGGCCAATAGCAAATGTGTTGTCTTCATGTTTGGTGTTGAGTATTTCATCGACTTTTATCGATAAGGTTTCCGCGCCACGCAAAATCGCAGACACCGGATTGTTAAGCTCGTGCGCAACGCCCGCCACGAGTTGACCTAACATCGCCATTTTCTCTTGCTCGATGAGTTGCTGGTGTGCTGACTCTAGTGACTCCAACGTCTTTTGCAGCTCAAGTTTGGTATTGATACTTCTTTGCAAACGGCGGTTGAAGTGTCGCAGCAACAAGTTGGTGAAAAGAGGTAGCAGGTCGGTGTTAGAGTGCATGACCTGAGTGAATACGGTGCGGTCGAGCTTCACTACTTTAGTTGGGGTTAACGTCATTGCAGTGGAGAAAGAGTGCTCGCCAGTAACAAAGGACATACCGCCAACGATACCACCTCTGCTGTGTCTCACCACCTCTCGTTGTTGGCCAATATCGTCTTTCTTATAAAGTGCAACGTGTCCTTCAACAATGAACCACAAGAACTGGTTTGATTGTCCCTCTGCGGTAAGAAGGTGCTCTGCAGAGTATTCTCTAACCGCACGCGTTTCGTCCTTTTCGGCAAAAAACGACAGTAGCGCTTCGATGACTTGTACCGCGAGCTCATTGTCAGAAAGCTCATGGAAGTCATGAATAAAGCTAGCTCGGTAGGAATGCATCTTGTTTTCGATATGTGCGCGCAAGACTTTCTGCTGATCCAGGACTTTGCCAAAATCAAGAAGATGGTCTTTCTCATGATGCACCACATATTGCGTGAGCTCTTTAACCACCGTCTTGTGCAAACTCGTTTGCTCAATGGGGTAGGTTAGACAGTGATCTAGCCGGCCTTCGTTCACTGCGTTTAAGATAGCCTGGATATCGATAGAGTCGGTTTTGCTGATGAGTACTTTTCGTGCTGACTGAGCGTGAGCGGATTGTTCAAGTTGAACCAAGAATTCCCCACCATCAAAAAGTCGACTGTGACGGGCGATAACCATAGCAAGGTGTTGTCCTTGACGGCCGATTTGTTGAACGAGCTCGTGCCCCTCTGAAATAGAGGTCGCCAAGTGGATGTCGAAATGCGATTGGTACAAAGAGAGCTCGGTATCGAGCTTGTCGAGATTGGCGAAATCGCTATCTAAACACAGTACCGCGTATCGATTGTTGTTCGTCATTGCTCAGTTCATCTCATTAGTCATGATTGATTTTAATATATCAATAAAAAGCAGAGGGTTATGAGAAGTAGGTATGAGATTGGAGATCCAAGCAAGTTGAGTTAGACTGAATGAAATACACTTCACAAACTGTTTAAGTTATCTCTATGAATCAACTAAAGAAGTATGGCGCTATTGGTGGTGCAGTGGCGTTGGTCTTGTGCTGGCCTCTAGCCGTCGGTCATATAGGGCAAAAAGTTGTCGAAGACAGCATCGCTCAACTTAACAACGAAGGCGTGAGCGCAGAGATTGTCTCATACGATCGCAGCTATTTGTCATCAATAGTAGAAACGCGCTATCAGGTACAAGATCCTGTGTTAAAAGAGCAACTAGAAGTGGATGGGCTGCCAACAGAAGTTGTTGTAAAAAGCGACATTAGCCATGGTTTGTTTAGCCTTTCTGCAAACTCAGTATTGGCAAATTTCCCTGATTTTCCGCTACAAATGAAGACAGTGACTCAGCTCAATGGCAATACTGAATTTGAGATGACATTGGACAGCTGGAGTTATCAAGGTAACGATCAGCAAACGGTAAGCATGTCGATTTCTCCGTCTGTGATTACGGGCACCGCTACCGTCCTTGGCAAAATGACCTTCCAAGCGAATATCCCTTCGATTCAACTTGATTTTGAGAATGGCGAACAACTGCGTATTACTGACGTTGTCGGTAATGGCGTGGGTATTAAAGAGAATGGTTTTTGGCTTGGTGAGCAAAGTGCATCGATGAAGCACTTTACTATTTTGGATCAGAATCACCAGAGTTTATTCGACATTGACTCTATGGGCTACACCTTCAAATCGTCTCTAAACACAGAAACCGATCGTATCGATACGCAGCATATTTTTGATATGACTCAGCTAACGTACCCTGAAGGTGGTGAGCTAAGTGATCTGAACGTCGACTTTTCGCTAAATTCATTAGATAGAGCGTCGTTTGAAGGCTTGGTGGATGTGTATCAATCTAACCCGTCAATGGCACAAGCTGATATCAATGTTTTAGCGCCCTTGATCGAGACACTGTTTGCTCGCGGCTTTCAAGTGTCGATGAACGACATGCACTTTAAAATTGCACAAGAAGAGTTCAAATCCAAATGCTGCTCGAGGTGCCAGAAGGAACAAACAACGTTTCGCGTGACCCAAGTGTGGTTCTGCCCGCTATCCAAGGCAATATGAATGCCTACATGTCACAAGGTATGATCAATGCGCACCCGATGTTGGCGCAAGGCATTGATGAGTTGATCGTTATGGACATGGTTCAGGACAAAGACGAGGGCTACGAGCTGACGGCCGATATAGAAGCCGGACAGCTGGTGTTCGCTAATGGTCAGCGCATTCCGTTGATTGCCATGTTCCTCCCGTTGCTCATGGGGCAGCCGATGGCTCAATAAGCACGACTTGAGTGATTTTTCACCCGTCAATGTAAAAGAGGCCTTGTGCCTCTTTTCTTGCTTTTTATCTCTCTGAAAACGTGATATTACTTGTGGCTCGATTAAGTATTTTGTTAGGAGTAATGGGGTCATGGAGCCGATGTCAGAGAACGTATTCAACTTCAGTGCAGGACCAGCTGGGTTGCCGCGAGATGTATTAAAAAAAGCGCAATCTGAGCTGCTTGATTGGAACGATTTGGGTACGTCGGTTATGGAGATCAGTCACCGAAGCAAGCCGTTTATTCAGGTTGCAGAAGAGGCGGAACAAGATTTAAGAGATCTACTCAATATTCCTTCAAATTACAAAGTGCTGTTCTGTCAGGGTGGCGCTCGAGCTCAATTTTCGGCGGTACCACTTAATCTGCTCGGCAGTAAGCAAAAGGCGACCTACATCGACGCAGGTTACTGGGCACAAAGTGCGGTAGAAGAAGCGCAAAAATACTGCACACCTATCGTTCATCAGGCGAAAACTGAGATTGACGGTAAAATCGCAGTGCAGCCAGTGAGTGAATGGGTGATTGACCCAGATTCCGCTTACGTTCATTTTTGTCCAAATGAGACCATCGACGGCATCGAAATTAATGAATTGCCGCAAACCGATTTACCTATCGTTGCGGATATGTCGTCGACCATTCTGTCGCGCGAAATCGATGTTAGTCAGTATGGTGTCATTTATGCGGGTGCTCAAAAGAACATTGGTCCTGCGGGTATTTGTATTGCCATTGTGCGCGATGATTTGCTTGAGCTGGCAAGCGACGTACTACCGACGTTCCTAAACTACAAAGTGCTCGCTGAAAAAGAGTCGATGTACAACACGCCTCCAACGTTTGCATGGTACTTATCTGGCTTGGTCTTTAAGTGGTTGAAAGAGCTGGGTGGTGTTCAAGCTATCGAGCGCATCAACCGTGAGAAAGCGGCCATTCTTTACGATTACATCGATGCGTCGCCGTTTTACAAGAACCAAGTACACAGCGACAACCGTTCACTAATGAACGTACCATTCCAATTGGCGAAACCCGAGTTAGACGAAAAGTTCCTAGAGTTGGCGGATGAACGTGGTCTGCGTGCCTTAAAAGGGCACCGTGCAGTCGGTGGTATGCGCGCATCTATTTACAACGCGATGCCGTTAGAGGGTGTGCAAGCACTCGTCGACTTTATGAAAGAGTTCGAACAGCAATACGCATAATTGCTCGACATTACCTCACTTGTGAATCAAAAGCCGCGTTCCTTGCGCGGCTTTTTCGATCTCTTTCAACAATCTTCTTCTATCTTTACCATAAAATATCCGATAACCCCTTGGTCATAGAACATGCGACTATTCATACTCTTAGTACACATTCACAGTGATAACACATTATGGATATATTGATTCTTTTCGGCTTAATAGCACTCAACGGTTTGTTTGCGATGTCGGAAATCGCACTGGTGGCGGCAAAAGGCAGTCGACTGCGAATGCTAGCTGATCATCATGGTGCGGCGCAGGTAGCGCTCAAGCTAAAAGATGATCCGACCATTTTTCTCTCTACGATACAAATTGGTATTACTGCTATTGGCATTCTCAGCGGTATTTGGGGTGAAGCGGTGCTCTCTGCTCCTATCATGCATTGGCTGGTCAGTATCGGAATGGAGCAGGAGCTTGCGAGTTTGTTGGCGACCACGGGCGTCGTATTGGTCATCACCTATTTTGCGATTGTCGTTGGTGAGCTGGTGCCAAAACGAATAGCGCAAAATAACGCAGAGCGTATTGCGCTGGTTGTTGCGTACCCAATCCATTGGCTGTCCATCGCGACCAAACCATTTGTGTTGCTGTTAACGCTGTCGACTAATTTGATGTTGAAGCTGTTGGGTCAGAAGGATAATAATAGTGACAATGTCACAGAAGAGGACATTGTGGCCTTGGTCAAAGAAGGTTCAGAGAGCGGAGTGATTGAACATCAAGAACAGGAGATGATCGCTAACTTGCTACAATTGAATGACCGCTTTGTAACCTCATTGATGACGCCGCGATGCGACATTCATTATCTAGACATCGACCAACCACTCGCTGAAATTCTCAAAGACTTGCGCCAAACGAAACATTCTGTTTGGCCAGTGTGTCGGGGTGGTTTAGACAACCTGATCGGTACCATCTCTTCCAAAGTACTACTCGATGAGTACAGTGATCTGTCGATTGGGCGTTTGGTCAAATTGCTGCGTAAGCCAAGGTTTGTGCCTGAATCGATGAAAGGACTGTCGCTGCTCAGTTATATGCAGCAGACGAGCAGTGAGATGACCTTCCTAGTGGACGAATATGGAGACATTCAGGGGCTTGTCACGCACCACGATTTGCTCACTTCGATTGCTGGTGAATTGGCGATGACGACTCAGCATATTTGGGCGCGAAAATGCAAAGATGGCAGTTGGCAACTCGACGGCCTCATCCCAATTGCTGTGTTCAAAAGTAAGCTGAACATTAGTGAGCTCGAAGGTGAGGGCAGCGAAGGTTTCCAGACGCTCAATGGTTTTCTCACTTGGCTTTCAGGTCGTCTTCCAGAGGAAGGTGAAGCAATTTATTATCAACGATTCGTGTTTGAAGTGATGTCGGTTAAAAACAACCGAATCACTCAAGTTAAGGTGCATGAAGTCGTGCTTGAACAAGAAGAGGAGCATTAGGCTCTGACGGATAGATAAAATAAAGCCCTGGACAGTGAGTTGTGCAGGGCTTTTTTAATCATTTAGTGAGCGGACTTAAAGCTCTATAACGTCTGATGCAGCTCGAAATATCGACCTTTACGACTGAGCAGCTCATCATGATGACCAAGCTCAAGGACTTCACCATCTTCAAGTAAACAAACTTGGTCGAATGACTCTAGGCTCACTAATCGGTGAGTGATAAATACCACGGTTTTGCCGATAAACTGAGTCTCAAACAGTGCCATGATCTGTTGCTCGGTCTTTTTATCAAGACCTTCCGTGGGCTCATCCAGCAATAGGATAGGGGCATCATGCAGTAGGGCTCGTGCAATACCAATGCGTCGCTTTTCACCACCCGATAGCTGACGACCACCTTCACCCAGCCAAGCGTCTAAGCCTGTTTCTTCGGTTAGGTGTCCGAGATCGACATTGACGAGCGCCGCTGTTAACTCTTCGTCAGTGGCATTTGGTTTTGCCATTGATAGATTGTCACGTAGCGTGCCATTAAGGATGTCTACTTTTTGACTGACAACGCTGGTGGATTGACGAAGCTGTGCTTCACTCCAAGATTGAATATTCTCACCCGCGAGTTCAATCGACCCTTTTTGTACATCCCAGTATCGCGTGATGAGCTGAAGTAGGGTTGATTTACCTGATCCTGTTTGTCCAACCACAGCGAGTCTATGACCCGCAGGAACGTTCAGGTCAATATCGCGCAGTGCCATCTGGCTTGCGTCAGGATAGCTAAAGCTTGCTTGGTTCAGTTTAATTGAGTAGGCATCGCTGTGTGTGGTGTCTTCCTGTGGGAAGCTCACATCCGGCTTAGCTAGGATGACTTCGTTCAAACGCTTCGCCGAGGTTAAGGTTTGACCTAGGTATTGGAATGCACCCGCAATTGGCATCAGCAGTTCAAAACTTGCCATAGTTGCGAACGCCATCAAAGCAATCAGAGGATCCGGTTGATTACCACCGACACCGTCCGCCGCAAGCCACAACATGAGAATGAGCAGCCAGCCGTTCGCTAAGATGAGTAGACCTTGTGCAAGTCCAGAGATTTTAGCGTGAACAAACTGGTTCTTAATAAGCTCATCTTGCGCGCTAAGGATAGCGTTGCGGTAACGGGATTCAGCGCCAAATAGGGTGAGTTCACTGTATCCTTGCAGCCAATCAAGCGTTTTAATACGCAGTTCGGCTTTGTTGAGTGTTAGGGCTTCACCGTTTTTCTTACCGAGTCGGTAGAATACCGTTGGCCAGATAAGCAGCAGTAGCATCAAAACAGCGCCCAGCGTCAAGCCAAGAGCAGCGTCAAACCAGCAAAGGACTGCGGTTAAACACAAGATGCCAAATGCGCCAACCACCATTGGGCTAACCAGTCGTAAATAAACATGATCCATGGCATCCACGTCGGCAACCAAACGGTTGAGCATGTCCGCATCGCGAATATTGACCGCTTTGCCAGGGATCAGCGGTGCCAGTTTCTTAAAGAAAAAGATGCGTAGATCGGTAAGCAGCTTAAAGGTGGCGTTGTGACTCACCACTCGCTCGCCCCAGCGACCAGCCGTTCTTGCCATTGCTGCGCCACGAACGCCTGCACCAGGCAACATATAGTTGAAGGTTTCTCTTGCTATGGTTAGGCCAGCAACGGCAGATGCTGAAATAAACCAACCGGAGAGTGTTAACAAACCAATGGAGGCAAACAAGGTACAAAACGCCAACACCATGCCAAGCGATAGGCCAAACCAGTGCTTTTTATATAACTTCAAATAAGGGAGTAGGTCACGCATCTAAATTCCCCTTGTTTTGGGCATTGGCGGAGTGGTGTGCAGACAACATGGTTTGGAACAGCCGGGCTGTTTGGCTAGCGCATCATAGTTGCCTTGCTGCTCAATGTGTCCTTGATTCATCACTAAAATGGTATCGACATCTTTAAGTTGAGAAAGCTGATGGGTGACCATTAGCGTTGTTTTACCGGCCGTGGAAGCATGAAGCCCCTGAGTGACTAAACGTTCACTTTTTGCATCCAGGCTAGCGGTGGGTTCATCAAGCAACCAGAATCGGCCATTTTGAACCATAGCGCGTGCCAGCGCGAGTCGCTGCGCCTGACCTACTGATAAGCCACCTGAGCGATCTGTGACCTGATAGTTCAGACCATGCTTTTCGACAAATTCTGCAGAGAACGAGGCCAGAAGCGCATCATTCACTTGAGTATCGCTAACGTTTGGATTGCCCAAAGTCACGTTATCAAGGATAGAGCCATGCACAAGCATAGGGTTTTGACCGACCCAGCTTACGGCATCGCGCCATGTTGATTGGTCTACCTCTTTAAGCTCCTTATCATTAACCTTTAGCGACCCTTGGTAAGGCAAAAAGCCTAGGATCGCATTGATAAGGCTCGTTTTACCTGCGCCGCTTGGGCCAACCAATGCGGTAGCCTGATTCGCATCGAGGGTAAATGAAATAGGTCCCACCAATTTAGTGCCATCTGGACTAAAGACTTCTAGGTTTTCAGCTTGAATGGTCACCGCTTGATTCGCATCGAGCTTAGAGTTGCCATTTGGCAGTGCAGGAACGTCAAGCTCTAGAAACTCGACGATGCTCTCTGCCGCACCCACTGCTTGCGCTTTAGCGTGGTAGAAAGTACCTAGATCGCGCAGCGGTTGATAAAACTCAGGCGCGAGGATCAAGATAAAGAGACCCGCGAACAGTGTTACGCCTAAACCATAATGGCCAAAGTTCAGTTCACCAATATAGCTAAAGCCAAAATACACGGCGGTAATAGCGATAGAGATTGAGGTGAAAAACTCAAGAACAGCGGAAGAGAGGAAGGCGAGGCGTAGCACATCCATGGTGCGTTTACGGAAAACTTCTGACGCGCCATGCAGTACTTCGGTTTCAGCGCTAGTGCGGTTGAATAGACGGATTGTCGTCATCGACTGCAAGCGGTCATAAAAGTGACCTGATAAGCGTTGCAGGGCTTTGAAGTTCTTGCGGTTGGCATCCGCCGCTTTCATTCCCACTAGCGCCATAAACATCGGGACTAAAGGCGCTGTTACCAAGAAAATAAGTCCCGCTGCCCAGTTGATTGGGAAGACAACGATCAAGATGATGAAGGGTACAGCCACCGCGAGAGACATCTGTGGAAGGTACTTAGAGAAGAAATCTTGCATCTCTTCTACTTGCTCAAGAACCAGTGTTGCCCAGGTTCCTGCGGGTTTACCTTTAATGTAGCTAGGGCCAAGCTGTCTTAGTTTGTCGAGTATGAGTTGACGAATATAAATCCGGACTTGTTCACCACATTTGAATCCAGCAATTTCTCTACCCCAAGCACAAGCGGCGCGGCCAGCAACGGCGACCATTAGGCCGGCAAAATGTGGGATCAGTTCGTGCTTGTCGACGTGATCGATAATAAGTTGATGAAGAATAGTGGCGATGAGCGCAGCTTGCGCCAGAAGGAACAGACTTGAAAGAACGCCGAGCCCTATTGCAATCATAAGCCAGCGCTTGGCAAGCTTGCTTTGCTGTTTGAGCCACTTATTCAAGCTCCGTTGTTTTTTCTTATCCATGTGGAAGGCTTAATGAGTATTATTATTAGTAGAACCAGCGATTATACAAAAAGAAACCCAGAGGGAGTACCTTTGGGTTTTCAATTTTCAATATTGTGCTGCTGATATATGTATTAAGTTGTTTACGACTCTTCCGCGTCCAGGAATCGCTCTGCATCAAGTGCAGCCATACATCCAGTGCCTGCGGAAGTAATAGCTTGGCGGTAGTTATGATCCATCACATCACCCGCTGCATAAATGCCAGGAATGCTGGTTTGTGTCGCGTTACCATTGAGGCCTGATTGCACCACGATGTAACCGTTGTTCATTTCAAGTTGGCCTTCAAAGAGTGCTGTGTTTGGTTGGTGACCAATCGCAATAAATGCGCCCATGACATCGACCGTTTCAACAAGATCGGATTGGGTATCTTTAATACGAACGCCTGTCACACCCATATCATCACCGACTACTTCTTCAAGAGTACGGTCTGTGTGAAGGATGATGTTGCCATTTTCGACTTTGTCCATTAAGCGCTTCACTAGGATCTTTTCTGCGCGGAAGCTATCACGGCGATGCACCAAGTGCACTTCTGATGCAATATTGGAAAGATACAAAGCTTCTTCAACAGCGGTGTTGCCACCACCAACCACTGCCACTTTTTGGTTGCGGTAAAAGAAACCATCGCAAGTGGCACAAGCCGATACGCCGCGGCCTTTAAATGCCTCTTCAGAGTCCAAGCCTAAGTATTTGGCTGATGCACCCGTTGAGATAATAACCGCATCTGCCGTGTAGCTTTGGCTGTCACCAAATAACTTGAAAGGACGCTTGCTAAAATCCACTTTATTGATGTGATCGAAGATAATTTCAGTGTCGAATTTTTCGGCGTGGGCTTGCATGCGCTCCATGAGTAGAGGGCCGGTCAGACCTTCCGCATCACCAGGCCAGTTTTCGACTTCTGTCGTTGTTGTGAGCTGTCCACCTTGCTGCATACCAGTAACTAATACAGGTTCAAGGTTAGCGCGAGCCGCATAAACTGCAGCGGTATAACCAGCAGGGCCTGAACCTAGGATCAGCAATTTACAGTGTTTTGTGTCAGCCATAGTTTTATCTCACTTTCTCAATTCTTATCAACATCAGTAATGGATGTCGCTTTGTTACCTAATATATTGGGGTTAGGGGGCAGGAATCAACACTAGATTTGTGCTGTCTGTTGTTATTTTGTTCACTCAGTTCGATATACGTGATTAAGAGGCACGAATAGTCGCGCGTTTTAGAAGCAGCCCTAACTTCGCTGTGGTTTAACTTCCTGTCACACTAAGATTTGATAGTGCTTTGTACTGAAAGTTGGTGCAAAAGATCATCGAAAGATACATAACTCTTGAGTTCTGTTTTACATCGAAATTTTGACCTAGTGAAGTGTTCTGTATTTTGGAGTGTCCAATATCGGCAGTTGGTGACATAAACTGTATTGTTCAGCTATTTAAGATAATTACTTTGTATTTCAATCTGAGTTGGATTTAAGTGCTGTGAAAAGTTGATCTGGCAGAATGATTGGTATTTAATGATTTGTAAATAAATTGTAAATACAAGATGTCGCAGCATAACAAGGAAAGGAGTTAATGATGCTACACACCAGTGAAAGTACCTTACATCTTACTAGCCTCAGTGGCAGTGCTATTGAGCAGCTTGCGCCAACATTTTCAACTCTACCTAATACTCAGCATGCGGACGGTCAATACCGTTTGCGCCGCTATTCCGTTATTCAATACCTTGATGGCAAGATTGTCGATACGGGATCGAGTAGCTTTGTACAGTCAGAGCACTACAATCACTTTCAAGGCGATGTAGTGAGGCAGTTTGAACCTGTGCTTGAATCGACGCTACAAAGTGATGCGATGGGCGAACTGGTGTCTCTGTTTGTGGCGACGAATGGCTTGCCTAATGGACAAGAGATTGAGATTCACCAGATCCGTATTGCGGCGGTCTATGATGAAACCGAAGTCGCACCCGAAGGTGTGCACCAAGACGGGTTTGATCATATTGCTCTTGTCGGGGTAGGTCGTCAGAACATCAGTGGTGGTGAAATCATGCTTTATAACAACCATGATGAAGCGCCGTTTTTCAAGAAAGTACTCGTTGATGGTGAAGTGGCTATTCTAGACGATGCTCGTTTGTGGCATAACGCCAAACCTATTCGCTGTGTCGATGAGCAGAGCGAAGGTTACATGGAT
Source organism: Vibrio variabilis (assembly GCF_003263785.1). GTDB lineage: Bacteria > Pseudomonadota > Gammaproteobacteria > Enterobacterales > Vibrionaceae > Vibrio > Vibrio variabilis. The sequence goes on from NZ_JYJK01000087.1 coordinate 100,972, forward strand.
GTATTTGTATTGACTGCAAAGGGAGCAAATCATGCACTTCACTCCTGATGAAGCGCGCCGTCAATTCACGGCTCTAAGTCAAACACACAATGATAAGCCAGTGGTCTTTTTGGATGGCCCAGGCGGCTCGCAAGTCCCTCAAAGTGTGTTGAGTGCGATGAATGAGTATCTTGGTGCTTACAACTCTAATCTTGGTGGACACTATTTTTCTAGCCGTCGCACAGTGGAGTTAGTGGGGCTCGCTAGAGCTTTCGGTCGTGATCTTTTAAATGCGCCAAGCGCTGACAACATAGTGTTTGGTGCCAATATGACATCGCTGACCTTTCAGCTGAGCCGTGCAATTTCCAGAGATTGGCAGCAGGGTGATGAAGTGATTGTAACGGCGCTGGATCATTATTCTAATGTGTCTAGCTGGGAACAAGCGGCTGAAGATCGAGGTGCCGTTGTTAAGCAAGTAAAGGTAAATACTCAGGACTGCTCGGTCGATTTGGAGCACTTTGAATCTTTGTTATCAAATAAAACCAAACTGGTAGCCGTAACGTACGCCTCAAACACCACAGGTACAATTACTGATATCAAACGCATTGTTGAATTGGCGAAGCAATACGATGCGGCGGTTTATGTTGATGCCGTGCATTACGCGCCTCACAGCCTTATTGATGTACAAGCGTTAGGGTGTGACTTTTTGGTCTGCTCAACTTACAAGTTCTTTGGCCCCCATTTGGGCGTGGCATACATCAGCTCTGATTGGCTGCAGACCCTAAGACCTTACAAAGTTGAACCGGCAACAGATATCGGCCCGGGGCGGTTTGAAACAGGTACGCAGAGTTTTGAGGCGTTAGCAGGTTTTATCGCTGCGGTAGAGTACTTGGCATCTTGGGGTGAGGGCACATCACTTCGAGCGCAGCTAACGAGTGCGTTTGAAGCGATGGGCAAACATGAAGAGCTATTGAGTCGCTACTTTTTGCAACGTCTGTCTCAAGCCGAGGGCTTTACACTCTACGGTAGTCAAGATAGCAGCCATGCAGTGAGAACCCCAACGTTTGCACTACGTTCAGATAAACACACGCCAGAGCAGCTCGCGAGGGCACTCGGTGAGCAGAACATCTGTGTCTGGAATGGTCACTTTTATGCCCTAGGTCTTGTTAGACAACTCGATCTAGAGGAGAAAGGGGGCGTGTTGAGAGTTGGCTTTATGCACTACAACACCTTAGAAGAAGTCGACCACTTCTTTGATGCACTCGAATCTCTTTAAATGCTCTTAGAAGAACAGCCCGTAATATGCGGGCTGTTTGATTTGAGGGTGACTTTTAGGCGTCGGTGCTCATTTCTACTTCATAAGAAGTGAATTTACGAATGTTAATCACTCCAGTATCTAGAATGAGATACTGGCCTTTAATGCCCTGAAGAACGCCGCTGACAACCGGCTCTTTATCAAAGTTATGTGACGTGATTTTCGTTGGATGTTGCTCAACTGGGTAGCTCAATGGCGTGATAGCTTCGTTAAGCACTTCAATAGCGTCATCACCATATTGAGCGCGAATTTCGTCAATCTTATCTGCGACCAAGGGCAGTAGTTGCTGAGCACGTTCAACCAACTCAATAGGTTCATCATCTTGTTTTAGTAGCGTACGCCAGTTGGTCTTGTCTGCGATGTGCTTGGCCAGTTCCACTTCAATCAACCCTGAGATGTGGCGCGTTTTCACTTTTAGAATAGGTAAACCTTGCGTAGCACCTTGGTCAATCCAGCGCGTTGGAATTTGAGTATGACGCGTGATACCCACTTTTAGGCTAGACGTGTTAGACAAGTAAACAAAGTGGTCGACCATGCAGTTTGCTTCACCCCACTCAGGCTCGCGACACGTACCTGCATCGTAGTGGCAGGTTTCTGGTTTCATGATACACATGTCGCAGCTGGCAAGCTTTTTCATACATACAAAACAGTGTCCCTGAGAATAACTCTTTTTGGTCTTTTTGCCGCAAGATGAACAAAAGATGTTGCCCGTATGGGTTAGGGTGATGGATTTTCCCATCAATGGAATCAGTGCGATTTCTTCATCGCCAACCGGAAGGCGGTACTGAACGGTTGAGTCGAGGGAGGCGCGCATTTTAGATAGCGTTCCCGAGGCTAATAGTGACATGACATTACTCATTATTGTGATTGTAGGACTTATGCTATCAAATCCGTCGATAAATATCCTACGGCATTTATAGAACGGTAACAAAAGTCAACGCTCTCACACCTACCGGGCGAGGGACGTCATACAATCCAAATTTACCTATTGCTAATGTTCAAGCGCCAAGCTAGTTTTGTTGATGGTATTGTCAAAGACTTGTGGTGTTGTTGAGTCGTTTTTATGAAGTTTTCGGTAAAGTTATTGTTGTCACTTATCGTTGTGACCCTTGTAGTGATCAGTAGCTATCGACTTTGGGGTGATCAAAAACGACTGGTCATTACCACAGATCGTTTTGGTTTTTTCGCGACTAATGACCAAGTCTTAAATGGCAAAAGCCAATCGTCATTGACGCAAACGAAGCAGGGCGTTCAACTGGACTGCACGCTTAAAGAGAGTGAATATCCTTGGCCTTACTGCGGCATCTCGGTACACTTTTATTCCGACCCGGAATTAGGGTTAGACCTCTCGACTTTCCATACGCTTGAGCTAGATATCGACTACGACATCCCTCCTGACGATGATCGTTCACTTCGAGTCTATTTTCGCAATTACAACCCGATTTACTCCAACTCAGAGAATGAATACACCCACAAATACAATGGCGTAACTCTGCAAGCCGATACTGGAAAAATGGTTATCCCGATGCGCAATTTCCAAGTGATGACTTGGTGGGTGGTGGACAACAAAATCCCTATTGAGCATGCTGCCCCGGAGTTTACTAATATCAACAAGTTTGAGCTCGCTACAGGCTCAAACTCTGCTTTGGGCGAACACTCGATTAAAATCCACAGTATTACTCTGGTGGGTCGCTATATTGCCGGCGAGACGCTGTTTCTATTTATGCTGGTTGTGTGGATAGTGGTCGCGACAATTGCCCTCTTGTGGGAGCTACGTAATTATCAGTTGGGTATGGAACGTGAGAAACGCAGAGCCAGTTATTTGTCCCAAGTTAATCAGCGACTTGAGAGTGAGAACATCAAATTCTCTGAGTTAGCGCACCGTGATGAGCTAACGGGCATTCGTAATCGTCATGCGGTACGTGCATGGTTGGAAAGACAGCAGCTACAAACTCAAACTTCGTCAATTGGTGTGCTGTTTATCGATATTGATCACTTTAAACGAATCAATGACACATACGGTCATGGCGTGGGCGATGATGTGCTGCGCGAGTTTGCGATGGTGCTTTCTGAACTCGTGAGCAGCACAGATAAGGTTGTGCGTTGGGGCGGCGAAGAGTTTGTCGTGTTTTGCCAGCAAAAATCACAAAGCGAACTGATGAAGATGGCTGAGCAGATACGTCACTATGTCCACGCACATTTATGGGTGCATGGTGATGAGATGAGTTGCAGTATCGGAGTGGCGCTAGGACAAAATCAGCAGGTCTATGAGACCATCAATTTTGCCGACGATATGCTTTATGAGGCGAAACAGCAGGGGCGAAATTGCGTTAGAACGGTTGAAATCAGCAGTTGATTAGCGTGATCTATATAGGTGAAGCGTTATGGCTCTATATCTTGTTCGAGCGGTTCATCAGAGTCTTGGTTTGGAGCGTTTTCGGCTTCTGCTATTTCTGAACCTATCTTCGAGTCTGTAACTATCGGCTCTTTAGGGCCAAGAAACCGCGGCTGAGTATGCATAACATACAAGTCGAGCAGCGCTTTGGTTCTTGCAAACACTTCTCGTAATCTTACCGAATACCCTGACTTAGAAACGGGGCCTGCGACCGCGAGGCATTGCGCGTTGATGTCATAGTACTGAGCAATAAACAAAGCGCGTTCACAGTGGAACTTTTGTGTGATGATCAAAAAGTTATCAGTATCGAAGATCTCTTTGGCGCGAACGATAGAATCTAGAGTGCGAAATCCGGCGTAATCGAGGTGAATCGCAGGCTCTGGTACACTCGCTCTAAGTAGATCTCGCTTCATCGTCCATGGTTCGTTGTAGGAGCGGTGGGCGTTGTCACCACTAAGAAGAAAGTGCGACACCTTGCCTTCGTCATAGAGTTCGATGGCTGCATTAATGCGATGAGTGTAGTACTCATTAAGTGTACGGCCTAGATATTTGCTGGTTCCGAGCACAACAGCCACTTGAACGTTGTCTATCTCAGAAATATCGGTAAACAGTTGGTCTTTGGCACGCCAACTGATCCAGCGGTCAATAGCGATTACAGCGACAACGACAGCAAGCAAAGCGACAACGAGTAGGCGTGCACCACGTTTCAACAATGAAACTAGCGCACCACGTTGCCACATTTCCTTATCAAATTTCAAGGTCACTAAATCTGTCGATTCCTTTGAGCCCAAATGCCGATACCTATAAAGCTTAAAACCACAATGGAGAACATCAAACCGGGTTCGATGTTACTGAGTGCATTCTTTAACACTGGTGTGGCTTTAATGATGATCAATCCATAACCAAATGCGTTAAGAAGTATAAAACAGCCTGTTCGAATTACGAAATTAGTATCACGTAATGCGTTACGCATCAAACGATTAATGTCGGCGCCGAGCACGACGAGCGTGCAAGCGACTAAAGCGGTAGCGATTTCTAGAAGATAAGGTGAAATAAACTGTCCGCCGGGCGCAAAGACATCAAACATAACTAGGTTTCCTTTTCGAGTTCTGAGCGCTCAATTAGACAAAAAAAAGGCTCTTGATAACAAGAGCCTTTGTGTGACATTGATTCCGGTTAGAACGCCGAACGCTTATATTTGCGATACACAGGCTGCCAGAAGTTCTCTTCAATGGCTTTCAGTAGTGTCTCGTCAGTACATTCTTTCGCAACACCTTGCTCAATCGCCTTCTTAGCAACCGCGTAAGCAATGCGTTTTGAGACCAAGTGGATCTCTTCTAGAGGTGGCAATAGCTGACCAGAGCCTTTTTGTGCTAGTGGCGAGCATTCAGCAAGTGCACGGCTTGATTCCATCAGCATCTCATCGGTAACGCGAGACGCCTGAGCCGCCAATACGCCAAGACCGATGCCCGGGAAAATGTAGCTGTTGTTACACTGTGCGATTGGGTAGGTTTTGCCCTCGACAACCACTGGGTCAAACGGGCTACCCGTAGCAACCAACGCTTGGCCTTGAGTCCAACGAAGAATGTCGTTAGGCGTCGCTTCAACACGGCTCGTCGGGTTCGATAGAGGGAACACGATAGGACGTTCGCAGTGTTGGTGCATCTCTTGGATGATCTCTTTGCTAAACAGACCCGGAGCGCCGGAAACGCCAATAAGAACCGTTGGCTTGGCATTCTTAATCACATCATGCAATGAGAAACCTGTGTTTTCTGATTCCCAGTTTTGCGTGTGGCTGTGCTTTTGCACCAAACGTTGCTGGAAGTCGAGTAGGTTTGGCATGCCTTCTTGCAGCAGACCCCAACGGTCAACCATGAATACTTGTGAACGTGCCTGTTCATCGCTAATACCTTCAGATACCATCTGCGCGACGATAGCTTCTGCAATACCGCAGCCTGCAGAGCCAGCACCTAGGAAGGTAACGCGCTGCTCAGAGAGTTTGCTTCCCGCAGCTTTACATGCAGCAAGTAGTGAGCCAACGGTTACCGCTGCCGTACCTTGAATGTCATCGTTGAAGCAGCAGATACGATCTTTGTAGCGCTCAAGAAGCGGCATCGCATTTTTCTGCGCGAAGTCCTCGAACTGAACAAGAGCATCAGGCCAGCGACGCTGAACCGCTTGGATAAAGTCTTCAACAAACGCACGGTATTCATCACCCGTAATACGTGGGTGACGCCAACCCATGTACATAGGGTCAGCAAGGCGCTGCGGGTTGTTGGTGCCCACATCAAGAACGATAGGTAGTGTGTAAGCCGGGCTAATACCACCACAGGCGGTATAGAGCGCCAGTTTACCGATAGGAATACCCATACCACCGATACCTTGGTCGCCTAGACCAAGAATACGCTCACCATCCGTCACAACGATAACTTTTACGTTGTGGTTACGAGCGTTGTTTAGCAGATCGTCAATGCGATCGCGGTTTGGGTAGGAGATGAATAGACCACGACCACGACGATAAATGTTTGAGAAGTTCTCACACGCTGCACCAACGGTTGGTGTATAGATGATTGGCATCATCTCAGTGATGTGGTTTTGAACTAAACGATAGAAAAGGGTTTCGTTCGTGTCTTGGATGTTACGCAGGTAAATGTGCTTATCCATATCATTGTCAAAGCTGGTGTACTGCTTGTAAGCACGATCCACTTGCTCTTGAATGGTTTCAGTGGTTTCTGGAAGTAGGCCTTCTAGGTTGAAGGACATTCTTTCTTCTGATGTGAAAGCACTACCTTTATTAAGCAATGGAGTACTCAGCAGTGCAGGGCCTGCGTAAGGAATATAGAGTGGTCGTTTGTTGTTGTTCATTAGGTTACCTGATATGGGAACAGTCATTCGGGAAGTAGGAACAATAAGGGCGCTAATTTAACACATTTTGGCTGGGTTAGCGAAGTGCAAATGTTAACTAATTGTAGAATTTATCAAGGAAAAATCCGTTGCTCGGTGCGACTGTCACTGCAACTGTCGCTCGGTTCAGGGTATACTCGGCGTAACCATGAGAAACCGCTGACATATCCATGATCTTACCTATCGACGCCATTGAACACGACGTTAAACACGCACTCACTCATTCGCACCTAATTGTTGAAGCAGAAACTGGCTCGGGCAAGTCAACCAGACTCCCCATTTGGGCGATGGAGCAGGGTAGGGTGCTGGTGGTTGAGCCAAGGCGTATTGCGTGCACCTCTTTGGCGGAGTTTGTTGCTGAGTCTCTAGGTGACCGAGTTGGCAAAAAGGTAGGGTATGCGATTAAGTTGGAAAACCGATATTGTGATGAGTCAGATATCGTCTTTGTTACCCCGGGTGTTGCGCTACGTTGGTATGCCGACAATCAATTAGCCGATTTTTCTGTGGTCGTGGTGGATGAGTTTCACGAACGCCGCTGGGATACCGATCTGTTGGTATCTTTACTCAAGCAAAAGCAAAGTCATCGCACCATTATTACCTCAGCAACCATTGAGGGTGAAAAACTGGCGAGCTATTTCGATGCCAAAAGGCTGGTTGCGAGCGGCCGTGTCTATAATGTCGATATAGTGCATCGCAGAGACGACAGTCGCCAACTTCCAGATAGTCGTCATCTTGATAGTCGAATCAAACAAGAACTTGAGCTTCGATTGGATGAAACAAAAGGCGACGTATTGGTATTTCTCCCGGGTAGAAAGGAGATCCAACAAGTACAAAGTGCACTGACATCATTAGCGGATAATCGTGATTTGATGGTGACCCCGCTTCATGCCTCGGTGAGCGATGAGCAAAGAGCGCGAGCCATGACTGTGCAGTCTAAACAAAAAGTGGTGCTGGCGACCAATGTTGCTGAAACCTCGCTGACTATTCCCAACATTTCATTAGTCATTGATTCAGGGCTAGAACGTCGCAATGTCCAGCGCAACGGCCAAACGACGCTCATGCTTACTCACATATCCAAAGACAGCGCAGCGCAGCGTTCAGGTCGTGCTGGGCGTGTCATGAATGGCGTGTGTGTTCGTCTCTATGGAGAACATGCGGCGCTTGAGGCTGTGACACCACCTGAGTTGCAGCGTGAGTCTATTGTTGAGCCGATGCTCGCTGCTGCGGTGTGCGGCCATGACCTCGACGCCTTGTCTTTCATTGACACTATACCGGAAAAATCTTTAGCCAGTGCCAAGGCGCAACTGCTCGAACTCGGGCTATCGACCAGCAGGGCATTACAGAACATGGTTTAAAGCTTGCCCCTTTACCTATCGACGCCATCTACGCTGATTTGGTGACCAAAATGCCGACAAGGGCATTGAAAGAGGTGATGATAGATCTAACCGCGGCGATTTGTACCACGGGTAGGTTATATCAATTAACTAGTAACGAAGAAGCGTTGGAGCGATTAGACCAAGAAGAAAAGTATGGCTGTGATGCTGAATTGATGGTTGGTTTGGTTCGTGGGCATCAATATTCTGGGGTAACGGCAGAGCCAGATGCGCTTCGAGAAGCGCAAGGGCTTGCAGAGCAGATGCGCGCTGCGTTTGAACTGCCAGCACTGGAAGTCGCTTCTCGCTACGACAGAAATCAGTGGTTGGCGCAGATGATCAAAGCAACTCAAACTTGGTGTTTGTACGTCGTGAACGCAGACGTGATGCATTTGGCAACGGACATATAGAAGTATTGTTAGGGCGCGCGAGTCGGTTAAAGGAGCAATCCGAAGCAGCGCTTGTGCTTTCTACCCACTCATTACCGGGTAGAGGTGTAAAGCAAACGATGACCTTAGGAACCTTGATGATACCGGTGGAGCTCAAGTTACTGAGGGAGCAGGGCGTGGGTGAATGGGTGAATGGTGAGACTGAGCAAACGGAACAAGGATTAGTGAGTCACCAACACCTTGTGTATGCAGGGCGTAGAATCGGTCATCGTACTGGTCAGCTAGAAGGCGAGGCGGCGCTTGAAGTAATGAGCAATGCGATAGTGGAAGGAAAGTTGTATCCGGGTCTGGCCGAAAAAATTGGTAAGCAGATGCAGCACTTTCAGCTCTATTGTGATTTGGGGCTTGCTGACAGCACGAGTGAGAAATCTGTTCAGAGCCCAGAACAAAATTCTGCAACACTTTTAAAACGCTGGTTCTATCGTCAGCTTGTTGAACTTGGTGTTGAGAGTCAGGACGATCTTGAGCTAATTGAAGCCTCCGACTTTGTGTTTGAAGGCATTCCTGAGTGGGAGTATCAGGATTTTGCAGATAAATACCCTCTGGAGGTTCAGCTCAGTGGCTTAACGCTTGCCGTGCAATATTTCGGTAAAGGCAAGCTGGTGGAAGTCAGCTACTCATCGGGCTCTCGTAAAGAGGATCCCAAACGCAAAGAACTGCCCGCATGGTCTGGTTGGAGAGTGAAATACCGTAAGGCAAGTCGAGTACTCGATCTCCGTTAAATGCTTCACGCTTCAAAATAAAGCGGCCTAAGTTGCCGTTGTTTACAAGTGACGTTACGCAACAGAGTGCTGTTTGCTGAGTGTATGTTCAGGAGATGTTACAAGGTGGGTTTTTATATCACTTTTGTAGACAATAATTAGCTATAAAAGACCATTTTTATATATCCTATTGCTATATATGCGAGTATGAATGATATTGATTAGGTAGCATTCTGCAATCGGGAGTGAAGATGTGTGATGATAAAAAATCGCCAGTGGAGTTTGATTACACCAGTTTTCTCGGCGAATCGTGCAGTAAAAAATGGACTTTCCTCGAAGCAATTGCTTCGGTGGCTCCTGTGTTTGGTGAAGCTTGGAAAGAGACAACCAAACAAGACAGCGATCCAGACAGTCGCTTATGGCAAATAGCGTTACAGTCTCTTTCTAGCCGCCGTAGCGATGAATCGAATTTGGTCTCGTTGATCCGTATCGCAAGGGACGAGCATATCGAGCGCTTGCAAGTGATTATGCCGTACTCGCTAGAGCCGGAGCAAATCAATAAGATACAGAGTAAGGCCAATGCCGTGATCACCACATTGCCAGATGACGATGTGTTAATAGCGGAAATTCAGGCTTAGTGAGTTAGACTCTAGTATTTCGCTGGGTACATATCAGAAGAGGGGAGCCATTGGCTCCCCTCTTTGCTTTTCAATTCTGATTACACTTAATCGGCGATTAAGTCGTATTCAGCGCGCAGGATATCAATGATCTCCTGCTTTGGATTCTCGCTCAATGTGATTGGGCGTCCAGTAATTTTCTCCGCGATACCCGTGTATGTACGAGAAACATCCATCAGTGCTTCGAGTGGCAGCGCGTTGTCTCTTGCCAATGCTTCACGCTCAGGCATGCGCTCTTTGTTAAGCAGAATGTCTGGATCTGGGAAGTGGTTAAGTAGGAACTGGCGAAAACCTTCTTTTGAGTTTTCTACAATCTTACCTTGTTGGTAAGCTTGGGTATCCCAAATACGCGATGAATCTGGCGTGCCTACTTCATCCATATAGATCAGCTTTTCTTGGCCTTTGGAGTCAGTCACATAGCCAAACTCAAACTTAGTATCTACGAACGTTTGGTCAATTGCTTCCAGTGCTTGGCTGATAACACCAAAGCCATCTTTAAGCAATTTTTCATAGCCGTCGATGTCCTTAGCGTTCGAGAAATTGAATGCTTCGAAGTTATCGCTGATGTTTTGGCGTGTGATGTTCACATCATCCGCTTCAGGTACACCCGGGATCCCGCGCAAAATGCCTTTTGTAGATGGGGTGATGAGAATGTCTTCCAATTTAGAGTCTTTCTCTAGCCCTTCAGGCAAGGTTATACCGCAGAACTCGCGTTCCCCCTTTTCATACGCACGCCACATTGAGCCTGTGATGTATTGACGGCAGATAGCTTCAATCATTACAGGTTTAGCTTTTTGAACGATCCAAACAAATGGGTGCGGAATATCAAGAATATGGCTGTCAGCTAGACCGTTGTCTTTGAACAGTTGGAACCAGTGGTTAGAGATCGCGTTAAGCGCCGCGCCTTTACCCGGAACGCCACGAAGATCGCCTTCACCGTGCCAAATGCAATCAAAAGCAGAAATACGGTCGCTGATAACCATAATGGCCAGCGGCGCATCTTCTGCCACATCGTAGCCTTTTTGTTTGATTAGGCGGCGGCTATCTTCTTCAGTCAACCAATAGACAGAACGCACTTTGCCACTGTGAACAGGCTTATCGGTGCGGATTGGGAGATCGTCGTTTACGGCTAGAACTTGATCAGCAAGACTCATGGAGACATTCCTATCTGGTTTACAGTCGCGATACTGGGCGACAACAAGTGGAAGAGTGGAATCACTCATAATTGCCACGCATCATACCAGAACTGTTTGATCCTGCCAGAGAAAAAGCAAACGTTTGCGCAATTAGTTATCAAACTAACGTTAATCGATGAAAAAGTGTTCTTTGACACTAGGGACGCTTCACCGAGGTTAGCGGTAACAAGTGCGTTGCCATAGGACATGATACTGCAAGAGAAGACTGTGCGATTAGCGATAGTCCATCGTCCAGCGCTTGAAGGGCAGTGAATTTTCAGGTGCTGGACGATGAAGGAACAAATTAATGCAGGTATTGCTCGCCAGAGAGGAAAATCACTTCACATTGATGGCCTAGTGCCAATGCATTCAAAGTCGCTTGCTGTTGAGTAGTGAATGAGCCGTTGGCGATGATGGCGCAGGCATTGCCAGAACGAATCGCTTTCTCTACCACTTGGTATTGAGTAAGACTTACCGATGGCTTCATTTGTACCATGTGATTGCCAAGCTTATGGAAATGCAGAACTTGGCTTGTAGAAGGGCGAGGGCATTCTGCTGTTAACAAAATCCACTGAGGTCTAGATGTTAATTGCGACAACTTTTCGAGGATCTCATCTTGGATCCCAAGTTGTGCAACTGCACTGTCAAATGAAGTGTATGATCGTGAAACATTGTATCTAGACTGCATTGAATTGTTGATTAACATAATCCTGTTCCTTTATACATGTTGTATGGATATACAGTAGTTTTTAGTAGGGGAAAGATCAAGCACTTTTTGAGCGTTAATTCTTCATTTAATCTTAAGGTTATGTTTTTATTGATATTTATTTTCTAATGGAATGGCATGTTTGGTAAAGGATTCCCGTTATACAGTACTAACCATAAAAAACTACTGTATAAACGACCTGTACAAAAGCACGGTGCACATGATTAGAAGGGCATTGAAGTTAGGAAAAGAAAGCTGACGAGAGCCTTTGAGCGCGAATTATTTGAGAGGCGGAAACTAAAACGCCTCTGAGGGCAGAGGCGCATTGCGGTTATTGCTGAGCGTTAGCTCGATTTCTAAATTCGATTTCTGCTTGATTGAACTGTCTGACGTCCATGATGGCGAAACTCAAACACTTTTCACATGAATGATGGTGTTTACCATCAATGTACTCGTGTTTGGTGACAAAACTCGGTGCATGGCACCAATCGCAAATATCTTGTTTGGTGAATGTATACATGTTTACTCCCCACCCTTATATGTACGTTGGTACGGTGTTGTACTCGGCACGGGTGTTATTTTCGGGGCTTATTATGACACAAAAACAAGGCTTTTGTTAAATAATTGTTTCAAAAAATGACGACTTGGGTCGTTTTGGTTATATTTTGGTCACTTTTTAATAGCTTTAATGCTTTGATTGAAGGTGGGTAGTCAGAATGTTCAATGCAAGGTTGAGTTGCTTCATCTCTTCTTCGCTTCCTCGCGCATCGGGATGGTAAACACGGCTCAATTGTTTGTAGCGCGTTTTCAACTGCTTTGCGCTCAGTGGTTGATTCGCATCAAAGCCAAATCGCAGATACGCCTCCCTTAGCGCTGATATCGGCTGAGCACTCTGAGGGGCAGGGCGCTGTTTATCGTTGGCGAGTTTGAGTTGGCGTTGGAGTTGCTGAATGTAGAGCTGCTGCTTGGTGAGCTGGCTTTGCAACTGTTCAACGTCATTTTGAAGAATGGCGCGGTTTGCCTTCCTTTGTTCAAGCGTCTGAACGTGGCGGTGTCTATAGAAGAGTGTGGCTGCCAATCCCGTGATGATAAATAGATAAAATAGATGTAGCCAGCCATTGAGTCCCGATAGTGCTTCCTGTGAAGTAGCTGCTTTCGAAGAGTCTGTATCTAGTAGGTTTGCTTGCTCTTGTTGCTTTAGCGATTCGATTTGTCGCAATTGTCTTGCATTGTATTGTGCTTGCAGGGCGTCTTCATAAGCGTCTTGATAGGTCTCGGAGGCATCTTTAGCAAGCGAGTACCAAAGTACGGCTTGGTCTTCGTCTGCGATGTCTGGAGAGCCTTGTCGGTAGAGTTTCGCGACTTTGCCTAATGCGGTGACATCGCCGTTTACGGCCAGCTTAGTATACAGCAGCAGTGCTTTAGCTGGGTTGGCTTGCACCCCTCTGCCAAACTCTAAGGCTTGTGCGTAATTAAACGTTGCCGCGGTATGATTGTTTTCGCTGGCTTGTTGGTACCAGTAGGTGGCTTGGCTGAGGTCTCGTTTTACCCCTTCCCCGTTTCATAGGCCAGTCCCAGTTGGTATTGAGCGTCAGCATTGTTCAACGTAGCTTGCTGCTCAAGTTGAGCAATCGAAGACCATGCCGGAGCGGAAAACCAAACACAAGAAAGCACCAGGTAGCTTATAACCTTGAGAAAGCATCTTGGCATCGAGGAGACACTCCGGGTAGGCGCGACCGTTACCGCCGCGCTGGTGAATGTGGAGACTTATTTAAGCAGTTTTGGCGCTTGTGCACCATCAATAGGGCGGTTTACTGAGATCTTGCGACCTTTTTTTAAGCCCACTTCGTAGTCGGCGGTAATGTTCTTCATCGCTTCTTTGAGCTGCTGCTTGAAGGTTTCGCGGTCGATATTTTTGAACTCTTTATCGATGTAATTGTTGATCTTGTTTGCCGACTCATCATCAGGTGCGATGACAGGAAGCTTTTCAAGCGCACCCTCAATCCAGCCAGAGACAAATGAATTCACGCGTCGCGTCACTTCGGTATTCGCGGTGCCAGAGCCAGCAAAGCTATTGCGGAACTGGCCTGTATGTTCATTCATTTCACGGTAGATGATGTCAAATGCGAATGCGGCGAAAATGGCACGATCCGCCTCACCAATAAACTCGACACGCTTAAGGCCTTTGTGGTTTAGCAATACCGCTTCAACACCAAACTTAGTGTTAATACCGCGAATGACGCGAAGTAGAGTAGAACTGATGGTGGTTGGCAGTAAATGTGTCGATTGTGTCTTGCCCATTTTGATGAACTCGATATCGTCTTTATCGAGGCCATACTTAAGCATCAGTCTATGCGCCATTTTGATGGCGTTTGCTGCTTCATTGACGTTTGCAGAGTTACCAAGCTCTAGGCACTTAGCAATCTTTTTTAGGGCTTTTTGTTTATCCATCGACAACCTGAAGTCTCTATACCGCGGAAGAAAAAATGGGCACTTATTTTAGCGACTTTTGAACGAAAGGGGAAGAGTGTCACAGTCGGACTGAATGTTGATGAAACAGAGAGAGTGAGGAAGTGTTACAGCGCGAATTACTCAGTTAGGAACATCTCCAAGCGACCACATAGTCGCTTGGACAAAAAGAGTAAAAGTCGAAGAGATTATATGCCGAGTTCGTCAAGCAAATCTTGGCTGTTGTTATCGACGTTCGCTTTTGATGCTTCTTTCTCGGCTTGTTTCGAGCGCGCTTGTTCAATGATTGTGTCAGGGCACTCGTCTGGCTGTACTTCAAACTCTTCCATTTGGATGAACTCGGTTTTGTCCATCGCAAACTCAAGATAGAAAATGTTGTTGTTTTCCGTTGAGAAGGTGACGCGGCGCGCTTGAGGACGTTCTAGGTTAGTATCGACCGATAGAACCACCTGCTTGTTAATAGACAACATTTTCGGTTGGTTCTGTGTAATATTGGTTTGTAGTTCTTTACGTACTTTGTTGGTGAAGTCACCGACGAGTTGGTTCATCAGCTCGCCCAGTACATCGCCCACTTCATCAGAATTGTGGTGAATCGCGAGCTCTTCTTCAGGCATGCCCATATTGCGCATGTAGTTGGTGTAAAGCTCAAGCGCTGCTTTAGAGGTAAAGTTAATCACCACCAGTCCAGAAAATCCGCCATCGAACAGAACGAAGCAGCCGTAGTCGGGTTTTAGTGTGGTTTTTGTTATCTTCTGCACCATCGCTGAATAGGTGACACTCGATTGTGTCGCGGAGGTAAGGACGGTGGAAACCGACTGACAGAGTTTGAGCAGAATATCTTCTGTAGTGATTACTTTTGTTTTTTTCATTGCGAACCGCTTGATCTAATGATGTCTTCCATAGGTTTAGGAGTGTGTCACGAAGCTTACTCGTTGAAAAGGCATAAAACAGAGGTGTTATCCGCGAGTTTCCGATTTGATCACATTTTTAATTGTTGTAAAGTGGCTGGATAAGTAAAATCGATGTGCTTTCAGCGACGTATATAACGTTAGCCGTGACGTCTCTATGTACGCGTAAGAGCATTCATACAATTTACTCCTTTGCTGAGTGGATCAGCAGACTTAAGGGGCAGGAAGCTAAATGTTACCAAGATTACATACTCAAACCGATATTCATCCCACTGTGCAGGTGTTTCTCCAGCAGCTAGAAGCGAATGGCTTTAGCGGCGATATTGAAACCCAGTACTCCAGCCGTTTAGCGGTGGCGACCGACAACAGTGTCTATCAAAAACTGCCGCAAGCCGTTGTGCACCCAAGAACAACTCAAGATGTTCAATTGATTGGTGAGCTTGCTAACCAAGACAAATTCAGCTCTGTGACGTTTTCCCCGCGTGGTGGCGGTACTGGTACCAACGGTCAATCTCTGACTTCTGGCGTGGTGGTGGATTTGTCCCGCCATATGAACAAGGTGCTGGAAATTAATGAAGATGAAGGTTGGGTTCGAGTTCAAACCGGTATTGTTAAAGATGCCCTAAATGACGCAGTTCGTCCGCATGGGTATTTCTTTTCACCGGATCTCTCGACCAGTAATCGCGCCACTCTAGGTGGCATGGTTAACACCGATGCATCGGGACAGGGCTCTTTGAAGTACGGCAAGACCTCTGATCACGTGCTTTCTTTGCAAGCGGTGTTTGCTGATGGCTCGCTGCTTGAAAGTGATGGCTCGGGCGCAGCCGTTCCATCGGGTAGCTTTGCTGAGCGAGCTCTCGCGGTATCCAAGAACGTATGTCAGTCACAGCGAACCTTAATCGATGAAAAGTTTCCTCCGCTAAACCGCTTTCTAACAGGCTATGATCTGAAAAATGCTTATCAGCCAGACAGCGATGACTTTGACTTCACCCGTATTCTTTGCGGCGCTGAAGGTTCACTGGCCTTCATTACGGAAGCGAAGCTGAACTTAACACCAATTCCCAAGGCGCGAACCCTAATCAATGTAAAATACAATAGCTTTGATTCAGCGCTGCGTAACGCGCCGTTTATGGTAGAAGCTAACGCATTGTCCGTTGAAACCGTGGACTCACGGGTACTCAATCTCGCGAAACAAGATATTGTTTGGCATACCGTCAGTGATTTGATCAGTGAGGTGCCGGGCAAAGAGATGCAAGGCCTAAACATGGTCGAGTATGCAGGGCAAGATGAACAGGAAGTCGCTCGCGCAGTAAAAGCACTTACTGACAGCTTAGATGAGAAACTGAAAACCGAACAAGACGGCATTATTGGTTACCAAATTACCAATGATGTAGCGAGCATTGGGCGCATCTATAACATGCGTAAGAAAGCCGTTGGCCTACTTGGCGCCGTCAAAGGAAGCGCTAAACCAATAGCTTTCGCTGAAGACACCTGTGTACCGCCAGAGAATTTGGCGGACTTTATCGCAGAGTTTCGAGTCCTATTGGATGGCCACAATCTAAATTACGGTATGTTTGGCCATGTCGATGCTGGTGTACTCCATGTGAGACCCGCGCTAGACATGTGCGATCCGAATCAAGAAGCGCTCATGCACCAGATTTCCGATGAAGTTGTCGCTTTGGTGGCGAAATACGGCGGTCTGATGTGGGGGAGCACGGTAAGGGCTTCCGCTCTGAGTACGGACCTGAGTTTTTTGGTGACGAGCTGTTTAACGAGCTACGCCGAATTAAGTCTGCGTGCGATCCTCTCAATAAAATGAACCCTGGTAAGATTTGTACCCCGCTGGGGAGCGAAGATGAGCTGGTAAAAGTATCTGACGTTAAACGCGGCACTTTCGATCGTCAAATTCCAATTGAGGTAAGAGATAGCTTTTCTCAAGCGATGGAATGTAACGGTAATGGCTTGTGTTTCAACTACGATACCGCGTCGCCAATGTGTCCATCGATGAAGGTGACAGCCGATCGTCGTCATTCTCCAAAAGGCCGTGCAGGTTGGTTCGAGAATGGCTAAGACAGTTGTCGGAGCAGGGCTTTGATGTTATAGAGCTTGAAAATGCGACCAAGCAATCACCGAGTGCCAAAGGATTGATTGAAAAGTGGCGCAATACCTTTAACAAGCGCCACGAATACGATTTCTCGCACGAAGTGTATGAGGCGATGAATGGCTGTTTGGCTTGTAAAGCGTGTGCGAGTCAATGTCCAATCAAAGTCGATGTACCCAGCTTTAGAGCTCGATTCCTAAACTTGTATTACACTCGCTATCAGCGCCCGGCGAAAGACTATTTGGTGGCGAAACATCGAAACCATGTTGCCTTATATGGCGAAAGTGCCAAAAGTCGTCAACTTTGCGCTTAAGCAGCCTCTAGTGCAGAAGCTAACGGAAAAGTCGGTGGGCTATATTGATGCGCCACTGCTGTCAGTTCCAACCCTGAAATCGCGAATTAAGCACCAACCTGTTTCAGAGTTCAATTTAGAACAGCTTCAAGCGATTCCAGCCACGCAGCGTCAAGATTACGTGTGCATTGTTCAAGACCCGTTTACTAGCTTTTATGATGCGCAAGTGGTGGAGGATTTCGCCAAGCTGATCCTAAAACTCGGTAAGAAGCCAGTGATGCTGCCGTTTAAACCCAACGGCAAAGCCACTCACATTAAGGGATTTTTGGCGCAATTTGCGAAGTCTGCCCAAAATACAGCTGACTTTTTGGCGCAGGTTGCAGCATTAGAGATACCATTAGTTGGCGTAGACCCTGCACTCGTGCTTTGTTACCGCGATGAATACGCCGAAATTCTTGGGGAAGCGCGTGGTGATTTTGATGTGCTTACCGTGCATGAGTGGCTCACGCCAATGCTCAAGACTATTGAGCCAAGTCGCGTTGTTGATGAGGCAGACTGGTATCTGTTTGCGCATTGCACTGAAAAAACCAAAATGCCAAATGCGGAAAAAGAGTGGGGCACTATTTTCCAGCACTTTGGTGGGCGCCTCACGACAGTTCCTGTCGGGTGTTGCGGTATGGCAGGCACGTTTGGCCATGAGTCAGATAAGTTGCAAATGTCGAAAGATATTTATGGACTTAGCTGGGCACCTAATTTGGACAAGCTTCCGACAGAGCGCTGCTTGGTCACTGGATACTCTTGTCGAAGCCAGGTGAAGCGTTTTGAACAGGCGGCAACCAAACATCCATTGCAAGCTGTGTTGCAGTTGATGAGTTAACCATCTTACAGAGCGTCCTAGTCGGGCGCTTTTTTATGTGCATTGAAGAAATATCAAGGAGTCGATAGTGAAAGCACTAGAGCTGAAGATACCGCCGGTGTTGGTTTTTTTGATTGTTGCCGCTTTGATGTACTTGGTGGCTAGATACGACAATGGTTGGTTGTATACCTATATTCCGCTGAAAAGTGTTTGGGCAGCGGGGCTGTTTATCTTAAGTGGGTTTATTGGTGTGTCCGGTGTGCTGGAGTTTAGAAGGGCGCAGACGACGGTCGACCCGACCAAACCCGACAAAGCTAGCTGTGTCGTAGACAGTGGCATCTTTGCAAAAACTCGAAACCCGATGTATCTAGCACTGTTTGTTTTGCTTCTCAGCTGGGGTTTTTGGCTCGAAGACGGCTTCGCGCTCACCTTGTGTTGGCTGTTTATTCCTTATATGAATCGATTCCAAATAAAACCTGAGGAGCGAGTGCTAGAGTCTATGTTTGGAGAGCCTTACAAGCAATATAAAGATAAGGTTAGGCGCTGGGTTTGATGCCATTCGATAGAAAGTAAAAAGCCGTGTCATGTTAATGAAGTGACACGGCTTTTTTGATGCTTGTTAAGCGTTTTGGTGTAGCGTCTCTAGAAACAGATCTTTACGTTCATTGAAGCGATTTACGAGATCGTCGACTGCATCCGTATCGTAGGCTTAAGGCCACTGGCAACCATGCGCTTAACGCCTTTGCCAACGACATCGCCATCTTCTTTAAATGCAAAGTTAAGTGTGACCACACCACGTTTGCCTTCGACATCAAATGTTGCACCAGTGAACTCGACTTCTGGGTGCTGAAGATCTAAACGGTCAAACTCAACTTCCATGCTTTCGTAAATGACCAGAGGGCGCTGGCAGTTGATCATCATCTGCTCTTGTTCCATTAAAGGAACCATGATGTGAGGGAAGTTCATACCAGAGAATTGAACATAGTTGGTCACGACATGTTCGATGAAAGCCTGGTCATGGCTAACTTCACCTTGGTGAGTCATCTGTAAGTATTCTTTGCCTGCGGTATCAACAACAGCACTTTCGTGCTCGCCTTTTTCGACAACGTTCAGCGCAACACCCTCACTGACCATGCCTGAGAAGTTAAAGCGCATTTTCTGGCTAATGCCTTCTTTTTGAAGTAGGACGGCGAATAGCAGATCGCCTGGTACACAAAAGCGTTTGTTGTCTTCATCATGAATAGGATTGAAATCGCCTGCGACCTTTTTAGCAAAGTGGCTTGCTTGCTGACGGGTGAACTCAAATTGGTTTTCGCTTGTTGATACGTAAGGTGTTAGAAACATAATTCTCTTAGGATTAACTCAATTGCTGGCGATTATATATTAAGAAATCGTTTAACTGGTTCATCCAGTATAGATTTTACTTAGAATTGTCGGTTTGAAGTTTGTGCTTTGAGGCACAGGACTCAATTTTTATGTTTGGATAAGCAGTAAAAGAGAAGGAGGCGCAATTGAGCCTCCTTGGCACTTATAACAAGATACTCGTGATATGTGGATCTAAGCAGAAGCTGCTTCAGACTCGTTGGGCTTGGAAATCACAACTAGAGCGGCAATACACACAAGGGCCACAACAATACCGCCTAATGAAAGCGTAAACACGGACGCATAGCCAAACATGTCAATCGACATGCCTGCTAGCATCGCCCCAACGCCAAAGCCTCCAGCCATACAAAGCATAAGCAGACCTTGAGTCAGTGCCGGCGAGTTCGGGCTCAGTCTGCCTGCAATTGCTGGAATAATCATGTCATTCCAGGACATGGCTTGCATGAGCACGACGAGCAGCGCGATGGGTAAGATAGCATTCACATCATGCCCTGCCGTCAACCAGAACAAAGAACCGACGACCAAGTAGACCGCTTGTGCCGCGTACCAAACCATAAACGGGCCACTTTTTTGCATCCAGCGCCCGGCAGATTCAAGCATGAAAATACTGATCACGGCAGAAACCGCCATACCCAGCGCAGAATTACCGATCTCTACGTGGTACACCTCTTTAATAAGCAGAGGACCGAGCTCCATGAGGTTAGAGGAAAGAAACATGGAGAAAAACACGGCAAGCAAAAATAGGAACCAAGGCATCGCTTTTTTGGTTGTTGTCGGCCTGTGTTGTTGCGTGTCGTCTGATACGGCTTCCTGTAGATTCGATTCGACTGCTGGTGGTGGAGCAATGGATACCATAACGAGGACAACAAAGACGAGTCCCATCAAAATCAATAATTGGTTGGTGCTACTAACGGCCATCCAATCCGCGAGCGCAACAAGGAGTCCGGTTACAACGATGCCGAAAAATTGACATTGATAGAGACTCGCCAATCCTCGTCCTTCTTCTTTTTGATTCTTGCTAGAGGCAATCACAAAGGTAGGGTTAAGCACGAGTAACGCAACACTGCCCAAACCAATGAGAGCACCAACAATCCAATAAGTCGTGGTTGAGGTGTCGGCAAAGTAGAGGGTCAACAGCGCAATAAAGTGGGTCAATAGAGCAAGGCGCTGCAAGATTTGATGGCAGGAATATTTGTCAGCTAGACCGCCAATTATCGGTGCAAGTAATCCAGCACCGCCAATCAAGGCCATAACTTGACCAAGCAAAGCGCCGCTGGCGGTTCTTTCAATGATGATAGGATTGAGCAAAATTGCGATGCCTACCCATTGGACAATCCCAAGTGAAGCTTGGGCAAAATGCCATAAACGAACACCCTTCATAAGTTGTGACCTTCTACTAATAATTTACTCATGAATTTTCAAGTATCCGCATCAAGATACAAGTAACATACTCTGAGTTACCTTCTCACATTCGAAGACGTGTTACCTTGAAGGATTAAAAATTCGAACTAGAGCATCCGCAGACAACAACCAGGCCACAATAACCATCTGATCTGTTGCATATTTTACAGCTTCATCTAACTTTATTAGACACACGCGAGCCAATTTCTCTTCGTTTACATAGCGCGTCGGAGAAAGAGGTGCATAAAGGAGAATCCCTATGAAAGGTGGAAATCTAATCCGGTATTTTGCGTTGGCAGTGATAGTACCAGCAGCGCTTGTGGGGTGCGCAAAATCTGAACCCGAGCCTGTGGGCATGGCAAATCCCGCTGCTGTCTATTGTGACAAACACGGTGTTTATGACCTAGAAACAGGTATGTGTACTTTAAAATCGGGTGAAAAAGTGGACGCATGGGAGTATTTTCGAGCTCATCATCAGCAAGGCCCAGATAGCGCAGCACGTTTCTGTGAAGCGACAGGTGGTAGTTATATAGAAGATAAGAAGCAGTGTGCTTTGCCAGATGGTAAAGTCATGGATGCCGAAGAGTACTTTCGTGACCATCAAATGAGTGGTGCGGGTGGTTAAGGTAATTAGCAAAATTACAGCTTTTCGCCACCATTTAAACCGTCGACTTTTATTTGGTGTTAGTGTTTTTTTCACGATTAGCATCACAGGCTGTACCAACCCTATCATTGAGCAAGAACCAGAGATGTATACCACCTCTGGTTCGATCGCCCCTTATTCGCAATCCAACTTCACTCAATATATTGAACAAACCACCAAGTGGCTTGATGAGACTCGTGTGTTTCATGGCGCTGGATACGATGCTGAGATGAAAGCGGTAAGTCCTTATCGATTAATGCCAAATCATCCCAATGGGCAGGGTGTGCTATTGGTACATGGGTTAGGCGATTCGCCGTATTCGTTTATTGATATTGCACCTGTCTTGGCTGAACAAGGTTACTTAGTGCACGTCATGTTGCTGCCTGGTCACGGTTCTCGCCCAGCAGATTTAATGCTACCCAATGTGAAGGACTGGCAGGATGCGGTTGCCAATCAAGTTGCGCTGTTAAAAAGCGACGTTGATGAAGTATGGTTGGCGGGGTTTTCTACTGGAACAAACTTGGTGACTTCGTATGCGGCTCAAAATCCAGAAGCAGTCAATGGGCTGGTCTTATTCTCACCTGCCTTTAGTCCTGATGATGTCATCGTACGTTTTGCTGGAACAGCAAGTCTCTTTGTTGACTGGGTGAATGTTGCAAAGGAGCAAAATTATACTCGCTATGACTCACTTGCTATGCACGGTGCCGCGCTCTATTACCAAACGACGACGCAGGTAAAGCAGGATTTAAAACAGTATCAGTTGGAAGTACCCGCCTTATTGATGGTGACAGAAAACGACGAGTTGATTGATACCGAAGCCGTGTATTCGCTGTTTAGAACCGAGTTTGTTCACCCAAGCAGTCGTTTGGTGTGGTATGGCGAAAAGCCTTATCCCGACGCCCGGGTTATTAAGCGCAGTATGGATCTTCCAAAGCAAAATATCGAAAGTGGTTCGCATATCTCAGTACTCTATCGCGCCGACAATCCTTTATATGGGGAAAGAGGGCTAATGCGACAGTGTGGAGGAGCAGAGGAAGGAGAGGTCTATACGGTGGATTGTGTGGGTATGCCGACCTTAACTTATACCGCTTGGGGGCTACTTAAAGAAGATCGCGTCAGTGCACGTCTAAGCTGGAATCCCTATTTCGAAACCATGATGGAGAGGGTGGTTAAGTTTATGCAGACGGCGAACCAGAAACAAGCAATTGAATGACCGCATAAATCTTTGATTATTTTATAAAGGCAATCTTTGTTGTCTTTATTAACTAGTACGCTGTGTTGATCTGCTTCAAAATATTCTTTTATAAACAAATAACAATTAAAGAACATTCAACTTTTTTGTTAGCAGGTTCTCAAATTATATCCTATAGTAATGACATGTACGGTAAGTTATAGATAATACACTTAGTTAGATCGATAATGTCTTGTTTGAAAACACGAACAAGGCTCGATAAATCGAGTATTGTAAGTAGGTAAATAAATGAATAAGTTCAACATAATCAGTAGCTGGTTCACACTAGACTACAAAATCGCTTTCTTCTTCCCTTCGAGATAACTCTCTCGCACTGTCCAGTGCGTCTGCCTGACAGCAACATGCTGACTGCAACACAAGGTATACTGACACCCGTTTGTACTCAAACCAATGTTTACTCAGAGCAATGTTTACTCAAACCACAGTTTACCCGTGTTAATGATCATAGCCTGTGCTATTGGCGTCATAAAATAAAACAATCAAACTCAATCGTATCTGGATATATTCCTAGATAGGGTTATCTGTAATTACAATTTTTCTCGGCCGTGACTTTAAATAAAAGGCGTGAAGATAAATATAGATAGGGTAATTAATAATGGAAAACTTCAAACACCTACCAGAACCATTCCGCATTCGTGTTGTTGAGCCTGTAAAACGTACTACACGTGAATATCGTGAACAGGCGATTATTAAAGCGGGTATGAACCCATTCTTATTAGATAGTGAAGATGTATTTATCGATTTACTGACTGACAGTGGTACAGGTTCTATCACACAAGAAATGCAAGCAGCGATGCTACGTGGTGATGAAGCGTACAGCGGCAGCCGCAGCTACTATGCATTGTCAAATGCAGTAAAAGACATTTTCGGGTATGAGCTTACTATTCCAACTCACCAAGGTCGTGGCGCAGAACAAATCTATATCCCTGTGCTCATTAAAAAGCGTGAAAAAGAGAAAGGTCTTGATCGCAGCAAGATGGTGGCGCTATCGAACTACTTCTTCGATACCACTCAAGGTCATACTCAAGTTAACTGCTGTGTGGCGAAAAACGTTTATACAAAAGATGCGTTCGATACTGCTGTGAATGCCGATTTTAAAGGTAACTTTGACCTTGAGAAGCTAGAGCAAGCGATCGTTGAAGCGGGGCCTGCAAACGTACCTTATATAGTTAGTACCATTACGTGTAACTCAGCAGGTGGTCAGCCAGTTTCTATTGCAAACCTAAAAGCAGTTTATGAGATTGCTCAGAAGTATGACATTCCAGTGATTATGGATTCAGCGCGTTATGCGGAGAATGCGTACTTTGTTCAGCAACGTGAGCCTGGTTATCAAGACTGGACTATCGAGCAAATCACACGTGAATCGTACAAATATGCCGATGGTCTAGCGATGTCTGCGAAAAAAGACGCGATGGTGCAGATGGGCGGTCTACTTTGCTTTAAAGACGACTCGTTTATGGATGTCTATACCGATTGTCGTACCTTGTGTGTGGTTCAAGAGGGTTTCCCGACTTATGGTGGTCTAGAAGGCGGTGCAATGGAGCGTCTCGCTGTTGGCCTATATGACGGCATGCGCCAAGACTGGCTAGAGTACCGCATCAATCAGGTTCAATACTTAGTGGATGGCCTGGAAGCGATTGGTGTGGTTTGCCAACAAGCTGGTGGTCACGCGGCGTTTGTCGATGCTGGTAAGCTTCTTCCACATATCCCAGCGGATCAGTTCCCTGCGCACGCACTGGCATGTGAGCTGTATAAAGTGGCGGGTATTCGTGCGGTTGAGATTGGTTCACTGTTGCTAGGTCGCGATCCAGCGACAGGCAAGCAGCATCCTTGTCCAGCCGAGCTACTTCGCTTAACGATTCCTCGTGCTACTTACACGCAAACGCATATGGACTATGTCATCGAAGCGTTTGAGAAAGTAAAAGCCAACGCACACAACGTGAAAGGGCTCGACTTTACTTATGAGCCTGAGGTGTTGCGTCACTTTACTGCCAGACTGAAAGAGGTGGAAGTGGCCGTAAAAGGCGAAGCTCAAAAGGCTGAAGAGAAGCAACTCGAAGAAGCTTAGTCACACCTAAAGAACGCAGCCTTTGAGCTGCGTTCTTTGTCCTAAAAACAACATAATAAAAAACAAAATAATAACGATAAATCACCCTAATCCAATAACGTGAATTTAAGAGAGCAGAATGATGAAAAAGAATCCGTCGCTCATTGGTGGCGCGTGCATCATTGCCAGCGTCTGTGTCGGCGCTGGCATGCTTGGACTACCCAGTGCGGGAGCAGGCGCATGGACCGTCTGGTCAATGCTGGCGATCGCTATTACCATGATTGTTATGACAATATCGGGCTGGATGCTGTTAGAAGCATTTAGACATTACGACCTAAAGGTCTCTTTCGATACCGTGACCAAAGATCTTTTGGGTAACAAGGTCAACTTACTGAACAACATTACCGTCTATTTTGTTGGTGGCATATTGCTCTATGCCTACATTACTTCTTCCGGTTTAATCCTTCAGGATGTGTTAGGTCTGAACGCGAAAGTGGCGTCGGCACTGTTTGTACTGATTTTCTCTGCGTTCGTTTGGCACTCCACACGAGCGGTAGATAGAATCTCCGTCGTTTTGATTGCCTTCATGATATTGAGCTTTGTGTTTGGTGTGTCAGGGTTGGCGGTCAAGGTAGACATGTCGGTTTTGCTTGACACCATCGGTGAAGAAAATGCCTACGCGCCATACGCAATGGCCATGCTGCCAGTTGCGTTGACATCTTTTGGTTATCACCACTCTGTCTCATCCATGCGAGCTTACTACGGTGAAGAGACCAAAGCTAAATACGCGATTTTGGGCGGTACAGTGATAGCACTTAGCCTCTACTTTTTGTGGCTGTTTAGTATCTTTGGCAACTTACCGCGCGCGAATTTTGGTCCGGTAATAGAACAAGGCGGCAACGTTGATGCATTGCTTAAAGCGCTTGGCTCAGTCATTGAATCCGAGCAGGTTGCGAACGCGATCAACACCTTCTCTATGGCGGCGATTTTGTCATCGTTTATTGGTGTTGGCTTAGGTGTATTCGACTTCTTAGCAGACTTCTTCAAGTTTAGCGATGACAAATCAGGTCGCACCAAAACGTGGCTAGTTACCTTTTTACCACCACTCGTTCTGTCGCTGCTGTTCCCATTCGGTTTCGTTATTGCCATTGGTTATGCAGGTGCGGCTGCGACGGTGTGGGCCTGTATTATCCCTGCATTATTAGCACGCAAAACACGTCAGGTGCATGCAGGAGCAGGAGGTTTCACGGCTCCTGGAGGCAATGCAATGATTTCTGTCGTCATCGGGTTTGGTGTATTGACCGCAATCTTCCATGTGCTCTCTATGTTGGGAATGCTGCCTAACTTTACTGGCTAACGTTATTCTCTGTTTTAAAACCACCATTATTTACATTCAGTGTGACCAGTGGCCTTGTGCTACTGGTCCTTTCTGACTGCAATAAACAATTAGGAAAGTAAAATGAACGCAATTTCTACAGACAAAGCACCGCTTGCTATTGGTCCATATGTTCAAGGGGTGAGTTTTGGTGATATGGTTATCACCTCGGGTCAGTTGCCAATTAATCCTGAAACTAAAGTCATGCCAGACGATGTGGCTGAGCAAACCGGTCAGTCTCTTCAAAATGCGCTCGCGATCATTTCAGCATCAGGTTTGGAGGCAAGAAATATTGTTAAAACCACAGTGTTTGTGAAAGATCTTAATGATTTCGCCAAAGTAAATGAGGTATACGAGCAGTTTTTCATCAGCCAGAATGCTCCATTTCCGGCGCGTTCATGTGTGGAGGTAGCAAGACTGCCAATGGATGCCAAAGTAGAAATTGAGGTGATTGCTGTAAGAGGTTAGTTGGCATTTGGGGGCGCCTCTAATGCGGCGCCTTATCGTGAGCTCGCAGCTCGTTCCAATATCTAGACGGGTTTTATTGTGTGGTCACACTAAATTGAATTGTTATTTGCTCTGCCAAGTTTTACTGATCCATCCCCCAATATTCTCATCAAAGTAGCTTCCGCTAAATTCTTGTTTGTATTCAACGACATTGTCGATGCTCGGGCGTTCATCCAAAAGGTGATTGATATACACAGCCATCGGGTCATCAAATTGATCACGCCGCTTTCTTTCTGCCACTTCTTTGATGATTTGCATGCGGTATGCCTTGCTCATTTTTTTCATGTTTTACCTCCATTGTTGTGAGCGGTCTATCAAACATAGAAGTCAATTCTACCTTGGTCAAATTATGAACAGTGGTTTGTAGAAAAATATACTAAAGGGTGATATGGGAGTTCTCGTGGTACACCCAAGAGCAATCTGTGTGGGGAGGAATGACTCACTTTCTTTGAATATCGATAAAGTAAAAGTCTGTAAAATCGGAAAAAATCGCCAGTGGATAGCACCTCGTTACCCCGAGCTTGTGTTAAACTTAATGCAAACAATAATCATTAAGCAGATACAAATGAAAAAACCAACCCCTAAAATGGCGTCTGTTAGTCACAAACAGATCCTGTCTCCCAATATGATACGCATCACATTACATAGTGAAGCATTTACACAATTTCCAATGGACAGCTTGGGCGGTTACATCAAGCTGCTTTTTAACGAGCATGGCGGTACTGATCTTGATGATGAGCCATTTGATGCTCGACCGAAAATGCGTACTTATACTATTCGTCGTCTAGACACATTGCGTGGTGAAATTGATGTTGATTTCGTCACTCATGTTACGGAAGACAAGCTTTGTGGCTTTGGTGCGCGTTGGGCTATGGCCGCAGAAGTGGGGGATACGATATCGCTCGTCGGCCCAGGTGCTTTACAAGAAGTCGATGTGGCAAAAGATTGGTTCTTCTTTACCGCAGATATGACGGCCTTACCCGCGCTGTCAGTGAAACTGACTATGTTGCCACCAGATGCGAAAGGCTATGCCGTGGTTCAGATAGAAGATATGGCAGACAAACAAGATATTTACGTACCTAAAGACATGCAGATTATTTGGACGACAGGCTCGTTATCGAATGAAGCAAAAGCGTTACCATGGTTTGCGGGTGAGCCTTTTGTATGGTGTGCAGCCGAATTCGATGAAATGAGAGCGTTGCGCCAGTATTTTAGAAACGACAAAGCGATCCCGAGAGATGCTATTTACATTAGTAGCTATTGGAAGCGTGGTATTGCTGAGGACGGACACAAAGCAATTAAAAAGGAAGACCACGAGAAGTTTGAGTCTCAATAGTAAATTGTGACTTGCAACTCACTATTCTCGATATACTTATTCGATCCGATGATAATTCTATTAGTGAGTTGTCATCGTTCTTGATTGCTTCTATAAAATAACCTCGATCTTGGTGACTCTTTCTTACGACTAAGGTCGAGGATTTAACCAAAAATTATCCTACTCAAGTCACACTTTTCCATCCTCTTGTGCTGAATTATTTTTACTAGCAGATTAAGTGTCTGTTTGTTACACTGCGCGGCATAAAATATAACAACACGATTACATCCCTATATCGCTCAATATCTCTTGTACCCTACATACGAGAAATAGCGAGCCTTTAATCCTAGAGAGGCCCCCGGTTACTATGAGTAATAGCAACATCTCGCAAACTGAAATCCACCAAAATCAATGGCAATTAAATCAAACACTCGCTGAGTCCATTCTGCCGCTACTAGGCAGACTTTATCGAGAGAAAGGCGTAGAGGTGCTTTTATTTGGTAAAACACTCGTCAACGCAACTACCATCGATATTATTAAAACTCACCGTGTTTCCCGCCATTACAGTTCTACTCCTGTCTCTATTTCTCAAACTGCTCCAATCATTGAACGTCTAATTGAACTTGACCTTTCTCCTTGTTGTATCGACGTAGGTCAATTGGCAACTCAATACTGGTCTCAAAACGAGAGTCACCAAAATATTGATGACTTTTTGATGACGGCTCTTAATGAAAGCATTGAGAGCAATGGTTCGCTAGAAGCACGTGATGTTGTGCTGTACGGTTTTGGACGTATTGGCCGTTTGCTTACTCGCATTTTGGTTGAGAAGAGCGGGTCAGGTTATCCGTTACGTTTGCGTGCTATCGTTGTACGTGGCGGTCGAGACGGTGACCTTCAAAAACGTGCTAGCTTGTTGCGTCGTGACTCGGTCCACGGTCAGTTCAATGGCAGCATTTTAGTTGACGAAGATAACAAAGCCTGATAGTGAATGGCAATTACATCCAAGTTATCTACGCGAATAGCCCAAAGGATGTGGATTACACTCAGTACGGAATTGAGAATGCACTTGTCGTCGACAACACAGGTGTTTGGCGAGATGCAGAAGGCCTTGGTCAGCACGTCGCGTGTAATGGTGCAGAAAAAGTACTGCTGACTGCGCCAGGCAAAGGAGACATCAAAAACATCGTATTTGGTGTCAACCACGAAAGTATCTTAGCTGAAGACACGATTGTATCTGCCGCGAGCTGCACCACGAATGCCATTACACCGACGCTTAAAGCAGTGAATGATAAATATGGCATTGTGTCTGGTCACATCGAAACGGTGCACTCTTACACCAACGATCAAAACCTTATCGATAACTATCACAGTGGTGATCGCCGCGGGCGCTCAGCATCACTTAATATGGTATTGACCTCGACAGGTGCAGCTAAAGCGGTGGCCAAAGCGCTACCTGAGCTCGCAGGTAAGTTGAGTGGTAACGCTATTCGTGTTCCGACCCCGAATGTGTCAATGGCAGTTGCGAATTTGAATTTGGAAAGCAATACCACGAAAGAAGAGCTAAACGCTTACCTTCGTGAAGTGTCGCTAACATCTCCACTTTCAGCTCAGATTGACTATACCGATTCGACGGAAGTTGTGTCGACGGATCTCGTAGGAGCACGCCATCCGGGTATCGTTGATGGACAAGCAACCATCGCACAAGATAATCGCTGTGTACTTTATATCTGGTATGACAATGAGTTTGGTTACAGCTGCCAAGTCGTGCACTGCATGGAACAAATGATGGGTGTGAAGTATAAAACCTATCCAGCGTTAGCGTAACAATCCATCGTTGCTATTCAATATTAAGTATCTAATATTCAGTATCTAGGAATAGCAGCGAAACGAGATACAAAGAAGCCGCCTTCGAAGTGTATTGAAGGCGGCTTATTTTTTGTGCTTACCAGTGTTTATTGCTCTAACAGCAAGAATCTCGCTTGGAACGGAGCTAGGTCGATGTTATAGAAACCAGAAGCCAATGTTACGCTGCCATTCGTTTGTAAATCATTAAGGTTGCCACTAAATGACAGTTTATCCTCAGAAATAGCAATGGTTTGATTTGTTGCCGTCGTATTGACGATATACAGAATCGACTCATCACCAGATGTTTTAACATCCGCATAGGCGCTCGTTGTGGCGACAACGTTATTGCGAGTACCTTGAGCCAGCGATGGATGCTGCGCGCGAAGCGTCATTAGCTCTTTCGCGTAGTTCTTAAGATCCGCTTGGTCTGAGGTGAGCGTGATGTCAGTGACGCTTCAATCTTGCCTTCCATTCGTGCAACGTGATCATCACACATGCCAAGTTCAGCGCATATGTTGTTGGCTACTTGATCCGAGAAGCCTCAAGTTCATCACCAATTTCTTCGCCATAGTACAGAGTGATTGGTCCCGTATATGCGGCAAGGAAAGAGATAGCTGCTTTGTGTCGTTCCCAATATTCGACTTCGTTTGGCTCCGCAAGCTTGCCGCGTTGTAATAGGTCACCAAAGCGTACCAAGTCGTGATTGCCAAGCATCAGGTTAGGTTTGGCGTGGGCAGGGTAGGCATCATGAGTTTGCATACCTTCCGCCAGTGTTAAACCGCCGTCTGTCGATTTCTTTCCGTTTTCCTCCACCGCAAAGGTTTGCATGAGGCGATAGCGCATCGGGAAATCAAATGCCGAACACAGCGCTGGGTTTTCTGTGCTTCCGTAGCCATCACGAGCAATGTCACTCTCGCCACGCCAAATCTCTGCCACCATGTAGCCAAGTGGATTAACGAGTTTTCCCTCTGCATTGGTGTAGGTGACTTGCTGCGACGCATCGTCAACGGCTTTGCGGATTTCCGCCCATGCATCCGTTGGAACTTGGTAAGCTTGGTCGAGTCGCCAACCGTCAATTTTTAGCTCTTTCACCCAGTATTCCGCCACTTCTTTGAAGAAAGGAAGACTTTCTGGGTAACTGACTGGATTACTTGCGCCAACTGGCTTGTTACCTGTCGGTGACGCCAAAACGTTGTCTTTATGATGACCGAATACCCCGTCAAAGAAGACATATAGACCACGTTTGTGCGCCTCTTCGACTAGCTTTCTAGCGTCGTCCATGGTGCCAAAACGTGGGTCAATGGCAAAGTAGTCTGTAGCGAAGTAGCCAGTTGCATCCAGCCTATCTGCCCAATGATCTTGTCCGTCAATGGGGACTGAATGGAATATCGGTGTTAGCATACCGCATTCATACCAAGGTCTTGAATATAATCAAGCGAGTCAATAATGCCTTGGATATCACCCATATGGTGACTGGTACCGTAACCAGTGCCATGGCCAATGGAAGGGTTGCCATCAACAAAGCTTTCAACCATCACTTGATAGATTCGCAAGTCATCGGTGTGCGCACTACTATGGGCGCTACATGCATAACTTGTTGCAGTGCCACCTTGGTTGGTGGGCGAGGTAGAGTCACCAGAGCAGCCCCACAGTAGGGTCGCGCCAACGGAAAGAGAGATAAGGGATTTAACCAGTTTCACAAGACATCCTTATTATAATTTTGTCGCTCAATAGGGCATCTTTGATTATTTACCAAGCGAGTACTTGGCAAATCATCCATGTGATGAATTTGTTAGGGAGGAGTAAAAAGGCTGAGAGACCTCAATCACGCTTGGTGCAATTGTGATGCACCCAGCGTGGAGATTAAACTTGTTATAAATGAAGGCCGTTTAGTTTGCGAGGGCAGCAACAAAGGTGCTCTGTTGATCAATAACGGTTTTTAATTGGCTACGTATCCATTGATTGTAGAGGCTAAAATCTGAATGGGTCGACCAGAAAAGTGAAGCGGTCACCTTTTTGCCAAAGAACTCTAAGTTGTCGGTCATAATGGCGAGTTCTTTTGTGGAGAGAGAAGGCTCCACAATATGTTCTGGCAAAAACGCAATGCCTTTTTGAGCTTTACACAATTCGACAATGGTGGACAGATCATCCAACCGCCATATCTGATGCGTTGCCAAATCGGATAGGTTAAGCAGTTCATCAAAACCATCCATCAACAGAACGCGAGGTAGATTAGGTTTGCTTTCCAATAGCGATGCATGTCCGACCCACCAACAATTGACGTTGAACAGTTCATCCATATTAAAGTCGTTTTCGGTTTTGTGATAGGGATTGCCTAGCGCTAGGTCTATCTTTCCTTGGCTAATGTAGTTACTCAGGACAAAACTCGGTTTTGTAACAACTTCAAGGTCGATTTCAGGAAACGCTTCCGAAAATTGGAATAAGGTTTGCTTAACATTGCTGTTATAAACCAAAGGATCAATGCCGACACGGAAAACGATCTGTTCCGAGTGACTCATTTTACTTACCGCGGTGAGCATATCTCGATATTTACTGACTACTGGAGTAGAAAGGTGAAATAAACGTTTGCCCTTGTCAGTTAACGTCACTTTAGCGTTTTGTCTGATAAATAGGTTAAACCCTAAATCAGACTCTAAATTTTGAATTGCGGTGCTTACCGTGGATTGAGATTTACCCAGCTTACGCGCCGCTGAACTAAAAGACCCCGCCTCAACCACTGCAACAAACGAAGCAATGTTATCGAATTGCAGCTTCATAAATTGACTAACCTTTATGCCGTTTGACTATTTATAGTTATATAACTTGTGTTTTTTTGCATACATTAGCTGGCTCTTAAGTCATTTACAATAGTGATATCTAAAGAGTGTTAGTTTGGTATTGATAAACCATAAATCAATGCAATGAATCTTGCTTTAGGGGGTATTTCGTGGCCTCAACCATTCGGGATTGGAATACTGCCCCGTAACCTGTGCAATAAATTGAACTTATAGTGTGATCCGTGCCACATAAACTGCATCGACGTACGCGTGAAAACTGTCCTTTCCATAAGTTAATGTTGAAAAAGTAAACACTTATAACAACGGGGGCGACACTAGAGTTGGTGGATTGTTAGAGTTGTAAACAAGGGGTTTCTTTGAACAGGTCATCGATAAAATCGATAGCAGCTATTTTTTTGATATTTTGAGCATAATTTAGAATACACCATGCTTATTGTTGAATAACGTTCAAAGGAATTAAGATTATGATGACTAAGCTTTATGAGAAAGTAGTGACTGTTTTTTACGATTTTAAACAGGATGAGCGCGGCGTAACGGCGATTGAGTATGGTTTGATTGCTGCAGCGATGGCTGCGGCTATTGCCGCGGCATTTGCTGGTGATGGCACACTCATAACAAACTTAAAAGCATTGTTTACCAGTGTTGGCACAAGCCTACAGTAAGGTTCAATGATAAGGGGCCTTTTATAGAGGCCTCTTAGGTAGAGTCTATGCCATTGACGCTCTATTTAGTCATGCTGTTCATTCTGTGTTCAGTGCTGAGTTTATGTGACATACGGAGAAGAGTGCTTCCCAATAAAGTCATCTTTTTGACCCTATTGCTCCAGATTAGCTTTCTGGGTACCAGTGAGTTGCAATTTATATCCTTTGCTTTGACCTCAGTTATTTTCGCCGCGCTCTATTGCGGGAAATTAATAGGTGGAGGGGATGTGAAGCTCTTAGCTGTTATGAGTTTAGCGCTGCCACTACAGTGGCTCTTTGTAGCAATGTTTATAACCGCAGTCGCTGGTGGGGGGTTGCGATTACTTATGCTTGTAAGTGTTTATTAACAGGAACCAAAAAACGAGTGGTTTCTATTCCCTATGGATTAGCGATTAGTTTTGGTTTTTTCATCACCACTTACCACCATTTTACAATAAATCATTAGGCTATAAAGGTGGAGCCAAGCCATGAGACAAAGGCTAGTTTTTGTTATCGCTCTGATCGCCCTAGTTGTGGGTATCATAGGGTTTATGGGGTTATTTGAAAAACCAAAACAGATCACGGCTTCTGATGAGCCACAGGAAACGGTTGTCGAAGAAGTATACGTTTCAGTTTGGCGCGTGAACAATGACTTAAAAAAAGGGCAAAAATTAACGACAGATATGGTTGATAAAGCGCAATTACCATTAAGTCAAGCGCTGCAACTTGGGATTAAGGCCGATGTTAAGTTGGATTTTAACCCGTCGACCTTGTTAAATCGTGCCTTAAAAGCTGGAGATGTTGTTCTGGCCGAGTATCAAACTAAACAAGGCGCACCAGGCTATGTCGATTTACTTATTACAGAAGGGATGACACTTTATCCACTTAGAGTGAATGCCAGTAATATGGTGAACGACTACATCCGCCCTGGCACCTACATCGATATACTGACCGTCAGTTCCCCGACCGTCAACCTTGCATCCTCGTCCGATAAGCCTCGACATTTTACTGGTGTAAAAGCGGACATGTTTTTAAAACATGTAAAGGTCCTAGATTTGGGAGGGCAGCCAGAGGGAAAGACAATGTTCGCGCAATGACGTCAAATGCCAGTGACGATATGGCGACGATCATCATTGAGGTCGACCCTGATCAAATCTCGCGATTGGCGTTAGCACAGCGCACCATGCACATAGAGGTTTACCGTAGCCAATCTTACAAACAAGCCACTCATGTAGAAGTAAGAAACATTATCGACAATTTTACGGGTGTTGAGGAGTTACGGGGGGCGGCAGTTGCCTCCAGACTGGGAGAGGGATACTGATGCGGCCAACATACCTATCTGTTGCGAAACTCATTATTGCAATGTGTGTACTGATATTTGCTGTCAGCACGCAAAGCGCAATGGCGGCAGAGCGTTACATAACACTAAATGAAGCCACTCACATCAACTTACCTGAGACAGTGGGTAAAGTATTTATCAGCAATCCAGCTATTGCGGACTACAAAGTCATAGACGATAGAACGATCGTTGTTTTTGCCAATAGTGTCGGCCAGTCAAGGCTGATTGTGTATGGAACTGCACAAGACGTATTACTATCGGATCGTATTATCGTTGATCTCGATCTTAGTCAAATTCGAAAACAGTTGGCGTTTCATTTTCCACAGGTAGACGTCAAGCTTCAGTCTATTGGAACTCAGGTTGCTGTCAGTGGTGTAGTTAGCTCAGAACAAGAGCGTGATGATATTTACCGTATGGTGGCGACTTTGCTGGGAAGAAAAAAAACCGAACGTTGGAACAAGGCCGACAAAATTGAGTTCAAATCCGAAGGGATAGAGCTGGAAGAACCCGAGAGCATGGTGTTTGCACGCAATATGACTTGGGAGGGCATAATTGAGAGGCTTGAGGTGGCAACTTCACAGCAGGTAAATGTAAAAATCTCTGTCGCTCAAGTGACTGAGAATTTTGGTGAAACAATCGGGGTAGATTGGCAAAGTGTAGGTTCGAGCGTTGGGCAGTTTGTTTTTAATCAGTTTGAGGCCGCTGAGTTAACGACGATAATTTCGGCACTCGGAAATGATAGTGTCGCTCAAGTTTTGGCTGAACCCAATCTAACGGTTTTATCTGGAGAGTCAGCCAGTTTTTTAGTCGGTGGCGAAGTGCCGGTTGTTATTACCACCAATAGTAACGTGAATATCACATATAAAGAGTTTGGAATTAAGCTTGACCTTACCGCTAAAGTGTTAAGTGAAGACAAAATCAAGATGCAACTCTTCCCAGAGGTAAGTGAAATCGACGGCTACGTTCAAGCCGCTAACATTGAGGTGCCTCAAATAGCTTCAAGGAGAGCCATGACTACGGTTGAGTTAGGTGATGGAGAAAGCTTTATCCTAGGTGGCTTGATGAGCAGTGCTGACTATGAGGAATTACAAAAAATTCCGTTTGTGGGTGACATCCCTATCATCGGCGCAGCTTTTAGAAAGTCAATCACAGAGCGAAAACGTACGGAGCTCATCATAGTCGCTACTGTAAACCTTGTGAAACCAACGCGATCTACCGTTATACAGCTTCCCCATATGAGAAAAACACCAACATTGACACGATGGTTGAACATTGAAGGCGACGCTAGCCAAGCACCAGCTTCGGACGCAACCATTCGTCTATTGTCAGAAGGGGGCTTTATTCAATGAAAAATGGATTGTTGGCGCTGTTGGTATGCGTCTTTATTGTGGGGTGCTCAGCTGAGCGTTACTTTGTTGGCAATGGCGTTGAAGCGCTCATCTATGAAGAAAAGCATCGTGTTGAGCTAGTAGTAAAAGAGCGTTCACAATCCGCTACTCAGTTGGCGCAAGTTATTGACGCTGCCGAAAGGCAAAACGCGACTGCACACTATACATTTATTTACCGAACGAAAGCGATGAAGTCACTCGCTCAAGGTGTGTTAAGCGACTATCCAGAACTTACACTAGATAACCATAGAGTCAGTTACCTGTACCAAGCAAACGAAACTGCCGATCTCATTATAAATATCACTTTACACAAGTTAAATACGGAACTTTGCAAGCCGTCTCAAGTGCTGGTTGAGACATATCAAAGAAATTGCTTTATCGAATCATCTCGTATGCAGCAGGTAGTGAATAAACCTAAGTTGGTTGGAGAGTAAACATGTTTGATCTAACCAAAGCACTTAGCAGCAAAGCAAAAGTAACACAACAGCAGAATCCTTCTGGTGTTGCTGGCTGTACTCTCTTTTATCAGTCGGCAGAATGCTCGATTTGGTTCGTGAGATATTTCGTTTTGAAGGGTGGAACGATCCTGACTGCATTCGATTTAACCAGCGAGTTACAAAGCTTACGACAGAACAAAGCAGTCATATTGTTGTTTTGGAGCTCAATGAGTCTGATAATGTGGTCCGTGATGCCACAGAGTTCGCGAGGCGCTTGCCCACTCACAAGGGCGTGGTAGTTATTGGCAAAGAAGATGCAATTTCGACGCTACGAGCACTGAAAGAGCTCGGTTTTTATTATGTTTTTTGGCCAGTAAACAAAACGGAATTCGCGGACTTTTTAACTCATGTTAACAAGAATTTGCAGAATTTTTCTGGAGTGAGCCAAAAGCGTAAGGCAAAGCGAGTTGCCGTGGTTGGCGCAAAAGGCGGGGTGGGTACCTCGTTTATCGCAGGAGAGTTGACCTCGATGCTCGCCTCACAAGGTACAGATTCACTGTTGGTTGATCACCAGTACAGCAATTCAAACGTAGACGTTTTGCTTGCGCTCAAAGACTTCAAGCCTCGAGCAATTGATGAGTTTGTTGCGCCGTTACATGAAATGGATGAAGAAGGAGCCCTTAGTTACCTTCATCCAGTACGAAAAAACTTACGGTTGTTGGCCCTAGACAGTGATATGAGCCAAGAAAATATTCTCACATACAGCCAAACGCTGTGTGATTTGCTGTCGCGCAATACTAACTTTATCATTGAGGACTTCTCCGGCAGTGTGAATTTTAAACTTGAACCGCAAATGCTCGTGGATAACTTTGATGTGGTGGTTGTAGTTGTTGATCCATCTGTTGCGGCAATGCGCAGTGCTAAGCGTTTGCACGAAAGAATTCGGAACATACAGCTCACATTATCGAAAAAAACTCGCGTGATTACGTTAGTTAACTATCATCGACCTACCACTTCGTTTGTTATCGAAAAAGGTGAAATAAATCGTTACCTTGCGCTAATGCCGATCTAGATATTCCCTTTTGTAAGCACCTTGAGCATATCATCATCGATGGCAAAAACGCCCACAAACATGATCGTCAATTAAGTAAGTGTTTTGACCTGTTAATTAAGCTCGTTAATGGGCAGTCTGTTGAAGAGCGTGGATTAAAAGGCTGGTTCAAAAAAGGGGCTAAGAAATGAGTTCGAACAAAGAACTATATTTGGCATTTCGAAGTCAGATTTTTGAGGCGCTTGATGCGGAAGCTGTTCAACAGATGGAGCGCAAAGACCTTGAAGCGCAGATTGCGAATGCCGTAGACCTATTGGCTGCCAATTATAGGCGTCCGATTACGGCGATGATGAAGTCAGGGTTAGTTAAAAGCCTTGTTGATGAGCTTTTTGGACTGGGACCATTGCAGCCTCTTGTCGAGGACCAATCCATAACTGATATTATGGTGAATGGGCCAAACAACATCTTTTTTGAGCGTCACGGCAAAGTGCAAAAATCCGACCTGACGTTTGTTAATGAGGAACAACTACTTTCGATTGCCAAAAGGATTGCCTCTAGGGTTGGGCGTCGCGTTGATGAACTTTCACCAACGGTAGATGCACGCCTTGAAGATGGCAGTCGTGTCAACATCGTGATACCGCCAATCGCACTTGATGGGACGTCGATTTCGATTCGTAAGTTTAGAGAACAAAAAATAGCGTTTGAGGACATGGTCGGTTTTGGTTCGATGTCACCCGATATGGCAAGAGTGTTAATGATAGCTGCACGTTGTCGAATGAATGTACTGATATCTGGTGGTACTGGCTCTGGTAAGACCACGTTGCTTAATGCAATGTCAAACTACATCGCTGAAGATGAACGTGTAGTGACGATTGAAGATGCCGCCGAACTGCAGTTAGGGCAACCCAACTTAGTGAGATTGGAAACGCGTACCGCCAGTATAGAGCAAACAGGTATGGTAACTCAACGTGACTTGGTTATTAATGCACTGCGTATGAGGCCGATAGAATCATTTTAGGTGAGTGTCGTGGTTCGGAAGCCTTTGAGATGTTGCAAGCCATGAACACGGGTCACGACGGGTCTATGTCAACATTGCACGCCAA
Organism: Vibrio variabilis; assembly: GCF_003263785.1. Lineage (GTDB taxonomy): Bacteria > Pseudomonadota > Gammaproteobacteria > Enterobacterales > Vibrionaceae > Vibrio > Vibrio variabilis. The sequence continues at coordinate 139,836 of NZ_JYJK01000087.1, forward strand.
CACCCCTAGAGATGCCATAGCGCGTGTTGAGTCTATGGTCATGATGGCAAACCTCAACCAACCTCTAGACGCTATTCGCCGTACGATTGTTAGTGCGGTGCAGTTAATCGTGCAGATAAATCGCTTACGTGATGGTTCTCGTAAAGTGACCAGTATTTCTGAGGTGGTCGGATTGGAAGGGGATAATGTTGTTATGGAGGAAGTTTTTCGGTTCCAATACGACGATGCCCAATACGGCGAAGCCGTTAAAGGAACTTATGTGACCAATGGTATTATGCAACGCTCAGAGCTCGTGAAAAAAGCTCAGTTCTTTGGCCTATATGATGATCTAATGAACTCATTTCGAGGGGGTTGAGTATGATATGGCTATCATTGATTTTATTTGCATTCGCTTTACTGCTGATGCAAAACCCTAGAAGGAAGAAAGTAGACTCTTTTTTCCAGTTAGAAGCAACAGAAAATGAGTCATTTGACGCTATTAATGTCAAGGACCTTGTCGCCAAATCTGCTTGGCAAACAATCAAAGAAAACATAAGTAGCAATGTGGGTATTTTGGGACCCAGGCCTGCATTGTACATCGTGCTTTATTTATCCTTTAGCGCTGTTTCATCTTGGTTTGTTTTTTATCGTTTTTTAGCTTTTCTATAATCCTTGGTTGGTTATTGGCGCCACGCTGGTATCGGTTTTTATAGGTTACCGCATATTGATTGACAGACGTCGTAAGGAATTTGAACGATCTTTTCCTGATGCACTGAATATCTTAATGAGTGCGGTTACCGCAGGTGATAGCCTAATGCAAGCGATTAGTTATGTTGGAAATACGATGGATAATAGCATTGGCAGAGACTTCAAACATATGGGGAACCGTTTGAAAATGGGGGAAACGCCAGAAGTGGTGCTCCAAAGGGCCTGTAAGATCTATCCATACCCAGAGTTCGTTTTCTTTACCCTGACGCTTAAAGCTAACATTAGTCGTGGTGGTCAATTGAAAGGAGTCCTAGCGCGATTGATTCGAGTTCTAGTGGATTCTAGAACAATGCAAAAGAAAAAACTGGCGATGACATCAGAAGCAAGGATTTCTGCTAAAATCGTTGCCGCAATCCCCTTTGGTTTTTGTGTTCTACTTAATACCATTAGCCCTGAAAAAATCGATTTCATCCTTTATGATCCCCAAGGTCAAAGCATTTTGTATTATGTAATAGGGAGTGAGCTAGTCGGTTTGTTTATTATTTGGCTGTTACTCAAGGGGGTGAGGTGATGCTCTCTTTGGTCGCGTTTGTTGTTTTCGTTGGTGCTGCAGTATATTTTGTTGTCGATTCTTATCAAAGGCAAAAAAGAACAGCAAGAATTGAACAGTATTTAAAAGAAGATAGTTATAAAGCTCCATCTCAGGTGGGTCTATTTCTATTGAGGTTTGGTACTAAGCATCGAAAAGAGCTCGAAAACAAATTCCTTGAAGCAGGTTTTTACAATAAGGAACTCGCCAAATTCTATTTTCCGATGAAACTGTTGGCGATAGCTGTCTTGGTATCCATCGCCATGGTTTCAGAGATGGAGTGGCAGTCACAGGTGTTGACGGTGATGTTGGGCTTGGTTGCCGTGATAGTTGTACCAGATGCAATACTAGATGTTAAAAGAAAAACACTGATTTCTTCAACATCATCCAAGCTACCTTACTTGTTAGACATGTTGTCGGTCTGTGTTCAAACAGGTATGACTATTGAGGCGTCTTTTGACTACTTAAGCAAGGAGTTAGACGCTTTTGACAAAGACCTATGTTATCAAGTTAAGCGCACAGCGGAGTCGTCGAAAATAAAGGGATTAGAAAGTGCTTTGAATGACCTTAGCGAACGCCTGCCAACCCCTGAGGTACGCAGTTTCGTGTTGACGGTAATACAAAACCTTCAATATGGTACATCCATTGCCAAAGTGCTTAGCGATCTTGCTGAAGACATGCGAAAAATACAGCTACTTACCATTGAAGAAAAGGTCGGAAAACTATCGTCTAAAATGGGAGTACCGCTCATCCTGTTCATAATGTTTCCTATTGTTGTCCTTATACTAGCACCGGCTGTTATTCAAATGTCAGCAAATATTGGAGGGTAGAGATGAAGTTTCGGTATTGGTTGTGTTTGCTGATTAGTTTCATACTCGTTGGATGTCAGGCCACTAAGCTCCAAGTTGAAGACCCAGTCAAGAGCATGACAAAGGTTAATAATTATGACGGTTTGATCAGTTACTACCAACAAAAGCTTGATGCTAACCCAGATGATCTGCCTACGTATGAGCAAATTGCACTGATCTATTTTAGTAAAGGTGATAACGAATCCGCACAGTTTTACAGCAACTATCTGTTTGAAAGGAACTACAAGACAAGTGAGCTGCTTGCGTTACGTGGAAAGATCTATTCTCAGGAAGGCGATCCTCAAAATGCAGTAAAAGCTTTCAATGAGTCTATTCAGTTGGGTAACCGAAGTGCAGAGGTCTATAACTTGCTTGGTGTTGAGCTGAGTAAGCAAGATAGATTAGAGGACGCGATATCAGCGTTCAATACAGCTAGACTTAAAGGGTATGATGATTTTACGGTCAAAAATAACCTTGCGGTTGTTTACATAGCGCAAGGAAACGATAAAAAAGCCATCTCTATTTTGAGTCGCCTTTTGGATGCTCAACCAGAACATAAGAAAGTTCGCTCTAACCTTGCGGTTGCCCTTATTCGCAGTGGCGAGTTAGAGAGCGCAACCGTTGTGTTGGGTGATTCATTTAGTGAGCGTGAAATTGCCTTAGTCACCCAGCAGATACAAAATGCAGAGGTGCGAAAATGAACAGGCTTCAAAGATTGCGTCGGCAGGTAGGTACTACCTCGGTTGAGTTTGCACTTGGTGGTATGGTGCTGATGTTTGCCACGTTCGCTATTTTTGAGACTTGTTATCAGGTTTACGTTGTTAATATGACCGAATTCGCGTTAAGAGAAACGATACGTAATACTAAAGTTAATCAAGGCATAGACGATACACCGGAAAAATTAAATACGCACTACGAAAGTTACTTTCGCTCTCTGATTTCGGATAACGGTAAGCTCTGGCACTTTTTAATTGACGAAAACCTATTCACTATTCGCGGGAAGTACTATCGAAATTACGATGACTTTGTTAACGGAATTGGTGATTCATCCCAAAGTATAGGCTTCTATTATGACTTGGCCGAAATAACGGTCGAGTATCAGTACCAGCCTATGATAGAAATGCTGAGGTCCACACCAGTAACAATTTCAAGGACGATGGTACTAAACCTTGAACATCAGGGGTGGGTGATGATGAATAAGGTTTCAAATCAACAGGGAGTCTTCGCAATTGAGTTGGCTCTAATCATTTTTAGCCTTTGCGCCATTTTTATGTTTGCAACCGACCTAAGCCATAAACTCTTGGTGCGAGCAAAACTAGACCGAACTAGTTTCGCTTTAGTGAATGTGCTTAAAGAGCGCTATCGATATTTTGATGGCGACATTACCAATAAAGTAAACCTAGCTGTCTCGGAAACGGAGTTACATGAAATGCAGACAGTTGCGGCTCGTCTGCTAAACACGACTGAAGATCAAGTCGCGATCCAAATAGAATCGCTTGTTGAGGGGCAGTTTGGCAACTCGTTTGCGAGTAACATGTATAACTTCCTTGGCTGTCAGTCAGACTCCATTGAGTCTGAGTCTCATTTAGCACCAATGGATGGCTCAGTCCATTTTCCTTTATATCGAGTTACGGTTTGCGAAAAGCATGATTCGTGGTTTGACCCATTTGTGGACGGCGAGCGGAAAGATTTCACGATTCACTCATCATCAGTGATGCCTGGGAGGTAATTGATGAAGAGAAGTAACAAACACAGTATAGGTTCGCTCAAGCGTCAGAAAGGTGTCGCTGGAATCTGGCTTGGGCTAACGTTAATCCCCATTATAGGTTTCACGTTTTGGGCAGTAGAAGGTACTCGCTATGTTCAAGAGTATAATCGCTTAGGTGATGCCAATGAAGCCGCCGCCATGGCGTTAACAATTCAACATGATCCGGACACGTCGAAGCAGTTAGCAGAGGACTACGTGCGAAGTTACGTGAGAGACATTGACTCCCTGAGCGTTTCTTATGATCTTGAGCACCAACTACAAGATGACGCTCTTGGACAAGAAGAGTTTATTCAGTATACGGTGGAAACCGTTACGACACATAAGTCTTGGTTTAGCAGTACCTTTGTACCTTCCTTCACGCCCCAAGTTCGTCTCAGCGGTTCTGCTGTAGCGAAGAAATATCCGACTTATTTGGGTGACAATAATATAGATATTGTCTTTGTTGCTGATTTTTCGGGCTCAATGGATGAAAAATGGAAAGATAGTAAGAGCAGCTCTAACACAAAAATTAAAGACTTGCAGCTTGCTGTCAATGAGGTATCAGCCAAGATCTTGTGCAGTAACATTGGCAAGAAAACGGTCGATGGTGTCGATAAGGCAGTGTGTCTAGACGATGATCAAGCTGATATGGCTGACAAGTTAAACAACCGCATCGCGTTGGCGCCATTTAATACTAGAACAAGAGAGCTAGATGCTAATGGGCAAGCGTACGCTGTGAGCCAATTGCGATATAAAAGTGGGTATGCACCCGAAGTGTCTACTTATGACTATGAGGAAGTAGATTGGAATACTTGGAGAACATACACTCAGTTTTGGCTTAGCATTTGTGTAAGTTTCTGTGACAATTCCACAAAAGAACAAGCGAAACGAGTCGCCCATGTCATGGGCGGAGGGAGTTATCCAGATACAGACGAATACATCGATTATTCTCTAACCGTAAATGATATTTTAAATAACAAGTATCCTAGTCAACTAACCATGTATAACGTGATGGATGTTAGCCTATATACCGGTTATGGACTAAGAAACAACGCTCAATTTTATAACATCCCACTTACTGACTCGCTGGAAGAAATAAACAAGATTGATGAAATGAAGGCCAATGGAGCTACTGCAGCCTTTCAAGGGATATTGACGGGAACACAATTATTAGCGGCAGGAAAGCCAAAGTCTACCGATCAAGATGAGCAAGAGGCCTATCAGAATAAGGTGAAAATGCTACTCATTTTTAGTGATGGAGTTGAAGTGCCAGATCCGGATATATTGAAAAATCTGGTTGATGCTGGGATGTGTGATAAAGCAAGAAGTATGATCCCCGGCCTGTATATTGGGTTTATCGGGGTTGACTTTGATGTTAATGGGATTGAGCCATTTAAAAACTGTGTGAATGACAAAGCCACTGACATTATTAAAGTGACCAATCTCACTGAACTTATCGAAAAAATTGAAGAACTAATTAAAAACGGCTCTAAGACCAATGGCTTTACCAAGCTGTACTAGGTGTAAATATGAACAAATATCTATCGACACTCTTTCTTCTTTTCAGTGTGCCAACAATGGTAAGCGCATCAGACGGTAGCTACTGCGGTAATGCAGGATTTGAAATGAATCATAGTGTCTCCTCGGGAAAGGTTGTGGGATTGGCGCAGTATCGTCAAGGTGCATTGCAGTTGGAGCAAGGTGTTCAACCGCCGTATGCAAAGACATCGACCTACCAGTGTCAGACTTGATGGGTCAAACCACAGGTTGTGATAGCTACGTCAACGTAGGTGGTGTTAGTGCGGGTAAAGTAGCACGCATTAATTTTGGCTTCGATCAGGCGACGTTATCGCCAATGGCACGCGCATCCTTGCATAAGCTTGCTCAATCTATTGGTTCCGAGAAGGAAATAACGATTGAGGGGCATACTGATAATGTAGGAACGAAAGAGTACAACCAAGCTTTAGGCTTGCAGCGTGCTCTAACCGTGTATGACCTCATGAGGTATCAAGGCGTCGATAAGCAAAATATAACCGTACGCACACTGGGTGAAACCAAGCCTTTGGAGCCAAACAGTTCGAGTATGTCGCGAGCGATGAATCGACGAGCAGAAATTATCCTTGTCAGTGACCAATAGAGCAACAAAGTGCCGACGCAATCCTTGAACTCCCTCTTAATTGATGAATAAGATCACACAATTACGCCTCATTGTAGCGACACTGCTATGGGGCTTTGATAGAATAGAAAATTATATCAGTAAGAAACCCTTCATTTTATAAAAACAAGCGGAATATGGAAATGTTCAGGCGGTTAAGAAGGATTATGAGGTTGTTGTGAATCTAGAAAAATTATTACCACACTTGAGAGCGAAAACATGGATCACGTTAGCAGGCGTGACGATGATGTCAGGCGCTTGGGCTTCTGAGCTGGTTAATAGTAGTGAGCAGTCGAAGCTAGACACCATTAACAGTGAATACTCTTCTCGCTACAGCGAAGTTGGCCTAGATGACACCATCTCTCTTTATAATAAGACTTCTTCAAGCATTGAAGCCAATAAAATTAAGCTGATTAACAGTCTCGACATCGTTAAAGCAGATTCACAAGTTTTCCAAGAGAAGCTCCTTCAGGGTGAATACGATGAAGGTATAGCGCTCGCACTGCGTGGTGTATCAAGCACCATTAACCAACTCAATACCGAGTTGGCTGATGCGGAACGCAAACTTAAAGAGCTAAATAAAACTATCGCTTCTAATCAAGCCAGTGTGACGCAAATTGAGCGTGATAAAAATGAGCAATTATTGGCACTTTATCGCAGCGTAAAAGATCGCCACTTAAAAGAAGCGAATGTGGTTCATCGTGAAAACTACTCTGGCAAACTAGAGTGTAAAGTGACGGAAAGTTTGTCAGCCTGTGTGAATCGCAACCTACCATACATGAAAAACGCTTTTGCACTCGAAAAAGGCGGCTCTGAACGCATCAACCTGACTTCATATAAAGTGGTAGATGCAACGCAAAAGTTGAATGGAGATCTCACATATACCGTATCGGCTGAGTATAAAAATACCTTCAACTCGAACCTAGAAAGCGAAATCCGCAAGGCTCTGAATCTTGATAAGATTCGATTTGTGTTCCGCTCTAATTCTGAAAAAACAGACTACTACATCAATGATGAAAAAGTGGGCAGTGGCGATGTGATTGAACTGTCGGGTAATTATGTAGGTGTTTACAACGTTAAAGCGGTAAACAACGGTAAAACACAGTCGCTGCGTCTGAATTTGAAAAACGACGGAGATTATTTCTTCCCGTTTGCAAAGAAAACTCAGAAAAAAGCAGCAGCGAAGCCAGCAGTACCAGTAGTAAAAGAATCTGCACCGGCAACCAAAAGTGCGAAAAACAATCAAGCAGCACAGATCACTAAGAAAGTACTAAATGATCCAAAAACGGCCGAAATGAAAAAGCTACCAAAACAGGAAGTCGGGACGTTTTCGAATACGGTCGTATACAAAGATGAAGTGTTTACCTATTTGTACCCAGTGTACCGTGGTAACAATAAATCAGCAGAAGTATTCCTAAGCCGTGATGATGCGACTCAATATTGTGAGCAAAAACTGTCGTCTAAGTTGCCAACTAAAGCCGCTTACAAGTATTTAGAGCTGTATACGGATCTTAAGCCGGGAGATTATTGGACCGCAGAAGGTCGCGTTTACTCTTCACAGAAGAAAGATGTCTTCGACAAAACTTTCGATACTAACCGCTTTATTTGTATGGTGAGCATGAATTGATCGACTGACCATCACTCAAGTCTTTTAAAGGCCTCAGCACGAAAAGTGCTGAGGCTTTTAGTCTCTTCCGAGAAATTAGAAATCTGTTTCAAAATAGAGACTTGAACTCACGTTGTACTCGACTAGTCTCAAAGGTAAAGCCGTTGGGAACGGTGTTGCGAGATGGCAGGGATAGCTGAGTGCAGAAATTAAGCGTGTTGGGCGGGAATCAAACGATACAAGCGGTAATAGCGTTTAGTGCTTTTGTCGCTATCGCGCTTTTTATTAGACATTGGCCAAACGTTGCTGCATGGCAGTTAGGAGACAATGACAACTTCATGCGCCTGCATCAGCTGCAAGTTTACATTCAATCCCCTTCGTTATTACTTCAGCCCCTAGAACGTTTTAACCCCCAAGATGGCCAAATCATCCATTGGTCTCGTCTCCCGGATTTGCCCATTTTGGCTATCTACTATTTGTTCTCGTTAGTACTAGATGCAGAGCTTTCACTACAACTAGCCATTGCGATAGTGCCCATTTTGTATTTGATGCTCATGATAACGTTGGTTGCTTTGATTACGCAAAGCGTATTTGGGCGTTCTTCTGTTATTGCCTCGTGCTTTTTTACTGTGACATCGTTGGCAGCGCTTAAATGTTATCCGGGTCAGATAGATCATCACAACATACAGTTATTGTTGTTTGCGTTGTTTAGTTTCGCGGTGCTCTCACCGCACATAACCAAAGTGACCTACGTGTTGTTGGTGAGTGGTAGTGTATCGTTATCTTTGTTAATTGGTTTGGAGGTCTTGCCATTCTTCATTCTCATGTTGGCGGGTGTCACTCTTAGTGAGGTGAAATATGCGCCTTACAAAATAACCTGGATACGAGACGCATCTTTGTGTATCGCTCTGTTCGGTAGCCTAGGTATCATTGCCTTGTTCCCGGAGTCTCAGCTTAAGGCGCCACTTTATGATGTGATTTCACTGCCGCTGCTGAGTTATTTTGTTGCAGCCTGGTTCGTACTTACAGTCACTTCCTATCGACCTAGCTTGTTAGTGCTAGTGATTAGCTCACTCATTGTCATTCCTACGGTTTATTATATTACACCCGAACCTTTGTCATCGCCCTATAAAGACTACCCGTCATTACTAAATTCACTGTGGCTCGAGCATGTCATAGAAGCTAAACCACTTATAGATGTTTTACATCCCAGTGCTTGGCAGCACAGTGAGAGCAATTTTCTTACTGCTTATTTAGTGACCATGCTGGCACCGTTTTTGTGCGTTGGTTTATTGAAAACACGCTCACAAAAACTCCTCTGGGTGATGTTCGTTATTTCCTTGATCCCAGCGCTTTTATGGCAGATGCGTACCATCGTCTTCTCGGCCGTTTTGGCGCTACCATTACAAAGCTGCTTAGCTACTGCCATCCTCGAAAGAGTCAAACTTCCTATTATAAGATTGATTCCCCTGTTGTTGCTTTCACCTATAGTGATGGCCTATGGCGCACACCTAGTGACGCAAGATAAGGGAGCTGAAGAGCCGCGACTCAGTGCGCAAGCTTTGGAAGGTGTTGCGTTTATCAGACAGCAACCCATCGAGCCGGGAAAAATGTTTACGCCTATGGAAGTGGGGGCTCAACTGTTGAGCTTGACGGAACATGCCATTATTGCAGCGCCGTATCACAGGAACATCCGCGGTAACCTCCTCTATATGCAAGTGCTGTTAACAGAAGATTTGTCTTGGGCACATGAGATGGTGGTGAAAGAGGGGATCGACTACCTGTATTTTGATCCCAATGATAGACAGATTCCCTACTTCAATCGTGTTAAAACTCCAGAGAGTCTATTGCATCTTCTACTTAACGAGGCGCCGCCTCCATGGCTCACCTTAATTGCTAAGACTGCCTCTGGGCAGCAGCTATATCGTGTAACACGTACCTCCTCTATATAAGCATGGATGAATACTTAAGGCGACAAGCCAAAAAAGGACAGTTTAATGAACACTAATGTAGAGCTCGACAAAGAACTAACGGTATTGATGCCCTGTCTGAATGAAGCTGAAACCTTGGCGACGTGCATTCACAAAGCGCAGAGTTTTATCAAATCACGTGGTATTGATGGAGAGGTACTCATCGCGGATAACGGCAGCACCGACGGCTCGCAAGACATTGCCACTGATCTTGGCGCTAGAGTGGTTGCCGTTGCAGAGAAAGGGTATGGCGCCGCACTTCTGGGCGGCATTCAGCACGCAAAAGGGCGCTATGTCATTATGGGTGATGCCGATGACAGTTATGATTTCAGTGAACTCGATGGTTTTGTCCAGAGTCTACGTGATGGAAGCGAACTCGTAATGGGTAACCGATTTCAAGGAGGCATCGAGCCTGGCGCGATGCCATTTTTGCACAAGTATTTGGGAAACCCTGTATTGAGTATGATTGGTAGGGTGTTCTTCAATATTTCTTGTGGTGACTTTCATTGCGGGTTACGTGGTTTTAATCGCGAAAGTATCAACCGGTTGCAGCTTAATACTACGGGAATGGAGTTTGCGAGTGAAATGGTAGTACGAAGTTCGCTTGCAGAGCTAAAGATTGACGAGGTGCCCACAAAATTACATCCCGACGGTCGGACACGCTCCCCCATTTACAAACCTGGCGAGATGGATGGCGACACCTTTGCTTCCTGTTCATGTACTCACCGAATTGGCTGTTCTTTTATCCTGCTTGTCTCTTGCTGCTTTTTGGTCTCGCTACTGTGGTCAGTCTGTTTTCAGGCCCCGTGACTATTATGGGGGTAGAGTTTGAAAACAAGACGTTTTTCGCTGGTTGTTTGAGCTTGCTTGTCGGTTTTCAGTGCATTTCATTAGGCTTAGTCGTAAGAAAGTATGCACTTAGAAAAGGCTTCTTACCCATGCCGAGTTATAAGCATTGGCTTGACAAGATAACGCTGGAGTTGGGGGCGCTAATCGGCTTGGTCACGGGAGGGGTAGGTGGCTTAGTCATGATGTGGTGCGTGTTTCAGTGGTATCGCGTGGATTTTGGAGAATTACCTTCACCAGAACTTAGCCGCTTGATTGTGCTTTCAATGACGTTCATTACCTGTGGAATACAAACATTTTGCAGTGCCTTTATTATTGGCGTGATGGGTATCAAACAGGTTTCCAAAGTATCAAAGTAGTTGTCAACATAGTCTCTTGAACACTCGTAGTGCCATCAGGCTGCTTAGATTGCCCGAAGGGCACTTCTATTTTCCCACCAAAATTTCTATACGTTCCAGGACTCATTCCTACGCGTTTTTTGAAAATGCGAGAGAAATAGGACACATCATTAAAACCACACTGATAAGCGACGACCGATATCTGACAGCGCATATCTTGCTTGAGCAAATCTTTCGCCAGCGATAACTTTTTGTTAATGACATAATCTCGGAAACTTACTCCTAGATGACGGTGGAAGATTTTAGAAAAGTAGGTGACCGAGAGGTTACAATGCTCTGCGACATCCTTCTCTTTCAGGTTCTTCACTAAGTTGTCATCAATGAAATTGAGCATTGTTGAAACGAGTTGCTCTTTCTCATCTGCCTGGTCTAGCTCTTGACTGACTTCTGGGGCGATGTGGCGGGTCTGTGTGGGCTGAGGTGTGCTGTGCGTGTTGAGTCCCTTGGCTCTAAGCTTCACATCCAAACTTGCGAAGGCTTGATAACATTCTTAGCGTCCAATGGAATATGCGCAAATACCATGTTCGCATCGGTGTAGGTGTCTGGGATCCAGAGTGATGGACAACAATCAGCGCTCTATCCAAGTTCTTGCAAATTCTCACGCTGCGTATAAACAGAGCTTCATCGACCGCATTATCGAGATAAAGGAAGGCGAACCTCACATTCGCTTCTGTTAGATAGGAGACGTCGTCTCCAATATCATTAGGGGAATAGCTTTCTGAGACGAGTTTGCGAACACTTTCTGGCAGAAACAAACTTGATTTACCTAACCAGTACACCATAAATCCACTCTCACTTATGCGACAACTTCACTAAACCTTTCCATTAGCATAGTTGTCCATCTCTATAATTCAATTTCTTGACAACAAAGTCCTAGCTAAGTGGCTGACTTTCTCAAAATTGCAACGTGGTCTTACGCTAAGTGTTTGATCTATCGTTGCCTGTCTCAATTATTAGTCACTGAATAAAGTCCACTAAGCGACATGATTTGGCAACAAATTATCATCGATGTCAGTACAAAACTACTACTAAGGTTTAGCTTTGGAAAAAATAAGCATTGTTTAGTAAAAAGTAAGTTTATTTTTGGACTAGCTATTCAAAATGAAATTAGTATTTTCTTGCTATTTAATTTGTTCAAAATAATTCAATAATTAATCAAAAATGTCCTAACATTTTCGCGAGTCGATCTCCTAATCTGAAATTGCGTTTTACGACAATCAATCTAAAGGAGATTAGTCATGTCATCACTTAAAACTTTTATCGCACGTTTTATCAAGGAAGAAGATGGTCTATCAGTCGTAGAGTATGTTCTAGGTGGAGCGCTGATTATTTTGGCTCTGGGTGGTAGTGGCGCTTGGGATGCGCTAGCAAATGCGGTGAGCAATACCATTGCCGATGCTGAGAGTGGTGGAGCTACCGGTGGTTAAGCTCACTTTGTAGCGTCACTTTACGAGGAGACGAAATCCCATTTTGTAATTTGAGGTAGCGACTTTTCGTAAACGGGCGGTGATTTCACCGCCCGAAGTTTTTTCAAAACACAGGATTGATAACTATGAACCTCGCGATATGGACTTTACTGTTTTTGATCGTTGTTTATGACTTGAGAGAACAACGAATTCCCAACAAGCTTATTGTCTTGCTTGCGTTAATAGTCTCTCTTTCTTTGCTGTCACTCGAAGGCTTTGGTACAGAGCTTCTGTTGTCAAGCGTTGGCGGCGCTGCATTTGCGTTGGTTATTGGGCTCGTACTCTACGCATTAGGCATTTTTGCGGCCGGAGACGTTAAGCTCATCGCTGTGCTGTCATTGTGGCTAGGGTATGCGAATGTCGGCAACTTCTATCTTGCCTCAATATTCTGCGGTGCCATTATCAGCCTCTTCTTTTTGTTAGAGCGTTTCTCTAAGTCAAATATGAGAGTTCGCGACATCTTTAGTACTTACCTAGTTAGGAATGTTTATGGCCGTATGCACAGGTCCAAAGCCGTTGAGCCTGTTGTAATCAAGGTGCCTTTTGCACCGGCAATCGTATCGGGATTGATTCTATTGCCTTACTTCAGTTAAAAGGAAAAGGAGAGTCCGATGAACGCATTTACCTCATCATCAAACCGCCCGCAGCTAACAGCACAAATAGATCCCCCAATGTGCCAACCAGCCTGAGTGATACTAATGTTCCTGTAGCAGTATTGGAAAACCTGCTCCTTAAACACTTGTCTCATGAAGTGAAAGCAGACATTGTTCACCTCGCTGACAAAATGGGGCTTGCAACACAGCTGGTGGATGACTTGATGTTGACTCTTCGCAAGCGTTCTCTGATTGAAGTTTATCAAAAGCACTCCACTTCGGCTTCAGCAAACAGTACCAACGGTAAGCAACATGTTTTGTATGGTCTATCTAGTAGTGGTTTGCAAGAGGCGGACATAGCATTTCTTAAGGATGCCTATGTTGGACCCGCTCCAGTGTCACTTGAAGACTACGAATATGTGGTCTCATGCCAAGATATCAGGCGTCGTAATATCAACCGAGAGCAGGTAGAGCATGCTTTAAAAGACGTGCATGGATCTGATGCACTTGTGCCTTTCTTAGGGCCAGCGATAAACTCAGGCAGAGCGATATTACTTTATGGCCACTCCGGAACGGGGAAAAGCTTTGTTGCAGCGCAGCTGCTGAATGCGTTCGATACTTCTGTCTATATCCCGTTTGCTGTCTACACATCTGGCAACATCATTAAAGTGCTTTCGGGTCATCATCACACGAGGGTAGATAACAATTCTTCAGCCCGAACCGTTTTACTCGACAAACAGTACGATCGCCGCTGGGCATTGTGTGAGCGCCCTAATATCCAGGTAGGCGGTGAACTCACTTTAGATATGTTAGAGGTCAATCACTCAGAGCATAACCGAGTATGGTTGGCGCCTTTGCAGATGTTAGCCAATAACGGGTTGTTGATCATTGACGATTTAGGCCGCCAGAAAGTCTCAGTCGATGCCTTACTGAATCGATGGATAGTACCGATGGAATATTCTGTGGATCATCTAGTGCTACCAAGCGGCCAGCAGATCACTATTCCTTTTGTGCTTACGATGGCTTTTTCTACTAACCTTAATCCTATGGAGATCGCTGATCCAGCATTCTTGAGAAGGCTAGGTTATAAAGTGCAGTTTCAACCGCTGCTCGAAGAGGATTATGTGGGGTTGGTTGAATCCATGTTTGACAAAAATAATATGCAGTCTTCACCGTCGGCACTGAAGTATTTATTGTTTTTGCATAATCATTTCAAAGTGCCATTTTACCCCTGTATACCCAAAGATATTATCGGGATTTGCAGGGACATTATTAGTTTCGAGGAGCGGGAAAATATCATAACTGATAATGTGTTAGATGCTGCATGGCGGCTTTATTTTACTTCCGATGGAGTGGGAGAAATAAATTATGAATAAATCACAGGTTTTTATGTTGATGCTAGTGTCCATTGTTATTGGCTTAGCAGCGGTCTTTTTTGCCAAAAAATGGATGGATGACCAAGTTCAACCAGAGGTAGTTCAAGAAGTCGTAGAACGAGAGCCAGTGGTATTCGTTGAACAAGATTTACTGGCGGGTACAGTTGTCGAAGGCAAACATATCTCGGTTAAGTTGCTGGAAAAAGAATGGAAGAACGAAGAAACCCACTTCAGTAACGTCGATGATGTGGTTGGCAAGATAACAAAAGCCAAGTTGTATAAAGGTGAAGTCGTTCATAGAGAGCGCGTGGCGTTACCTGGCGAAGGCTCGACGTTAGCCGCTGTTATCAGCGAGGACAAGCGCGCTGTGACGATCAGGGTAAATGACGTCATCGGTGTGGCAGGATTTCTTCTACCCGGTAATAAAGTAGACATCATCAATACTCGCAAGATTTCCAAAACTAAGGCGCGCTCGACGACCGTTCTTAAGAACATAAAGGTGCTGGCCGTAGACCAAACCGCACGCACCAACGATAACAAGCCAGTGATTGTAAGAGCTGTTACGCTCGAAGTAACACCGAAAGAAGCAGAAAAGCTGATGACGGCACAAAGCGAGGGCGAAGTTCAGCTCGCACTAAGAAATCCGTTGCAACAAGACCTGCCTGTCGCGAAAACGAGATATGTAGCACCGCCTAGCGTGACTATTATTAAAGGGACAGAGTCTTCAAACATTAGAGTGAGAGATTAAGGGGTCGCTATGAAAAGGATTTTTATGCTACTTACCTGCGCTAGTTTGTATTTGGCGGTCGGTTTATTTACTACTATCCATGCCGCGACACAGAGTGGCAAGGTCGTCAAAGTGCCTCATCACAAGTCGACCAATGTTATTCTTGCGGGTAAAGCGAAACGGGTTTCATTGGGCGATCCAGAGGTTTTGGACATCGTTATTCTCCGTTCTAATGAAGTGTTCTTAATTGGTAAACGACTAGGGTCCACCAATTTGATGGCGTGGGACAGTCGAGGTCGATTGATTGAATCGATTAATATCGAAGTGACCCATGACCTTAACGGGGTCAAAGCCAAATTATTTGAGTTCTTACCGAATGAGACTATTGAGGTTCACAGCTCTCAAGACAAGTTGGTATTGAGTGGTCAAGTTAGCAGCCAGTCAGCCATGAACATGGCGGTGAAAATCGCGGAAACGTTCACTGCTGGAGAGGTGGCCGATGATAAAACGTCTTCAGAAGATGAAGTTGTCGACAATACTAGCGTCATCAACCTAATGTCTATCGGCGGTGCACAGCAAGTCATGCTTGAAGTGACGGTGGCCGAAGTTCAGCGCAGCTTGGTCAGACGCTTCGATTCAGACTTTCATTTCTTTAATCAAAACGGCAACTTTGGTTGGGGTGGTACGAGTGGTGGCGCCATTATCGACGATGTTGGTGGTGGCGTTGGTCCGATTTTTAGTTCACCGACCATTGAAGAAACAGGCTTACTGGCGACTTTCCTAGATGGAAACACACTTTTTACGCTTGCCCTTGATATTGCAAGAGAGAATGGTGTGGCCAAGGTACTCGCTGAGCCGAATTTGACGGCACTTAGTGGCTCAAAAGCTGAGTTTCTAGCGGGTGGTGAATTTCCAATTCCGGTGCCAGATAGAGACGGTATAGCTATCGCATACAAAGAATATGGTGTAGGGCTGAAGTTTGTTCCCACTATCTTGTCTGATCAAAAAATTAACCTAGTGCTTTCTGTCGATGTCAGTGAGATCGCCAACTCAGGTACGTTGACTATCGATCCAGTTGAAACCAATGCCACTTATGTTATCCCCCCTATAACGAAGCGTACAGCCGCTTCGACGTTAGAGCTCGCGGATGGTCAAACCATAGGGATCGCTGGCTTACTCAGTGAGAATGTTCGAGATGTTTCTGCCAAGCTACCTGGTGTCGGTGACATTCCTGTTCTTGGTCAGCTATTTAATAGTCAGGAGTTTATCTCTGGTGAAACAGAGCTAGTGATCTTGGTGACACCACGATTAGCTCAACCGGTCGACAGAAGCAAAATCCTGCTGCCGACAGATGCATTCGTGAAACCAAATGATCTGGAGTTTTATCTGCTGGGTCAAAGCTCGTACATTGCCGACATGGAAGATACTTCTAAGGCGTACGAGCCCGCAGCCGCGAGCACCATACCAGCGACAAGTGGTGGTTCAGAAGGTTCATTTGGTCATGATTTATAAGGGATTTAACATGAATAGATACACACTATTGGTTGGTGTACTCAGTATCCTGATTTTGGGGTGCGCAAACGACAAACCACTTGGCTATTCAGTGGCCAAAATGAAACACGAACAAACGTATGACCATGAAGCAACCGCAAAAAATCTAGGTGTGGTGCCTGATGGGACAGGTGCACGTATGCAGGTCGCGTATGACGACTACACAGGTCAATCTGCATACGACGGCAAAGCAGAGAAAGTAATGGGAAGAAACCTCGCCGTGCAAAATCGGAGTAGTTCAGGCCGAAACTAAGGCTGGGAGGCAGTTATGTTATGCAATACAGGTACAAGGATCACGAGACAGTCGGGTATAACAACGATCTTGATAACCATGATACTCGCCGTGTTTTTGTTTTTTACGGCGTTGGCGGTGGATGTCAACCATGCATTGCTTAACAAGACTCGGCTACAAAATGGTGTTGATGCGGCGGCATTGGCAGCTGCAGTGAAGGTCAGTGCGGGTGAAACCGATGCAGTGGCAGAAGCTACCGCGATTTCAACCATTTCTGCCATGTTTGCAGCGCAAGGGAATACGGAACTGGTGATACCGGCGGAATCAATCAGTATCACATTTTCTAATGACCCTCAGGACTTCGCTAGTAGCTATGACAGCAGCGGTGATACCTATGTTCGAGTATCGGTCACTGATGTACCACTAACTTCGTACTTTCTGGGTTATTTTGGCGTTGATAAAGAGTCAGGTGCCGCAGCCGTAGCTGGACCCAGTTCGACCTTAATATACGCGTGTAACATAGTGCCTATTGCTGTGTGTGCAGACACATCGAGCGGCCCCAATGACTTTTTAGGCTACAACTTCCAACAAGTGTATGAACTTAAAGTCGCCGATCAGAATTCCTCAGAAATGGGGCCTGGTAACTTTCAACTGCTCGATTTTGGTTCAGGTGCGTCGACAGTGCGCAGTGCGCTAGCGGGTGGATATGACCAATGTATCGATATTAGTAATTCGGTTCAAACTAAACCCGGAGCATCGGTAGGCCCAGTGGGACAGGGATTGAATACTAGGTTTGGGATCTATTCTGGTGGTGGCGTTTCTGTCGACCAATACCCACCAGATGTCTATGTGGAGCAGCCTAGCACCCCCGCGACTACAGATAATGATGGAAATGTTGTCTATGACAACTCCTTTATGTATTCAGACTATGAACTAGGCGCGTCAGGGTGTGATGGCAGTGCATCCGGAAGTTGTACTGCAGGAGAGGGAGGCGTCGTATTTTGCCTATTCCAATGGTGGACTGTGATGGAGCCGGCGGTGGTACAGAGACCTTACCTGTAACTGCATCGGGTGTTTCTTCCTCACACAGCAAGCACCTGATAATAACGGAGCCAAGCAAGGCGTCTATGGCGAGTTTCTGGAAGATTGCACGGTCACTAATGGATCAACCGGAACTACCCCGAATGCCGAAGGCATTTTCAAAATTCAGCTCTATAAAGATCCATTGAGCGGGGAGGCTTGATATGCGTCGTTTTATTCGTAAATCCAAGCAAAAAGGGTTGGCCGCGATTGAGTTTGTCATGATGACGCCGCTGCTGATCGTATTCATGACGATTTGCCTGGAGCTTGGCAACTTGCTTGTGGAATATCAGGCACTTAATAAAGCAGTGCGAAATGGCGCGCGATATGCAGTAACCGCCATTTATGGTACTGCCACTACGCAGCAAATTGCCCCAACCACTGAGATTCAAAATGTCGTGGTGTACGGAGCCAACGTGGCTTCTGGTACTGCAGTATTGGATGGGCTGCTGACGGAAAATGTGTCGGTATCTCACAACAACGATCTCGTGACGGTGACGGCGACCTTTAACTACGTGCCGACCTTTGCAACTCTGCCGTTTTTGGAAAACGACATGAACCTTAACTTTTCAGCTTCAGCGGTAATGGAGACTGGATTATGAACATGACAAAAAAACAATCTGGCATGACCATCATAGAGTTCACGGTGATTGCTTGGGGTTTATTGGTGCTGGTGTTTTTTGCATTCGAGATTGGACGTTACATGTTTTCGATGCAAATGCTCAATGAAATGACCAGAAAAGCCGCTCGTCTAGCGACAGTATGTGCCATCACTGACCAAGGGGACATAACTAGTCTGCCCGAGGTGATAGAAAATCGTCCTATCGGCTTCGAGCCGGAGAATCTGGTGATTGATTATGTTGATGCCGCAGGTAGCCCTGTGTCTGTGGCTGGCTTTAGCGGCCTCTCCTCTGGTGCTCAGGCGGCGATTATGTCGCAGATACGCTACGTTAGCGCGGAGGTTTCAGGTTTTCAATTTCAATTTTTCCCTTTGCTGGCGTTCATTGGCAACGGGGGGCAGTGGATGTGCCCAGTTTCAAGACACTATTACCTGTTGAGAGTTTAGGGATTGTGAGACCCAACACTGGGTCCACGAATGGAACCATTGAAGATTGTTAGGAGTGACAACATGGGTGAACCGGTACCAATTAACAAAAATATGAGTGACAGCGTCACCTTTGCGCTTCGGACTAACCTTAACGTATGGGTGTTATACGCAACCGATGCATTCAAAAACCATATTACCAGTGAGCTAAAGAAAAGTAAGAACACAATTTGTGAGTCCGTATCACTCAATTTAGTGAGCCCAGATGCATTGAGAACGTTGCATGCTCCCGATGCCATTTTCGTTGAAGGCAAAATGGAGTGGGCTACCAAAGTCGCAGAGTTGCATGATTATGACCTGCCATTTAAGGACTCAGACGCTTCGTTGATTGTGTTTGGGGATGAGTCGGACACGGCGATGTTGAAAGTCGCGCTTCGAATCGGAGCATCAGATTTTCTATCTGAACGCGCCAGTATGGGGGACTTACTGCCACTATTGCAAACAATGGCCGAGCAAAAAATTGTCAATCGCGACATGGGAGAGCTGTTTATCTTCTTAAACACCAAAGGTGGTAATGGTGCGTCGACAATGGCCATCAATGTTGCGCTCCAACTAGCAGAATCGTTCCCCAACGAGGTACTTCTTATCGATGTTGATACTCAGTTTGGCACTGTACCCGAGTATCTGGATTTAACACCCAGGTACACCATGTTTGATGCACTTGAAGTCATGAGTGAGCTTGATGAATCCTCTATCAACGGGATCGTCACCAAGTACCAAAAACGTTTACACATCCTAGGGTTTGGTAAAGGCCAGGGAGCAAACGCAGCCGAAAAAGCCGAGAAGATACAAAAAATAGTGCCCTTGTTTAGGCAGTTTTACAAATACATCATCATTGACTTTTCAAGGGGCGTAGAGCCAACCTTCGCTCCGCTAATCACACCAGCGACTAAGTTATTTTTGGTTGTTCAGCAAAACTATATGTCGCTGAAAAACGCAAGCCAGTTGAGCAAGAGCCTCAAGTACGAGTATGGCCTGACAACAGAGGCTATTGAGGTCATCGTTAATCGATATTCCAGTAAGCAAGCTATCACACTGGCGGATATCGACAAGACCTTACCTGATTATGAGATTCATAACATACCGAATGACTATAAAGTCGCCACGGAAAGCGCCAATTTGGGCAAGCCTGTTATTGATTTCAAAAAGAAAAGTGCCATCAGCAAAGCTATCGCTAAATTGAGTGTGTCGTTGGGGAAAGTTGAGGCAGCGCCGAGTGGATGGTTATCGAAGCTGTTCAGTTAATTGCACGTAGGCAATGACTGTTCGCGAATGTTGCGATTCCACTGACACATAAACCAAGGAGGGGATATGTTCTTCAAAAGGAAAAATATTAATCCAGATTTTGAAAAAAGAGCCGCCGGCATCGACAATAGCGTGCCTGACAAGGCTGTGGTGGTCGAAGAGGTCGCTGTTGACGAAGTGGCTTCTGCTGTCGATGAGCAAGAGCAAATTAAGTCTCGCGCGGTTGAAGAGGCGCGCCGACAACTTGAACAAGATTTGGAAGTAAAGCATTACTTTCACAAGAAATTGCTCGAAACCGTTGATTTAGGTCTACTCTCGAGCCTTGATGAGGACACTGCAAAGCGAGAGTTACACGAAGCGATTCAGACTTTGATGAACGATGACAACGAGCATCCCCTTAGTCACGAAGGTCGCAAACGTGTTCTCGCACAAATTGAAGATGAAGTGTTTGGCCTTGGCCCTCTGGAACCCCTCCTTAAAGACACAACAGTGTCGGATATCTTGGTCAATGGACCAAAGAGTGTGTATGTAGAAAGGCGAGGCAAGCTGGAAAAAACGCCTTACACCTTTTTGGATGACCGTCATCTTCGCAATATTATCGACCGAATCGTCAGTCTAGTGGGGCGCCGTATTGATGAGGCATCGCCCATGGTTGATGCGCGTCTTCAAGATGGCTCACGTGTTAATGCCATTATCCCTCCGCTTGCAATTGATGGCGCGTCGGTGTCAATACGTCGTTTTGCGGTTGACCGTTTGACCATGGACAATCTATTAGAACTCGACTCTGTGTCCCCACAGATGGCCAAGTTTATTAATGGTGCGGTTAAAGGTGAGCTTAATATTCTAATCTCTGGTGGTACCGGCTCGGGAAAAACCACAACCTTGAACATCTTCTCTGGCTTCATTCCATCTAATGAACGCATCATTACCATCGAAGACTCGGCGGAACTCCAGCTTCAACAACCCCATGTCATCCGTTTAGAGACACGCCCTGCGAACCTCGAAGGCAAAGGTGAAATTACTCAGCGTGAGCTGGTGAAAAACTCGCTTCGTATGCGACCCGATCGAATTGTTGTTGGTGAGGTGAGGGGCAGTGAAGCCGTAGATATGTTATCAGCGATGAATACTGGCCATGACGGTTCTTTGGCGACGATTCACGCAAACTCGCCTAGAGATGCGTTGAGCCGTGTTGAAAACATGTTTGCGATGGCGGGATGGAACATTTCAACCAAAAACTTGAGAGCCCAAATCGCCTCAGCAATTCATCTTGTGGTGCAGATGGAGCGTCAGGAGGACGGTAAAAGGCGTATGGTGAGCATTCAAGAAATCAACGGCATGGAGGGAGAAGTGATCACCATGTCGGAAATCTTTAGGTTCAATCGCGAGGGTGTGGATGAGAAAGGAAATGTTCTGGGTCATTACACCGCGACCGGCGTTGTGCCAGATTGCCATAGTTCGCTGATTAAGCGGGGAATTGACCTTCCTTTCGAACTGTTCAATGAACTCGGCGGCAAGGAGGGTAAGTAACATGAACTTTGATGCGACTATGTTCTTTTTGCTGCTGTTTGTTGCGGTATTTCTAATCTCTCAAGCATTAATCCTGCCTGCTGCTGGGCAGCGGGCGAAACACAAAGAGCTCACCAAAAGACTGGAGCGAACCAAAAGCGAGCTAGATGCCGAGAGCGTAAGCTTACTCAAAGAGCACTATCATAAGCAGCTCACTCCTCTGGATAGAAAGCTGGTTGAAATTCCTTATTTCGCCAATCTACAAAAAATGACGGAACTGGCGGGTTTTAGAGTTGGGCTTGGCGACATTGTGATGCGTACGTTACTCGGGTGTCTGGCCCTGATTATTCTCGTTCCTGTACTGAATAAGCCTTGGTATTTTGGAGTGATAGGGGCGGTGTTTCTTGTTATCGGCGTGGTATTTTTCATCAATTGGAAAATTAGCCAAAGGCTCATCAAGTTCGAAGAGCAGCTTCCAGAAGCCCTAGATATTATGAGACGGATGCTTCAGGCCGGCCAGCCGTTAGCACAAACCTTTAAAGAAGTGGGCGAAGAGTTACCGGCGCCCGCCGGTGAGGAGTTCAAAAATACCTTCAACCTGCTCAGCTTTGGTTACGACATTAAAATATCCATACTCAACATGGCGGATCGAGTCCCCACTGTATCCATGTTGGCGTTTTCTTCCGCTGTGTTATTGCAAAAAGACACAGGCGGTAACTTAGCAGAGAACTTGCAGAAAGTGTCCGAAGTGCTCCGAGCGCGCTTTAAGTTGTCACGTAAGATACGAACCCTATCCGCTGAGAGTCGCATGTCTGCATGGATTTTGGTGCTGTCACCATTTGCACTATTCCTAGGCTTAATGGCGGTAAATGCGGAGTTAGTTGAACCCCTTTACACCGATCCCCGAGGTCTAAAAGTGATTGCTGGTGGTATTGTCTGCTTGATGCTTGGCGCTTTATGGATGAGAAAGATCATTAATATCGAGGTGTAGCATGGAAGCGTTATTACAGCAGGTCGAGAGCTTTAACATTGCCCGTGAATGGTTTTTGCTGGGTGCGGTATTGCTAGCCGTAACATTGGCGGTATTTACGCTAGGTTTTGTCATGTTTGGGGTTAAATCGGGTGTTGAGCGTCGTGTTGAGCACTTGGCTGAGCCAGAGGCTAAAAGACAAACGAGTCGAGTTCGTGACACGCTTGAGTCACTATCTCCGCTGTATGTGCCCGGCAACTCTAAAGAAAAAGAAAGTATTCGCCATCAATTAATGCACGCTGGGTTACATGAGAAAAGTGCGCTGGGTAACTTCTACGCAATAAAGATATTTTCCTTTGTTATTGGTGTGGTGCTGGCTGGCAGTTTTTATTTAACGCTGAGCGACTTTAGCCAGTTGAATCTGATTATTGCAGTGAGCGTTCTCGGCGGACTGTTTATACCTAACATCGTTCTTGACAGAATGGTCAAAAAAAGACAACGAAAAATCCGCGCTGGTGTGCCAGATGCACTCGATCTTCTCGTTGTTTGTACTGAATCTGGGCTGGGTTTTATGGCAGCGATGAAACGTGTTGCCAACGAAACTTACATCGCACACCCAGAGCTGGCGGATGAGCTGGAAACCGTGTGTATCAAAGTCAAAGCCGGTGTGGAGTTACCTCAGGCCTTCAACGAGCTAGTCATTCGAACTGGCCTCTATGAACTGAGTGGTTTGGTTAGCATGCTTTCTCATGCATCTAGAATCGGTGGTAGCTTGTCGGCGACACTTCGTGACTATACTGAAGATTACCGAGACAAACGAAATCAGGCCGCGGAAGAATTAGCTGCGAAGATACCGACCAAAATGATGTTCCCGATGGTACTGTTTATTTGGCCTTGTTTCTTCATTGTGGCCGTAGGGCCAGCCATCCTAAATATTATGAAAGCTTTCGAGTAAGGATACGTTATGAAAGGCATCAAAATACTCTTTTTAATTGTCATCGTTTTCGGGCTTCAAGCCTGTTCAAGTGGTCCGAAAGAGCCTGCTTATGACACCTCGTTGTATTCAGGCCGACCAATTGAAACGTTGACTCAGGCTCCGCCGCCTCAGACGGAGATTGAAGCAATACAACGTGGTGACGCGGCACTTGCCGCGAACAATGTGGATTTGGCGCTGTACGAGTACATTCGCTCTCTCTCATTTGGAACCGAAACCTATAAAGACCAAACTCTGTACACCATAGGGCAAATACACCTTTCACGGGGTAACAATGAGCTAGCAGAGAAGGCGTTCCTATTATCGGTTAAAGACAACCCCGATCATGTGATGGCGCATCAGCAGCTTGGTAACTTATATGCTCGGACAGGGCGTGTTGAGGAATCGGAAAGTTACTTTTTAAGGGCGATTAACGCTGATCAAGTTCGTCAGAACTCAACAAATACCATAGATTTTGATTCAGTTACCAAGTCTAAGGTAGACAGTTTAAGTGTAGACAGCCAATCCCCAGCGATCGCCTTCATGGGACTTGGGATTTTGGCCGACGTCAATAATAACTATGATGTCGCTAGGTCGATGTATGAAAAGGCGTATCAAATATCCCCTCAATCTACCAAAATATTGATCAATCAAGGTTACTCTTACTATATGTCGGGAGACTATAGTAAAGCGCAGTCATACACACAGAAAGCACTAAAGCGTGAGCCAGAAAATGAGAAAGCGCAAAACAACATGGCGCTTATTTATCTAGCTCAGGGGTATGAAAATCGTGCGTTAAACATGTTTAGCCGTCATCTTGAAAAACCCGAGGCTTTAAACAATGTCGGGTACTTTCTTATGCTAAAAGGCAAGCCCGAGCGTGCGATTCCATACTTTCAGCAGGCAATCGATGCTAAGCCATCATACTATGAATTAGCCAACGATAATCTGGAACGTGCTCTTTCTGAAGTGCGCAATAAAGAAGTGATAATTTCCAACAACTAGTCTTACTCGCGTTAAACGCGTTTCGTAGCAGCAAAGTGGCGCGCCCAAGGATGGGTGGCCGCTTTTTTTTGTTCTAAATTCTTCGTTATGTAAAAACGCCCTTTTACTAAAGGGCGCTTTGAATGTAAGTAGATTAGTTGTTGGAATTAGAACTCAACACTCGTGTCTTGATTACCAACTACCGCTACATCGGATTGAGTACTAAAGATGTTGAAACCCGCTGCCACAGGATCTGAGCCTTCTTCGCCATCGTCATGCTGAGCCGTACAAGTGTAACCAAGGTTGTAGCTACCCGGATCTAGGAAACCAAATGAGAATTCGTAGACTTGCTGCGTTTCATTGTAACTTACGCTCGCAGAGGTTAGAGGCTTAACGGTATCAGTTCCGCCAATGGGCGCCATGTTTTCTTGTGTAGTACCGCTTTCATACAAGTACACAGCTTGCGCGACATTGGCGTCC
Source organism: Vibrio variabilis (assembly GCF_003263785.1). GTDB lineage: Bacteria > Pseudomonadota > Gammaproteobacteria > Enterobacterales > Vibrionaceae > Vibrio > Vibrio variabilis. The sequence goes on from NZ_JYJK01000087.1 coordinate 164,970, forward strand.
GCTGGGTCGTTACAAGCGTTGAACGTCGCTGTTGTTACGGTGCCTTCAATATTTCCAGTCACAGCGGTATTGATCAGAGTGACCGAGGTACGTTGAATGCTGTAATCTGGGAAGGTCGAGGTATTTTTTAAACCTCGTCGTAGGTCAAACTCTACAGCAAAGTCATTGTTTTGCGGATTTACCGCAAACGAATCATTGAAGTACAGTACACCTGTGTTGTCTATTTTACCTACACCCTGTGGGCAGGCGCCGTTACCTTTAACGGACAACTCGCGCTCGGTATTGTCATCTTCAATTACGTAGGAGGGGTGGGTCGGGTGATCACCATCGTTCGCGAACACGCATAGCTTGTAGTTACCGACAGTCACTACTTCATCTTTAATCAGCGGCATGACTTTACTGCCTTGATAGTCAAGCAGGTTGACGCTCAGTGGCACCGGGTCTTCACCGTCAGGAATAGGGTTGCCATTCTCATCAACCGGGTTGCCTTCATCGTCAGTCAAGTACACATCATAGATAAGTGGTGAGCCACCACCTTGTGGCAACAGTGCCACGGTGCCAAAGGTCACAACAACCTCTTTGACCTCATCCACGGGAGCGTCTGTAACGCTGAGCGTCACAGGCGTCGTTGCTGCTGGAGAGCTTGAATCTCCACCACATCCAACGAGTGCAAGTGACACGACACCTGCAACGGCGGTAAGCTTTAAATACTTCATAATTCATTCCTTAATTACACTGCTGGTAAAGCGCGATGATTAATCATCGTCTTTGTCGCGGTCTTTACCTTTGTTGTTTTTGTCCTTGCCGTGCCCTTTGCCTGGGTTATCGTCGCCATGGACGCTTCGGTTGTCCCCCTTGTTTTTATTGCCGCCTTTTGAGCCGTCATCACAATCTTCTGAACGTAGTGTCATCACGTCACCTTCGATTTTTCGGCAATCGTCACTGATTTCCATGCGATCGCCTTTGATGGTGACATCTGCTTGTGCTGCAGAAAGGGGGATTAAAGCGCCAAGAGCCAATGAGACGAGTACTTTCATTGCTAACCTACCTTTGTAAGTTGTGGGACACGTCAAGCGTGTATAGGTTAGTTAAGTTTAGTAACAATATGTCAGAGCTATTCAATGCCGGGAAAGGATTTTGTCAGCGCATACCAGAAGTGAGACACGTTGTCAGAAAATCGGCCACCCCTTATGAGATAGGGCGCACAAGAAAAAGCAGCATGATTTGCTGGCGTTTTTAGCTTAGTGAAATCAGTTTAGTTAAACCACTTTAGTTTGTCGTGCAATTGGGTCACACTCCCAACCACTATTAAGGCTGGGCTTTCTGCTTCGCTGGCCATTTGAGGTAGCGTGTTGAGTGCACCTTGGAAAACACGCTGTTCTTTGCGCGTGCCATTTTCAATTACTGCGCACGGTGTGTTTTCATCAAGGCCATGGGTAATGAGCTTGTCAGTAATGCGTCCGCTTTGTTTTAGACCCATATAGAAGACGAGCGTGTTGTTGGATTGGGCAAGAGACCCCATTCGATTTCACGGCCATCTTTTTGTACGTGACCGGTGATAAACTGAACGCTTTGCGCGTGGTCGCGGTGAGTAAGGGGAATACCTGCATACGCTGTTGCTCCAGCCGCCGCCGTGATGCCAGGAACCACTTCGAAGTTAATACCGTTCTCAGCTAAGGTTTCTAGCTCTTCACCGCCGCGGCCAAAGATAAAACGAATCCCCACCTTTTAGCCTAACCACTTTGTGACCTTCTTTGGCTTTCTCTACCAAGATTTGGTTGATCTGATCTTGTGGAACGCAGTGATAGTCGAGCTTCTTGCCTACATAGATCATCTCTGCACCAGGTTTTGCCAGCGACAGGATATCTTTGGATACGAGTCTATCGAAAACGACGACATCCGCAGACTGAATCACGCGATATCCTTTCACTGTCAAAAGATCAGGGTCTCCCGGCCCCGCACCGACTAACGAAACAAAGCCGGCATTTAAAGATGTGTGATTAGTGGTCATAAGCTACGCCTATCAAATCTAAATTTGGGTATAAAGAGTGATACTCGGCAGTACGACTTTTTATAACCAAAGAGGTAAAAGACCTCACCACGAAGGTGAGGTCATATCGAGATTATTTCGCGCTTAGCGCTGGTTCAGCTTGCACTTGTTCTTCTGTTTCACTAGAGATTGAAGGTGCAGTTTTAGCGTGAGTTAGGTAAAGCGGGATACATGTCATGATTAGACCGCCAACGATGTTACCTAGGATGGTAGGGATAAGGTTGAAGTTCAACCAAGTCGCGATACCAAAGTCAGCACCTAGAATCATGCCTAGTGGGAATAGGAACATGTTGACTACTGTGTGCTCAAATACGAGTGCGAAGAAGATGAAGATTGGGAACCACATCATAGCCACACGGCCTGCAACAGTGCGTGCTGTCATGTTACCGATTACGCCTAGACAAACCATTAGGTTACAGAAGATGCCGCGCACGAAACAGGTGATCCATCCGTCCATACCCATGTTTTCAAAACCAAGGCTACGAGCCGTAGAAACCGCAATGAACTTCTTCGCTACTGCGTTTAGCTCAAGAGAGAAGTTGCCTGTTAGCGAAACAGCCACAAGGTAAGCAACAATCAGTGAACCGATAAGGTTACCCAGACCCACTAGACCCCAGCAGCGCATGATACGGCTCCAAGTGATACCTGGGCGGTTTTCAAATTTTGCTAAAGGTGCGAGACCGAAAACGCCGGTTACTAGGTCATAACCCATCACGCTCAGAATCACGAAACCAACAGGAAATACGAGTGCGCCCACAATACCGATTCCAGTTTGTACCATAGTAGTGATTGCAACCACCACCGCTAGTGATAGAATCACGCCAGCCATTGTGCCGCGTAAAAGTAGATCGCGAGTGCTGGTTTTGGTCTTCGCTTCGCCAACGTCGATCATAGTTTGAACGAATTGTGCAGGTTTAAAATCAGTAGACATCATGTCTCTCCAACAAAGTGTAAAAATAAAAAAGTTAAGATTGAATAGTGATAGGGGCTAGGGTGGCTAACCCCTATAGGCTATTCATTCTCTAGAACGCGTTTTCTAGAAGCGGTTAAGCAGAAATCTCTACCGCACCTTTAGTCACGCGAGCTTTGTAAGCTTTCACGCTAAAGCGCTCATCTTCCATGCACGCACCTGTTGTCAGGTTAAAGCGCTGCTTCTTAAGCGGGCTTGCAACCCAAAGTTCGCCTTGGTGCTCAACAATCAAACCACGTGATAGCACGTTAGATTGATAGAACGGATCCATGTTGCTGATAGCGCGGACTTCTTCTGCAGCGCTTGGGCGGAAAACCGCAACCTGCTGACCGTCAATCAATGCACAAACGCCTGTGCCTGGGACGATATCTTGGATGTCACATACTTTTTGAAATGCCATGATTACTTCTCCAGCTCAACGTGTAGAATGTCGCCTTTCGCTTCAGGGTGTTTCTCAGTGAATGTCGCTGGACGGTGTTGGTCACGCTCTTGAACGAATACCACATTGTCATCACGTAGGTCACTGTTAATGAAGTGAGCAAAGCGCGTAAGCTGAGACTCGTCTTCAATCGTGTTCTTCCACTCACAGCTGTAATCGCCCACCAGACGCTGAACGTCAGCTTCAAGCTGCTCGTTGATACCAAGCTTGTTATCAACGATAACTTCACGTAAGTAGTCCACACCACCTTCCATGTTTTCCATCCAAACTGACGTGCGTTGTAGTGGCGCAGCGGTGCGGATGTAGAACATCATGAAGCGGTCGATGTATTGAATTAGCGTTGCTTCGTCTAGATCAGAAGCCAGTAGGTCTGCGTGACGAGGCTTCATACCGCCGTTACCACATACGTACATGTTCCAACCTGCGTCAGTGGCGATGATGCCAAGGTCTTTACCTTGCGCTTCTGCACACTCACGAGTACAGCCAGAGACACCAAACTTCATCTTATGAGGAGTACGGATGCCTTTGTAACGGTTCTCGATGCGAGAGCCTAGGCCAACTGAGTCTTGAACGCCGTAACGACACCAAGTGGAGCCCACACACGTTTTCGCCATGCGAAGTGCTTTTGCGTACGCTTGACCTGTCTCGTAACCTGCGTCAATCAGCTTCTTCCAGATAGCTGGAAGATCGTCTTTTTGCGCACCGAACAGACCGATACGTTGTGCACCCGTCACCTTGGTGTAAAGGTTGTATTCTGCAGCTACTTCAGCCAGCACTTTTAGCGCTTGAGGTGTGACTTCACCGCCAGCCATACGTGGGATAACAGAGTAAGTACCGTCTTTTTGGATGTTACCTAGGAAGTTATCGTTAGTATCGTGTAGCTTCACTAGCTCAGGCTTAAGGATGTGGTCACCCCAGCAAGACGCTAGGATAGAGCCAGCAAGTGGCTTACAGACTTCACAGCCGTAGCCTGTACCGTGTTTTTCAAGTAGCTCTTCAAACGTCTTGATCTCTCCGATACGTACTAGGTGGAACAGCTCTTGACGAGAGTAAGCAAAGTGCTCACACACATCGTTCTTAACTTCGATACCAGACTTCGCAAGTTCAGCATTAAGAACTGAAGTCACAAGAGGGATACAACCACCACAGCCAGTGCCTGCGCCAGTCACCGCCTTAATGTCGCCAATGGTGTGGTGACCTTGAGCAACTGCCTCTGCAATCTTGCCTTTAGTAACGTCAAAGCAAGAACAGATAACCGCTGACTCAGGAAGAGAATCAGCACCTAGAGTCGGTTTTTCAGCGCCAGCGTGTGCTGGAAGAATAAGTGCATCAGGGTGCTCCGGTAGGTCGATTTCGTTCAGCATTAGTTGAAGTAGGTCGCCGTAGTCAGAAGTATCACCAACCATGACTGCACCAAGAAGCTTCTTGTTGTCTTCAGAAACGATGAGGCGCTTATACACTTCTTGCTCTTCGTTTTGGTAAACGTAGCTCTTACAGCCAGGAGTGCGACCGTTAGCGTCACCAATTGAGCCTACTTTCACGCCGAGAAGCTTAAGCTTCGCCGACATGTCAGCGCCTTCGAATTTGCTGTCGTTACCAACGATGTGGTCAACCGCAACTGTAGCCATCTTGTAGCCAGGAGCCACTAGGCCGTAGAACATTTCGTTCCAAGACGCACATTCACCAATCGCGTAGATGTTTTCATCCGACGTTTGGCAGAAGTCGTTGATAGCAATACCGCCACGAGGAGCAATATCTAGCTTCATTTCGCGAGCAAGTTTGTCTTGAGGGCGGATACCTGCAGAGAACACGATGAAATCAGTTTCTAGCTCAGTACCGTCAGCAAAGCGCATCACATTACGCGCTGTTTTGCCTTCAGGCGCAATTTCTAGCGTGTTCTTGCTGGTGTGAACGTTCACGCCCATGCTTTCAATTTTTGAACGAAGCTGGTTACCGCCCGCTTGGTCTAGCTGCTCAGCCATAAGTTTTGGTGCGAATTCAACCACGTGAGTTTCTACACCCAGTGCTTTCAGTGCACCGGCAGCTTCAAGACCTAGCAGACCACCACCGATAACTACGCCGCTCTTGCTCTTCTTAGCGGTTGCTTCGATAGCTTTAAGATCTTCGATAGTACGGTAAACAAAACAGTCTTTGCTTTCGTTGCCTTTGATAGGCGGAACAAATGGGAAAGAGCCAGTAGCGAGGATGAGTTTGTCGTATTTGATTTCACGACCAGTGCTGGAATAAACGATGTGGTTTTCACGATTAATATTGATAGCACGCTCGCCAATCAATACGTTAATGCCGTGCTTTTGGTAAAAACCTTCTTTAACGAGAGAGAGCTCGTCAGCAGTGTGGTGCGAAAAATAAGAGGAAAGGTGCACACGGTCGTACGCAACGCGGGGTTCTTCGCAGAAGACAGTCACTTCATAGTTAGTCATATCTGCTTTCTCGACTAAGTCCTCGAGATAGCGATGACCAACCATGCCGTTTCCTACGACGACAAGCTTCATCTTGCTCATGATTATACCTAAGTGTTAGTTCTTCAAATCTGTCTGCATTGTTATTTGTGAAAGCAAATTAATACATGATGTAAATCAATTACGGATTTAAACTACTCTAAAGGGGTAGAGTGAGTGGTGATTTATCCGACTAGACGATGTTTTACGAAGTGAATTATCGGAAATTACTATGATAAAGAGGAGGTGTTGAGACTTTTCTAGGGAATTTGCCATCAGATGTACGTTGGCGTACATCTGATCTATTCATATTTTGATTTATTTTTGTATGGAAATTACAAAACTGGAAGTTGAAGTCGTCAAGGCTTGTGTGCGATTAACCTAGTCAACCAATAAAAAGCCACACACCAACGCCACACATCAGTGTGCCTGCGATGCGATTCATGGTTCGTACATTGTTAGCGTTGCCCAGGGTGCGCTTTAAACCTTTACCACCGGTTGCGTAGATCGTCATGCAGACGAACTCACTGACCAAGATAATGGCAAGCATCATAGTAACCTGGCCAAACATTGACTTGGATTGATCGATAAAAGGTGGAAGCAGTGAAATCATGAAAGCCCAACCTTTAGGGTTGGCGATGGCTGTGACAAAGCCTTGTACAACAAGATCCCAATCGTTGTGACGTGACGATTGCTCAACCTCGGATGTGATGGCGAGTTTACCGCGTGAACGCCACATTTGAACGCCTAAATAGAAGAGATAAGTCGCACCGACTGCTTTGAAAATGGTGAACACTTCTGGATATCTCAACATCACTGCCGCGATACCCAAAATAGCCGCGAGAGCAACAACCGCAACGCCTAATAGCTCACCAATCATCATCCACAACGTACGTCGATAACCAATGCTCATGCCCATAGTAAGGGCAAGCGTCATGCACATACCTGGAGTAATCGATACAAAGAAAAAGGTGGGGATGAATATCGTCAGCGTAGCCCAGTCCATAGTGTTACTTTTCAAAATATTGAACAATTCGGCTATTAATATCAGAGAATCCGTGACAGAACTATCACTTTGTTAAACAGAATGGAATATTTTTAGCGGCCTTCGGCTTGGAGATAAATAAAGAGTTGGTGCCGCGGAAAGGACAAAATAAGGCGCGTTGATTAAATAATAGACAGATTGGCTGCTCAATCAGAATGATGCTAAATGATAACACTTTGACATACATAGTGTTTACATTCATTGTTGGTGAGCTATCCAATAACGTACACAGGAATCTAAGAAATGGACTTCAAAAAAACCATTCGTCGAGTCAGTACCCTTATCGTCGCATCTCTAACGACTCTTGCCGCAGCACATGTTCAAGCCGACGACAAAGTATATCGTCTAAAACTTGCCGAAACCTGGGGCCTAATACGCCTATCTTAGGGGATGCGAGTAAGAATATGGCTAAGCTTGCGAAAGAAATGTCGAACGGACGTTTAATTATTCGTATCGACTCTGCCAACAAACACAAAGCGCCACTGGGTGTCTTTGATATGGTGAAATCGGGCCAATACGATCTTGGCCATTCCAGCTCTTACTACTGGAAAGGCAAAGTTCCCAACACGCTCTATTTCTCATCGATGCCATTTGGCATGACAACCATGGAGCAGTACTCATGGTTTTATCACGGTGGCGGTTTAGAGTTGATGCAGCAGGTGTATTCACCGCATAACCTACTGTCATTCCCAGGCGGTAACTCAGATATCCAGATGGGTGGTTGGTTCAAAAAAGAGATCAACACTGTCGACGATCTGAAAGGGCTTAAAATGCGCATACCAGGTTTTGCTGGTGAAGTGTTGGCTCAGGTTGGCGCTAAACCAACCAATATCGCACCAGGGGAACTTTATACCTCGCTAGAGCGTGGCACTATTGATGCACTAGAGTGGGTTGGTCCTGCGTTTGATTTGCGAATGGGCTTTCAGAAAATTGCGCCATACTACTATACAGCATGGCATGAGCCAGGTTCAGAGACACAGTTCCTAGTAAACAAAAAAGTTTGGCAGGAGCTACCTGACGATTTAAAAATCATTCTAGAGACTTCGTTCCGCGTTGCGGCGTTTGATATGTATACCCAAGCGCTTCATGAGAATGCGAACAGCTGGTCTAAGATGAGTTCAGAGTATCCAGACATTAAAGTTCGTAGCTTCCCACCTGAAGTCATTAATGCTCTAAAACAAGCGAACGGTGAGCTGCTTAAGCAACAAGCGGCGAAGGATGAACTGGCAAAAGAAATCTTGGATTCACAAGCGTCATATTTAAACAAAATGCGTGAATGGACTAACATCTCACTACAAGCTTATTTGAACGAACAAACAAATTAAGCATGTCTAGTCTCGCATTAAAAACGGCTCATTTTACTCGTTGAAATGAGCCGTTTTGTCTTAGTTCGTCGCTCGACTAGTAAAGGAAATGTCTTTTCCGTGGCCGGAGCCTATCATCACTGCTTCAAATATCGGCTCCGATGCGTCATTCGGATTTGACCAGTTAACAATAAAATTGGCGCCAACCCCACCGCTTACTTCGCGCTTTTCTACTAGATACTCAGAGCTTGAAAGTGGTTCGAGTACATAACCTTTTTCAAGGAACTCTCTAACCAGTTTTCCTTCTGTGTCAAAGTAATCAATGCTATGGATCTGAATGCTCTGTTTTGGATCTGTATTTCTCACAACTAACGTGGTCTCTAGCAGAACGGGTTTACCTCCATCAGTGTAGATATGAGAGTAAGCAGGGACGTAACTGCTACGATCTGCATTGTCACTTGCAGCAAGGGTTGTTCGTTCGATTTGCTGGGCTTGATGACTCAGCTTTTCTTCAATGGTATCGACTGATTTGATCAGTGATCCAAGATAAATGGCTAAGCCGATGGCAAGGACAGTTGAGAGAATGGAAACAATTTGGCTGGCTTTACGATTTTCAGTCATGTGGTCTCCTAACAAGGCATTGAAGTAATGCATGCAGTGTACTATTTACAGCTAAAAATGGGTTATTTGTTATCAAGATCAGAGCGTTAACTAGGCCACTTTATTGTTAGTAGATATGTCTTGCCCCTCGAAAGGGCAACTCCCTTATTTGGTGCGAGTGATGCACAGACTTGGTGCTAAACAACGCCATTGAGTGCGATGACGCCCCTTTTCATTCGCCGATCCTTTGTAATTGCGAGCGATTAAACTATAGAATACGGGTATATAAATTGCTTTATTATCAACAAACTAGATTCAAGGGATTGAACATGAATTTAACGACAACAGAAAAACGCTGGCTGCCATGGTTTGGGAATACGGGGAAGATCGCGATGCGTTTGGCTTGTTTTGCCAATCGTAGTCGCATTAATGAGCTTGAGCAAACGTTCGAGAGCATTGCCCAAACTCGGGTGAAGCTGCTAGAAACATGGACGCTTAATCAATGGAGATTCTTGGAAGATGCCGCTTTCTATATCTCCTCGAAGACTCAAGATGAACAGTCTGAGGCGCTCGATCTATTGCTTAAACGCAGCAAGGACTTCACTGAGCTTTTCTTGGTCGATAGTCATGGCGTGACAATCAGCTCTAGCTATCGCGAACACAATGGACAAAGGCTGACTTCTTTAAAGGCATTAGAGCTTGGCCAAGTGAAGCCATTCTTACATGGTCCTTATGTTGATCAGAAAACGCTAACAATAGGGGCATCATCGTCCAAGTTTCATGATGCTGTCACCTTGATGTTCTACCAACCTCTCGATGCGAATCAGCCTAACTCTCCTGTACTCTGCGGGCGTGTGCCAAATGATGTACTGGGAGATTTGATTCAGCGAGAAGCGGGGCATATCTACAGTGAGTCTGGGGACAACTATCTATTTATGGTTGAGTCGAAGTTTGACCCATCCATCGCACAAGGTGTTGCGTTGTCACGCTCTCGATTTGAAGACAGCACCTTTTCTCATGGTGAGAATCTAAAGCAAGGGGTTCAAACGGATTGGGGGACAGTGCAAATTCGTCATCATACAGAATTTGAGGTGGTGTTTAATGATCCCGCAACCAACCAACTTCACCCAGGCGTGCGTGAAACGATCAAAAATGGCAGCAATATCTATGTTGATTATCCCGGATACTCGGACTATCGCCACATTCCAGTGATTGGCAAGGGTGTGACCTTTCAGTTGCCGGGCTCTATTGATCGATGGGGCATGATGTGTGAATCGGATCTTGAAGAAGTACACCGTCATCGCTCGCTGGTGGGACGTTTAACTCGCCGCTTTATGGCTTCAGCTATGTTGGTCACACTGTTACCAGTCGCTTTTCAGCATTTTCTGGGCTGGGATGCGTATTCGAGTGCGGGTGTATCATTACTCACTGCTGGTGCATTAACGTTACTGTTTAGAGCTCGCACGGCTAAACCTTTGTCACTAAGCCTCGAGCAGATGACGGGAGTGATGAAGGTGCTGGCAGAAGGGGATGGGAATCTAAAGCAACGGCTCGATGCATCGAAGTTCAAAGCGGATGAGACCGGGGATTTAGGCCGATGGACAAACAGCTTTATTGATAACCTGGAAACCGTGGTATCAGAACTGGTGTTTGCGAGTCGCGAGGTGAACAACGTCTCTGAATCGATGTTTCGTTGTAGTCAGCGACTGTCTAAGTCGAGTGAGGATACATCGGGTTCCATCTCCCAACTTATTGATCTTTCTGAGCAGCAAGTTGAAGAAATCCGTTCTGCTAATGACAATGCAAGAGAAATGCATATGTTGATGACGGAATCTGTGGAACGAGCGCATCAGGAGTATGAAACGGCTCGTAGCAGTGCCGACAATATTAAAGAGATTGTTCAGTCTTCGTCTGCCAGCGTGAATGACGTGAACAATGAAATGGAAAGGATTAGTGACATTGTCACACTTATCACAGATATTACGGCGCAAACCAATCTACTGGCACTGAATGCAGCCATTGAAGCGGCGAGGGCGGGTGAGCACGGTAGAGGCTTTTCTGTGGTCGCCGATGAAGTGCGAACTTTAGCGATAGAACCGCCGCTGCCGCTAAGGATATTGGTGATTTGATGGAACAATTACGGCAACAGTCTGAGAAAGCCGTGAATACCATGCGTGCGGGGATTGAAAATGTGGAAAGCAATGCTTATTTAGCTGATACATCGAAGCAGAACGAACAGTTACAACAATCGGTAAACTCTTTGTTTGCTGCAATTACTGGGCTAGCGAACATGAGTAACACCAATTCACAGACAGCGGAGCATGCTGCTGAGTCGACAAGTTCACTGCAATATCAATCCAAGCAGCTAGCACGTCGAACATCACTTATGCAAAACTCTATCTCAAGGCTAGATCAATTGGTTGGCCGATTTGAAGTGTAAGCGCAATGACAAAGGAGGCACATGCCTCCTTTTCTGTTTTTTAGCTCTTTAAGCCGCTCTATTAATACCGTTCGCTTCTATTAGCTCCGCCAACTTAGCTTTGTCTACGATAACACTCCGAAGATCCTGGTTTCTTTTTGCTTCATACATAGCAAAGTCAGTATAGATGAGTAGCTGCTTAATGCTTAGCTCGCTGCTGTCTGGTAAGAACACGCCTACTGCTGCGTGAAGTCGCAATGTTTCATCTTGGCCACGAAGCTTAAATTCAAAACTTTCGAGTTGTGGTAGTAGTTCAGACAATTTACTTCTACTCAGTGGCGTAATAGCAACAAACTCATCACCACCAATTCGATAGCTTGTCCCTTTTACTGTTTGGCGAAGCAACTTGGCGTAGCATCTTAGTACTTGGTCGCCGACCGTGTGACCGTAAGTGTCATTAATTTGTTTGAACCCATTGAGGTCAATGTAAATAAGTCCGTTTCCTTTACCTAATGATTGCTTACGAATACGATTCAACGCATAACGATTCTTTAGCTTAGTTAGAGCGTCGTGGTTTGCTCTATGGTTAGTAAGATAACCAAATACGATGGTAACTAATATAAACAGCCCGAGCAGAACATTGATTATATTTAGGCGCCTTTTATCTAACTCTTTTTTATTGAGCTCCCGCCAGTTTGCTGGTGGTTGATATTTCTGGTGAATCGCTTCTGTATCGACAAAGTCCAAGGTGCGATTGAACAGTTTTGCCAATGTCTCACCACGTTCTGTTTTCGGAAAACCAAAACTAAGATGTGATTGATAAAAAGGTTTAAAGTAATGGTCTTCGGTAATTTCCGACAGCACTTGCTCATAGAGCAAAGTATTAAGTGTGACGCGGTTAGTGACGGCGTAGTCAATCGTCCCAGCAATTAAACCTCGTACCATGGCTTCGGTGTCTTTGAAATAAACCAGTTCTTTGTTTGGTAGTAATCGCCTGGTAATAGTGGCAAAAACATCGTTTTCTACAACACCTACACGCTCAGCAAAAAGCTCAGAGATGTGCCTGTAGACTTCTTCTTTAAACCCAACACGTTTCGCAATGACTCCATCAATGGAGGCAAAAGGCCGACTGAAAATCATATGTTTTTGCGATGCCTGAGATCGGCAATAGGGGTCATGACGTCGTGCTCGGCAAGCATGAGCTTTTGCAGCGATGTTGCCCAGGCTTTGTTGGGCTCGTAGATAAGTTCACATTGCAAAGAGCCTAGACGACAGATTTCGTTAACCAGTTCTACGGCAACGCCTTTTACATCGCCATCTTTGGATTGATAGACATAAGGTTTTCTGTGGTTGAGATGCACCTCTAGAGGAGCTCTAAGGTCTAAGCCAGAAGACTCAATGTCACTTTTTAATTGCTTGATTGCTATGTTGGTAATGTAGCTTTCGATATAACTACGTATCTGCTTTTGAACCGAATCTTGTGAAATGATTTGACTGAACTTCGCCAACAAAGGCACGTTCTCTTGTTTATTGGTAATAATAGAAACAGGCGGTATTGAGACCCTGTCATTAATTAGAGCCGCTTTAAATCCAGCATTTAAAAACCATTCTAGCTGCAAAAATGTGCCAATGTAGCCATCAATATCGCCGCTGCGCATGCTTTCAAAGGCCACGTCATTATCGTTAAAACTTAAGACTCGTTTTTCAGGGTAGTAGCGTTGAATAATATCGTTAAACGCTGTCCCCATTGTGGTCCCAATTACAGTCAGCTCGTCAAAGCTTTGACCGGATTGAGTAAACAAGTAAGTGGGCTCTATATTGATTGGTTGCGAGAAAATAAATCGTTGGGAGCGAGCCTTGGTAAAAGTGATATTGGCGACAAAATCCAGTTCACGATTTTCAACGGCATTGAGGCGTTCAGTAAAATCTGATGCCGCAACATATTCGAAGCGAAAGTTTGATTGGCTCTCAATGGTTGAAAAAATAAACCTAGCCAAGAAGTCCCGCTCATGAGCGGAGACTAAAAAGGTTTTATTTTCCGTGCTTGCGGCATGTGCACTTTGAAAGGCATTAATGACGACTAGAGCAGTGGAGATAACAATGACAACAAGGTGATGCATACAGCGAACTCTCAACTCCAGTGACTCCTTCCATGGCATTATTGGGTAGAGGTAAGTGACCATTCTAGCCGCTGTATGCCATATTGCAATGTTAACCAACTGAAAACAAAATAGAAGTCGAGAAATGGTATTGAAACGCAACGATATGTCGAGTTTAGTCTATTTTTTGCGGTAAAAAGGCGACGTTAAACGTCGCCTTGTGAGGTAATTCTGTCAATGAATGCACTAGACCATGACCGCATTATTGCTATTGTCATGACCTCTGTCACGATTGGCAATATGAAGTCCCCACATCGCCAGTAGCGCCATGATAAGCATGATTGCCCCGAGCGGAAGTTGACTGCTAGCAGGAATAACCGATGCGCCAAGTGTGGCAAGTCCAGCTCCAAGGTTTTGCATGCCGCCCAATACCGCACCACCTGTACCCGCATGATTCGGGAATGGCGTTAATGCGCCCGTGGTTGCCGCTGGAAATAAGACACCAGCACCCAGAAAATAGACAGTGGATCCAAACGTTAGTGTCCAAGCGTCGGTTGCACCTTGTAAACCTGGTAGTAATACCACCACAGAGCCAAGTACAATAGCAGCTAAGCCAAATTTGAATGCCGCTTGTGTACCGTAACGTTTAGCTAGCATGGATGAGAAACCAGCGCCCAACAAATAGCCTGGGATTGGCATCACAAATAGAATGCTAACAGTCAGCGCAGATAATTTAAGTACACCACCAAATAAAACGCCAGCTGCCGCTTCGAATACTGCAACTCCGGCAAAGGTTGCCACAAGGCAAATTACATAACCTTGAAAGCGGCGATCTGATAGCACAAATCGATAGTTGTCCATTGCTGAGCTTTTGCTCCTACGCTCTTGCGGCAGCGTTTCCATCAGCTTCGATGCCATTACAATCACCACAGCAACGGCAAACAGAGTTAAGAACAGGTAGCTTGAACGCCAACCCAGTGTCTCGGTAAACACGCCGCCCAGCACGGGTGCAAGCAGAGGCGAAAAAATTACACACATGCTAATGATGCTGTTTGCACGGTGCAGTTCTTCTCCTGAAAAACAGTCACGAGAGAGTGTTCGAGACATCGCTCCGCCACTACCGATCCCCGCGCCCTGAATGAAGCTACCTAGTAAAAATAGCTCGAATGAATGGGCGAACAGACTAATAACTGCACCGACAAGGTAGATAGCCAATCCAACTAGAATGATAGGTTTACGACCTAATTTATCTGAGAGAGGGCCATATACGAACTGGGATAAACCGTAAGGGATCAAATAACACGCCATTACAGCTTGTAGCATGGCGGGGTTAACGCGAAACTCTTGCGCCATTTGCCCAATAGATGGGACATACATAGTTTGAGTCATTTGACCTACAGCGGTCAGAATAGCGATCAAAAAGGTCAGCTTTGCTAATGGAAACTTGGATGACATTTCTCAAATATCTCGTAAACAATAGGGAGTGATGAAACCTGCCTAGGAATTGCCCTGTCAGTGTCAGGGCGCAGATATTAGTGTCAGTTTGGGCTTTCATCAATAACAAAGTGTGATGTCAATCACGATAAATATTTTGATTATTGGTTAGAAAAAATAATGCGAGTATCCGGGGCTAGGTACTCGCGGATTCGCTTTATTGCATCCACAAGTAAACTTTTCTTGCAATCCAATAGCCGGCTTTGGCTACGGTTTTGATTACTATAAAGCTAAAGGTGGCGATGGAAGTGATCAGGCCACCCGTGCCTACCATAAGTTTGTATACGTCGGTATGCTGAAAATCTCTATAAGTCATTTTGTCTGCTTTACCTTTTCTGCTCAGCCTTGTCTGGAGCACATAGTAGCGGGATATATTTTGTAAAGTTGCCATTTTGTGCCACAGGTGTTGAAAAGACGAAGAGACTACTTGAGCTGTGTATGGAGAGCGATAGCGTGTACGATGAAGCAGGTATTTTTTTACTCAATATCAGAGTAACAAGATGTAACTAATTGATGCCGAGTACCAAATAAGCCGACGTTTCGTCGGCTTTGGAATCTTAGTTAGGCAAAAACCACGTCAGTGATATCGTGGTAAGTGTGTTAAGAGTGGATGTCCGCTTTTAGCTGGCCTTTACGAGTTCGAAGCCCGGCTTCCAGTTTCTTTAACGATGCCGCGATTGCGGGGTACATGATGTCGTGAGTAGCTTTGGCTGAGACCCTTACGCCTTCGTAGTTGGTGAATATTTCCACCTCATGCTGGTCATGCTCTTTTCTAATGATGATGTCGCTACTAATGAGCTGCGGGAAGTGAGCCGCAATTTTGTCGAACTTGCTTTCTATCTCTTCTCTTGAGTCGTCGCCGATAGATACGTGATGGGTCTGAATGTTTATTTTCATTAATGGCACCTCTCCTTTCACTACGTATTTTAAACCTAGCAAAGGAGAGGAGGTTTGACAAAGCCGTTACCGTTACCACTTTAAGTGCAAGAGGTTACTGTAACAATGTTTTCTCTAGCTGCTTAACCGAATAACTGTATGTAAACCAGGCGCTTATCCCCGCTAGGATGTTACCAATTAGCGCACCATAAAAGAGCCCTTGAATTCCCCCAAATTGTGCACCGAGCCACAAACAAGGTAAGAAAAATGCGAATAATCGAAGGGTTGAAATGGTCAGCGCTGTCTTCGCTTTACCCAGTGCATTAGAGATAGAGACCATCAGCATACAGACTCCTAGCGGGCCGAGACTGAAGGGAACTAAAATTAGGTGGTAGTTGAGTATCTGATACACATTGTCTTCACTGGTCATCAGAGACGAGAGTTGGTTGGCAAACATTAAAGTGATGAGCGCCACGACAAACTGGAAGCCAAGGATATACGCTACGGCGATATTCACTAGCTTCTTAATGTCGACCAGATTTTTAGCACCCAATAGCTTACCCACCATAGGTGGCATCGACATAGTCAGTGCGAGCACGGTCACAATAGCAAAGAACTCATAACGAGAGCCAAGTGCCCACGCCGCCACTGCTGCAGTGCCAAATGTCGCGAGTAGCTTCGTTGCGAGCATAGAAGAGAGAGGCGGTAAGAGCTGACTTACCATGGCTGGCGCATGATTTTCCAGATAGATCTCAGGCTCTCAGCAATATCGACGTTGGACCAATTGAATGACGCCCAGTTTTTGGATACAACCTTAGGTGCAACTACCAAAATACCGATACCAAACGCCACCACGGTCGCAATGGCAGCGCCATTGATGCCCATCTCAAAGGTAAAAATAAACAGAGGGTCTAGGGCGAGGTTAATAATACTAGTGATGACCATCATCATGCCGGGTAGAACAGTATTACCATTCGCACGACAAACGCTGTAGTAGAAATAAAGCACAGCGCCCACCCAAGAGCTCAGCAGCCAATACGGCCAATAGCTATCGATAACAGGGTAAACCGATTCTGGTGCGCTCAGCATGGCAAGAATAGGATGCCTAATAAACCAAATCACTATGCCAATGATGGCGATGCCTAAACTACCGAACACGAGAATTAATCCGCCGAGCTGTTTCGCATACTCTTCATTGTTGGCACCGAGTGCACGAGAAATAATGGCAGTGGTTGCGATACCTAGGCCGACTTGAATCCCAATGATGACCATCTGCATAGGTAGGGTAAAACCTTGAGCTGCCAGAGGTAGTACGCCGAGCTGACCAATGAAGGCACTATCGACTAATTGGAAGCTCATCAGCGAAAGCACACCCAGTACCATAGGTAATGTCATGTTGAACAATTGCTTGGCTAACTGTTTAGAATCTTTATCCACGTTGCTCTCTTATTTTGTGTTCCGACGTCTTGTCACGAACGATGGCTAAAAAATAGGAAAGACGGGCAGTGTGCCCGTCCTTGATTGAATTACGGCTATTCCTTAGCACGTGACCTAGAGCCTGATAGGCTATTCTTCGAACTTGTCGGCATAACCTTTTGGCGGAGGGGTCCAGCCGCGTTCGCGCGAGTGTTTGTCATTGCGGTCTATTTGCATCGCGTCACGAATGAGCCCTTCTAATTCAATGAACAAGTCTCGGTAGTTATTGTCGAAGCGCTCGCCTTCCGCGCCACCTTTCCATCCCTCATATAAACGATCTGACTGTTTGTCTTCGATTGATTTGTAGGTGGCTTTCTGTTGTTCAACAAAGAAAGGATGGAAGCCCAGACAATTCATGGTCTTCGCACCTAGCTCAAGAGCAGAATGATAGGTTTCAGACTCAATATAGTCTGCTCCAGCCTGTTTCAATTGGTAACCATGACCGCGGTCAAATGCTCTGGTAAGAATTTTGACATGAGGGTACGTATGTTTGACGTATTTTACAAGCTCGATACTGGCTTCTTGATTATCAATGGCGACAACCAAGAGCTTGGCCTCTTCGATACCAGCGGTGTGCAGAATATCGGGTTTAGAAGCATCACCAAAGAAGGCCTTTGTACCAATCTGACGCATGTTATCGACTTGGTCAGCTCGAACATCCAGCGCGACGGTCTTTACGTCATTCGCAACCAGTAGACGGTTGACGATTTGGCCAAATCGACCCATGCCTGCGATCATCACCGTGCCGCGTTCATCGACGGTATCGGCTTCGCGATCATTACTCTCTTTCTCGTAACGCGGCAATATCACCTTATCAAACAGGATAAATAATCCCGGCGTTAAGAACATAGATAGAGCGACGACAAGCGATAGCGTTTGAGCGATATCGTTCGGCAGAACGTGGTTTTGAACCGAGAAACTAAGAAGAACGAAACCGAATTCGCCTGCTTGAGCTAAGCTGAGCGTGAACAGCCATCGAGCACTATCTCGGATCTTGAAGATGATAGCGAGTCCATAGAGCACTGCTGCCTTTAACAGCATGACGCCTAATGTTAACCCAATGATGACGAAGAAATCATTGAACAAAATTCCAAAGTTGATACCCGCTCCAACGGTAATGAAGAACAGACCAAGAAGCAGGCCTTTAAACGGATCGATATTAGACTCAAGCTCATGTCTAAACTCACTGTTCGCCAATACTACGCCCGCCAAGAAAGTACCCAGAGCAGGAGAGAGCCCGACTAGACTCATCAAGGCCGCAATACCAATAACAAGCATTAGCGCGGTGGCAGTGAAAATTTCGCGAAGACCAGACGATGCAACGAACCTAAACAATGGTCGGCTCAAATAGTGACCGCCAACTACGACGACCGCGATAGAGGCTGTGATTACCAAGCCATAAGCCCAACCGGGTAAACCTGCCACTAAACTGAGCTCTTCGTGATGATCGGCGGCATGTTCAACGGCGTTTTGAGCCTGTTCAACCAGTTCCGGTATTGCCAGTAGCGGGATAAAGGCCAGCATAGGAATGACCGCAATATCTTGGAATAACAGCACTGAGAAGGAACTTTGGCCACCCTCCGTCTTGGCAAGGCCTTTTTCATGGAAGGTTTGCAGTACGATTGCTGTCGAGGATAGGGCGAAAATCAAACCAATGGTCAGTGCTATGCTCCAAGTTTGACCGAAGACAAGAGCAATACCCATGACAGCCGCCGCGGTTCCGCCAACTTGAATGCCACCCAAGCCAATTAGTTTGTGACGCATGTTCCAAAGCATTTTTGGCTCAAGTTCTAGACCCACCAAAAATAGCATCATTACCACACCAAACTCGGCAAAGTGTTGGATGGTCGTCGTCTCTTCACCAACGAGACCAATGATCGGTCCTATAACAACGCCCGCGATCAAATAACCAAGTACCGAACCAAGTCCAAGTCGTTTAGCAATCGGTACAGCGATTACCGCGGCAACTAAATATATGAACGCCTGAAGAAAATAACCTGTCATGATGCTCCCTCATCGGATTGAACTTCCTGTTCTTGTGGCCAGTAGTGATTGAGCTTATCCATTGGCTTTGCACGTTCTATGTCAAAATCACCGGTGACTAATAGGTTGAGCAACTCGCGCCAACGTTCCCTATGTTCGGGTATTCTGCGCTCTTCTTGTGCCGTCCTTGAACCAAATAGACAGAAGGGCGGGAGGTACGTCATACCCGTCATGGTCGCGGTTTGCTCTAAGGGTTGCAGTAATTCCCGAATGGTGAAGTGGTTGTAACCGTCGGTTTGATAGGCATCCGCCTTACCACCAGCAGAAATCGCACATAGAAAGGTTTTACCGTGTAGAGCTTTCCCGTCTTGGCCATAAGCAAACCCATATTCCAAAACCAGATCTTGCCACTCTTTTAAAATCGATGGAGTTGAGTACCAGTAAAGAGGAAACTGAAAAATGATGACATCGTGATCGATAAGTCGCTGCTGCTCTCGGTCGATATTGATGTTATAGGTTGGATACTCATAATATAGATCTACGGCCGTCACGCCTTTGATGGAGCCTGCATCTCGGAACATTGGCGCGTTGACTTCGGAGCGCCGCTGAGAAGGGTGTGCATAGAGCACAAGAACTTTATTGTTATTTTCTGGCATAATTGCGTCCGGATAGCTTTGTCTATGAGCTTTAATATCTAGTACACAAAAAGAGATTTTTCAATTGGTTACCATCTAGTGACCTATGTGGCTTTCAGAGTTTTTTCAACCAGTGACAGTATTAACGCTGTTTCCAAGTTGCTGAATCCTAAGGAGTATTTTTAGTGTCATTATCAGTGAGACCCGCAAAACAAGAAGATTCAGAACAACTGCTAGAGCTTTATCGGAAAACAATTCGCACTGTAAATTGTAATGATTACAATGAGATGCAGGTCGATGCTTGGGCTCCTCTCGATCTTACTAAAGAGGTATTTGAGGGTTACATTTCAAGATGCTGCCCGTTTGTCGTCGTAGAAGGTGAGCAGATCCTAGGTTATAGCGATCTACAACCCGATGGATTGATTGATCATTTTTATTGTCATCATCAAGCTCAGCGGAGAGGCGTGGGTTCTTTGTTGATGGACACTATTTTCGATAAAGCGAAGCAAGCCAAACTCGATAGGTTGTATTCCTTTGTGAGCATTACGGCAAAACCGTTCTATCTCCATTTCGGCTTCACGGTGGTTCGTCCTAACGAAGCGGAAATAAGGGGTGTTTTACTTAACAATTTTCTGATGGAAAGGTTACTTGATAATGAGCAATAGTATGTTTGATGTGCGAGAGGTAAAGCAGTCAGAATTACCGCTCGACATATTGCTGATAGCGGATCCTGAAGAAGTCGCAATTAATGTCTATCGTGAGCGCTGCAGCGGCTTCGCGGTGTATATGCAAGGCGCTTTGATTGGAGCATTGCTGGTGGAGATTGACAGCAATCACTGCTCCGCAGAGCTTTTCAATATTGCTATTTATGAACAGTATCAAGGGAAAGGCTTTGGTGGTGTTTTGCTTGATGAGACGTTAGCGTTACTCTCTAAGAAAGGTATCAAGTGTGTTGAACTAGGGACGGGTACTTTTGGCTATCAGCTTTCTTTCTATCAAAGGCATGGCTTCAGAGTCGATTCAATCGTTAAGAACTTCTTCTTAGATAACTATGACGAACCAATCTATGAGCATGGTATTCAGCACAAAGACATGCTGCGCCTTGTGTGGCGCAGCGAGAAGTAGTCATCAGCGTTTGTTACTTTATGTCAGAAAGGCGATGTAACCTTGAATGACCACGAGATTAATGAGGTCGATAAAGAAAGCACCAACAAGAGGTACGATGAAATAAGCTTGAGGTGAAGGACCGTAGGAGCCCGTGATGGCTTTTAGGTTCATCATTGCAGTGGGTGTCGCGCCCATGCCAAAGCCAACATGGCCTGCTGCGAGAACTGCTGCATCGTAAGATTTACCCATAATACGGAAGGTAATCCAATACACAAACGCAAGAGTTAGCATAAGCTGCGCCATTAAAATAACGAGTAGAGGCAACGCTAAGTCAAATAAATTCCATAGCTTTAAGTCCATCAGCGCCATCGCTAGAAATAGCCCCAATGAAAGGTTCGCACTCTTATCGGCTTCAAAGCGAATCGTGTCCAACTTGCGTCTCACCAACGGCACGTGACCAAGCACAATACCAAGCATGATTGCGTATACGAAGTTTGGAACCAATGCCAAACCCTTAATACCTGATGATTGGACGACTTGATGAATGTGCCCACTCAACACGGCACAAACCAGTATCACGGCAACAGCGATAACATAGCCGGCGATGTTACTTACGTCCGCTCGTGAATGACGCTTTGGTTGCGTTTTACGTGTATTTGAGCTTGGCTTTACTGTCGAAGTTAGTTGGTAACGCTCTACTAATCTGGTACCGATTGGACCACCGAAAATCCCACCTGCAACCAAGCCAAATGTGGCACATGCCATTGCGATCTCCAGTGCTCCGGGGATATGCAGTTGATCATTGTAGACTGACGCCCATGCTGCGCCTGTACCATGTCCACCAGAGAGCGTTATCGAGCCCGCCAATAGGCCAAGTAGAGGCTCAAGGTCTAGCACACTCGAAAGTGCTACGCCTAATATGTCTTGGAATAGAATGAAAACAGCAGCGCAAACGAGGAAGCTAACTAGGGCGGTTCCCCCGTGTTTTAGAAGACGTAGATCAGCTGATAAGCCAACACTAGCGAAAAACATCAACATCAAGGTGTCTTTGAGCGGCAGTTCAAACGTGACATTGATACCAGCGTAATGTAGGGCCATTGTGACTAAAGAGACCAGAATACCGCCTATGATAGGAGAGGGTATATGGTATTTACTGAGTGTTTTGAAACAGCCTAATAATTTCGAGCCAACCCATAGGATTAGGAAGGCAAGAAGCATAGATTCTACGCTGTTTAAAGTAATGTCAGACATAGTGGGTAATTGCTTTTGGTTGTGATGAGGCCTTCAAACTGTGAGGCAAGAGTTTGATTGGGATCCTATGGGCGAACGCTCAAACCTCAAACTCGACTTTGAAGGATGTCATCCTACTTGCAGCACATAAGCATTGACGCTTGCTCATTTGGTCGGTAGATTTCCCGCCCTTACTGATGAATTAATAGACTGATAGTTGGAGGTTTTCTATGGGTGAGATGTATACCAAACATGCGAAAAAATACGCAGATGCTATTGAGAACAATGCATACAATGCGTTATATGAGCGTCCTTCAACATTAGCTTTGACCGGTGATGTGAATAACAAACAGGTACTTGATTTAGGCTGCGGCCCCGGCGCTTATGCAGAGCACTTTGCTCAGGCGGGAGCATGCGTGACAGCAGTAGATCTTGCTGAAGAAATGGTTGCCATTACTAAGGAAAGAATTGGTGACAACGTCACTTGTTATGTTCAAGATTTGGAGAAGGGGTTGCCTAGAGAGCAAGACGATACGTTTGATCTCGTTGTCTGTCCTTTGATGCTTCATTATCTCAACGATCTCGTTCCGCTGTTCAAAGAAGTTCATCGAGTATTGAAACCCGGGGGCATGTTTGTTTTCTCTACTCATCATCCTATCGTTGATTTTGAGGATGACGCGTTTAACAACTACTTTGATGTCGAACTGCTGACCGAAGAATGGGATACGGTAGGTGAACCGGTGGAGGTTTCATTCTATCGACGCTCGTTCACTAATTTGTTTGACAGTTTAATGGACGGAGGTTTTGTCCTAGATAAGTTCTCTGAGGGTAAGCCTAACCCTGCGATGAAAGTGACGTCACCTGAAACGTTTGAGAGGCTATCTCGCCGACCAAACTTCATATTTATCCGTGCCAAAGCCAATTAGTTCTCTTTAGTTAACACTAAATAGTCATCGTTTCCTGCTAGATTTTCATCAAAAGGGCAAAAAACGTGTTTTTTTTGCCCAATAACCCGTTCAATTTACAAATCAATTTGGCATTGGCGGCGGGTTTTATTAGTATGTACAGCTATCAAAAAACACCCTTATGGATACTACCGGACGGTAGACGAGGAAACGATGCAACATCTAGAAGAGATCATTGCTAACGCGGGCACGGCTATTGAAGCTGCAGACTCGCTAGTCGCACTTGACGAAGTGCGTGTTCAGTATCTAGGTAAAAAAGGTGAGCTAACAGCTCAACTTCAAAGCCTAGGTAAACTACCACCAGAAGAGCGCCGCAGTGCTGGTCAAGAGATCAACAAAGCAAAAGGCGTGGTTCAGCAAGCTATCGCAGCACGCAAAGACGCACTGCAACGTGCAGAGCTTGAATCCAAGCTAGCGGCAGAAACTATCGACGTAACCCTACCAGGTCGTCGTATCGAGAACGGCGGTCTACACCCAGTTACTCGTACTGTTGAGCGTATTGAAAAGTTCTTTGGTGAGTTAGGCTTTAGCACTGAGTCTGGACCTGAAATTGAAGATGCATTCCACAACTTTGATGCACTGAACATTGCAGAAGATCACCCAGCTCGTACTGACCACGATACCTTCTTCTTCAACCCTGATCTGATGCTACGCACACACACGTCTGGTGTACAGATCCGTACGATGGAAAATGGCAAACCACCATTCCGCTTCATCGCACCGGGCCGTGTTTACCGTAACGACTACGACCAAACACACACGCCAATGTTCCACCAAGTGGAAGGCATGCTGGTTGACGAAAATGTTAACTTCGCACAGCTGAAAGGTATCCTGCACGATTTCCTAACTAATTTCTTCGAAGAAGATCTTGAAGTTCGTTACCGTCCGTCATACTTCCCATTCACCGAACCTTCAATGGAAGTGGACGTTAAGCGTAAAGATGGCAAATGGCTAGAAATCCTAGGCTGTGGCATGGTGCACCCAAATGTACTTCGCAGCGTAGGCATCGACCCTGAAAAATACTCTGGCTTTGCATTTGGCATCGGTATTGAGCGTCTAGCTATGCTTCGTTACGGTGTTAATGATCTACGTTCGTTCTTCGAGAACGACCTACGTTTCCTAAAACAGTTCAAGTAATCCAGAGGGTTCATCACAATGAAATTCAGCGAATCATGGCTTCGTGAGTGGGTAAACCCTTCAGTTTCTACTGACGAGCTTACGCACCAAATTACAATGGCTGGCCTAGAGGTAGACGACGTACTGCCTGTAGCGGGCTCTTTCACTGGCGTTAAAGTAGGTAAAGTGGTTGAGTGCGGTCAGCACCCAGACGCAGACAAGCTACGCGTCACTAAGGTTGATGTTGGCGCCCAAGACGAAAATGGCGAAAAGCAACTGCTAGACATCGTTTGTGGCGCTCCAAACTGTCGTGAAGGTCTGAAAGTAGCAGTAGCAACCGTTGGTGCTGTTCTTCCAGGCGATTTCAAAATCAAGAAAGCAAAACTACGTGGTCAACCTTCACACGGCATGCTGTGCTCGTTTACTGAGCTAGGTATCGATGTTGAATCTGACGGCATCATGGAACTGGCTGAAGACGCTGTTATCGGTACTGATTTCCGTGACTTCCTAGGTCTTGATGATGTGACGGTTGACGTTGACCTAACAGCAAACCGCGCTGACTGTTTCAGCATCCGTGGTCTTGCTCGTGAAGTAGGCGTTCTAAACCGTGCTGACGTAACTGCACCAGCGGTTAACCCTGTTGACGCATCTATTGCTGACGTGGCGTCTATCGAAGTTAAAGCAACGCAGGCGTGTCCTCGTTACCTTGGTCGTATCGTTAAGAACGTGAACGTTCAAGCAGAAACACCACTATGGATGCAAGAGAAACTGCGTCGTTGTGGTATTCGTTCAATCGACCCTGTTGTAGATATCACTAACTATGTGCTTCTAGAGCAAGGTCAGCCAATGCACGCGTTCGATCTAGCTAAGATTGAAGGTGGCATCGTTGTTCGTATGGCAGAGCAGGGCGAGAAACTGACTCTTCTAGACGGCACTGAAGCTGAACTAAACGCAGACACACTTGTTGTTGCTGACCACAACAAAGCACTTGCTATTGCGGGTATCTTTGGTGGTGAAGAGTCTGGTGTAACAACTGAGACAAAAGATGTGCTTCTAGAGTGTGCGTTCTTCGCACCTGACCACATTCGTGGCCGTGCACGTAGTTACGGTCTTCACACGGATTCTTCAATGCGTTTCGAGCGTGGTGTGGACTATGCACTGCAAGCAAGCGCAATGGAGCGTGCAACAGAGCTTCTAGTTGAGATCTGTGGCGGTGAAGTGGCACCTGTGGTTTCTGTTGAGTCTGACGCAGACCTGCCTAAGCCAAACACAGTTGAACTGCGCCGTACTAAGCTAGATTCACTTCTTGGTCACCACATCGCTGACTCTGAAGTTGTTGAGATCCTAGAGCGTCTAGGTCTAACAGTAACGACAACTGATACAGGTTGGACGGGCGTTGCGCCAACATGGCGTTTTGACATCGCAATCGAACAAGACCTGATTGAAGAAGTGGGTCGTATCTATGGTTACGACAACATCCCAAACCAACACCCTGCTGCAACACTTAAGATGCACAATCACGTTGAAGCGAATCTTCCGCTGAAACGTGTACGTGACCTACTTGTTGACCGTGGCTACCATGAGGCGATTACTTATAGTTTTGTTGAGCCAGAGCAGCAAAAGCTTGTCGTACCAGACGTTGAGCCATTGATTCTGCCATTCCCAATCTCTGCGGAAATGTCAGCAATGCGTCTTGGTCTTATCCAAGGTCTTCTCAATACGGTTGTTCACAACCAGAAGCGTCAGCAACCACGTGTTCGTCTATTCGAATACGGCCTGCGTTTCATCCCTTGCGAAAGCGCTGAAAACGGCATGCGCCAAGAGCCTATGCTTGCAGGTGTGATTGCGGGTACTCGCAGCGAAGAGCATTGGGACATTGAAACCAACACCGTTGATTTCTTTGACCTAAAAGGTGACCTAGAAGCGATTCTAGAACTGTCTGCAAACGAGAAAGCCTACTCATTTGCTGCAGCGAAACATCCAGCACTTCACCCTGGTCAATCTGCAGCAATCGTTGTAGATGGCAAAGAGGTTGGTGTCATCGGTACTATTCACCCAGAACTAGAGCGTAAGTTCGGTCTAAACGGTCGTACTATTGTATTCGAAGTAGAATGGTCAGCAATCAACACGAAAGTGATTCCAGAAGCGGCAGGGCTTTCTAAGTTCCCAGCAAACCGTCGTGACATCGCTGTTGTTGTTGATGAAGCGGTAGCTTCTGGTGACATCGTTGCAGCTTGTCTAGAACAAGGCGGCGAGTTTCTGAAAGATGCGAAGCTATTTGACGTTTACGTTGGTAAGGGCGTTGAAGAAGGTAAGAAGAGCCTAGCAATTGCGCTTACTCTACAATCTGTTGAGCGTACGCTTGAAGATGCTGATATCGCCGGTGCAGTAGACGCAATCGTTGCCCATGTTTCTGAGAAATTTGGAGCATCACTGCGTGACTAATCGCGTTTAGCTATCAACGTGAATTGCCTGAAAAAGCGAGTTACTGAAAAGTAACTCGCTTTTTTTATGCCTCGACATAAAAGGGAAGAAAAACCCAGTTTCATATCGAATATATGTTGCAACTCGCTGTTTTTACACAATAAATTATAACTCATCTGCATCAAGGTCACTATTTTTAATTTTGTTTATAACTTTATTAAAGTCTGCTTGATGTGTGTTTTGTGGGATAAAACTCCGTTCAATCTTGTTTGGGTAACCTATATCTCTAACATGTGCTGCAAATCCGACAACTTGCTAAAACTTAAAGCAAAATCCTGACATAGTTCTGAAATAAAAAAGTTGGCGAAAATCAGAAGGTTGGCTTACACTTTTCAAAGTTGACCTGTTATGTTGTTGATTGGTCGAACGAAATCTTAAGCGTTATCACTGCGATAACAAGGTATGAATTAGCTTTGAGGGGAGTTTTATGGCGCTCACAAAAGCCGATCTGGCTGAGAACCTATTTGAGAAACTCGGATTCAGTAAAAGGGATGCCAAGGAAACGGTAGAAGTGTTTTTCGAAGAAATTAGAAAATCACTTGAAAGTGGCGAACAGGTAAAACTGTCGGGTTTTGGTAATTTTGACTTGCGTGACAAGAACGAACGTCCGGGTCGAAATCCCAAAACTGGTGAAGACATTCCCATTTCCGCTCGACGCGTAGTGACATTCCGTCCGGGTCAGAAACTGAAGGCTCGAGTCGAAAATATCAAAGTAGATTAATGTCCTACTGTTAAACAAAAAGACCACCAAGTGTGGTCTTTTTTGTTGTTTAGAGGTTTGATATTTAGAGGTTTGATATTTAGAGGATATCGAGCGCCAAGCTATTGCTCTACATGCGTTCAATCAAGAGCGGACTACGCCGCTCGAATGTTGGTAGTAATGTAAGGTTGCCAAGCGTTTTGATACAGCTCCATTGATTGGCGTCGTAGGCTGGCAATTTGTGCAGTCTCAAACTCATTAAGTGTGCGGTTTTCAGCGGCTGCTCTGCGCTCAATTCCTTGAACGATTTCATACAAATCGTGCTCAGGTCCACTTTTCACATCAGCGATGTCTTTAAGGTGAAGTTGTACTTCAGCGATAATTCCGGTTTTGGGTAACTTAACCAAGATGTTGAGGTCACGATATCCAGACGCTGCTGGGCTTTTAAAGCGGTTTTTAACCCTAACTACTTGAGCTTCACGGCTAAGCGTTTCATAAGCGCCTACAAGGCTCTCTACGTCCGTGGCGACGATGGTGCCACGCGCTAGGTCTGTGATTTGGTTAACTTGGCCGTTGAGTTCGGTGTCAATCTTCACTTTTGCTCGTTCAGCAGATTTCACACCAGCAAAGTACGCATCGGTGTCAGTCAGTAGAGCGGTGGTTTTACAAAGCGCTTCGAGTTCATGCTGAGCTTGGTGGGCTTTGCTGTACAAGATGTCAAAATCGTTATGGGGTTGGAAGGCAGCGCTTGAACAGCATCAATGCCGTACAAGCCACTAAGACTGTGTTTGAATACAGATGGACAAATTTCGTTTTGCTCTTGCTTTCCTTTTGTTGGGGTGGAATCGGATTGATTAAGCGTAGCCGCAAATGCAGGTGCGCGGCTGAGTACCAATAGCATTAGTGCTGCAGTACGAAGAAACGTGCTCATTCTCTCTCCTAGTTACGTTATAAAAACGGGTACAAAAAAAGGCGTTAACGCGCAGGAGTGTTGCTAACAATGATATGGGGTTCCTTATGGAAAACCCAACACAAACTGTGTAACAGAGTTTGTAAACTGTGATGCCTATCGTGTAATAAAATCTACGTGAATGGGTGTGACATTTTGTCTGCACTCTGTAAACTCTACGTTAACCATTATCTACAGCGAATATGAACGATAAATGAACGATTTTGAACTTTGGCACGACAAATGGGCTGCAAACAAAATAGGTTTTCACTTAGAAGATGTGAACCCGTTGCTGATTAAGTATTGGGAGCGAGTATCCCCAAAACGCGAAGACAAGGTTTTTGTCCCACTTTGTGGCAAATCCGAAGATCTTGTCTGGCTTGCCCAACGCCATGAAGATGTTCAAGGTGTTGAACTTAGCCAAATCGCCGTACGTTCATTTTTCGCTGAACATTTCTACACACCGATGGTGACACCGATTAACGGTCAGTTTGAGCTGTATCAGTTTGATGAGCTTAACATCTATGTCGGCGACTACTTTTCCGCACCGATTCAACCTGTAGAGCTTATCTATGACCGCGCTGCTCTTATTGCGATGCCTGAAGAGGTCAGAGCGCTTTATGTTGAGAAACTAAAACAATCTCTGAAACCGGGTGGTCGTATTCTTCTTATCACGCTTGATTATGTTCAAAGTGAAATGTCGGGTCCTCCTTACAGCGTACCAAGTTCAGAGGTGGCTCAGCACTTTGGCGACGAGTTTGAAGTGACACTTCTAGAGCATGATGAAGCAGATAGTAATCACCGTCGTATTCAGCAAGGATTGACCCGCTTTGCTGAAGAGGTTTGGTTGATCACGCATCAAGGTTAACCTATTTGGGAGCGGCAATAACCATCGGATTGCCGCTCTAGTTTCTGCACTTTTACTGCTTCACTAACTCTCTAGCGCCCAGTTCAGCTTCTACTGCGGCTTTCAACATGTTGTGGATGACTTTCGATGCAACGAGCGCTACACCAATCATGACAACCGCCATAACAGTTAGCAACTGAAAGTATTCCGCGTACACAGTTTGAGCGATATCTTGGGTAAGTTGTTGCCCCTTTTCTAGTGCGATATTGGTGGATAGTGCTGCACCAACAATCCCGCTTAAAGCGATCGCGACGGAAAACAAACTTACAGAGAAGTTCTCGATGTGATGTGGTGCAACCGACAAGATAAAGGCCACAACCATAGAGCCAACCACGACTTCAGCCATTGCTTGGAAGAAGTGAACTACGAGGAAAACTTCAGGTCTGATGGCAACGTCTTCGCCAACGGTTGAGATAAAGTAGGTTAAGATACCAAATGCAATCGCAGTAAAGACAAACGCTGCGGCGATCTTGGTCGATGTCGACAAGTGAATATTGTTTTTTTCTAGGCGGCTAAATAGGGTCGCGATAATCGGACCACCTACCATACACCACAGTGGGTTCATTGCCATTGCGGCTTCTGGTTCGAGTGGAATGAAACCAAACAACTCACCTTTAAGTGTGTTCATGGCAACAATGTTCATCGATGTCATCATTTGACCGTAGTAGACGAAAAAGCATGTCGTCAGAAACGTCATAATGAGGATGGTGCCCATTTTTAGTCGCTCAGAGCGCGTCACCTTAAACATCAAAAACACAAAGTATCCAATGGCAGCGACTCCAATGGCATACACAATGTTCTGGCCGACATCCATGTTGGAGAACATAAAGAACACCAATGCAATCATAGCGGCCGATAGAGCAAAAAAGACCCCCCAAGCTCTGAGCGATACGTGTTCGGTATCAATTGGCTTCCCAAGTGGTTTGAACTTTCTGTTCAGCGTTATCAGCACAAACAAAGCAACAACAGCCATCAGAGCAGATAGCGCAAATCCGCCGCTAAATCCGATATAGAGTGTGATCATTGGGAACAGGTATTGTCCTAAGAACGCACCGATATTGTTGACCGAGTAGTTAATCGGAAAACCATGCTCAAACTCTTTTTGAGTGGCAAATGTGCGCTTATAGAGGCTAGGGTAAGACGGAGACATCAAGCCACGTCCGTAACTTGCCAGCGCGATACCTGCCATCGCCATAGGAACATGGAGCGTCGTAGCGCCCAAGACCAAAAGTAGATAACCCAGTGTAAACGCGGCATAGCTGATGGTGAGCGAGCGGTAGGCGCCTAGTAACTTATCGGCAATAAACCCGCCAGCGATGGCGAAAAGGGGACCAATAGCGGCGAAAGCGCCAACTACCATCATGGTATCGGCTTCACTGTAGTTAAGGTCTTCTAGAAAGAATCGCGTCAGGCTGACTAAAACGCCATAGAACGATAGACCAAATAGCATCTGGCAGACCATCATGGATTTGTTTAGCTTGTTCCACATAGTTGGCTTCTTAAGGTTGGAAATAGAGGCCGGTATTTTAGAAGAGATGCCAGTGACGCCTAACTCGCCTATGTAGGATGGGACCCTGCAAAGCGATGTTGTATAAAGCGATGCAAACGTTCGGCTTGATGCATAATTGGTAGACGAAAAAATGCCAGAGTTTACACCCTGGCATTTGGTTTACTGTTAGTTTGTAATCAGCTTAAATAGTGGAGCTACTCAGTCTGATTATTTCGCTACGTTGCCTAGTTTCAACCAAGTATCAATCACCGTATCTGGGTTTAGTGATACAGAGCTAATACCTTGCTCCATTAACCACTCTGCTAGATCATCGTGATCCGATGGACCTTGGCCACAAATACCAACGTATTTGCCCGCTTTGGTGGCAGCATCAATAGCCATCTTCAGCATCGCTTTCACTGCTGGGTTACGCTCATCAAATAGATGCGCCACGTCGCCAGAGTCGCGGTCAAGACCAAGCGTTAGCTGAGTCATGTCGTTTGAGCCAATCGAGAATCCATCGAAGTACTTCAAGAACTCTTCAGCAAGAACGGCGTTTGATGGCAGTTCACACATCATGATGACCTTGAGGCCTTGCTCACCACGACGTAGGTCGAACTTAGCAAGTAGGTCGATAACTTGAGCTGCCTCGCTTGGCGTACGAACGAATGGGATCATGATTTCAACGTTTTTTAGACCCATCTCATCACGAACGCGTTTGATCGCTTGCGTTTCAAGCTCAAAGCAGTCTTCAAACACAGGAGAGATGTAACGAGAAGCACCACGGAAACCAAGCATTGGGTTTTCCTCGTGTGGTTCAAACTCTTTACCGCCTACTAGGTTGCTGTATTCGTTTGACTTAAAGTCCGACATACGAACAATTACACGCTTAGGCCAGAACGCTGCCGCGATGGTTGAAATGCCTTCTGTCAGCTTGCTCACATAGAAGTCGATAGGATCTTTATAACCGCGAATACGCTGAGTGATCTCAGCCTGCAGCTCAGGAGACTGCTGGTCAAAGTTCAGTAGCGCTTTAGGGTGAATACCAATCATCTTGTTGATGATGAACTCAAGACGAGCAAGACCCACACCTTCGTTAGGAATTTGAGCAAAGTCGAATGCACGATCTGGGTTGCCCACGTTCATCATCACTTTGGTTGGCAGCAGTGGTAGTTCATCGACAGCGGAGCGGCGGATCTCAAAGTCCAGCTCACCTTGATAAACATAGCCCGTTTCACCTTCAGAACATGAAACAGTAACCACTGCGCCATCTTCCAAGCTGTCGGTAGCGTTGCCACAACCTACGATAGCTGGAATGCCAAGTTCACGAGCGATGATCGCTGCGTGACAAGTACGGCCGCCACGGTTAGTCACAATCGCCGCTGCTTTCTTCATCACTGGCTCCCAATCTGGGTCTGTCATGTCTGTAACCAGAACATCGCCTTCTTGAACAAGTGACATCTGGTCAAGTGAATCAACCAGACGAACGGTACCCGTACCGATACGTTGACCAATCGCACGACCTTCAACCAACACATCAGCTTTGTTGTTTAGCTGGAAGCGTTCAATCACGTTTTGCTCGCTTTGAGAGCACACGGTTTCAGGACGAGCCTGTACGATGTATAGCTTGCCATCGATGCCATCTTTCGCCCATTCAATGTCCATTGGACGCTGGTAGTGCTTCTCGATGATCATCGCTTGTTTCGCGAGCTCTTTGATCTCTTCGTCGTTTAGAGAGAACTGGTTACGTTCTTCATCAGACGTATCGATGATGTCTACCTGTTTACCAATCTCTTGGTTGTCAGAGTAAACCATCTTGATGAGCTTAGAACCAAACGTCTTCTTAACGATAGGCGCTTGACCTTGCTCTAGTAGTGGCTTGTGAACATAGAACTCGTCTGGGTTCACGGCACCTTGTACTACCATCTCACCTAGACCCCAAGCCGAAGTGATAAATACCACTTGGTCGAAGCCAGATTCCGTGTCCAAAGTAAACATAACGCCTGAAGACGCTTTGTCTGAACGAACCATACGTTGGATGCCCGCAGATAGCGAGATACCGCGATGGTCAAACCCTTGGTGCACACGATAGGAAATCGCTCTGTCGTTAAACAGAGACGCGTAGACATGCTTAGTGGCTTCTAGAACCGCATCGATGCTTTTACGTTCAAAAAGGTTTCTTGTTGACCCGCAAAGGAGGCATCAGGAAGGTCTTCAGCAGTTGCGGAGGAGCGCACTGCCACAGAAAGCTCTTCATTGCCTTCGATGAGTTCTTGATAGTTATTTCGAATATCCTGCTCTAAATCAGCAGGGAAGGGGGCTTCTAATACCCATTGACGGATGGTCGCGCCTGTCTTACGCAGTGCGTCAACATCATCAACATCAAGTTCGTCCAATAGCCCGTGAATGCGCTCATCCAATCCTTCGAAATCGAGGAACTGGTTGAAGGCATAGGATGTTGTCGCAAAGCCGTTTGGCACTGAAACACCCGCATTAGCAAGATTTGAAACCATCTCGCCAAGCGAAGCATTTTTGCCGCCGACCTTATCGACATCGTCCATTGACAGACCATTGAACCAAAGGGTGTTGTTTTGCATGTCTTTCTCCAGAAACATTGCAGCTGTAGGATATAGCAAACGATTACGTATTCAGTGAAAAAATATTTAACTATTTTTACAAACTGTGGGGGAACGTGATTGAATGCTAGGGTTTGTTATCGATATTATGTAAAGCATCCTACTTAAATTAATTTGAAAAATTAAATAGAAAATGAAAATTTTAGGTCAAAGTCGTGACGTATTCTACGTTTCTGACGGTACAGCGATTACTTGTGAGACATTGGGGCACGTGGTGCTCGGTCAATTTCCATTCAAAGCTAAAGAAAAGACATTTCCTTTCGTAGAGAGCGCTCATAAGCTCGATGAACTCATTAGGGAAATTAATCAATCCTATGAACGTAATGGCGTGAAACCTTTGGTGTTTTTCTCCATTGTTGTGCCTGAAATTCGAGCAGGATTACTAGAGTCACAAGCGTTTTGTTACGATGTGTTAGAAAGTTTGGTGGCTCAAGTTAAAACGGATTTACAATTGGAGCCTAAGCCAAAACTTCAGCGCTCACACAGTGTTGGCAAAGATTCTGCTAAGTACTTTGATCGTATTGCTGCGGTTGAATATACCTTGCACATGATGATGGCGTCTCGCTTAAAAACCTTGAGGAAGCCGACCTGATTCTACTGGGCGTGTCTCGCAGCGGTAAAACGCCAACCAGCCTATATCTTGCCATGCAATTTGGCCTGCGAGTCGTGAACTATCCATTTATCGATGACGACATTAAACGCTTGCGCCTAATGCCTGAGTTTGAAATCCATCGTCATAAGTTGTTTGGCCTGACTATCAACCCAGAGCGTCTAACAGAAATTCGTGAAAACCGCTTAGCAGGAAGTGAATACGCCAGTACCGAACAATGTCTGCAGGAGCTGGCGAGTGTTGAAGCGTTGTTTAGGCGTGAAGCGATCCCTTATATCAATACGACGTCACTGTCGGTGGAGGAGATCTCAACGAGGGTATTAGAGCGAGCTGGATTGAAGCGGCGGGTATTCTAAGAATAGAGAACCCATTTCCAACTCCAAAAGTTACCAATGACAAGACTTCAAACAGCGCTCTGACTCACAGCGCTGTTTGCGGCCAGTCGTTACAATAGTGGCAAACTTCATTCGAATAAGAACCCAGTCATACCATGTTGATTTTCGTATTGCTAAGCATCACTGTCGTTTTTGTTGTCGCTTATGCAAGTATGAACAAAGTATCTGAAGTTAAAAAAAGAGTTGGGTACGCCACGGCGTTGAGTGCGAGTATTGTTGGCATTTCATTATTTCTCTGGAGCCAGTTTCGCACACCGTTGCCAGAGTCAGCCGCTCTCAGTCATATACAAGACCATCAAAGCGTCATGCTTGATCTTCAAAATTCACTAACAGAATCCCCAAACGATGCCGAGTCTTGGTTTAAGCTAGGTCAGCTGTATATGCAGAGTCTGGAGTTTGATTCCGCAGCAACGTGTTTCAATTACTCAATTCGTCTCTCTAGTATGCCGTATGCGGGGCAGTATGCCGCCTTAGCAACAGCGCTTTACTATCAATCCTCACAAACGATTACGCCTGACATTCAGCGCTACCTAGACAAAGCGCTAGAGCTCGATGGTGACAATGACACGGCATTGCAACTTATCGCTTCGGACTATTTCTTGAATGGAGAATACGATGAGGCGATTCGTGTTTGGACGCAGATATTGGATTCGAATCGAGTGGGTATAGATAGAGCGGCGCTTGTTGAAAAAATAAACCAAGCCAAAGGCATGCGATAGTTCATGGCTTAAAGGCTTCAAATAAAAGCCGCTAAAACCTTTAGCGGCTAACACAGGTTGTTTCATTTTAAGCGTGCGTATACACAAATCCACCATACATATACTTAGTTGCTTCGGCTCCAAGAATCACCACCTTGCTTCCTTTCGATAGTGTTCCGCTATTAACGAGTTTAGAGAAACTGCACCAAATAGCAGCAGAACCCAGGTTACCCCAGTGTTTGGCGTCGTTGATGATCTTGGCTGGATCAATGTCTAGCGCCTCTGCCAGCATAGTATCTATATGGCCGCTTGCTTGATGGGGGATGATGTAGTCAAAGTCGTTGAGCTCATAGCCACGACTTCTCAATGCCAGAATACTGGCTTGAAACAATGCCTCTCCGCTTTTTCTTACGTTGCTGGCATCGTGATGAAAACGTGCTTTACCGTCTTGGGTATATACGGACATTGAGCCTCCATCCAGTGACAAACCGGGTGATTGCTCAACCCCAATTTGACCAGTAAAGCAGTCTGATATTTTGCCTAATCCCGGTACGTCTTCTGGAGCGATAATGACCCCGCCGGCACCATCACCCATTTGCATGTAGTTGACCAACTGAGATTGGTCGAGAAAATCTGGGTGGTAATCAAAATACACGGAACCTGTTTCACTGCCGACAATCATCACTGGCTTATCTAGCATGGCCATTCGTGGGATGGCGATTTGCAAGCCACTTGAAAACCCAGTACAGGCTTGTCTTAATTCCATGAAAGGGCCGTGATAGCGAAGCTTCTCTGCCACCCATGCAATGCTAGGGGGAAGTTGAGTGTCGGGTGTCGTAGTGTGACCGATTAGATAATCGATGGAGTCCAATGCAGTGTTCGATTGCTCAAGCAGTTGTGTCACAACACTAACCACAAGATCAGAGTTGCTTGGCGTCGGTGCGCTGGTATGTGAATAAATGCTGCGTGAAAAATGGCGTCCTTCAATACCTAAAAATGGCGAAATCCGAGACGCGATTTTTGCGTAGCGTTTTCCTGCTAATCGTTCCAATGCATCTAACAGTTGTGCGTTGTCCAGATGTTGTTCTGGGAATAAATGGTGGGCGGCGAGCAGTGATACACTGCCGGGCAGAAACGTTGCACTCATATTAGCTCTCCCTAGCTTCAAAGATGTGCTCGAGCGTGATACCAAGCGTGTCAAAGGCTTCTCGCTCAGTATTGAGTAGTTTGAACAGTTTTTGTGAAATCAGTGTGTTGAGTGATCGCCATTTTGCACGGTCGTATCCTAGAGCGAGAGCATGCTTTTTTGCTGCTGTGACATGACGCGCTTCGTCTTGTTTGATAGCTCGGCACAACAGAACGAACGGATGGTGTGGGTCAAGTCGGCCCTTCTCTAGACTCAGCATAATTTTACAAACCAATGCGTCAAGACATGCGATTTGAGCAAAATGTTCTTCGAACGTGTTTCTGGAACCCAGTGAAGCAAAAAAACGCTGACTGCGGCGTTTTATTGCTACGACATCAGAAGGTTGTTCTAACTGAGATTGTACAAACTCGAGAGCATCTTCATGGTATTTCTCATCAGCGACAATGCGTTCAAAATCACTTTGGGCTGACGCGAGTGTTTGTGGAAGATCACGTTGTGACTCGTTATAGAATACCCATTGCGAGCTTTGTTCCCCGCATACCAATAGGGGGAGAAGCCTAGACAGAGCAGTTTGCTCTACTTGTGTAAATTCGAATATCGTATTTCGATACTCGTGAAGCCAGTACTTAACCGGACTTTCACTGACACCTTCAAAGGGAACAGCAGGAAAACATGGTTTCATGGGCACTCTCAACATCCTTTTACAACACACACTATACCAAGACCGAGGTAAAGCCGAATTCCTTTCTTCTACGTTAAGTTTTTTATTTAATTCATGTTTAGTCTGTCTACATCTTAGTTTATATCCTGCCGAATTTACTTCTATGCTGAAAGTGTCAAATTGGACTACTTATCGGAGATGAGACATGACAGACGTTCCAAATGGATTGGTAGAAGGCCGAGTATTGGCGAAAAAACAGTGGACTCACAATTTATTTAGTCTTGAAGTTTTAGCGCCCATAGAACAGTACGCAGCAGGCCAGTTTACAAAACTGGGTCTGCGTAACGAAGAGGGTGAGTGGGTGCGCCGAGCGTACTCTATGGTAAACCACCCCAACCATGAGTACGGCTACCAACATCTGGAGTTCCTAATTATTGCCGATAGCGATGGACAACTGTCGCCGAGACTCAATCAGCTTGATTCTGGTGATCCAGTCTTTGTCGGAAAACAGCCTTCGGGGTTTATGACGATTGAAGAAATTCCGGAGTACACCAGTGAATTGTGGATGTTGTCGACGGGCACTGCCATTGGGCCATTCTTATCAATGCTGGGCGATAATAGGTTGTCTAACAGGTTCGAAAAGATAGTTTTGGTCCACGCAGTAAGACGTGCAGATGAGCTTGTCTACAGCCAAACTATTCAAGACGCACAGACTAGACTGGGAAAGCGGTTTAAATTCGTCTCTATTGTTTCCAGAGAAGATCACGATACGAGTTTGTCTGGACGTATTCCGCAGTTACTTTTGGATGGCAAACTACAAAATCACGTGGAATTGGAACTTGATGTGGCAAAAAGCTTTGTATTTATGTGCGGCAACCCCGCCATGGTGAAAGAAACAAGCTCTGCATTAACAGAGCTTGGTTTAACAAAACATTTGCGAAGAAAGCCAGGGCATTTTTCGAGTGAAAACTATTGGTAATAGCCTAGTAGGTATAGCCTAAGCCGAAGTATGCAGCTTCTAGACCTGTGTTGTAACCAATATCTGCAGTGAAGCCAGTGACGCCCGTTTTAAACAGCAAACCTATATTACCGTTGAATCGCAAATCCGATTCATAGGTTTTAAATGGCGCGTCTGTAATTTTCTCTTCACTTCGGTTCGCTACGCCGATACCAGCATATCCGACAAAGTTATCGCTGAGTGATTTAACCAGTCCGACATTAAGGCCAAAGTCATCATTGTTCGGCCCAGTCCCTCCAGCCAAGTTAGCGTAAAAACCATAACTAAGATTTCTATCGTAATACAGACCCACACCAAAGCCACCTTCGCTGGTGGTACCGACCGACACACTATTGTAGGTGCCGGCAAACGAGAAAGTAGAGGCTAAACATAGACCAAGCAGAAGACGTTTTTTCATGAGATCCCTTTTGTGTATGTGTGCCGTTATTGATTTTGGAAACACAATGAAGTTTCAGCTACTTACGATTCTAGCAAAAAGCCCCAACCATTGGGTTGGGGCTTACGTTAATCTCGAATAGATCACATATTCAATAGTAAGAAAACCTAGTAGTTAGCCTCACGCTCAGCTGCTTCTTTATCCCATTCAGGTACTACAGTTTCCAAGAAGTGCTTTTTCTCTGCGTTCATCTTATCCATATCCATTCCTAAAGCGGCTTGCGCTTTTTCTTTAGTGGAAATATCTGGGATCTCGACAGGGTCGGTGATGCCTTTTTTCGCAAGTAAGCGAATCAATTTTGCTCGGGCATCAGCGGCTTTATCAACGGATGTACCGAGAATTTCTAGTGCCATTTCCGGTGCATGCATGTGAACGCCGTGAGACGCGATTGCGTAATCCCAGCGCCACTGAGCATGACGAATATCCGTTAGGATTGGCTTCATTTCTTCCTCAGTTGCACCTGCATCCCACGCGGCACCCGCTTCAAAGTGAGCGGCTACGATTTGCTTCTCTGCGGTGAGTTTCATGTTCAGTACTTGTGCTTTGCGAGTCGATACGATGCCTTGTAGCTGATCTTTGCTTTGAGTATGGCAGTTTGCACAGGTGTCTTCGAAGCGGTCAAACGGGTTACCGACTTTATGATCGGTATAAACAGTGCCATCTTCTTTGGTCACTTTCGGCATATGACAGTCGACACAAACAACTCCGTTTTTGCCATGGATACCGTCACGCCAAGTTTCATAGCCCGGGTGCTGAGCTTTCAACATAGGCGCTTTAGAGACGGCGTGCTGCCAGTCTTTAAAGTTGAGTGCGTCGTAGTACTGTTCCATTTCTCCAACGGTGGTGCCCATATCCCAAGGGAATTTCACGGCTTTCGTTGGGCCAGTGAAGTAGTATTCAACGTGGCACTGAGCACAAACCGAAGCTTGTTTATCTAAACGCGATTGCTCATCAAACTTTTTACCAATAGCTTCAAAGGCACGTTCAACGTAAGGACGAGTCAGTGCGAGTTCAGGTTCGCCGTTCTTGAATTTTTCACTGCGGGTGTCATGGCAATCTGCACAGCCAATAGGGTTTGAAATTTCAGCGCCTAAGCGTGCCCATTTGCCTTCAAAATAGCCGTCCTCGCCACGCTCATCGATGACGCGAGCGACGTCAGGGCTTTTACAGCTCCAACATGCCATAGGCATTGGGCCAGACTTCGGATCAGTTGGACCGCCAGTTCTTAATGTTTGGCGCACGTCATCAAGGGCATAGAAGTGCCCGCGCGCTTTGTTGTAGTCTTTAGCGAAACCGTAACCTGCCCACAGGATCACCATGTTCGGGTCATGAGCGAGTGCGTCTTCGATTTCGACGCTCTCACTGGTTTGCTTCCAAGAGTGGTATTGGTCAGGGTGGTCTTGTTCGTAGGCCTGATTTCTCGGGTCCATTAACTCTTTTTCAGAGGCAGCAAAAGCGGACACACTTGCGGTGCCTAATATAGCTAATGCAGCAACGGAACTTATAATCCAGTGCTTGTTCACGATGGTATCTCCATATTCTAATTTTTGAAATGCGTTGTGGGGCAAATTCCCTAAACAAGATTTGGAGATGTCTAAATTGTTAGACGTATTCATATTAACTCATGGATAGTAATATTTGATTACAGCTCGACCTATTTACTGTTTTAGATCAATTTAGCTAGGTGATGAAGCTCACATCTATATCCATCTAACCCTAAAGGGTTAGTGATGGTTGTTTTTGATGTGAATTTCATTGCTATTAAAAACAATGGGTTATGTAAAAATTCACACATTAATAATAGTGATATTGCTCACTAATTGAACGTAAGTGGTTAGGGGAAATACGGGAAGTCGTACTATTATTTAATCGTGAAGCGTTGTGGCTTATCCTAAATAAGAATTGATTTCATTTCTGAGTAGGTTTCGGACTTTTATTTAATAGTTCGTCGATTGAAAGGAAAAGTCATTGGTTATTAATCCGATAAACGAATGTTCAGGTTCGCAATATTGGGTTTAAGGAAAGGATACAATGGGCAATGTTAAATTGACCATAGTGATAATGCTTCAGGCTCTCCTTGCATTTACTCTCTGTGGTTACTCACTCAATGCCTTTGCCGACGATGCAGCCCTCGTGCAAGAAGGGGACTCTACACGGCATAAGGTGGAGTTGATACGTGACAAGGATTACAAGTGTATCCAATGTCACAAAGACTCGAAACAAACTCTGGCAGGCTCTCATGGAGAGAATGTTGTCGAGATCAGAGGCGCGGCGCCAAGCTGTACAGACTGTCATAGCAATATCGGCCCAGACCATCGTGATGGTGCGTCGACGGTGATTAAATATCATGCTGCACAGTCTCAACTGGGTACAGATAAAACTTGGTTAGATCCAGAAGCCATTCTCAAAGCAAACAGTCGATGTACAGATTGTCATCAACCCCAATATCTGCAAAAAGATAGCTGGACGCATGACGTTCATGCAAAGAATCTAACCTGTACCAATTGTCATTCAGTTCATGCTGAGAAAGCCAAAGTGCTGTCTTACGACCACAAAACGAAAATTAAGATGTGTGTCGATTGCCACAAAGACTTCAACGAAAAACGTGAAGAGGAGGGCAAGTAATATGAGTTGTTCAAGACGAAATTTTCTTGCCGGCACGGGCGCTGTGATTTTCACCACTGGTGTAGCAACAACGTCAGTCGTCACTGCACGTAATTCAGTGGCAAGCGAAGAAACCGAGAAAGCGGTGCGCTATGGCATGCTCCATGACGAAAATGCATGTATTGGCTGTACGGCTTGTACCGATGCATGTCGTGAAGTAAACAACGTGCCTGAAGGGGTTTCCAGACTGGAGATCCACCGCTCAGAGCCGATAGGCGAATACCCCGATGTTGAATACCGATTCACTCGTGAGTCATGTCAGCATTGTGAGAGCCCTCCTTGTGTTTACGTGTGTCCAACGGGCGCTGCATACAAAGATGAGAAGACAGGTATCATCGACGTCCACAAAGAAAAGTGCGTGGGTTGTGGTTACTGTTTAGCCGCTTGTCCTTATCAAGTGCGCTTTTTCCATCCGGAGAATCACTCTGCCGACAAATGTAATTTCTGCCGCGATACCAACTTGGCTCAGGGCAAGCTGCCTGCATGTGTAGAGAGTTGTCCAACTAAGGCATTGGTGTTTGGTGATTTGAATGATCCCAATAGCGACATCAATAAAGATCTGAGCATTAAAGTGATTTATCGCGATAAGGAGCATCTAGCACGAAACCTAAGCTGTTCAAAGCCGCATTCCACAAGGGGGAGGTGTAGTATGAGTACGTGGGAAACAGCCTTTCATTTCGACTCCCTTGTTTGGGACTGGATCATAGCGATCTATCTGTTCTTGGCTGGCATGTCTGCAGGCTCGGCACTGATTGCCATTTACCTCAAGCGTAAGGTTATTGAAGGCGACCCAGCGCAAAATGGCATTATGAAGGCGATGGCTTGGCTAGCGCCATTTGGCATCATTGTTGGCTTGCTTATCTTAGTATTCCACCTGACCAAACCATTAGAATTCTGGAAAATCATGATTTACTACAATCCATCCTCGGTAATGTCGATGGGTGTCATCTTATTCCAAGTTTATATGGCGGTGTTGTTTGTCTGGATTGGTATGATTTTCAGGAAGCCAATCATGGATGTGCTAGGAAGCAAGTTCGATTTTGTTGAGACTATTTTGCTCAAGCTGGAGAAAATTGAAAACGGACTAGAGCTGTTTTTAGGTTTTCTGGCTATCGTATTGGCGGCGTATACAGGCTTCTTACTGTCTGCTCTTAAAACGTACCCGATGCTAAATAACCCAGTATTGCCAATCTTGTTCTTGTTCTCGAGCTTGTCTTCGGGCGCAGCAGCGAGTTTGCTGTTCGGTATTCTTGTGTTTAAAGAAGATTCACATAGTCCAAGCGTGAAGTGGGTGCACAGCTTTGAGCGTCCTGTTGTGTTGTTTGAACTGTTTGTGATTGTGACTTTCTTTACCGGTCTTATCTTCAGCGGTGGTCAAAATGAAGTTGCCGCATGGAATGCTATCGGCGGTGGTTTTTGGTCTAGCTGGTTCTGGTATGGCGTGATCGGTATCGGGATGCTGCTGCCACTGGGACTAAACTACTTTAGTCCAGGTGAGGTGAAGTTGAATCACGGCTTTATTTTTGTGGTGACTACCTTGAGTTTGATTGGGGTGTTAATGCTGCGTACGTTTGTGTTGTATGCAGGGCAGATGACCGTAGTTTAAGATGACAATAGTTTAGAACGTTTTTCAGACTAGTTCCCCCGTGTCTTGCGGGGGATCTTTGAAAGCCTGTTTCGTTAATGAAAGCGTGTTTTCAAAGGTTTGATTTATTGGGATGGAAGGCCGTCTCGTATGAGGTGTTATGCTCGGGTACATAGGGTTATTCACATTAATTGCAGTAGCAGTGACGAGTTCGCTTGCCGTTTTGCAGGGAGTCTTTCTTGCGATCAAAGGCCAGCAAAATGTTGCCAGTGCGAGTAATCTAAACCGATTTTTCAGCGCAATATCTTTTTGGTTCTCTTTCAGTGCTATCGCTGTGTTGGCTTATGCGTTTGCCGTTGACGACTTCTCTATTCGTTATGTCTCAGACAATTCCAATCACCAACTCCATTTAGGTTACAAACTCGCAGCCACGTGGGGCGGGCACCAAGGTTCGATGCTGTTTTGGGTGGTGACATTGTCACTTTGGGGCGTTGTCATTGCTTGGTCAAAGCAGCGTATCAGTGCGAAGAATCACGCAAGTTGGATCATGCAGTGCATCGTAGCAACCTTCGCTTGGTTTACTCTGGCGGCATCAAACCCGTTCGAGTTGAATGCAGTCATCCCACTTCAAGGTCGCGACTTAAACCCGATGCTTCAAGACATTGGCCTTATCATACATCCGCCTTTGCTTTACATCGGTTATGTGGGGTTTGCGTCGGTGCTCGCGATGGCGCTGGGTGCGCTACTCACAAAACACGTCGACCTTGATTGGATTCCAAGTGCACGTTTCTATACCTTAATCGCATGGCTGTTTTTGACAGCAGGTATTGCTGTAGGCTCTTGGTGGGCCTACAACGAGTTAGGCTGGGGAGGCTGGTGGTTTTGGGACCCGGTTGAAAATGCATCGCTGCTTCCATGGCTTACCGCGACTGCGTTACTGCACACCATGATGGTTGCTCGTA
Source organism: Vibrio variabilis (assembly GCF_003263785.1). Classification (GTDB taxonomy): domain Bacteria; phylum Pseudomonadota; class Gammaproteobacteria; order Enterobacterales; family Vibrionaceae; genus Vibrio; species Vibrio variabilis. The sequence goes on from NZ_JYJK01000087.1 coordinate 208,578, forward strand.
GCAAACAGCTTGTTTTTTGGACCTACTCTCTCGCGTTTATCACTTTCTGTTTGAGTATTCTTGGCACCTTCATTGTACGCTCTGGGGTGCTGACATCGGTGCATGCTTTTGCTGTAGACCCTACCAAAGGCTTTAGCTTGCTGGCAATTTTAACCTTGGTGTTTGTATTCGCGTTTGTCGCTTTAATTGTTAGAGCCGACTCCATCAAGTCGCTTAGTATTACAAGCTGGGTGACTAAACCATTTCTAGTTCTGATGTCAGCCAATTTGTTTGTATTGGCTACCGCCGTCGTTGTGTTTGGTACCTTCTATCCGATGGTTTACGAACTCGCAGGGCTTGGGAATATCTCCGTTGGTGCTCCTTACTTTAACTTGATGTTTGGTCCCATCGCGATAGTGAGCTTATTTGTCATGGGAGCGGTACCGTTTCTTAGCTGGTCGCGTAACAGTCAGAAGCTGAGTATTGGGCAGCCCTCTATATTGTTGGTTGTTTCACTGATAGTGGCCTTTGCTGTCGTGATCTATTGCACCACGCACCATGAGTCAGTCGGCGCGCAGTGGTCGACCTGGGCGCTCTTTACGGTTTGGGCAAGCCTTTGGGTGTTAATGTCACATATTGCTGCAGTTTTCGCCAAGACTAAGCAGACATCGCTCTCTGCATGTATTGCGCACATTGGTATTGCTATCGCGGCGTTTGGCTGTGTGATGAATGCTGAATATTCTTACGAAATCACCAAGAGACTTGGTCCTGGCAGCCAAGTTGATTTTGGTGATTATCAAATTACCTACGTTGATACCCATCTATACGTAGGTCGAAACTTTACCGCCGAGCAAGCCGTTATTGATATCACCGACAAAACCAACGACCAATATACTAGAGTTGCTACGCCCGAAAAACGTCACTATTCGGTGCGAGTTATGACCATGACAGAGCCTTCCATGACACCACTTTGGCACGGTGATATTTATATCTCTTTGGGTGATAAAGTGGATACAACAGATTACGCCGTGCGCATTCAATTCAAAGCGTTTGTGCGTTGGATTTGGTTTGGTGCACTATTGGTTTGCATCTCTGCATGTACCGTATTGCTGAGTTCGTCCAAGAATGTGGTAGCTTCAAAAAATACGTCATTGATGTCGTCATTGAGGGAGATTGCGAATGATTGATAAATTGCGTTTGGCTTTCTCAGCAATCACCTCACTAATCACGCTGCTGTTTGCACTCTTGCTATGCTCAAGTCATGCATTCGCGACACAAGCGCACTCCGTTGACCTGTTTGAGTTTGATACGCCCAATCAGCAGAAGCAAGCTATCACTCTCGCCAAAACGCTTCGTTGTCCCATGTGCCAAAACCAAAACCTGATCGAGTCTAACTCTCCAGTCGCAAAGGATATCCGATTACGAGTGTTTGAGTTGGTCAAATCAGGGAAAAGCAATCAGCAAGTAAAAGACTACATGGTCGAACGCTATGGAGAGCACGTCCTTTATCAGCCCTCATTGACTGGTAAAAACATGATCCTATGGGGAATGCCCATCGTCTTCGCCTTATTACTCGGCGGTATGATGGTTGTGACTATTCGTCGAAATTCCCTTAAATAGCTTGCTCGATATAAATAGACTATTGATATTAAAGCCTAAATTGTTTATCTCTATAACAAGTTCAAGGATGAAGGAGATAAGCTGCTATGCCGTATTCGGTATCTACTGATAAACAACACCTCGATATCACACTCATACACCGCTATCTCTCAAACAGCTATTGGGCGAAAGGCGTTCCTTTATCTGTGGTTGAAAAATCGATTGAGCACTCTTTGTGTTTTGGCGCCTATGACAGTGACGGTAACCAAGTAGGTTTTGCACGTATTATTACTGACCGTGCGACGTTTGCGTATCTAAGTGATGTCTTTGTCGTTGATGACAAGCAAGGGCAAGGTATTGCCAAACTGATATTAAGTACGATTGAAGAGCACCCTGATTTACAAGGCTTGAGACGTACCATGCTCGGCACTGTCGACGCGCATTCGCTCTATCAGAAATTTGGGTTTAAATCGATTCAACAGCCGGAGTTCTTGATGCAGAAAAAGGGAATTGAAGCCTATGTCTAACTTTAAAGGCTTCAGTAGCGAAGAAAGAGGCTATTCACTTTTGACAGATGCGCCTCAGCATAAGTCCACAGTCATCGATTGGTATTTTGATGCTTGGGGCAAGCGCGATCCTAACAACACTCTAGAAAGCTACTCCGAAAAGCTCGAGAGCTTTCTGCAAGATGGCTCTATCCCGGCACACGTTGTTATTTGCGATGGCGAACGGCTAGTGGCCACTGCGCATATTCGAAAGCATGAAATCCCGAGTTACGAGGATTATGAGATGTGGCTCGGCGGTGTTTATGTTGACTCTGAATATAGAGGTCAAGGCGTCGCAAGAACTGTTGTTAATAGTGTGATTGAAGAAGCAAAATCCCGCGGCATTATAGCGCTTTATTTGCAAACGGAAGATCTATCTGGCGGGTTATACGCGAAGCTCGGATGGAAAAAGCTTCATCAAACTAATAATAAAGGCTGTGAGGTGATAGTCATGGTCAAGGAGTTATAGCATGACACCGATTCAACGAGAGTTTTTCCAACAGTTTCTCGATACTCTGCCGAACCCTGAAAGCGTCGATATCGACAACGTCATTGCTGAGCACTACTGCGCCGATGAATACAACGCCAACGAGTGCGCCAGACTGATCAACGAAGGGATCAAAACCGCATCATGTGGACTAAAAGCAGGTTGGGATGCCGAAGACGAGCCATTACCTCAAGTAGGCAGCTATTCGCTTGTCTTAGATTGGCAACAAAACCCGATATGTGTGATTCAATTAACGTCTGTTGAAGTGTGTCCGTTCAATCAAGTGAGCGAAGAATTCGCACATGCAGAGGGAGAAGGCGATCGCACCTACGCTTGGTGGAAAGAGGCACATATTAAGTTTTTCGAATGGTACGCTAACGAAATTGGTGTTGTGTTTTCGCCCGAAAGTGAATTAGTGCTAGAGCGTTTTAAAAAGGTGTATCCAAGCTAAATGAAAAGTATCACTATCCAAACTGAATGTCTTTCTATGGCGCAGATCACTCAAGCCGATCTTGACTTGTTTAAACGCTTACAGACCGAGCCCAAGGTTATTGAGCTTTGTTTCGATAAACCTAGCGATGAAGAAATTCAAGCGAGATTTGAAGAGCGTCTACCGACATGGGTCAAAGGCTCAGAACAGTGGCTCTGTTTGGTTATCTCACTAAAGCAAACTAGTGAAGCCGTTGGAGTGACTGGCTTTAAAGTCATTGATGGCTGTGCAGAAGTGGGGTATTTGCTTCTGCCTGAATTTCATGGGCGTGGGATTGGTACTGAATCGCTAGAAGCTTTAATCAAATGGGCGGAGCGCGATCTCGATCTCAACACGTTTTCCGCGATTGTGACAAAAGGAAACAGAGGTTCAGAGCGTGTGTTAGAGAAATGCGGCTTTGTGCTGACTAAGGTTGATAAAGACGCCTATCAAATTGGTGATCAAACCTATGATGACCACATCTTTCACCGCGGCTAATGTCACAAGGATTGCTCTTTGATTCGTAATGTCACCGCAGCGGATGCGGATGCTATCGCAACGATTTACAACCACTACATAGTCCATTCAACGTGCACGTTTGAAGAAGAAATTGTGTCAGCGCAGCAAATGGCGGAGCGTATTGAGATGCTGATTGACTCGCAGATGCCTTGGCTTGTGTATGAGCACCAAGGACAAGTGATAGGTTACTGTTATGCCAAGCAATGGAACGCGAGAAGCGCCTATAGGTTTACGGCTGAATCTTCTGTTTATCTCTCCCCTGAGTGCCCGATAAAAGGGGTGGGTAGTAGGCTCTATGAGCAATTATTTAGCCGATTACGTGACGATGGTATCAAGAACGTCATGAGCGTCATCACACTACCTAACGATCAAAGTACCAGATTCCACCATAAAATGGGTATGGAGCAAGTCGGGCACTTTAAACAAATTGGCTTCAAGTTTGACCGCTGGCTAGATGTTGGATACTGGCAAAAAACGCTCTAAGCCACAGTAGCAACTGTGGTTGATCCTAGATAGATTCTAGTTCTGGTAGTAACCGAGTCTCTCAAGTTGTCACCGTAAGCGATAAATCTGACCGACACCTCCATAGTTTCTTCACTTAATATCTTTCCTTCATGCAGTGTCTCTGCAGTTCAGACGTCCTATATCCATTTCCTATCAATAGGTGAGGCTTTAATCCTCTGCTGCAGAGTGTGCGTGTTTTCTTTAGTGAGGTGTAATGCATTCTCACTTTAAGAGGATTCGATATGCCACATGAAATAACCATTGGCGAAATTTACATTCCACCCTTTCTATTGGTGATTTCGCTCTCCTATATAGCTACCCATTTTGTCACTGCGATGTTCGCTAAGTTTAACGTCTATAGGCACATAGCTTACCCTGCCATCGCAGATATCAGTTTATTTATTTTAATGAGTCTGATCATTGGTCTGCTCATTCCTTTTGTATGAGGTGACTTATGTTTCACAAAACCATGACTACCGCGATTCTTGCTATAGCAGCAGGAGCTGGTGCTTACGCGTACTACACACATAGCGTTCAAAACCCATGGACACGAGATGGACAGGTGCGAGCACACATTGTTCAGGTTACTCCGCGCGTGACTGGGCAGGTTGTCGCATTCCACGTGACCGATAACCAACAGGTCAAAGCGGGCGATGTCTTGTTTAAAGTTGATGACAGCCAATACAAGGCGGGGTTAGCGAGTGCTAAAGCGGCAGAGCAACAGGCAAAAGCACTGCTTAGAAAAGCACAAAATGAGCAGCATCGAGCAGAGGCGCTAGAACATAAAGTACAAGGCTCGGTGTCGACATTGGCATTGAACAACTATGAGAGTGCAGTAGAGACTGCAGAGGCAAATGTGGCCGCCGCGAAAGCAAACACCCAAGAGGCAGAGCTGTTACTTGAATACACCGAAGTCAAAGCCCCAGTCGATGGATACATTACTAACCTGAATTATCGAGTAGGCTCTCAGGTAGTTGCTAACGCGCCTGTTGTCGCATTGATTGATGAGAATAGCTTTTGGATCGAGGGTTTCTTCAAAGAAACAGACTTAAGCGATGTTAAGTTAGACCAAAATGCACGAGTGACTTTGCTGTCTGATAGCAAACAGGCCTTAGAAGGCAAAATAGAAAGCATCGGCTACGGCATTTCAAAAGCGGATGGAAGCACGGGGAATGCGCTACTTCCAAACGTGAACCCGAACTTTCAATGGATTAGGTTAGCGCAGCGTTTACCTGTGAAAGTAAAGCTCGACCGCATCCCAGACGACCTTCAGCTGCGTGTTGGAACCACAGCTTCTGTTCAGATCTTGTCTGATTGAGGTGAGCTATGTTAAATCCGTCTATGAAAGCGGCCATTAAGTACGGGCTCGCGTTAGTTCTCGCGATGTTTTGTTCTATGTCGCTAGGGTGGTCAAAAACATCGTGGTCGATGCTTACGGTGACTGTACTTGCAACCTTAGAGATATATGGCTATTGGGCACAAAAAAGCCGCAATCGCCTCTATGGCACGGTGATAGGTACTGCTATTGCGTTTCTGATAATTGGGCTGTTTGCACAAGATCGAGTGATGTTTATCGCGTCACTCACCGCTTTCTTGTGGGTCTGTGTGTATTATCAGTCCCACCGTTCATTGGGCTATATGTTCAATATTGCGATTACTGTCTGCTTAATCATTTCTAGCTCCGTTTCGGCGGACAGTGCCTCGGTTATCAATACTGCGATATTGAGAATGCAGGATACGGTACTCGGTGTAGTGGTCTTCTCATTGGTGTATCGATTGGTTTGGCCAACGTCAACGGATGAAGCTTACATCAAACGAGCCCAAACTGGGTTGGCTGACCTCCAAACGCTTTCAACCTTGCTTAAGGCCGATAAACCCGACTTTGAAGAAATCAGCAAGCTAGCTGCAAGCGTGAAGAAGACCTCTAATGGATTAAAGGAATTGCTTTCTCTTCCGGTAGAAGATAGTGACTTTTTATCCCGTCATAGAGAGAGGCTGGTGGAGCTAAGTACGGCTGTCGACAACGCAAGCAAGATCGTTGAGCAAGCGAGTTCTGGAGATATGGCGAACGTATCTGAACTCGATCTGCAAGTTCTTGATGAATTGACTGAAAAAGTTCGAGGCTTTCTTGCAAGTAAAGGCGATGTTCCATTGCATCACATCAACAAAAAAAGTTTGTCTATGCTGTCGCAAATGTCTCTACCCAAAGAGAAAAGGATATTTTTTGCCAACATTGCAGCTTGTGTGACTGTCACGGCTTTTGCTTTGTGGATTTACATGCCAGTACCTAATGGCGTGCTGTTTCCAACATTGGCAGGTGTTTTGGCTGCGAACATATTGACGATTCCGGGCAAGGCGGTGAAATACATCATGTTGTTTTACACGATTATTGCATCGTTTTTGTTGTTGCAATACACCTTTATCATGCCTTCGCTTACTGAAGCATGGCAGATTCTGACGCTCTATTTTTGTAATGCTGTGTTGCTTTGGCGCTTGTGTGACATCCTTAAAATGAGCCACTCAAGGCGCTTGCGGGGAACATCCTTGTGAACATACCTGCTAGTGCGGTTGAGTTAGTCCCTTCATTCAACATACAGGGGCCGCTCAATATGATAGTGATGTTGTTTATGTCATTGTTACTCATTGAGTTTTACTCGAAAGTGTTCTCTATTAAAGCTTAGGTGAGGAGTCAATCCTCTACTGCAGAGTTATTGATTTTCGATTGCCATTTTACACTTCATATCGTTCCTTAACGTGATTTGGAGTTACCATGAAATTAAAAGCAATAACTATCGCACTTCTCGCTGGCACTTTGGCTTCGGGCATCGCTGACGCATGTACATCAGTAGCTTGGAATACTGAGCTTGGCACCTTTACCTCAAGAACGATGGATTGGATGGAATCGACCAAACCTGTTTTGGGTAATATCAACAAAGGCGACATCCGCGCTATCCAAGGCAACGGCTTGGGTGACAAATATACCGTTAAATATGACATGGTTGCCGTGCTTGCTTACGGCGAACTTGTCGCGGATGGCGTCAATAGCGAAGGTCTGCAGGTAAACGCGCTTTTCTACCCTGACATGACAATGAAGAAAGCGACAAAAGGCTCTGAGGTGACTCAGTTTACGGTGGCAGAGTATCTATTGGCAAGCTATGCGTCAGTTGATGAAGTCGTGAAAGCTCTACCAAATATTGAGTTCGCATCCATTGATATGGAAGGTATGCCGGTTGAAATGAAACTGCACTGGTCAGTTACCGATAAGAGTGGTGACCGACTTGTCATCGAAATGGATGAAGACGGTATCAATACCTACCGAGGTGAAGACGCTATGGTTATGACCAATGATCCGTCGATGAAGATTCAACTTGAGCAACTTAAAGAAGTGGAACCGCGCTTTAAAGACGCAACGCGTGATACTGACTATGGTTCTATCGGCAACGGTAATTCTCACAGTCGTTTCCTACACGCAAACTACTTTATGAGTCACCTAGAGCAACCTACAAGCGTCACCAATGGCATGATGAAGTTGTCAACGGTTCCGTTCCGAGTCCCAGTTGATGCGCCATACAAAGACTTTGGTCACGGTATGTCAGGGTACGCAACGGAATACACCATCACGCAGAGTCTTGAAACAGGGGACACGGTATTCGAGTACAACTTCGATGAAAACTGGAATACGGTTCAATTCAACGTTTACGACATGATGGGTAAGGATTTCAGAATGCCGCTTGATAAGTCGTATATGGCGAAGTTTTAAACCTTATTTAGGCACTCTAGGGAGTGCCTTTTTTATGACGCGTTCCATCAGTAATCCTTGATACCTTGCATATGTTATCGGTGTTAATCTTTTAAGGTTGAATAAAGTTATGAGAAAGTCTCCAATTCCTTTGCTACTTACCTCTTCTGAATCAATGCACTTTTTCACTCCCTATTTTGAAGCCAAGGGGATTGAGTGGCAGGCCACTGCCAAGGAATTCGATTTACCGATTGATTACTCTAGTTCGGAAGATTGGATTCCAGCGAAGAGTTTTTCTTTATTTCTTAACGCGATGTCAAAGTACTGCGATGACGATCTCCCTATTTGGGTAGGACAGAGAGCAGCGCAACGTTTTATACAAGGTCATTGGGACGTCGTGGAAAAGGGAGCGAAGTTTCGAGAAGTGATTGAGTCTATGATGCGACATGCTCATTCATTTACTCGCCAAAGCACCTACTGGTTGGTAGAGATAGACGGGCAATGGTGTTGGTGTAATCGCAGTGAAATGAAACCTTCTTTCCCCGGTAGCGTTGCTTATGAATGGTTCAGAGTCGCTATGCTCACTTATATATGTCGCCACTGGTTGGGTGATGATTGGGTTCCGTCATTACTGAACGTAATGACAGATCAGCACCAAGGAAAAAAGTATGCAGACATTTTGTTCCCCGATATGAATGTTCATTATGGACAGGCCTTCATGAAATTGGAGTTAAGTGGTGTTGAGGGTTTACAACCTGTAGTAAACAAGCCCCTTACTTCTCGGGATATTAAAGAAATTGAGATGCTATCGGATAGTTACTGTCATCTACCACATTTCACATTGGACTGGCTTGCCTCTTTATTCGGAGTGACAACTAAAACCCTTTATCGGTACTTTAAAGATCACAATACGACCTTTAATACCATTAAAAAACGAGCACTACTTAAAAAAGCGCAACACCTCCTTCATGCTACCGAAGATACCGTGAGTGATATTAGTTATAGAATGGGGTACAGAGACGTGTCTAATTTTAATAGAGCTATTAAATCGATGACTGGATTTACTCCGGCACAAATTAGAACGCAAATAAACTTGTAAATCGATTATTTTATCACTTTCTAGAAAATATAGAGATATTAAAGGCTATTAGCTTGTATTCTACTTAGATAGAAAGCTAATAGCCTTTTTTGTCTGCAATGTCCTCAAGTGACCTGTTAAATGTCCTTAAGTGACCTGTAATTAATAGATGATAATAGCTAATATATACTTACTGACACAGAGGGATATTCAGTTTTTATTTTATAAATAGCCACTGAATTAGAAATGGATTTTGTTATATAACATCATAGAAAAGAGACGCAATGATGAAATTTAATACAAAGTCTATGACCTCATTACTAGCCATAGCCTTCACTGCACCTTCTATAGCAGAAGAAAAAACGCCGGACCCCGCTGATTTAACAGCCACGAACCGATCCGCATACGTAGCACTTAACAATAAAGGTGGATTCAAAGGGTCGATCTCTGGAGATATGAGTTTCGAAAACGGTCAAACCGGTATGTTTACACTTGAAGCTGCAATGGATCGCGATGGGAAGTACTCCGACAGTCGATTTCAATATTTCCATGTTATTCCAAATGATAGCAAGATCCTCCCAAGGTATGCGGCATCTCTTGATGTTATTGATAATACGCTATTTACTTCAGTCTCACCGGGTGTGACTTTAGCAATTGACTCAGGTGTTAAAGGACTCAACATATTTCCTAGAGCAGGGGCATTAGCAGGCAAGCTATCAGACGATCTTAAATCGGTTTCAAACTCCAACGATGACTTTGCCTATGGCGGTTCTGCAGCGCTATATATTTTCTATACCGCCGGAAAAGACGGCACGTATTTTGGTTTTTTCCCTGAGTATAACTATCTATCAGGCGATGTTGATGTTTCCGTTTTGAATACTAACTTTGTTATGTCAACGCCATTTAGTCAAGATAGAACTCGTTGGGGACAAATTAAGGTTACCAATACAAATACAAAGATAAGCAACTCCAGTATTGATGAGTCAATGAACGACACCGTTGTTTGGGCTAACTACAAATTCTACTTCTAAAATAAATATGATGAAATATAAGATAGTATCTAACATGAGTAAAGTGATGCCACCTTACTTAGCCTTCCTAGCTGCACTATTACCTTCAACGAGCAACGCCATTGAGTTGACAGATAAAACAAAAATGGAAGTTTCAGGGAAAGTAGTTGGTGCGGTTATTGCTGATAGCGATGTTTCAGGTATCGGTTCAAATAACTTGGCAAATGTCCTTTACGGAAAAAATGAAGAGCCAAGTATTGCCATTGATACGACACTGACAAAAATTAACTTCGGTACCCAGACTGAACTTGATAGCGATGAATCGTTGAACTCGTTTATTTCTGTCGACTTCAACAACTCTAACAATAATAAGATGGATCTTCGTTTGCGTGAAGCTTATGTCAATTGGCGTATGGGAAACAGTTCGCTGTTGGTCGGTCAAACTTGGTCAACATTAATGGACATTAATCGACTGCCTGACTCGGTGTTGGAGCCAACAATTAGCGGTGTCGTGTTTACTCGTCAGCCGATGGTGCGATGGTCGCAGAATTTTGGTTCTTTCCGTTATGACATTGCGCTAGAAAGTGGTTCTAACCGAGTTCAAGTTGAAGATCCTGATGTGAGTATTGATAACTCTTCAACCTATCCGGATTTGGTCATAGGTTTGCAGACAAACACTGATGGATATTGGTTTCGTGCAGCTGGTGTCGTCAATCGCGTTACAACGACCGACTTGGGACAAGGCGAGACGCTCTCAGATACGGGTTGGGCAGCACACCTATCCGGTGGTATTAAGCTGAGTGATAAAGACCACTTTCAAATGGCGTATTTCAATAGTCGAGGGAACGATCGTTACGTTTTAGGAATTGGTCAAACCGGTCCTATCTATGATGAACAAAATGGTCAATTTCATATCCGAGATTCTCAGTCTTTATGGACGGCAATCGGACATTCATGGACGGATACTTTGAAATCCACTTTCGGTTATGGTCGCTGGCAAGCGGATCCATACGATGGCCAAGGTGACACATTCACGTCTACGGAAATGGGGCTTGCGAACCTAAAGTGGACAGCAAGAGAGAACCTTGTTCTCGGATTGGAATATAACTATACAACCTATGAACGTTCTTATTCAGAAAGTCGCGATAATCATCGTTTGATATTTGCGATGGAATATGATTTTTAACGAGACAATTTTTTAATTTAATTCTAATTTGGTAATTACAATGAAAGATCTTAAAAAGAAATCTTTAGCTGCAACAATAGCTATTAATAGTGCGTTATCAATGTCTGGTGTCGCATTTGCAAATCAAGAACTCAACACCCAGGGACCAACTTTAGCGAATAGTAGTGAGTTGAGTACCTCTATTTCTATCGATGAGATGAAAGAGATTAGTCGTTTCTTTAATCAGCCAGAGAATAAGGTGAAAATACAGTTTCCTTCTGACAAAACAGAGTTTGCATGGGTAAATATGTCTAAGTTCTACCCAAGTGTACAAGTACCTCGTAGTGGTCAGGTTTCGACGTTACCTTATGCGATTAACAAAGATATTAGCGACATTAAGTATCTTAATAATCGTGATGGTAAAGAAATCACTGTCGACCAACACTTTGAAACCAAACCTATTGATGCCATGGTAGTAGTGCAGGATGGAAACATTGTGTTTGAACGCTACAAAACAATGCGTCCTGAGGACAAACACTTGTGGATGTCTGTCTCTAAAGTAACCGGTTCAACGGTTATGGCACTGCTTGAACAAGAAGGCAAAGTTGACGTTAAGAAACCAGTGAGTCACTACCTAGAAGAGCTAGAAGGATCGGTTTGGGATACGGTGAAAGTCGAAGAAGCGTTGGACATGGCCACAGGACTGAACGGCACCGAACATGACGAGCCAAATCCTGATGCTAGAACTAACCCAGATCAAATCTGGTATCGCTGGGCTGCGACTCAAGAGGTAGGTCTTGTCGCAGATGTTCGCGAGCGTAATGAAAGTTGGGACGCTGTACTTCGTGCCATGGAAAGAACGAAACCGGGTCACCAAAAATTTGAATACAACTCAATTAATACCTTTGTTGTAAATCGCATTGTTGAGCGTGTAACAGGTCAACCTCTCTATCAAGTATTTGCCGAGCGCATTTGGAGTAAATTGGGCATGGAGCATGATGCTTACTACCTAACGAGTCCATCTGGAAACACACTTGGTTTTATGGGCGTGAACTCAACACTTCGAGATCTTGCAAGATTTGGCATGGTCTTTACACCGAGCGCAGATCAGCTCGCGGGTGAAGCTATATTATCAAAAAACATCATGAACACGCTCCATGACCGTGAATACATCAATCAGTACCCAGATGGTTTTATTGGCGAGAAGTTTACCACCTCTTTTGCTGATGATGCTGGAAAAATTAGCAATCGCTATCAGTGGGATGCAGTGACTTCCGAAGGTGATATGTACAAATCGGGCGTAGGTGGTCAAGGACTGTATGTTTCGCCTTCGACAAATACAGTAGTGGCTTGGTTCTCTACCGGTGATGGTCAAGACCAAGAAGAGTCTATGGCAAGAGCCATTGTTCAATCTATCAATTAAAAGCCTACGCAGATTCAAAAGAACGGGTTTTGATGCCTGCGTGTAAATACGGAAAAGTTATGAAATTGATGGTTTGGATATTCTTAATGGCTTTAGCACTGTTAGGTTGGATGCTCATTGAAGGGAGACATCAAGAGCATGAGATTGCACCCAAAGAGATGCATCACCAAAATGCGGTATCGACGTTGCTAAAGTGAAGCTCTGAAACTGCCAGTTATTGGTTTGGCGACAGTTCTTAAATGATTTGACGGCGTGTAGATTTCTCTACACGTCGTTTTTTTAGTTCTAGCGGCTAGAAATGTATCTATGCAAATCATGCACAAGTGTTGTTCTCATCCGCTAGTTTTTCCCAACTCCCATCTCTCTATAATGCCTCTCATCCGCTGACATGACTCGGCTAAGCGGTCTAAACAGTTTTTGAAAGAGAGTGTCGTTATGACGAACAAATATAAAAATGCGGTGCTTGATGACCAAGCATTGATTGAAGGTCTCAAATCTATCAACCCGGTATGGGGTGACATGACCGTTCGTGTTGCTGGTGAAGGTTGGGGAATGCCATTAATCGACCAAAAAACCAAAGCGCTAATCAGTATTGCTATCGATCAAATGGCGCTAAACGTCACTGGGGAAGGTAACCCATTTGGAGCGCATGTAGATATGGCATTGAAGCAGGGTGCAACTTATGAAGAACTTGAAGAGTTGATTATCTTTGCATCGGCTTACACCGGCTTTAATAAAGGCGCGACCACCATGGGTGCACTTAATAAACTTCGTCATGAAAGAGGTGATATTTAATGGCTATTCCAGGACTTAGAAAACCGGATCATATTGGCTTCACTGTGCCGAACTTAGAGCAAGCTATCGTTTTCTTTGAGCAGCACTTTGACTTCGAGCTAGCGTACCAGTTTGGCCCTTTTGCGTCTGACGACAACTGGATGGCTGAGCATCTAAATGTGGATCCTCGCGCGGAGATCACCAAGATTGCGGTGATGAGCGCTAAAGGCATTAACCTAGAGATTTTTGAATACTCAGACTCGATCGCTCGCTGCAAAACGTCGCCAAACAACGCGGATATTGGTGGGCACCATCTAGCTTTTTATGTGGAAGATATGGATGCAGCAGTTCAATACCTAAGAGAACAAGGTATCGAAGTCCTCGGAGAGCCAAGTGTGATGACCGACGGACCAACCGCTGGCGAGTCGTGGGTCTACTTTATGGCTCCGTGGGGCATGCAACTTGAGTTGGTTTCTTACCCAAAGGGTAAAGCATACCAAAGTGACAGTGCAGTCGTGTTGTTTGACCCACGATGAATTTTATCTTTATCGCACTGATTGTGCTGGCTGGTATGGGGCTTTCTTTCGAGGCGGGTCTCTTAGGGCCGCTTGGAGAGGAAGTGGGGCACTTATGGGCAACACTGAGCATTTTGGGTGGGGACGGCATTGCTTTGGTTGATTCGTTTCTTTACACCGAGTGGGAAATTTACCGATTGGAATTCCATTCCAAAGTGGCAGCTTGTCGGAGGCTACTAGGGCCGATTTATGTGGTAGTGCTGACACTCGCGACGCCATTGCTTGGTGTTGCGATGACCATGATTTGTGTCTTACTTGGGCAAATCACCAAGAGCTTCGCCATTGACTATTTTGGATGGTTTGGAGTGAAAAAGCAGGCGACGAATCTGCTACGACTAGTGGCACTAGTGTTGGTCGGTTTAGCACTTTGTTTTGTTTATTTGGGAGCACAATGATGTTTGCGATCGTAATACTCGCTATTGCTTCTGGCATGGCACTGAGCGCTCAAGCTGCGATTAATGGTCAGCTTGGCGCTAAGGTGGGGGTCATTGAAAGTTCACTGCTGACGTTTGCGATGGGCACGGTGATCACGGGTCTATTGATCTTTTTCTTTGAACCAAGCTATGACGTGACTCTGTTATCTGTGCCTAAGTGGCAACTTACTGGTGCACTGTCTGGCATCGTTTACATGGTCGTGATGGTGGCCGCTGTACCTCGAGTAGGTGTGGCGATGGCAAGCATTTCAACCATCTTAGGCCAGATGATTATGAGCTTAGTCATTGATACTCAGGGCTGGCTCGGCAACGCACAAATAGAACTAAACTACTGGCGCTTGGCTGCCATGTTGTGTATCGCGGGCGCATTGGTGTGTATCTATTTTGCCAATCGACAAAAAACACCCATTATTGAAAATGAACTGAAACAGGAACTCTCGAATGTCAGCTAAAACGTTAATTGTATTTTTCAACCTTAAACATGACGCAGATGAAAACGCGTATTTAGACTGGGCTAAGGAAGCCGATCTTCCGACAGTAAATCGACTAAACAGTGTATCGTCATTTAACGTATACAAAGGGCTGAACATGTTTGGGACGCAAAACGCTTCACCATGGGATTACTTTGAGGTAATTGAAGTGAGCTCAGAAGAGGCATTCTTAGAAGATGTCCAAACAGGGGAAATGCAAGCGATTGTCGAGCAGTTCAACTCGTTCGCTAAAGATGCTCAGTTTATTGTTACTGAGAACATTATTGGTGCTGTGAATTCATAATCGCCAAGAGTACAAAAAAGAGAGGACAAGCTTACAGAGAGCTTGTCCTTTTTCATTTTTAAGGGTTACGCTTAGGGACTAAACATAGGAGAGTTTTAGTGAATTACGATGTCACCTTGTTGGAAATCAAACTGTTTTTGATGACTACTCAGCTCGGCAATTTCTCAGCCGTCGCCCGCGCTCATGATATGACGCCGTCGTCTGTGTCTAGGAAAATGGCACAACTTGAAGAAAAGGTCGGCAGTAAACTTCTCCATCGCCATACTCGTTCCATTTCTCTGACCGATGAAGGTGTGGCTTTTAGTAAATACTGTGGGGAAATGATCCACCAGTACGAACGTGTCGTCGAGCAAATAGAACAAAGAGCCGATACGCCCCGAGGAACCATAAGAATAAGTGCGCCAGTCGCTTTTGGTCGCCTTCATATCGCCCCATACCTTTCAGAACTGCTCGAACGGCATCCTCTACTCAAAGTCGAAATTCATCAAACGGATGCTTTCATTGACCCGGCGGCAGAAGCGATTGACCTTCTTATCAGAATTGGGGTTCCGCAAGATTCCTCACTAAGGATGAAGCGATTTGCTGACCAACGTTATGTAATGGCAGCAAGCCCAAATTATATAAAATCTATGGGCTCACCTCAGACACCAAACGATCTAAAACAGCACAACTGTTTAGTGTTTCGCGGCACATCGGGTTTGCAGCGTTGGTTCGTTGGTACTGACAAGCTTGAGCCTTTTGAGGTTTCGGGAGCGGTACACAGTAACAATGCTGAGACTTTAGTGTCGGCGGCGATAGGCGGTAGTGGAATTGTTGTTTTTCCATCTTGGCTGATAGGTGAGCACCTCAAGGATGGCAGCTTGGTAGCTATTATGGAAGATTACAAAGTATCCACCAGTGCCGAGCCTCAAGTGATTAGCGCGCTTTATCTAGATACTGATAATCTAGCTGCAAAGGTGCGCGTTGTTATCGATTTCTTGGAAGAAAAATTTATCGATAACAATGCTCAAGGGTTATGCTATTGGGATGCACGTTAGTTAGCTCCAATTAGCTGCTAGTACATTGCTCGTTATCGAGATTGGACTCTAAAACACATTCTTAATTTCTATGACCACAGATACAAAAACGTTTAAACTCTGAGGGGTACGCTAGTATGGCATCGCCGAACTAACAACGACAAATAGAGCAGGGAGCCAGATTTGTTTGCCGTCATCTTTAAAGCTACTGTTCGAACTACACCGTTGAAGTCGTTGAGGTAAAAAGGAGTTACTCAAATGAACGTGTCGTATCGTGAAATGCAGGTCGCGGACTATGATGCTGTGATGGCATTGTGGAATGAAACAGAGCATATGCTAATCCGTGAAGCCGACAGCGAGAAAATGTGACGGCTTATCTCGACAAGAACCCAAACATGAGTTTCGTTGCGACGGTTCATGGCAAAGTTGTTGGGGCAGTTCTTGCTGGTACAGATGGTCGTCGGGGCTATCTTCAACATCTCGCGGTTGATGAAGAATATCGAGGTCAACGGATTGGAAAAACATTGGTTGAGAAAGTGACCGCCGCGTTTGCACATATTGGTATCAGCAAGACCCACTTATTTGTTAATACAGAGAACGAGCAAGCGCAAAAGTTCTATCAATCCATGGGATGGGAAGTGCGCCAAGAAGTAAAAATGTACTCTTTTAACTCATCCGCTAATCTGGATATCTAGCTTTCTTAGAGCGCAGGGTTAAGAGGTTAGGACGCGAGCGCAGAGTGTTAATATTGCTCTCTGCGCTGCATTCACATTAGTTTTTGAGAAAACGATTGTAGACAAACAGCAAAACAAACGCCCCTAGAGTGGCAGTAATAATACTACCGATATTGACACCACTCGCGCCGCCGAAGCCTAAAAACCCGCCGATAAACCCACCAACAAATGCGCCAGCAATGCCCAGGCACATCGTCGCAATCCAGCCACCACCGTCGTTGCCTGGCATTAACCATTTGGCGAGTGCGCCAGCAATAAGCCCAAGAATAATCCACGAGAGAATACCCATAGTTAACTCCTTCGAAGTGAGAATCTTCTTAAGCATAGTCGATATGCGTCTATTGCTTAGCCCTTAATGCCGGCTGAAGGTGATCATCTAAGCAATCTCACATTAGAGACCATTGGTAACTCGCGATAGTGTTCTATGATTAGGGAACAAATAAAAAAACTTAGCACCATCAAGGAGTTTTGAATGCGTGTTTCCTTTTCCTCGGTATTTTCTGCCTTGCCTGTGCATCGCAGATGGTCAGCCATTTTTCTATCGTTATTTTTGGTTTGTTTTAGTGGAACTCTCTTTGCAGAGAGTGAATCTGCGCAAACTGCATCTCCCGCGGCAACGAAAGCTGAAGCCGCTCTAAAGCGTGTCAACGGCGAAATTCGCGATTTATCTGAGCAATTGAAAGTCACAACTGGCGATCAAAAAGATGCCATTCAGTTTCGCTTGTTTAATAAGAACAATGAGCTTCGTGAAGTCATTGGTAGTGCGATTGATGCAGGCTCACTTCCCAAAGAGATGCTGATTGAGCAAGTGAGAGTCCAACAGCAATACACCATTGGGGCAAAAGAATATCTTGAAAAGAAAATCGACGCTGTCTCGGAGGAGTTCAACGGAGCGAAAGAAGAGAACAAGCTTTCGATTTTGAACTCCTACAGTGAGCTTCAAGACTATTTGAATTCAGCCTACGATGCTAGTTGGCAAAACTTGGAGTGGCTCGACAAACTCGATGTGCGAGACGAAGAGGCGGAGACCGAGTTTAAGCTGTTAATAGGCAATAAATTACGCCTTACCTCGGCGTCGATTGAATATTTTGGTCAACAATCCACGGCGATCAGCGCGCAAATAGCTTCCGCACCAGAAGCGGACAAAGCGGGTTTGCAAACCAGCCAACTCATTTTGAAGCAGCGTTTGAGTATTGAGACCAAAAGTCTACGAAACCTTATCGTACTAGGTGATGAAGTTGGGATAGACACGTCAGAATATAAGCGCCAAGTCTTTTCTATCACGGGGAACATTACTCAGGACATTCTCGATGGAAAAGTGATGCTGTCACTCATTAGCCATTGGTGGAGTCAGGCGGTAGATTGGCTTGCAGACAACGCGCCGCAACAGTTATTCCAAGTGTTGATTTTCCTATTAATCCTGTTTGTCACTCGCGCTATCGTTAGGCTGGTGAGGAAAGTGGTTTCCAAAGCGGTGATCAACAAAAACCTCAAGCTGTCCCACCTTATGCAGAACTTCTTTGTATCGATGTCAGGCAACATTGTCTGGGTGATCGGTATTATGGTTGGCTTGTCTCAAATTGGGTTAAACCTAGCGCCCATCCTAACCGGTTTCGGTATTGCGGGTGTGATCATTGGTTTCGCATTGCAAGATACACTGTCTAACTTTGCAGCTGGGATGATGCTACTTATCTATCGCCCATTTGATGTCGGTGACTTTGTATTTGCAGGTGGTGTCGATGGCAAGGTAAGCCACATGAGCCTAGTGAATACCACGATTCGAACATTTGATAACCAAATTATCATCGTGCCAAACAGCAAGATTTGGGGCGACGTGATCAAGAACGTGACCCACGAGCGCACACGACGAGTGGATATGGTTTTTGGTATTGGTTATGGGGATGACTTACTCAAAGCAGAAGCGGTGTTGACAGAGATTGTTAATGCTCACCCCGCAGTACTTAAGTCTCCAGAACCAAACATAAAGGTACATACTCTTAATACATCGTCTGTAGACTTTATCGTAAGACCTTGGGTTAAAACAGATGATTATTGGGATGTGTATTGGGACATTACTAAGGAAGTTAAGCTTCGTTTTGATAAAGAAGGTATTTCAATCCCATTCCCACAGCAAGATGTGCATTTGCATATGGTTAAAGATAGTTAACTAATTGATAAATAGTATCTAGTTTTCTTCGTTACACAGTGAACTGCGATTGTATTCACGAAACTTCTAACCCAAGAGAGCGGCTAAAGTGCGACCATGATGGTTGAATTTTTAGTCTATCTCTTGGGCTATATTATTGAATGAGCGATTTTTTATGAGCTGGTATCCGGTTGATATTGAAATTCGCACCTTACTTCAGTTGATGCCTCGGAGACTCATAATTGAATCTGGAGGTTATTTTGAATAAGACACTACGTCACGTGTTTGGTGGATTGTTTGGTGCTGTTCTAATAGGTTTAGCAGGGGCAGCAACGGCTCAGCCCGCCCTTTCTTGGGAGTTTTCTACAGCGCCATATAAGAAGCCGGACTTTCAACGTTATTGCCAGCAGCAGTATGGTTGGGATGCAGTAGCAAGAAAACAGGGAGAACACGTATACAATTGGCAGTGTACGCAAGGGGCTAATAACTACCCAATGAACATTGTTGCTGCTTGTAGTGACCAGTTTGGTAGTGACCATAGCCCAGTGATAGTGGGGGCGAGTGCAGAGGATTGGCGTTGTACCAATTGGCAGCAGGCCAACAACAAAGTTGTACCGGTTATTATTGTTTCGGCTAACTATTTTTACAATATAACTGCCAGTGATAGCGCAATAGAAGTCGTCGCTGGGGTAGTGGAAAAAGTCAAAGCTCATTACAAATCGCAAATGAACACAGGTAAAACATTCAGTCTTGTAGAGCCAATCATTGCTCTTTCATTGAAATCGAATCAGGCTTGGCATGATTCATCCTGTCTTACATCCCCTGTTGAACACCGAAACCTTGAATGCTCGTCTGTCTTACCAGTGACGGCCGATCGTGGTCGTCTATTCTGGGACGCAGTGAATGAAGTGAAAGCACAGTTTGCGAATAAAAGTGAGCTGACTAATGTTGTGGCTCCTATCTTTATCTTTACAGGAAACGAAGGTGAAGCATTTGGTCTAGGAGCAGCTGCATTGGAATGGGAAGGTGTTAAATACAATGTTCAACCACCAAGTGTTGCCGTGTGCGATAACAATGACACACAGTGTGGTCTGTATGCCGTAGGACATGAAATCGGTCACAATTTTGGATTAAAGCATACATGTGATGTTCAACCGCAGCTCGAAACTTGCCACAGTTCGCTCATGCAATCTGGGCAGCTTTTAATGCCGTTTGAACAGGCAACCTTAAACGAGTCGGCTTTCTTTAGTTGGTGATAAAGCGTTTTATACTTCAAGCATGAAGAAGGTTTGCTCGGGTAGAGCGCCATAGGACAATAAATTCCTTTGATATAGTGTGGTTTTTAATGTATTGAATTAATTGAATTTTCAATAGAACGGAATCATTTTATGTTAGGTAAGCATCAGGAGCCCTATGGCGCTTTTTATCGCTCCACTCACGACAACGAACATCTCGATACCAAGACGGAGCTTTTGGTGGGTTTATCCGCCGCAATGGCCATGAACTGTTTGCCTTGTACTCGTTACTATTTGCACGAGGCAAAGAAAGCAGGAATTACAAAAGGTGAGATTTCGGATGTCACGGCGAAAGTGATGGCTGTCGCAGCGGGTCAGAAGAAGTTGCAAATGCAAGAGGTTCTGACGAAATACAACATTTCGTTAGATGATTATGACTAACGCTCTCAACGGATTGTAGGTTGAGTTTTAGAGCGCCAATGGAGTTGATGATGTTCCCAATAGAAGTCTTTATCGCTTATACCACCGCTTGTCTTTTGCTGGTGCTATCACCCGGACCCGATAACCTGCTTGCTGTCGGAAGAGGGCTTAGCCAAGGCAAGCTCGCGGCTTTGGTGTCTGGCCTTGCTTCTGGTTGTGGGATCTTGTTTCATGTGATGTCGGCAACATTTGGGCTGACATTACTGATTCAAACGTCTGAGTTGGTCTTTTACGCTGTGAAACTGATTGGTGCAACGTACCTGATTTGGTTAGGAATAAAGGTGCTTTGGTCGCGAAGTTTATTCACTCTAGAGCCTGCCAAGCCAACGCCGTTAAAATCCATTTTCTCGACGGGCTTCCTATCAGCAGCACTCAATCCTAAGCCCGGCTTATTTGTGCTCGCGTTTGTGCCTCAGTTTGTTAACCCAGAACTAGGGTCGGTGACTTGGCAGATGATTGTCTATGGTTGTTGGTTTGCTTTACTTACTGCGGTCGGCTTTGCTTTGATGGGCGTGTTTGCATCACGTTGGTAACTTGGCTAAAGAATAAGCCGAAGCTGGTTTCCGGCCTTAATATTGGCGCTGGCCTTACTTTTCTTGGTTCAGGGTTTGCCATCGTACTGATGCGTCAGAGATAGTGCTAGGTGGTACTGCGCCCAGATCTTGGTTACTATCTAATGAATTCATTGCGTTAAAGTAAATTCATTAATAGGGACTTGGTATGATACGTCATATATTGCTCATCCAATTCAAACCCACGGCAAAAGAAGCTGACATCCTGGCACTCATGTCATTATTTGAAGCAATACCATCCAAAGTCGACGGTGTAGAAGCGGTAGAGTGGGGCATCAACGATAGCCCTGAAGGAAAAAATAAACAGTATACTCACTCTGTGTTGATGACTTTTCGCGATGAACAAGGCCGTCAAAACTACCTACCGCACCCCGAGCATGACGCGCTCAAAGCCGTGTTTCGACCACTACTCGAAGACATCATTGTCTTTGACTACTCTCTTTAAACTATCATGTTACATATTTCAAATACCGTTACGATTGCCGATTGGGAGATTGAGCTTACTGCCATCCGCTCAATGGGCGCCGGTGGTCAAAAGGTTAATAAAACCAGCTCAGCGATACACCTGCGCTTTGATATTAAACGTTCTACATTGCCTGACTTCTACAAAGAAAGACTCCTGTCGTTAACCGATTCGAGAATTACAAAAGAAGGCGTCATCATTATAAAGGCTCAACAGTTTAGAACTCAGGAGCAGAATCGTGAAGATGCTCTCGAGCGGCTCAAGCAAATAATACTTTCCGCGACAGTCGTTCAAAAAGCGCGTAGAGCGACCAAGCCGACAAGAGCCTCCCAAAAGCGACGTGTCGATAACAAAAAACGTAAGAGCCAAACAAAATCGCTTCGAGGAAGAGTTCAGTAAACTCAATCCGGAGGCTCTCTGTGTCCCTGGCTAAGTGCATTTACGATTTTCAACGATTATATGCTGACATGGTTTTGAGATCTAAACCTCACAAAGCATAGTAAAGGCTGTTAATTTTCAAAGAGATATGGATTTCATGGCAGGGGAACGTATATTGGTAGCTTGAAGCGAGTAACCGAAGGAAAGAGAGTTGGATATTGTTAAGGACGATTTGCAAGGCCATCAAATTAAGGCCTTACTTCAAGAGCACTTAGATGATATGTATGCCACGTCACCGGCGGAAAGCGTGCACGCTCTCGATATTGAGGCTCTGCGTCAATCTAACATAGAGTTTTGGACGGCCTGGAATGAGCAAGAGTTGTTAGGATGTATTGCGTTGAAAGCTTTGGACAGTAAGCACGCAGAAATCAAGTCAATGCGCACTGCTCATAACGCGAGAGGCAAAGGGGTGGCGAAAAGGCTTCTCAATCACCTTGTAAGTCAGGCATCTGAGCGCGGGTTTTCTCGTTTAAGCTTAGAGACGGGGACAGAAGACTACTTTACAGCCGCTCGCACACTCTACTCCGGCCATGGTTTTGTTGAATGCGATCCTTTTGCTGATTATGTACTCGATTCTAACAGTGTGTTCATGACCAGACAGCTTTAGGAGGCACCATGTTCAACCTAATTCGTCTTGTCGTCATTACCAATATTGTTGCTGCGTTATCGGTCTTTGGGCTAGGTTTGTTCATCCCGTTTTTTAAAGTCACCAACTTGATGGATGGCGCGTTTTTTAATGCCGCATCAATATGGTGTGTCACAGCTCTGGTTTGGGATGGTGGAAAAATAAGCCGCACTTACGATGTAGACCTAGTGACGCAAAAAGTGAAGGGCATGGTCGCTGAGCATGATTTGCAGGGCGAAAAGCACCAGCACTATCGTCAAAATTACAGCTTTGGTCTATCGCTTTTTATAGCGGGTGGGATACCTATGTTAGTGGCGATTGCCCTGTCGGTCTTTTCGTAGCTCAAATTGCTTACAGGAAAAAAGCCAGTGATGCCTGCGCACCACTGGTGACGCATGTTTACCCTAATCCATTTCACTTCCATGGCGCTCACGCCACTCTTGCCACATGCGCGCTTTAAACTCTAAGAATCCCATATCGCTATTTGGCGTAAACTGCTCGATGGTGCAATTCTCTTGGTCAAGGTAATCGAAATACTCGTAATGCTGTGTGTTGCCTCTGCTGTACTGGTAGCATTGAATAGTAATGCAAGCATTGCCATCACTCGCGTTGTTTTCAAGTTGGTGAATTTGATTTAGACCCGGTGATAACCAGGTGACTTCGCCTTGTTTAAACACTTGAGTGGCAAATGGCGTCGGATTGTCGTGAAATTTAGACAGCATTGCGAATAATTTCACTGTGATTTCACCAGCCAGCACCCTGATGATGGCATTAGCATCACCGTGGTTGTGAATGGGAGAGCGATGTTCGCTCGGCCATATCTCCATAACGTAAGGGATACCCGGCGATTCACCTTGATTCACTCCCATAGTGATCCGCAAATAGCTTTCTTTCGGGTCATCCCCAAATTCGTCTTTTTTGGCTTTGAGCGTTTGATAACACCAGCCATTGACGTCATTGATGCTTTCGTTGATGGCCTGCTCAAACTGCGGGAAGGCTTGAGTATTGAGGGTAAATTGCTTTCCTGAGATGTTGGCGTAGAGCTGCTGACAGGCGGGGGTTAAGTTCTCCGCAACGGTTTTGTGGTGAAAGGCGATGTCATCCATACTGATATCGTCAGTTTTGGCGACAAAAAGCGGAGGGTCGATCGTCACGGGATCAACGAGAACCTTATCGGTAAGGCGGTTATCTGAAGCGAGAATATCGATGTTATTGACTTCTTTAAGCCAGCTTTCGGCTTCGCTATCGATATCATTGGCTCGAAGATATTGTTCATCTTGTTTAAGCCCGTATTCCAACATGACGGTATTACCGCGTATCTCACCTTTACCATAGCGAACGACGGCGTTGTTACCATCGATACTGAGCCAATATTGACAATGTGGATCGCGATCGATGCCATGATGATTCGCAGCTAGTATTACCCAATCTCCAGAACCATCTAACCCTTGTATCGTTGTCGAAATACTGGTTACCGAGAGCTTCATTGCTCGCTTTCCTTCACCAAAGCAAAACTCCAAGAAGTTGAGTTCGCAATCAGTACTCGCCGCCACAGCGACTACGCCTTGCCCCCTGACAATGAGTTCCTTTTCTAGCTTTTTGGTGTGGCTAAAATCGGTACTATTGGCTAAGGGTGAAGTCGTTGGTTTTGTCTTGTCTGTCATATCTTGCTCCGCTTATGGTTCGTGCTTGGTTGCATATAATGCTAGGACAAGATTTGTTAATGTCTCGTTAAAATTCTAGACTTAATAAAAAGCAAGGGGATGTGAATATGGAAGCGATCAAAGAATGGCGGGTAAACTGCCCATATTGTGGTGAGGCCTTTGAGACCGTCATCGATTGCACATCGGACAATCAGGAGTACATTGAAGACTGCTATGTCTGCTGTCGTCCCATTTTGTTTGAAGTTACCCTAGAAAGTGAAGATGTGTATGTGACCGTGCGACACGAGAACGAGGTTTAAATTGAAATTCAACTAATTACGCGTTAAAACATCAGATTGTTATATGGATGTAACTCGGAGTTGGTTTGGATATTGGGGTCTTTTTTACCGGTTTTTCGTTAGGTTTGTCGTTAATTCTGGCGATTGGAGCGCAAAATGCGTTTGTCCTCAAGCAAGGATTAAAACGCCACTATGTTTTTGCAGTTTGCGCGGTCTGCGCGGTTTCTGATGCTTTACTTATTAGTGCCGGTGTTAGTGGCTTTGGAGCAGTGATTGAAGCGTACCCTTCGGTCGAAGTGGTTTCTCGTTATGCAGGCGCGGCATTTCTTTTTATCTACAGCTTTCAGAGTTTTCGCTCGGCAATTTCAAGCAACCATCAACTGGATCCCGAAGGGGATAGCAACGCCAGTCTGATGAAAACAGTGCTTATTTGTTTAGCACTAACATGGCTCAATCCTCATGTTTATCTAGATACCGTTGTCCTTCTCGGTTCTATCTCAACGCAATATACCCCTCAGCAATTCTCGTTTGGCCTTGGTGCGGTAACCGCCTCATTCGTGTTTTTCTTTTCGCTTGGCTATGGCGCCAGATACTCACGCCGATTTTCCATAAGCCCATTTCATGGAAGATTTTGGAGGGGCTGGTGGGCTTTATCATGCTGGCGATAGCGGTGTCTTTGGTTTTAGGTTAGGAGACAAGGATTTGGTGATGCAAAGTAATACGCTCAGCTGTCATTGTGGAAATGTGCAGCTTTCCTTTGACCGTTGGCCTGAGTCGGTCACTTGCTGTAATTGTTCGATTTGTCGGCGCTATGCGGCGCTCTGGGGCTACTTTCAACCCAAAGATGTGACGGTTGAAATAACGAAAGAGACAGTCGCTTATCGCTGGGGGATGGCTGTATCGAATTCCATCACTGCGCTGTGTGTGGTTGCGTGACTCACTATGAGTCTGCCGATAGCTCATCGACTCCGAGAACGGCTATCAATCTTCGAATGGCGGATGGCCTTAAGTCTTCCCAGGTTAAATATTTCGATGGTGCTGAGTCATGGTGTTTTCTAGATGAAAGTGAGGTGCGTAAGGTATGAATCAAGAAAGGTTGAGTTTTCAAGATATCACGCTGCGAGTCGCCAGTGAGCAAGACTTTGAGCCGCTCTATCAACTCATGACAGAGGATGAAGCCTGGACGGAGTTAAATGGCCCTTATTTTGGTTATCAGCGTCCAACGCGCGAGCAGTTTCGAGAGAGAAACTTTACCAAGCTTAAGTTAGGTAATGAAGCGCTTGTTATTGAATATCATCAAAGAGTCGTCGGGACGGTAAGTTGTTACTGGGAAGACCAAACGACCCGTTGGCTTGAGGTTGGAGTACTGGTTTATGACTCGCGACTATGGGGTTGTGGTATTGGCATGAAAGCGTTAATCCCTTGGGTGAGTTATCTGTTCAATACTCTAGACATAGAGCGGGTAGGGTTAACCACCTGGAGCGGTAATCCGCGAATGATGAAGTGTGCGCTAAAACTTGGCATGACTCAGGAAGCGCGCTTGCGTAAAGTTCGTTACTATCAAGGGCACTATTACGACAGCGTTAAGTATGGTGTGCTACGAGAAGAGTGGCGTGAACTAGAAAAGCTTTGGCGCCAGCGTGATCATATTTATTTGTTCGACTGGGGCGATACACTCATGGTCGATGATCCCACCCAAAGCGGAAAGATGTGCGATTGGCTAAAGGTTCAGCCGGTGGAGGGTGCGGAAGCGCTATTAAGTGGGCTTGCAAAATACTGCCCCATCTATGTCGCAACCAATGCCAAAGATTCTGCAGAACAAGACGTAAAACGAGCCTTTGAAAGAGCACAGCTTGCCGAATACCTATCCGGGTATTTTTGTTTCAGCAATCTTGGTGTTGGAAAAGATGATCAGGACTTTTACCCATGCATTGCCGCTAAGCTCAATACAGATACCAGCCAGCTTGTGATGACTGGAGATCAACTTGAACGAGATATACTGCCGGCAAGACGTGCAGGGCTAAGAACGAACTGGTTTAATCCGAGTGCAACCCCAAATAAAGAAAACGGCTTTGCTCGACTAGAGGATATTCTCTATCGGGAGCAAAGCCGTATGTCGCTGGTTGATCTTGACTAAAAAACGGCCATCACGATGATTGGATGGTGGTGATAAGCTTCTCTGCTTGATCCAAGTACTCACCACCAAACAAATTGCAGTGATTGAGCACATGATACAAATTGTAGATGTGCTTGCGGTACTCGTACATAGGCTCAATCGCCAATATGCTTTCGTATCCGTCGTAAAACTCTTGTCTAAATCCGCCGAAAAGCTCTGTCATTGCCAAGTCGCATTCTCTATCTCCCCAATAGCTCGCAGGGTCGTAGCATATTGGTCCAAAGGCAGTATTAGCCGCATTGCCATACCAAAGGTCGCCATGCAGTAACGACGGCTTAGGGTTGTGCCCGGAAAGCTGATCGTTCACCAGCCCAACAAAGTCATCTATATCCGTAAAGCTGATTTGTTTTTCTTTTAGAAGCTGAAGTTGCCAACCAATACGCTGTTCAGAGAAGAAGCGTGACCACTTTTTGTGCCATTGATTCGGTTGTAGGGTGGTACCAATATAGTTGTCTTGGTCGAACCCAAACTCTTTTTGCTCGCCCCACTTGTGCAGTTTGGCAAGCTCTTCGCCAAGCTGATAACTGGCGGGAGCGGTATCTAAGGGTTTTACTGGGATGTAATTGAGAATGATAAAGGCACACTCTTTGGTTTTACCAATGTGAACCAGTTCAGGTACGTGAACGGTGTTAGTTTCACGTAAAGCAGTGAGGTTGTCGGCTTCGATTTCAAATTTCGCAATAAAGTCTTTGTCATTGATTTTGACGAAGTAACGCTGATCACCATCGCTGATCATGTAACACTGATTAATGTCTCCGCCGCTCATTTTAATGCGCTCAGAGATATTGAACTCAAACATTAGAGTTTCTGAAAGCTGATCTGAAATTGCTTGCCACATAAACGCCTCCCACCTGCCAACACTATGGCTAGTGTAGAACAATATTGCTTACATAACATACTGTCAGCGCACAGAATCATTGACGTGACACCCGAATTTTCCCTTGTGTTCTTACAAACGTGACCTAGGTTTGCTATGGTGAAGATCTTGTCATTATTGTCATTGCTAGGAGAGCAGTCGTGGTTGTAGATACTGATGGCTATCAAGCACTTATTGAACACCTTGCGCTCAATCTAAGTGTGTTTACCTCAGAGTTGGGGGATACAGGAGAAGAGACCATCGAGGACGTATCCACTGATATGGTCGCCTCAAATATTATGGCGGTCTTTGAACAAAACCCAGAGCTTCATGCCAGTGTTCGCTTCAAGCTTCTCAAGGAAGTGGATTTAGTTATTCAAGATCTGGAAGAAGTGTTAGCGGGTGTTTGGAATAAAAAAGCGACCAATGAACAAGTCGCTTTTCTTGAGGAATACATCGCGCTAGTAAAAAATCTATTTGACACTGCGGTGGCAAAATACGATTGATCTCAGCCTTTCTCTCTGTATCGAATTATGGAGAGAAGGGTTATTGAACGTTTCTAAAATGCCAAAACGTTGATGCCCAATATGGGTTATCTAAGCGAGAAAGCACCACACCTTTTGATGTTGAGGCATGCATAAACGTATTGCCGCCTAAATATATTCCCACGTGACGTGTCTTCCTACCGGTTTTAAAAAACACCAAATCACCACTTTGCGCACTGTTATAGGCGACTTTTTCACCTATTTTAACTTGCTGCGCAGTTGTACGTGGTAATGAGAGCGAATAGGCATCTTGATAGACCGCTTGAACAAAGGCTGAGCAGTCAACGCCGGAATAATTAGTCCCACCCAAACGATATGGAACACCTTGCCATTTTTTATATTCCGCGAGAAAGGGCGCATTTTCAGGAGTATTGTAGTGTTGCTGAGTATGCTCCGCTCGCTTCGGCTGACTAGAGCAGGCCGATAGCAAAACCACCATACTGTATAAAATCAATAATTTAACAACTTTCATCTGTCACACTGCTTACATTTAAACGTAATAAAAATGTCATTAAGGATTACTAATATCCTGATAATTCTATACCAAGTTATTAAATAGTACGAACCTATTACTTATTTGGTTACCGTTTAATGGATCAACTCGACGGATTGTTTATGAAAACCCCAGACAAGGGAAAACGCGCCATCTCCTTGATTCACTCTCTGAGTGCTATCTTTTTAACCATTATTCTAATATTTGTCGGCGTGAGTGTGCTGAGCACCAATGGCCTTAATCAAGTTAAGCAGCAGTTTGACAATTTATCAGAAAAAGCCCTTCCTCTGTCTCTTAATAATGCCGCATTGACACAAGATGTGTTGGAACAAGTAAAACTGCTTAACTATGGTACACAGCTTGATTCGACAGAAGAGTTAGAGCAGACCCGCCAACGCATCACGCAGCTTGTCGAGCAAAGTAATCAAAAGATTGAAAACCTATTCGCCATTGCCTCAGAAATGGGCAATGCCGTGACTGCGGAGCAGCGAGAACTCCTTGGGCAAAAAATTGTTGAGCTTCAGGATAGCACTCAAGCTATTTTGGCTTACCAGTCGCAAATACTGGCCATGAGTGCCGGTATTGATAAGGAAGTCGCCGGTTTTCGATATGCCATTAGTACGCTTGGTCAAGAAATGAATCGCATCAGCTTGCTGTTTACACAAAACAACCCGTCGTCGGCGGATGCCGCGACACGAGTGGTGACGGCTGCTAGCTCTTTAGAGAGCGCATTCTTGATGCTGATGATGCAGACCGACCTAAACAAGGCCAATGGCGAATATCGTCAGATGCGCAATCGCTATGCCAGTATCAACTTAGCTTACGATCAGTTTGAAGAGTGGCATCCAGAAATCAGTGAATTTCCAAGCTTTACTGCGCCGTATGACATGGTAAAGACAGGGTTTAAGCCAGATGGCGTGGTGCGTCAGATCATAGAGCGATTGGAGATTGCGACTACGCAGCGTGAGGAACTCGCTAAAGCGGCTGTTTTAGCCAATGAAACTACTGAGATCTTATCAGCTATTTCCACAACCGCAGAAGGGCTCATTGATGAGAGCCAATCTGTAGTAAACGACACCATTCAAACCAATATTTACACGCTCATTAGTACTACTGTCGTATTGGTGGTCGTTGTTCTTGGGTTGTTCTTTGGGTTACGACGCTGGGTTAACCGAGCACTTAAGAATATTACTAGGCAGCTAAAGCGGTTGGTTGAGCACGACCTAACGGGGGGTGTCGAGCTTTCAGGTCCATCTGAAATGCGCGATATTGCTAGAAAGCTGAATCAGGTTATTGAATCGACTCACGACTCCATTGAGGTGGTAACACGTAACTGTGAAACCTTATACCAAACCGCAGAAATCAGTCATGGCGCGGCAGAAGAGACGCGAAGCAGTTTACGAGCACAAAACGAATCTCTCGATAGTATGGTGGCGACAGTGACTCAGTTAGAAGCGTCAATCAAAGAGATCGCGACGGTAACGACGTCTTCATTCTCCGATTCACAGCAGGCAGAAGAGTTTGCTTCTTTGGGACTAAAAGCGGTCGAGGAAAATCAGCAACGTTTGCATTCCCTCGAAACGACACTGGGTAACAATGAAGCCTCCATGACTGAGTTGGATGGCAAAGTGAAGCAAATCCAAGAGATGGTCGATATGATCAGTGGCATTGCAGACAACACCAACTTGTTAGCGCTCAACGCAGCCATTGAAGCAGCGCGAGCGGGAGAGATGGGACGCGGTTTTGCCGTTGTTGCGGATGAAGTCCGTAAGCTTGCCAGCGATACCTCAGAGCAAACCACCAATATTCGTCAAATGATGGCTGAACTGATGCATGCCGCCCAAGATTCGAGACAATCTGTTATCGACTCTCGAGCGGAAATGAATCACGCTCTCGATTCTAGTGAGCGAGTAAAAGCATCGTTTTCAGACATTGCGCTGTCTGTGAATCATATTCGAGAGCGTGCTGAGCAAGTCTCTGTAGCCACTGAAGAGCAAGAGCGAGCGACTGCTGAAGTAGGGCGCGCGATTGTTCATGTTACTGACCAAGGTGAGCACTCTAATATGCAGCTCGAGTCCATGGTTGAAAGTGCTGAGCAGGTGGCCGATATCGCTGGTCATCAGCAAGCGATGTTGCACAAGTATGAGCTCAACCGTCTATCCGTTTGAACGAACAGCTGTTTGAACGAACAGCTGTTTGAACGAACCGCAGCTTAAACGAACAGCGGTTTAACCTAATTAGACTCGCGATCGTTCCTAAAAGGCTGGGTAAGTAACTTATCCAGCCTTTGTTCGTTTTTAGCCGCAAATTCTGGGATGCCTATTTCCACCCTGTCGTGTCCAAGCTCTGGCTGAGCGCGATAGGTCCCAAACCAGCGATCCCATACCGACAAGAAGAAGCCAAAGTTGGAGTGTGTTTCTTTGGGGATCACTGAGTGGTGAACTCGATGAAAGTCCGGTGTCACCACCACTTTTCGTAGTACTTTGTCTACGGCTAAAGGTAGCTTGGCATTGCTGTGGTTAAACATCGCACTCGCATTAAGAACAACCTCAAACACCAATACCGCCATCGGTGGGATCCCGAGTGCCATGACTACGCCAATTTTGAGCCACATTGACACAACGATTTCGATGGGGTGGAAGCGTGCGCCAGTGGTGACGTCGATGTCTCTGTCGGCGTGATGCATTCGGTGCAATCGCCAAAGAATGGGCAGTCGATGGAACACGACATGTTGAAAGTAAATGACGCCATCCAGCAAGATGACACTGATTGGCAATACCAGCCATAAGGGCAAGGTAAGGTGGTTAAAAAGCCCCATGTGATGTTCAGCCGCGCGCAAAGATGCTTCAATTGCTAGAAGTGGCATGGCAATCGCTAAGGTTAAAGAGTTAAACCCCACCAACGCTAAATTGTTACTCCAACGCAGTAAACGACTGCGCGTTCTCTGCTTCCTTGGGACTGCCCACTCCCAAGCAGCGCAGAGCACTAATACGGAAAGAAAGATTGCTAGGCGAATAGTGTCACTGTTTTCCATTGCTGTTGAGTTTCCTTTTACTAACGCACGTTGGCAGAGTAGAATCCCGCCACCTTTTGTCAAACTACCATGATTATGAGACGCCACGCCTTCCACGCCATGTATGACGAGCGCCTTGCCGCAGCCACCAAACCATTCAACGCTCGCGGAGCAAAAGTTGAACGTTGTAAAACCTGTCAAATCGCCAAGCAATACTGTATCTGTGAACACCAACCTTCACCGAACCGTGATATCGCGGTCATGTTGTTGGTTTCTGATGCAGAGATTTTAAAGCCAAGCAATACTGGCCGTCTAATACTTGATACGGTCGAGCAAGGCTATGCGTTTCCTTGGCATCGTACCGAGCCAAACCCCAAAATGTTGGCAGTGTTAAATGATGAGACCTTGCAGCCGATTATAATCTTTCCGGAAGATTATGTAGATGACAAAACGCGTGTTCTTGAAATGGGTGAGCAAACTGAGTCAAGCACGATTTTATCTGAAGGTAAAAAGCCGCTGTTTATCTTTTTGGATGGCAGTTGGCGAGAAGCGAGAAGAATGTTTCGCAAGTCCCCATATCTGGATAAGTTCCCGGTCTGTTCGATAAAACCAGAAGCGATGTCGAACTACGTAATGCGCAAGTCTGAGAATGAAGACCATCTAGCGACCGCAGAGGTCGCCAGTTTGGTGTTTGAGCAATTTGGCGAAGGTAAAACCGCGAATACACTCGCACTTTGGTTTGCCGCTTTTCGCGAAAGCTACATGTTGAGTAAGACACGTTTCTCTTCTGACCTTACTCGTCCTGAGCTAAATAATTTCATTGCTCTAATAAAAAACGAGACGTTGCTCTAATAGTGTTCAATTAGGTGACGACTTGTTAACCAAGCGGTGCAAGCAAAGGTATAAATTGGGGCTGCATCACGGTTTGAGGGGGTAGGGATATGGATAATGCCATCAGTTATTCTATTTTTTCGCCTCGGATTGGGGTTTCAAGGAGAGTTTTCATGTATTACGGCTTTGACGTCGGCGGCACAAAAATTGAGTTTGGTGCTTTCAACGAAAAACTAGAACGTGTAGCCACTGAGCGCGTTCCAACACCGGTTGATGATTATCAAGTACTGCTAGATACGATTGCAGGCTTGGTAGCCAAATACGATGCAGAGTTGGGTACAGAGGGTAAAGTTGGTCTAGGTCTACCTGGTATGGAAGATGCGGATGATGGCACAGTACTTACCGTTAACGTTGCTTGTGCGAAAGGCAAGCCGCTACGCCGTGATCTAGAGGCGCTGATTGGCCGACAAGTGAAAATTGAGAACGACGCAAACTGCTTTGCACTTTCTGAAGCATGGGACGACGAGCTGCAAGACGCACCATCAGTGTTGGGCTTGATCTTGGGTACTGGCTTTGGTGGCGGTTTTGTCTACGAAGGCAAAGTGTTCTCTGGTCGAAACAACGTTGCGGGTGAATTAGGCCACATGCGTTTGCCTATCGATGCGTGGTTCCATCTAGGCGACAATCCACCTCTACTTCAGTGTGGTTGTGGTAAAAAAGGCTGTCTAGATAACTACCTATCTGGCCGTGGCTTTGAGCTGCTTTACACGCACTTCTATGGCGAGAGCAAGAAAGCGATCGATATCATTAAAGCGCGTGAAGCCGGCGATGCCGATGCGACAGAGTTCGTTGACATGTTTATGGAACTGCTAGCAATCTGCTTTGCAAACCTATTTACTGCTAACGATCCACACGTTGTTACTTTAGGTGGCGGTCTTTCTAACTTCGAACTTATCTACGAAGAGATGCCAAAGCGTGTACCTAAGTACCTGCTTTCTGTTGCCAAATGTCCAAAGATCGTGAAAGCGAAACACGGCGATTCAGGCGGCGTTCGCGGTGCAGCATTCTTGAACATCAAGTAATTGCTATTGTTTTAAGTGAGGCGACCTAATGGGTCGCCTTTTCTGTATTAGGCGGGAGTTGTCGTGAAAGCGAAAGTGATCTATCATTTGATACATTAATACTGTATCAAATGGTGGTTTAAATGAGTGCTTCAGCTAAATTCGTTCCCTCTCGTTCACAGGCTAGCTTTTGGTCGCAGATTGGCGTGCCTCCAAGAGGGCGCAAACTCTATGAAGCGATTGAAGCTGGCTTCGATTTCGCGACCTACCAAAAACTCGCGAACGTAACAGGTATCGAGAAAAAAGAACTCGCTCGAATCACCAATATTAAAAGCGCGACCCTGAGTCGTCGAGCGAAGGATGGTAAGTTCTCCTCAGATGAGAGTGACAGACTGTACCGATATGCAGAAGTCTACAATGCGTCACTGCGCTTATTTGAGAATAACAAAATCAAAGCGTTTCAGTGGATGCATAACCCGGTGAAGGCATTAGGGTATATAGCGCCAAGCGATATGCTGAAAACCAGTGCTGAAACTGAAGAAGTATTGAGCGTCATTGGTCGCCTTGAGCATGGCGTGTTCAACTAATGCAGTTGTATCGAATTGTAAAAAGAAAGTTTGCGACAAGCATAGAACAAGTCTTTGATGGTGAGGGAGCGCGGCGCTATGGTGGGCGATGGAATTCGGCAGGCACGCGATGTGTTTATCTTGCTACGTCGGAGTCTTTAGCCATTTTAGAGGTGCTGGTGCATCTCAATGATTCAGAGTTGCTTGAGCATTATGAGTTGTATCAAATTGACATCGACGATAGCGCGATCATCGAACTTGACCAAAGCTACTTGCCTGATGACTGGCAAGAAGACCCTGCACCAGCGTCAACCGCACAAATTGGCGATGAATGGCTAGCCAGTGACATGAGTCTTTGCCTTAAAATTCCATCGACTGTGGTACCGCGAGAGTTCAACTGCCTGCTAAATCTTGCGCATCCTGATTTCAACCTAGAGAAACTTAACGTCGTTAAGCTTAACTTCAAACCGGATCCGCGTTTACGAGGTTGACTTAATCAAGGTTAATAACGACAGGGCTATTAGCCGGAAGCACCAGCTTGATGGCGTTTGGCAGTACACTGAATTTGATGCGCTTTGATGTGAGTGGTTCACCATCGAGATTCACTGGCATCACCGTGTCAGAAATCCACTCTAATGTTTTCACTTGGTTTCGTTTTACAAACGTGCCACTAAACTCTGGCTGTTGAAGCAGTTCGTCAACCACTGTTGCAATATCGCTAGGTGCAAACTCCTCCAATGACACCACGTCAAGCAGCCCATCATTGAGCATGGCGTTGGGCGACAAAGGTTGACCGCCACCCGCCATTCTGCCGTTACATACAGCGCCGACGACAACGTGACTGTCTACTTCCTTGCCGTCATACAATACCCTGCCGCTAAAAGGCTGAAAGTTAATCGCTTGCACAAGCCCTGCAAGGGTGTAAGCGCCGCCGCCCAAGAAGTTTTTAAGCGCCACGGGTGTGTTTGCCGTGACCTGCGCGCCAAATCCGGCCGTGGCGATATTGATAAAGTGTCGTTCATTCGCCGATGCAGCATCAATACACGTAGCTCGGCCGGTAAGCGCCAAATGCAGCGCATCATACGTAGAGAGCGTTGGAATTTCGCACGCTGTAGCAAAATCGTTGGCCGTACCGAGAGGTAGGACGGCTAATTCGATGTGAGAAAGTTGTTGTTTGAGCAGAGCATCGACCACTTCATTGATGGTGCCGTCACCACCGCCAGCGATGAGGCGAGTCACACCCTCGGCACCGGCTTCTTGTACTAATCTTTCAATGTCTCCGCCTTCCCACGTCACGCGAACCTCAAGCTGATGCCCTTGTTCCCGAAGTTGATAGACCGCTTCTCGAATGTCTTCTTGAGCAGCTTTTTTACCGTTTAGCAGTAGGCGGATGGTCATGTTCTTTCCTTAAAACAGCGAGTTAGCATTGAATGCAGCGATAATACGAAAAACTATAGCACAAATTTCTCAATCGCTTTTGCTACGCCGTCTTCATCGTTGCTGTCTGTGATGTAATCGGCAATGGCTTTGGTCGCTTCCATCGCATTCGCCATCGCGACACCTTTACCAGCAAATGTGATCATGTGATGGTCGTTTTCGGCATCACCAAAGCACATGGTTTGCTCGTAAGGAATGCTAGGTGATCGGCGATGACTTTGACGCCTTCACCTTTATTGCTAAGTGGGTTTAGGAACTCTAAGAAGAATGGGGCACTTTGAACAATGGTGTAGTCATCGTGATACGAGGCGTTAATCTTGGCAATGCCTTCAGTGAGTTTGCTCGGCTCGCCAACAATCATTGCTTTGATGATTTCATGGTCATCTTCTAAGCGTTCAAAGTCATAAACAGTGAAGTCGAGCTTATTGATTTCCGCTTCGTGGTCGGTGTAAGGGTTAGCTTCTGTCGTGATCAATCCGATCTGCGTGCTGAACGCATGGCAGTGCAGCCCTAACTCGTTTGCAAGGCTTGCAATGCGCTTGGCATCTTTGCCCGTTAGTGGCTGCTCGTGAAGTTTTTCACCACTTGCGACTTTTTCAACATAGGTGCCGTTAAAGTGAATAACAACGTCGTCTTGCTCTGTTAAACCTAGTTCGACTAGTGCATCCTTCATGCCGTTAAGTGGTCGGCCAGAAGCAAGGACGACCGTAACGCCTTTGGCTTTAGCCGCTGCAATAGCCTGTTTAGTACGAGGGGTGATGTTCTTATCGGATGTGAGTAGGGTTCCATCCATATCGATAGCGATGAGTTTGTACACGTGACTTACCTAAAAAAGAAATAAAACAAAACCGCATCAGAATAGGGAAATTAACCGCAGACTGCCAGTGATTTTGTCGTCTGGTTAATGTTGAATTTCTGGCGCTCATCCTTTAAGGTCTGCTCATCTTACATAAATGGCAAAATTAAATGAGCGGTAAACAATTCAAGATCAATGAGATGTTTGAAACCATTCAAGGCGAGGGCGTGTTCACTGGCGTTCCGGCGGTCTTCATTCGTCTTCAGATCTGTAATGTGGGTTGTGCGTGGTGTGATACCAAGCAGACTTGGGAAGCAAAGCAAGAAGATGAGCGTACGTTCGGCGAAATCATCACTAAGCAAGGCGATAGCCCGACTTGGAGTGATGTCAGCGCCGATGAGATCGTTGCTATGTACCAAGCCCAAGGCTTTACAGCGAAGCATATTGTCATTACTGGTGGTGAACCCTGCGAATATGACTTAACGCCGCTTTGTGAAGCGTTTGAAGCTATCGATGCGCGTTGCCAAATCGAAACCAGCGGCACGTCAGAAGTGAGAGTCTCTGAGAACACTTGGGTGACAGTGTCACCTAAGATTGCCATGAAAGGCAAACGCGAAGTGCTTACCTCAGCGCTAGAGCGAGCGAATGAAATTAAACATCCTGTGGCGACAGAAAAGAACATTGAACAGCTTGATGCGCTGCTTGATGGTGTCGCATTAAAACCGGATGTAGTGATTGCGCTGCAGCCAATTAGCCAAAAACCACGCGCGACAGAACTTTGCATGAGCACGTGTATCGCGCGCAACTGGCGTTTGTCGGTACAAACGCATAAATACTTAAATATTGCATAACACCAAATATGGAGACGGTAATGAAGAAGGCAGTAGTAGTTTTTAGTGGTGGCCAAGACTCGACCACGTGTTTGGTGCAAGCCTTAAAAGAGTATGACGAAGTACACGCAATCACGTTCGATTACGGTCAAAGACACAAGCTAGAAATCGAAGTGGCTCAAGCTCTGACAGAAAAGCTTGGCGTAAAAGCACACAAAGTGATGGATGTGGGTCTACTTAATGAATTAGCTATCAGCTCACTGACTCGTGATGACATTCCCGTTTCACATGAACTGCAAGAAAACGGTTTGCCAAACTCGTTTGTGCCTGGGCGCAATATTCTGTTTCTAACCTTGGCTGGCATTTACGCGTATCAAATTGGTGCCTCAGCGGTCATCACAGGTGTGTGTGAAACCGACTTCTCTGGCTACCCAGATTGTCGCAATGACTTTATTAAGGCGATGAACAGTGCCTTGGTGCAGGGTATGGACAGAGAATTGGACATCGTTACGCCGCTAATGTGGCTTGATAAAGCCGAAACATGGGCGCTAGCTGATAAGTATGATGCTCTAGAACTCGTACGTAACGAGACGCTGACCTGTTACAACGGCATTATTGGTGATGGCTGTGGTGATTGTCCGTCATGTGACTTGCGCGCGAATGGTCTGAACCACTATCTCGATAATCAGCAAGCAGTGATGAAATCACTTAACGAGAAATCAAACTAAAAAGAGGCGCATTATGCGCCTCTTTGCTATCTACGTTTTAAACGATAGGGTGCTGATTAGTTTAGCTTTAGATACAGCTTAGCAACCTCTGAAGGCTCCATTTCCTTACCGTCTAGTTGATCATTCCAGTTTGTGCCGATCAGTACGCCGTCTTCGTCCAATGTCAGTAGCCAATCTTCAACGAAGATATCAAGAGGGATGTGCAGTACTTCAAAGTCAGCCCACTCTTCAACGTTGTGAGTTTTTGCGTCTTCTTCTGACGACCAGAAAGGCATGACTTCACTGTTTTCGAACTCGGTTGAATCACACGCCAACCAACCGTCTTCGTTACGAAGACCCCATACAAGTTGGGTTTTGCTTGTTTCTTCAATAAACAGCTTTAGGTTTTGTTCGATATCAGACGTTAATTTGCTCATTGTTATCTACTCATAGTAAGAACTGCTTACAAGACTAGCATGAGATCGTTAATATCTAAATGAAATGGCAATAAAAAAGCGCTCTAGAAGAGCGCTTTGTGTCTGGTTGGTGGAGAACTAAACTACTTGCCGATTTTGGTGAATATCGTCCATTCCATTTTGACTTCGCCCTTATAGCCGACTACCGAAGCAACGACTTTGCGATTCATTGCATGGGCAAATTCAGTGTTACCTAACTCTTCTGGCTTGGTTTCACCAAATCCCACGATCGTGAGCCTGTTTGGATCGATACCGTTGCTAATAATGGCTTGCCTGACGACGTCTGCACGGTTTTGTGACAACAGCATATTTTTATCAGCATCACCGACAATACTTGCAAAACCTTGGATTTCTATGGAAGTCTCTGGATATTCTTTCAGAAAATCTGCCATTTCGCTGATTTGGTTTTGGAATACAGGCTTGATGAAGGTTGAGTTGTTGTCAAACAGTATCCGCAGCGCCAGTGTATTTGATATGTCGTGATACTCTTCGCAACCATCGTTATCAAGTGCAGCACCTTGGGGAGTGGTGATGCAAAGGTCTCTTGCGTTGATAACACCATCACTGTCGTCATCTTGTAAATCGGCTATTTGATCAGCCACCGGAGTTGGAATGTAGTCGTACTTGTCTTCTTCTTTTGTGGTTGCTGATGTCATAAGTGGCATCACCATAAGGCCACAGATAATTACGGTTCTCTGTAGTTTCATGATTAGTACTCCACTTTCTCATTCCATTCAGACGGCGTATCGACGCGCAGAGCATCAAGTAGGGCACCTGTCGCATTCATAACACGGTAGCGAGCGAACTGTTCCGCATACTTGGCATCTAAGTAGCCTTTACGCGCTTCAAATAGCTCGTTTTCTGTATTCAGGACATCAAGCAACGTGCGTTTACCAATTTTGTATTGCTTCTGGTAAGCGACAACGGTGTCGGACGCTGAGTCTACGTGATCAGATAGAAACTCCCTCTGCTGAACCGTGTATTCGAGCCCTGTCCATGACAGTTTCAGACCTTCTTCGACCATACGATAGGTTCTGTCTCTAAAGTCCTTCGCCTTATTAAGTTGATACGCTGCCGATTCAGTGCGATCTGAATCTGAGCCGCCGTTGTATAAATTGTATCGCATGCGCAGCATGGCTCGGGTTTCGTTATCGGTACCTATGTTACCCCCAGCATCATCACGCCAGTTGTGTCCAGCATCGATATAGAACGTAGGGTAATTAACCCCCTTCGTTTGTTGGTACTGGAAACGTGCCGAATCGACATCAACTTGTGAGATTTTGATGACGGGGTGTCGCTCAATAGCAATCTGGAGTGCATCATCAACGGTAAATGGGATCGCAACCTCGTCCGCTCTTGGGTATTTCAGGCCGAGAGGGGCTTGCCCTACCAAGCGCTTAAATTGGGTATGAGTATCGAACAGATTATTTTGTGCTGCAAGCAAATTACCGTGCGCTTTAGCGATACGTGCTTCTACTTGAGATAAGTCCGCCGTCGACCCTATGCCAGAATCCACCCGCTTTTTAATGTCAGCGTAGATTTTCTTGTGCACATCGAGATTGGCTTCCGACAATGCGAGTACTTCATAGGCTTTGGTTGCATCTAGGTATATTTGTGCAACCTCTAAAGCTATGTCTGAGGCGTCTGCAAGCAGTTGGTAGCGCACTGATTCAGCCTCAGCGGCAGTTCTGTCGATGTCGTTGAGTGTTTCATTACCGTCCCAGATGAGCTGCGTCAGAGTGATGCCGACTTCCTTTCGGGTGAGAGACTCGTTTCTACTGTTGAGGATATTCTCACGATCGAAATCCGTTCTTTCGTATCCAATTCCGCCATCTAAGTCGACTTTTGGTCGGTATGCGCCAACCGCTGCTTCTGCATCGTAGCGTTTACTGACGTACTCATTGTACGCAGCTTTGATCTCAGGGTTGGTTTTGAGAGTGAAGGCGACAGCTTGCTCAAGCGTTTGACTGCTAACAGGTAGGCTGAGAGCCATAAAACAAGCTGCTGCGGTAGTGGTAAGCTTATTCAAAGTCTTTCTCCTTGATCCTGTGCTTAATAATCGGCTGGGCATGAATTTATGCATTTCTAAGTCTTAAGTATGAGTAGGCGGTGAGCCTTTACTCTTTTCGTTTAATAATAAGTTCAGCCAAGTCAGAATGTTACCCACTGTAGTTTTAACTATAGCGACAGTTAGGTGCATTTCAATGTCGATTTGTCTGGATTATGTATTTATTGTAAGACTCTAGATGATTTCATATCACGTCTTGTGATCTACGCTTACATACTATTGAAAGTAGTAAAGAAAATAGCCAATGCAATTAAAACAATGAAAAGGTTTCTTGTTTTTGAGACAGCAGAAACAAAAAAGCCAACCTTAGTTAGGTTGGCTGGGAAAGAGATGGGCTCGAATCTAGCGTTTGGCTGTTACAGTACTTTGCAAGCGAACCCTTTAAGGTAGAAGCCTTCTGGGTAAGCAGTATCGGTCGGATGATCTGCAGCTTGTTCAAAACGTTCAACAAATTTCACTGAGCGATTGGCATCTAATGCTGCATCGGCAATGATTTTTTGGAACAGGTTGCCGTCCATCAGGCCTGAGCAAGAGTAGGTGAGCAGTGTGCCACCTGGCTTGAGGATCTGCATGGCAAGCATGTTAATGTCCTTGTAACCGCGACAAGCGCCATTAAGCTGCGCTTTCGATTCAGCAAATTTCGGCGGATCCATAATGACCACATCGAACTTGGTGCCTTGGTCGCGATATTCGCGCAGTAGCTTGAACACATCAGCATTTAGGAATACGGCTTTTTTCTTTTCAGTAAAGCCATTGAGCTCAGCATTGTGTTTTGCTGTATCCAGTGCCAGTTGTGACACGTCAGCATTGATAACTCGCTTAGCGCCACCTTTAAGTGCATAAAGGCCGAATCCGCCCGTGTAGCTAAAGCAGTTGAGTACTTCTTTGTTCTTCACGTACTTTTGTGCTTGGAAGCGGCTGTCACGCTGGTCGAGATAGAACCCAGTTTTATGACCATTGATGATATCGACACTAATTTTTACGCCGTTCTCTTCAATAACCACTGGTTCATCTGGTGATTGACCAAATAGTACGCCGGTGCGCTCTTTTAGACCTTCTTTCTTTCTCACCGATACGTCGGAGCGCTC
This sequence comes from Vibrio variabilis, assembly GCF_003263785.1. Lineage (GTDB taxonomy): Bacteria > Pseudomonadota > Gammaproteobacteria > Enterobacterales > Vibrionaceae > Vibrio > Vibrio variabilis. The sequence goes on from NZ_JYJK01000087.1 coordinate 250,246, forward strand.
ATAGATAGAACAATCAGGGAAGCAATGGTTCAACGCTTTCACTAGCGTCTCTTTTTGGTGTTCTGCGCCAGCGCTTAGTAGTTGGCAAACTAGGAAGTCTCCATAACGGTCAATAGTGACACCTGGTAGGCCATCAGATTCAGCCGCAATTAGACGATAACCGGTAAGGCCGTCACGCTCTATGATGTCTTCGCGAAGCAGTTGTGCTTGCTGAATACGCTCAATGAAGAAATCAACATCGATGTCTTGCTTAGAGAAACTCCATACTCGTGCACGGATTTGAGAGTTTGGAGAGTAGGCGGCTTTTGCCAACCACTCGCCGTTGTGCGCATACACGTCAACTGTCTCGCCAAGTTCTGGGGTGCCATCGACACGAGAGATGCCTCTAGAGAAAACCCAAGGGTGTTTGCGTCGGAGTGATTTGTCACGGCCTTTTACAAGGTGGATAGCTGATGCCATGGTATGCCTTACGATGTTGAAACGGAGAAAAGGTGGGGTATTTTGTGTGAAGTTTCAAATAAATGCAAATTGGCTTCATTACTTAAAACGTTAACACCTCATACTGAACTAAAATCAGCATAGCATGCGATGGATCTAGGAGAGTAATTATGGCGCAATATTGTCAGAAGTTGATTATCACCGGCATGGTTCAAGGGGTCGGTTTTCGTTATCACACCTGCCACGAAGGACTAAAGATAGGACTTACTGGTTATGCTAAAAATCTCCACGATGGTTCGGTAGAGGTAGTTGCTTGTGGAGATGAATCGAAAGTTGAGGCGTTGTGTGAGTGGTTGTTAAAAGGCCCAAGGACGGCGAGTGTAGACTCGGTGACCAGAGAGCCTTGTGAGCAAACAAAAGTCTATTCAGGCTTTGTTATCATGTAATCGATATAACCGTTACATAATTGAATCGATAGCTTGATTACAAGCATTTTGCCGGTTTAGGGAGGCCGGCAAGTTTGGTTGCTTGTTTCGCTGGGCCTTTCTTGAACAGTTTAAATAGGTATTTACTGTTGCCTTTTTCCGGGCCATGTGCTTTTTCCATGGCTTTGACCAACATTCTTACTGCTGGAGAGGTATTAAACTCTTCATAGAACTCGCGAACAAATAGAACCACTTCTAAGTGAGCGTCTGTCACTTCTATGCCTTCTTGCTCTGCCAAAATAGTGATCATACCTTGCTCCCAATCTTGGTGATTGAGTAGGTAGCCTTCAGCATCGGTTTCGATGGTTTTTCCGTTGTATTCAAACATGATGTGCAATCTAGTTGAGGATCATCGACGCAAGATTAGCTCAGATTAATCTTGTTTTTCAAGTAATGCTTCATGTTGAGGCTTTCGATTGAGTTCAGGTTTGGTTTTGAGCTGACAAATAAGAAGCCCGAGACACTGTCTCGGGCTCAATACAAACTATTTTATAAACGATAATTAATCGTCGTTCATGATGCCTAGGATAGACAATAGGCTGATAAATAGGTTGTAGATAGATACGTATAAGCTCACCGTTGCAGAGATGTAGTTCGTTTCACCACCACGTACGATTTGCTGAGTTGTCAGCAAAATGACACCTGTTGAGAACAGAACAAACATGCCGCTCATTGCTAGGTGAATCATTGGCATTTGTAGGAAGATGTTCGCGACCATACCTATCAGAAGCACAACAAAACCTGCCATTAACACGCCGCCTAGGAACGACAAGTCGCGTTTAGTCGTTAGTGCATAAGCAGAAGCGCCTAAGAACGCCAAAGCCGTACCGCCCAGAGCTGTAACAATAACATCACCCATACCTGCGCCAACGTAGGCGTTTAGGATAGGGCCTGTTGTGTAACCAAGGAAGCCAGTGAACAAGAACGTGAATACGAGACCCATGCTGTTGTTACGGTTCTTCTCAGTCAAGAACAGTAGGCCATAGAAACCAACCAACATTAGGATGAGACCTGGAGAGGTAGGTTCATTGCCATAGAGAATGCTGCAACGACCGCAGACCAAAGTAGCGTCATAGAGAGCAGCGCGTAAGTATTTCGCAATACTTTGTTTGTTTGCAGTACACTCGCCTGAGCAGAACTGCGAGATACCATAGGATCGTTCATAATCTTCCTCATAGATGATTGACTTATGTTTATATGACTATTTATGGGGTTGATTGTTCAAAAGATCAAGTCCCGTAGCGAAAGTCATTGAACAAAATCATAATAAAAATAATTGGTTAAGGATATAACAAGATGTAACACAATATTTCCAGTGTACATCAGTGACCTACAAAGAAAAAGGCGACACAAGGGTCGCCTTTGTTACATTTAATATAACTAAGATATGGAGATTAATGATGTAATATCTGACTTAGGAAGTTTTGGGTTCGGTCAGATTGAGGATTTTCGAAGAAATCAACAGGATTGTTTTCTTCAATAATTTCCCCAGCATCCATAAAGATAACGCGATCCGCGACTTCTTTCGCAAAGCCCATTTCATGCGTTACACACAGCATGGTCATGCCTTCTTCTGCCAACTCCACCATGACATCGAGTACTTCACGAACCATCTCTGGATCGAGTGCAGAAGTCGGTTCATCAAACAGCATCACTTGAGGATTCATGCATAGAGAGCGTGCAATAGCCACGCGTTGCTGCTGACCACCCGAGAGCTGACCGGGGTACTTGTCCGCCTGATCTGGGATCTTAACGCGCTCAAGATACTTCATTGCAATCGCTTCAGCTTCTTCTTTAGGCATCTTTTTCACCCAAATTGGAGCGAGAGTGCAGTTCTCTAGTACTGTTAGGTGAGGGAAGAGGTTAAAGTGCTGGAAACACATGCCAACTTCACGGCGAACCGCCTCAATGTTTTTCAGGTCTTCGGTGAGCTCTGTGCCAGACACATAAATGTGACCAGCTTGGTGCTCCTCTAGACGGTTGATACAGCGAATCATGGTTGATTTACCTGAGCCTGATGGGCCACAGATAACGATTTTCTCGCCTTTTTTAACGTCTAAGTTGATATTTTTTAGTACGTGAAACTCGCCGTACCACTTATTCATGTCCTTTAGTTGGATCATGTAATCTTCTTGTTGCGTCATAATACGTCCTCGAATTTCCGTTTATCGTTTGTGACCGGTATGCAGTTTGTTTTCGAGATAAATCGAGTATCTCGACATGCCAAAACAGAACACCCAGAACACTAACGCGACAAATACATAACTTTCCGTAGCAAAACCTAACCACTCAGGGTCGGTGTTCGCAGCTTGTCCAATACCAAGTACATCGAACATACCGATGATGAGTACTAGACTGGTATCTTTAAAGAGACCAATAAAGGTGTTTACAATGGATGGAATCGTGATTTTCAGTGCTTGAGGCAGAACAATCAGTCCCATCTTTTTCCAATAGCTTAACCCAAGCGCATCTGCGGCTTCGTATTGACCTTTTGGAATCGCTTGTAGACCACCACGAATAACCTCGGCCATGTAAGCAGCACTAAACATGACAACGCCGATGAGTGCGCGGATGAGCTTGTCTGTTTCTACACCCTCAGAGAAGAATAGCGGCAACATAACCGATGCCATGAACAGTACCGTGATCAGAGGCACACCACGCCAAACTTCGATATATACCGTACAAATACTGCGGATGATTGGCATTTCCGAGCGGCGACCCAAGGCCAGCGCAACACCAATTGGTAGCGATACGATAATACCCACCAAAGCGATAATGAGCGTAACGAGTAGGCCACCCCAGCGGTGTGTTTCTACGACTTCTAGTCCAAACACGCCACCGTAAAGCAGTGCTGCTGCAATGAATGGGTAGATGTTGACAAAGAACAGCCAAATCCAAACTCGCTTCGGTGTGCGCTCGTAGGCCAGTAGGGCAACGAACAGTGCCAATGTTGCGTAAAACAGGCGTGGTCGCCACAGTTCAGCTTGCGGATAGAAACCATACATGAACTGTTCCCAGCGCACGCTGATAAATACCCAACATGCTCCTTCACGAGAACACGCGTCACGTGTGGTACCTACCCAGTCGGCTTTAAGAATTGCCCAGTCGAACACATACCAAAGTAGTGATAGAGCAAAGTATCCCAAAACAATCGTCAAAACTGAGTTAACAGGACCATTAAATAAGTTTTTACGAAGCCAACCGACAACACCTACCGTGTTTGCTGGTGGCGGGAGATCGGGTTGAAATTGATGCTGACTCATATTATCTCTCCACCAAAGCAACTTTCTTGTTGTACACGTTCATCAGTGCAGACGTGAGCAAGCTGAGAGTGAGGTATACGCCCATCGTCATCGCGATGATTTCGATAGCCTGACCCACCTGGTTAAGCGTGGTACCAGCGAATACTGAAACCAAATCGGGATAACCGATTGCCATCGCAAGCGACGAGTTTTTCGTCAGGTTCAAGTATTGGCTGGTGAGTGGTGGAATGATGATACGCATCGCCTGAGGAATAACGACAAGCTTAAGCGTTCTTGAACGCGGCAGCCCAAGTGACATCGCAGCTTCAGTTTGACCATGGTTAACCGCATTAATACCAGAACGCACAATTTCAGCGATAAACGAAGCGGTGTAAATACTCAGTGCCAAAGTTAACGCTGCAAGTTCTGGAATGATGCTAATACCACCACGGAAGTTGAAGCCTTTCAGTACAGGATACTCAGCCGTGATTGGCATGCCCATAATAAAGAACACAACCATTGGAAGACCAACAATAAGTCCAAGGGCAATTCGACCCATAGGGGTTTGTTGACCTGTTAGCTTTTGGCGGTTATTCGCCCAAATATTGACAATGATCGTCGCAACAATACCCACGACAAACGCTGCGATTACAACACCACTGCCTTCGCCAAATACTGGGGCAGGGAGATAAAGACCACGAACGTTCAAGAAGATCGCTTCACCTAAACTCATACTTTGACGAGCAGAAGGCAGAGCTTGAAGTACCGCGAAGTACCAAAAGAAAATTTGCAGCAAAAGAGGAATGTTACGGAAAATCTCGATGTAAATTGCAGCAAAACGGCTAACCAGCCAGTTTGATGACAGTCTCGCGATACCCATGACAAAACCGAGAATGGTTGCAAACACAATGCCCAGCACAGAAACCAGAGCCGTGTTTAAAAGTCCCACATAAAAGGTGCGTCCGTAAGAGAAGGTTTCGTCGTACTCAATGAGTGTTAGACCAATACCAAATCCCGCTTCTTGACTTAAGAAGTCAAAACCGGTGGCAATGCCACGCGCAGCTAGGTTATCCAGTGCGTTATTGACGATGGTATAAAAGAAAAGTCCGAGAGCGAGTAGGGCAACGACCTGGAATACAACGGAGCGAAAGGTGGGGTTGTATAGTAGATTTGCGCTTTTCGCAGGTTTATCCTGCGCTGCGACTTGAGTCGTAGTAGGTTTCATACAGCTATAACCTCAAATCCTTTGAAAAAGGGCGGTAAAACCGCCCTTGTTGGAGCATGAAAACGCGATTAGCGAATTGGTGGCGCGTACATGAAGCCGCCAGCATTCCATAGTGCGTTTACGCCACGAGAGATTTGCAAAGGAGAGCCTTCACCTACTGTACGCTCGAAGCTTTCACCGTAGTTACCTACTTGTTTGATAACTTGGTAACCCCAGTCGTCAGCAATGCCAAGACCTTTACCTTTAGGACCGTCAACGCCAAGTATACGCTTGATGTTTGGATCGGTTGACTTCAGCATTTCGTCCGCATTCTTAGAAGTAATGCCGTACTCTTCCGCATTCACCATTGCAGCTAGAGTCCACTTAGCGATGTTGAACCACTGGTCATCACCTTGACGAACTACAGGGCCTAGTGGCTCTTTAGAGATGATTTCTGGTAGTACTTCCGCTGAGCTTGGATCCGCAAGGTTTAGACGAAGCGCGTAAAGACCAGATTGGTCAGTAGTAAGCACGTCACAACGACCAGAGTCGAAACCTTTTGAAGTTTGTGCTGCCGTATCGAATACAACTGGCTTATACTCCATACCGTTGTTACGGAAGTAGTCGGCTAAGTTAAGCTCGGTTGTTGTACCAGACTGAACACATACAGATGCGCCATCTAGCTCTTTAGCACTTGTTAGGCCAAGTTCTTTTTTGACCATGAAGCCTTGACCATCGTAGTAGTTAACACCAACGAAGTTCAGACCTAGAGCCGTGTCACGGTGTAGAGTCCAAGTTGTGTTACGAGAAAGAACGTCGATTTCACCTGATTGGAGAGCGGTAAAGCGTTCTTTTGCTGTTAATGGAACGTATTTAACTTTGGTTTTGTCGCCCAGTACCGCAGCAGCTAGTGCTTGGCAGTATTCTACGTCAATACCTTCCCACTCACCTTTTGAGTTAGGGTTAGAAAATCCTGGAAGACCAGTACTAACGCCACAAGTTAAAACGCCGGCTTTAGTGACTTTGTCCAGAGTTGAGTCTGCAGCCATTGCTGAAGTACTCATCATTGCAGCAGAAGCCGCCACTAAAGAAGCAATAAGAGTGAGTTTCTTTGCCATTGTGTATCCTTCCTGTTAGTTCCGTGTAAGTCAGGTCCAGCCTGAATACCATGTGCTAATTATTGTTGTGTTTCGGTAGAGGCTGCTGTTTTTGAACCGAATTGGTGCAAGTTGTCACAGCCGTTTAAAGCGTAGATAATGAACTGTGAATACTCAAATTATTAATTTAAATGGTTTTTTGAGTAGTCACTCAACGCCAAACAATTGTTAGAATGGCTAAGTGTGATGACTTTGTAAATAGTGCAACTAAGCACTAAAAAAGTGAATTAGAGAGTGGTGTGTTAAAGTTTCGTTAAAGCAAAATAAAACAAATGCCATTTCTTTGGTTGTTTATATTTTCATCTACAAAATGTTTGAAATTTGGTTGGAAATAGTTTTGTGATCAATGTCTCGGTGACAATTTTGCACCATTTTGGCGATCTTGAATGAATAGTTATATCGTTTAGAAAAGGAAAATTATGCGTTACTTTCCACTATTTATGGACTTACTTGAAAGGCCTGTTTTAGTTGTTGGCGGCGGTGAAGTCGCTTGTCGAAAAGTCGAAACTCTTGTTCGAGCAGGCGCTCGTGTTACGGTTGTCTCACCTAAAGTTGAACCTTATCTTGGGGAACTGAGCGAGAGTGGAAAGTGTGTTTGGATCCCGCGTTTTTATGAACAAGAATTGATGCGGGATGAGTTTGTTCAAGTATGGGCGACGACAGATAACCCAGAACTGAATCATAAAGTGCATAAAGATGCGAAAAATGCCGGTATATTAGTCAATGTAGTGGACGATACACCTTATTGTGACTTCATTACACCATCGATTATTAACCGCGGAAGAGTACAAATTGCGATCTCTAGTGGCGGCTCTTCACCAGTTTTGATTCGAGGTATACGTGAAAAGTTAGAAGCCGTTTTACCAATGAACACGGCTCAGTTAGCGGATTTTGCTGCCAGTAAACGAAGTGATATTAAGCGTCATTTTACGACGGTAGATGAGAGAAGAAAGTTTTGGGAGTTGTTTTTTAGACAACCACTGGTCGTCAACTGTAAAGATAATCAAGAGCTTGAAAAAGCCTATCAAGCACTGATTCACGCTGACGCAGAGTTTACTGATTCGTGTACTTGGATAGAGTTTGGCGACGATCCAGAGTTACTACCGATTAAAGCGATGCGTATTATGCAGGAAGCAGAAATCGTGTTTTATGATAAACAATGTCCGTTTGGGTTTGTCGACTTGGTAAGGCGAGATGCAGAGAGAATAGCGTTCGATGATGTTACGCAGGTCTCTTCAGACATTATGACAAGAAAAGCAGACAAACAACGTATTGTGGTATTTGTCGAACCGAATTCGTCTTCTTATAAACTGCTCAAGGAAGGCGATGACGTGATTGAGTTGGCGAAGGTAAAATAAAAGGGCGTATCGCCCTTTTATTTTTACAGATTAAGCTGAAAGAATACGCTTAGTCTCTGAAGTTATTGAACTGGAACGGTTGGCCAAGCTCGCCGTTTTTAACCAGTTGCATCGTTGCTTGCAAGTCGTCGCGTTTTTTACCCGTTACTCGAACTTTATCGCCTTGGATAGACACTTGTACTTTGATTTTTGAATCTTTAACAAGCTTAACGATTTTCTTCGCAATAGGTGTCTCGATGCCTTGTTTGAACAATACCGTCTGGTTCCATAGCTTGCCAGATTGTTCTGCAGTTTGAGATTCCATTGCGTTGACATCAACGCCACGTTTCGTCAGGTTGCCACGCAAAATGTCACGCATTTGCTTAAGCTGAAAGTCACCCTCACAAGAGAGTTTGACGGTTTCATCATTTAAAGTGAATGTTGCTTCAACATTGCGAAAATCAAATCGAGTAGAGATCTCACGGTTCGCATTGTCTACGGCGTTGCGCAGCTCTACGGTATCGATTTCAGAAACGATATCAAAAGATGGCATGTTAACTTTCCTTTTCGTTGCGTTGTTTAACGGCGTCAGCAAGAATATCGAGCATATGAACGGTGTCGTTCCAGCTCAAGCATGGATCGGTGATTGACTTGCCGTAAGTAAGGTTATGGATATCTTCCATACCCTGATTTCCTTCCTCAATAAAGCTCTCTGCCATAATGCCCGAAACCTTATGAGAACCAGCAATAATCTGGCGTGCGATTTCTTTTGCAACATCGATTTGTTTGCGGTGCTGCTTTTGACAGTTAGCATGACTAAAGTCGACAACCAGTCGAGCTGGTAGGTCAAACGATGCCAGTTGTTCACATGCGGCGTCAATAGACGCTTCGTCAAAGTTTGGGCCTGTATCACCACCACGTAAAATTACGTGACCAAACGGGTTGCCGCTGGTGCGATATACTGTCATGCGACCATGCTTATCTGGTGAGTAAAAGTAGTGTGAAGCCTTCGATGCACGAATGGCATCGATCGCAATTTTAACACTGCCGTTTGTGCCATTTTTAAAACCAACAGGGCAAGAAAGTGCAGAGGCCATCTCACGGTGGATTTGTGACTCTGTGGTTCGAGCACCAATCGCGCCCCATGTAATAAGGTCAGCAATGTATTGGCCAGTAATCATATCAAGGAACTCAGTTGCCGTCGCAAGGCCAAGTTTGTTGATATCGAGAAGCAATCCACGTGCTTTGTTCAGACCCGCTTCAAGTGCGTAAGAGCCGTCTAGGTTAGGGTCGGTAATCAAACCTTTCCAACCGACTACGGTGCGTGGCTTTTCAAAGTACGTGCGCATGACGATAAATAGTTCGTCTTTGTACTGATCTTGGATAGCGCTGAGGCGTTTAGCATAGTCTAAAGCCGCTTCAGTATCGTGTACCGAACAAGGGCCTACAATGCAAAGAAGACGGTTGTCGTCTCCAGTAAGAATATTTTCAATTTGACGGCGAGAATGCGCAATGCGCTCTGCTACGTCATCAGTAATTGGGTGGTTAGCGCTCAATTCTGATGGAGTTGGCATTGGACCTAATGCCTGTGTTCTTAGTTCATCGGTCTTTAATGGCATGATGGTGCAGCCTGCAAATTATTATGAAGCGGTTAAGATAACGGAATTGTTCAGTAGAATAAACCACTAATATAGCTATTGCTCAATCATTTCCATGATCACTTAAATTTTCACGCTACGTTTGCCTAAAAACAGAGCAATTTTCCTGTTAAGTTACTGAACGAAAGTCGGTTAGCCATTAAATTGCCTGAATCCCTTGTATTCTATGTGGTGAGTCGGTATTTTGCCATAAGCAGTAATAATTAGAGCATGGAGCAACAATGAGTTACCAAAAAGAACAGCCTCAAACTAACACGCCATCGGGACTCAACGTCGGCAATGTGTTGCCCAGTTTTGTAGAGCAAGCCCCAGCGTCTTCTCTCTATGTATCCATTTCAGAGCTGATTATGGAAAAGGTGTTTTTTCACCCGGGCTTTTCCGCGGCAGAATCTGAACTTGATCCGGTAGAATCAGAAGCCATTCAAGCGCTGCTTGGTGAACAAACCGCGGAAGAGTTCTTTGTTTCCACACTTGTTGAGTCGATCACGTCATCGATTACGCCTGAACACTCTTCCATTTGTGTTGAACTCAATGACGCCACCAGTTACGAAATGAGTGCGTTGCTAGGCGGTAAAGTGGAAGCGGACGAAATCAATCCGCAGCTAGGCTTACGTGGTGTTTCTCGTTTTTCTTCTGAGTCGTATCAAGCCTGTTTTGCTCTTGAGTGCGAAGTCATCAAAACATTGCGAAGCCAAGGTCATGATGTCGCTATTGTTGTCCCATGCGTGCGAGCGCTCAGTGATGCTGCTAAGATCATTGATCGATTGGCGGAACGCGGACTGCCTCGCGGTTTAAACGGCCTGAAAGTGCTGTTTGCGTGTGATACGCCATCGGCCGTTCTGCTGTCAGAGCGCCTGTTACATTACTTTGATGGCTTAGTGCTTAAGCTAGAAAGTTTAACCCAGCTAACGCTTGGTGTTGATTTGCAGCATGATGAGTTAGCTCATCTGTATGACCCGCAAAATGAAGCGGTGTTGGCGTTAGTCAAGCAAGCAATAGCCGCCTGTCATCAAGTGAACAAACCAGCGAGTCTCCTAGTCGACAATTTGTCTGATTTGCCTCAATTGGCAGAGCTGCTGCAAGATGAAACTAAGGTAACGGTATTTCCCGTTAGTGAGTAGAGCCACCTGATCAGGCTAATTATCGGAATGCTTCAGCGGCTGACTTCTTGTTCTATAGAGGTCAGCCGTTTTTTATTGCAGAGATTTCTCGCTTGGCTTTTGTTTTATTAACATTTTTTTGACAACTGGTGCTAATTTTGGCTTACTGGTCTGACTAGTTGTTCAGAAGGATCTCAACATGTTTAGCGCGTTGCAAAAAGCCAACTTTTATCTCAATACATTCGGTTTCTTTAAAGTGCCCTTAATTTGGCTTTGTCGGCCTAAGTTATTGAAGCTCGATGAGGATGAGGTGGAGCTGTTGATTCCTCTAAAACGTCGCACTAAGAATCATTTAAACAGTATGTATTTTGGGGTACTTGCAGTTGGGGCTGATGTCGCCGGTGGTTTTATGGCGATGAGTAAAGCGCAGCAGCGGGGTAAACGTGTGTCATTGGCATTTAAGGAAGTGAAGGGCAAGTTTCTTAAACGTCCCGAAGCCGATGTGATTTTCACCTGTAAAGATGGCAAGCTTATCGATGAGATGCTGGATGAGACGATTCGCTCGGGCGAGCGAATCAATAAACCGGTTCGAATTGTGGCCACGTGTCCAAGTTTACATGGTGATGAACCTATGGCCGAATTTTCCTTAGTTCTATCTCTAAAAGCGAAATAATGCTAGATAGGGATCTGCTCAATATCGACAATTTTTGAACGATTGAGAACAATCTTCCAGCGATAGTAAACAGGCTCTTCGCCTTGATTGCTCTCTTTAACTATGAGGTTGAGAAGGTGACGCTTCTCTAAAGATTCCTTTACAACTTGGCCTTCTTGTAGCTTGTAGATGCGGTTGTTGGATTTGTCCATCAGTCGGGTCAAAGCTCGAAAGTTAATGTTCAAAATCTCTCGTGTTTGCTCATAGCCACTAGTAAAGCGCGAGGTTGCCATTTCGGTATGTGAACGATAGTGCAGCACCTCTTCTTCTCTTTGTACTGAGCGTTTCTTGCGAATACTCTTAATTCGATCGGGCAATTGGTCGAACGTGCTGTAGTCTAGCCATTCAATCTTCTTACCCACTTCTTTTTTTGTTGTGGCATCAATAAAGCGGCGACGCCATTTCGGCTTGCCACGTTGTATCCAACGCCACATGATGTCGCGTAAGTCGTCCTTAAACACTTCTCGTAAGGCGTAGATGACGGACAGCACCAAAATAAATGAGGCGGTAATTTCCCCTAGGTAGTCCCGAGCCAAAATCACCGCAGAGGTAACAAACAACATCACCAAGCCCGTCGCGGAACCTTTAATGATTCGTTTGGTGTTATTTCCCATGCTGGTAGATTTCGATTGCAGCACGATAGGGTGCTCGATTAGGCGACGCAACAAACGCATTTTGTTAGCAAGGCGAGTGGGGTCGTTCTTTACTTTGTCGGAGTTGTAATTATTTAAGTTACGATGCGCTTGTTCCTTCTCAACAATCGTAATCAAACGATCTTTTAAAGGCGTGTAAGATTTACTATTTGGGATATACACGACCAACTCAAGTAACTTTTGTCCTGTATACCAAGAGAGGTAGTTATCAATATTGGCGTAGTGGCGTTTGAGATGTTCTTCATAAGGAACAGAACGACGCATCTTCTTGAGAATATCGAGTGCCAGCTCGATTACTTCGTCGACTTCATCCGCCGTCACTTCGTCTTGTGCGGTTTCTTTGAGTGTCGCAACCGCTTTATCCAATGCGATAACGTACTGGTAAGCAAACAAGCTCAAACTCACACGGTATTGGGTGTTTGATAAGCGGCCGCGCTTAGCGAGTCGTGAGTGGACTAGCGGCAGTAATGTTTCGTTACTATAGTAAGCGCGTTTCTGTGAAATAGATTCATGATAAAAATCAGACTCAGAGATGAGATGCGACTTCATTCCTAACTCATTGGGAATAAATAAGAATACATCTAAGTCTAGTTTTTTCGTGTTGGCCATTACATGCGCAATTTTTAGCGTAATGGCATCTTGTTTGTCTACGGTGATCAACCAACTCTCTCCATGTGCTGAGATTGCGCTAAGCATATCAGAACCAAGGTAAACTAGCATCTTAAAGGGAGTTAGGTATAATCGCGCCAACAACCCCATTAGAGATAAAAAACATGATTAACATAGGTCGTATTAACCAATTGGAAGTAATTAAAGAAGCAGACTTCGGCTGGTTCTTGGATGGAGAGGACTATGGCTCTATTCTACTTTCTAAAAAGCATGCTCCAGCGGACATCGCTATCGGTGACTCGGTCGATGTTTTTATCTATTTCGATGCAGACAACCAAGTTGTCGCAACAACGGATACACCTATTGCTCAAGTGGGCGAATGGGGTCTGATGAAAGTTGAAGGCATTAACAGCGTTGGTGCATTCGCAAGCTGGGGTATTAAAGAAAAAGATTTGTTGATCCCTTTTAGTGAACAGCGTGGTCGCTTGTCTGAAGGGCAAACTATCTTAGTTTATGTCTACACAGACAAAGCATCAGGGCGTATTGTTGGTACCACTAAGTTCAATAAACTCTTGGATAAGACGCCAGCACGCTACCAGCGCAATGAACAAGTCGATCTCCTGATCGCTGAGCGCAGTGACTTAGGTTACAAAGCCATCGTTAACGGTCAGCATTGGGGAATGATCTTCCCATCTGATGTCATCGGTAAGTTGTTTGTGGGTAAGAAGCTTAAAGGCTTTATCAAGCAGATCCGTGAAGATGGCAAAATCGATCTGTCACTGCAAAAAATTGGTGTGGCGAAAATGGATGACTTGAGTGAGAAAATTCTGAGCTTGCTTGAGAAGAAAGGTGGCTTCCTGCCATTGAGCGATAAGTCAACACCAGAAGCTATCTTTGCTGCGTTCAAAACCAGTAAAGGTACATTTAAGAAGAGTATCGGCGGTCTTTATAAGCAGGGTAAGATTCGTATCGAAAAGGACGGAATTTACCTTAACGCTTAGTAACGGCTTGCAATAGTATCTAGTGAATAATCAGTAGACCAAAAAGAGGCCCAAAACTGATCCTGATTTGGGCCTAGGGGAATGGCTCATGGAGAGCCTACGCTAACTGTAAAAGATGGACGATGTTTCAAACGCTATTGCTTCTAACAATGAGCTTGTAAGCCTTTAACAAACTTGCTTGGTGGTATATCTGTTAAACACAAAACGCTTTCTGCCTGTGTCTTGATAACCTTTAAAGTGTAGTACAGAACAGTAAAAAAGCGATGCTGATAGCGGTTTTAACCAGCTAAAACCGCTATCCAATTGGCTTAGAACAGATTTTTGTCGCGCACTAGTTCCCTAGGCAATCCATTTTTGACTCGATTCCCCACCCATTTACCTAGACCAATGATGAAACCATTGTAGCTAACCAAAACTTCGCCTTTACCACTTAGCCCCTCTGGACGCACATCACGCCCCATAAACCACTCTCTGGCATCTCCAATACTCAAAGGCACGGCATCAGCGTCGGCTGTTGCCAAAGCAGTGGCTACTTGATGCTGCCATTTGTAGCCTTTTTTATGCTGCTCTGCGATTTTGATGCCCATTCGGGAAAAGCGAAACTGACCCAACATCGGCTCTAATGCTTTTGGGAATAACCAAATGTCATTATCGCGTTTCCAAAGCACGCTGCTTTCTGGAGCAGAAAGTGAAAATGCTTGCTCTAAATGCGTGACAACGTCACCAATCTCTTTCTTAGTAAGTTGACTAAAAGGGAATTTACCGAGCTTTTTCTTTACATCTGGAGAAGGCACAGAAGCGTGTTTGGTAAACTTGGCAATGAAAAAGCCTTCGCTATCATAGGTCTGAGGGAAAACGTGTAAGTAGCCTTCCGGAGTTGTCGCCTTGTCAGCGCCTTCAAATAAACTATTCAAGCTCTCAGCTTGAACGGCGTCTCCGAATGTATCAAGAAGATGCGCGGCCACGTTTTGATTTTCTTCTGGGCTAAGTGCACAGGTTGAATAGACCAGTGTACCGCCGACTTTTAGTGCATGGAAAGCACTCTCAATGAGGTCTTTTTGGGTAGCAGCAATCTCGGCTGTAGAATCTAAGCTCCAGTTTTTCATCGCGTCCGGATCTTTTCGAACCGTACCTTCACCTGAGCAAGGTGCATCGAGCAAAATAGCGTCAAATTGTTCTGGCAACCAACCACCAAATACACGAGCATCATAGTTACTCAGCGCGGCATTGCGTACGCCGCAACGCTCAATATTGGCATGCAATACTTTAACGCGGCTGGCAGCAAATTCATTGGCAACCAAAACACCTTGGTTATTCATAAGTGCTGCCAATTGAGTGGTTTTAGAACCAGGTGCTGCCGCCATATCTAATACAGACTCGAAGTTCTCCGTAGCGTCTGAATAAAGAGCGCTAGGCGGTAACATTGAACTTGCTTCTTGTATATAAAATAACCCGGCCATATGTTCAGCCGTATTGCCCAGTGGTACAACAGACTCGTCAGCTTCTATCCAGAAACCTTCTTGGCACCAAGGATAGGGTTTAGGCGCCATCCTTTTTGCTCTGCGGTTATTTGAAAGGCTTCAATGGTCGTCTTGAGCGTGTTTACGCGAATACTTTTCCTAAGTGTCTACGACAAGCGTCAATGAAATCACTCATCGACAAATGCTTTGGGAGGAAGCTGCCGACGTGACTTAGAAAATCTTCCGGGAGATAGACGTTAGAATGCAAAATGAAGCCTTTTGATACTGTATTGAGTTGCGCAGGATTATAACCATAGCAGGGTGTGAATGAAACCAACTATCATAGATACGTGCATTGAAGTAGCAGTAAACTAACAAGCAAAAAAATAGCCCGCTGAGCGGGCTATTACAGAAAACTAAACCTAAGGAGCAGGAATAGCGGTACGCCACTGTTTCCAACTAGCATCTGCTTCTTTATTTAAGTAGAAGGTTTGACCAGCTTCTGCTTTCGGCTGCAATTGGCTGCCTTCTGGTGTAGAGAACGTAATGCCACCACGAAGTAGGCTATCTACAGTGCCTGCTTTGACATTGGCTCCGGATAAACCAAATTGAACATTTAGCCCAGAAGCATTCCAAAATACGCTATTGGCACGTACCAGGTAAGCATAATCAGGGTCTATCTCGATAGTAGACACCACTCGGTCAGCGAATGGTCCCAGTTCGACGAGCGTTACGCGACCCACTTCAATGTCTCGATAGAGGATAGGGGTTCCAGGCTTGATAGAGCCTCGGTTCTCACTTTGTAAGATGAACTGCACGCCATTATCGACTTTCGCGAAGTCATGCAGGGCGAATGACTTACTCGGCTCGCCTTTACCCGGTTCAACAGCAATATACTGAGATACGATGGCACCGAGGTTCTTCACGCCATTGAGACCAATCTCCGGTTTCACCATCCAGTAATAGGCTCCGGTGTTGGTGAGTTGTTTTACGTATTCGGGCAGAATGCGAGCAACCACCTCGACGCGATTTTTGTCGAAATCCGGTAGGGTCAGCATGACTTCACCGACTTTCACGCCTTGATACTTAATCGCCATACCTTTATTGATGGACTGATCGTTAGCGGTGGTAAATAGGGTGATTGACTGACCAAACTTACGCGCAGAGTTAAAATCAGAATAGAGCTTCCAGTTTGCGCCTGTTTTGTTTTCAATACCTGGTAAGCTATCGAAGGCAATGCCACCGTCAATCAGCGTTTTCAACGGAGCGGCTTTGACGTTAATACCGGAGAGCGACGCTTCTACTTCAACGCCTGAGCGATTCCAAAATACCGTCTGCTTGGTAATAAGGTGTTTATATTTATTATCAATAGACACATTGATATACACACCGCCGTCTGTCAGCTCATAATCAGCGACACTCCCGACTTCCATATTGCGATACAGCAGTGGGCTACCTTTTTTTACTGATGGCAATTGAGCTGCAAACAACTTCATTGTCATAGAGCCAGACTGATTGTGCTTGGCAAGCTCTGCCAACGCTTTAGTCTGGAATAAGGGGAACTCGGCACGTTCGGTTTTTTGCCCTTCGCTAACAAAACTAATGGAGCCAGTCAGCAGTTGTTTCGCTGGAGGTACTGTAACGTTAAGTCCTGCTTCGGTGAGCTCAGCGGTTGCGCTACCCGACACGAAAAAGCGGTTTTGAGAACGAATGAGATGCTTATATTCCACATCAATCGCAATATCCATGGCCACCTGATCGTCTACCAATTCAACACTGGATATGTTGCCGACAGGGATGCCACGATAGAGAACATTTACCCCAGGTTCTAAACCGTAGGAGTTGTCAGCAAGTAGGCGGAGTGAGACAGATTTTGCTTGTACCTGGTCGAGCTCCTCTTGCTGAATGGCAATAAAGTCACGAGTTTGCGGCCCTTCACCTGGAACTAACGTCAGAAAATTGCCAGTCAGCAAGTTCGACAAGTTTTCTACACCAGTCAGGGACACTTTGGCTTCTTCAAGTAAGAATAGGGTGCCTTGGTTGAGCATGTCGCTAAACGCGGGTTCGATCGAAGCGGAAGCGATAATGGAGTCACGTCCATCATTGAGTGCTAAATTGTTAATGCGGCCAATTTCAAGCCCGCGGTACATGATTGGTGACCCATTAGCTTTAAGGTTGCTGTTGTCCGGTAGCGTGATCTTAACAGGAATACCTCGACCTGCCGTTTTGAGATCTTTGTAGAGTCTGAAGTCGGAACCATCCTTAACCGGTTCTCCGCCATCAGGAGAATCCACCGCAATCGCACCCGCCAAAATTGCCGCTAAGCTTTCTAAGCGAATATCGACGCCCTGAAAACCAACACTTGCTCCAATGCCGCTCACATTCCAGAAGCGACTCTTGTTGGTAATGATGTGACGAAACTCTTCTTGAATAGACGCTTTGATAATGACCGTTTCAGCGTCATCATCAAGCTTGAAGTTGTAGACTTCGCCAATAGGTATTTTCTTGTAGACAATCTTTGAGCCAACGGAGATGCCACCTAAATCTTTGGCTCGAAGAGTGACGGTAAGGCCATCGTTGATCGCAAGCTCTGTTGGAACTGACTCAAGAGCAATGAACTTGGATTTTGAGCTGCTGGATTCTGTTGCCGGGTGAATGGCAATGTAGTTACCTGAGACCAGTGCATCGAGACCAGAAATGCCTGACAAAGATGCAGAAGGTTTAACCAGCCAAAACTTGGTATCTTCGCCAAGCAGTTTTGCGGCCTCTGGGTAGATGTCTGCATCCACATAGATGTTCGAGAGATCTTCAGAAAGGTTGATATCTCGGATCATGCCGACTTCGAGACCTTGGTACCGGATGGTGGTTCGCCCAGCAATTAAGCCTTGTGCATCGGAGAAATAGATTTGAACACGTTGTCCTGCATCGTGGACCGCTTTCACCAATAGCCAACCTGCCAAGGCAATGGTCAGAATAGGCAAGATCCAAAGCGGCGATATTCTTCGCGTTTTTTTTATCTCGGGCGCAAAAGAGGGCTGTGGCTGATTATCATTACTCATTGATGCTACTACTCAACAGTGTTGTCTGACTCAGATTGAATTTTGGACGCATGCTTGTCCCATAACAATCGCGGGTCTATAGATTCGGCGGCCAACATAGTTAAGACCACCACAATTCCGAATGCAACCGCGCCAAAACCTGGAGTGAAGTTCAGGATTTGTCCGCGATCCACTAGTGTTAACATGATGGCGATGACGAACAAGTCGGTCATCGACCATTTACCAATCCATTTGATGGCTCGATAAATCATCAGCGCATGACGATGATTTTTGACCATATTGAATTGAATACAAATAAGAAGGTATGCCAGTCCCACAATCTTCGCGACGGGTACTACGATACTGGCAACAAAAATAATGATGCGATGCCCAACATGTCGTTGTTAATTAATGATGCCACACCAGAGAAGATCGTATCTTCCAATAGTTGACCATTGGTAATGAGAATCGAGATGGGGATCAAGTTTGCAGGGAATATCGCAATGGTTGCCGCAATAAGCAGTGCCCAAGTTTTCTGCATCGACTTGGGCTTGCGGTGGTGCAGGGCGCTACCACAGCGAATACATGCGGTGCTTTCTTGCTGCGATAGGTGGCAACTGTGACAGTGAATACGTTTCTCGGTAATCGCTAAGCGACTTTCCGGGTGCCATAACTCCCAATAGCGGCGAGTGCTGACGCGGTTGATAATCAGAATAGTGATGACTTGCAAGATAACCAAACTATAGAGGGCATTACCAACGAAGATGTCTGAATAGTCTTGCAGTTTGAAACAGGATATCGCCACACTAATGAGAAATACATCCAACATCACCCAATGGCGACTGTGGTCGAGAATGAACAGTGACCACTTTAACGGCACAAACCAGCGATGTTTTAGTGAAAAATGAGCGCTTAAAATTGAAAAACACATCGCTAGTGGTGCAATAGTGTGACAAAACAGGGTGAGTAGCGCTAGACCGAGATAGCCTTCCTTAACGAGAGCGTGGAAGCCTTCCATTAACGTGCCCTCGATATTGACTCCGACCAAGCGAATCGTAATAAAATCGAAATAATAAGAGGGAATAAACAGCAGCAGGCAGGTGATAGCCAGTGCCAGATTGCCGTTCAGTGATGCGTGTTCGCTGCGGTACACTGTGGTACCGCAGCGAGGACAATCGGCAGTTTGTCCAGGTTGCAGAGGAATGGTGTCGACAGGTAATTCACAGTTCTCACAGAGACGAACTTGCGAAGCCGGTGATGAGTGGGCACAGCTTTTCATCATCACCAGTCTTGTCGCCTAGGTGATGTATGGGTAACGTTAGCTTGCTGACTGCACTGTGCCGTACAGGGTCTGGTACAGACCTTCTTTTTCAACCAATTCAATATGGGTTCCTGATTGTGTTACCTGACCATCTTCGAGTACATAGATGAGGTCGGCTTGTTTCACTGCAGAGAGTCTGTGCGCAACAATAAGTGTTGTACGATTTTTTAAAAACTCACCAAGTGCAGTGTGTAGGGCGGCCTCTGTTGCTGTATCGAGCGCCGATGTCGCTTCATCCAAAATCACAAATTGCGGATCGCTTAGAATCATACGAGCGATTGCCAAGCGCTGTCTTTGGCCACCTGACAGCCGAATGCCATTTTTGCCAATTTGAGTTTCTAGCCCATCAACAAGCTGATCTGTGACATCTTGGAGCTGCGCTACTTTCAGCGCATTCCAAATAGAGAAGTCATCGTACTCTTTTCCAAGAGTCAAATTATGCCTTAAGCTGTCATTAAAGAGTATAGGTTGCTGTAAAACAACAGCAATTTTGTCTCTAATAATGTCAAAACCTATGTCATCAGTGTCAACTCCATTGAATTTAATAATGCCTTGGTTTTGCTTATACACGCCAATAAGTAACTGGATGAGTGTTGACTTGCCGCCACCACTGGCTCCAACGAGCGCAACTTTCTTTCCAGCAGGTATGTTCAAACTTAACCGGTTGAGGACATCTTTGTCTGAGTTATAGGAGAACACCACGTTTTCAATCGCGACATCAACTTGGGTGTTGTCGGTAAACGGATTAACTTTGCTGACAATTTGTGGCTCTTCATCGAGGTCGAGCAGGCTATTGATGCGGTTAAGTGCAGCTTTCGCGCTATACCAAGAAAACTGAATGCTCAGTAGCTCTTGAACGGGGCCTAACATAAACCACAAGTAACCAAACACGGCAAAAATTTGTCCGATGGTCAAATCACTAAACAGAACCATGACCATAGCGACGGCTCTAAACAGCTCAAAACCTATAAGGAACAGCAAAAAAGAGAGTCGACCAGCGGCTTCGGACTGCCAGGCATATTTGTCGGCATTGGATCTCACTTCATTGGCATGCTCTTTTAGTTGATTTAGAAAGTCACGCTCTCGATTGGCCGCACGTAACTGATAGATGCCATCGAGTGTTTCGACTAACCGATTCTGGAATGTCTCAAACGCATGGTTCTCTCGCTTTTTAAGATGTTTAACCATGCCGCCCAGTTTCTTTGAGAAGTAAACCACCACAGGGTTAACCAACAAAATAAACAAGCCCAGGCGCCAGTCTAACCACAGCAGCACAATAGCGGTGCCGATCACAGTGAGGAAACTAATGATGAACTTACTCAGTGTAGAGCCGATGAACTGATCGATGGTTTCGATATCGGTAATAAGATGAGCGTTAATACCACCGCTGCCACGAGTTTCGTACTGAGCAATGCTAATTCGTCCGAGCTTGTCGATCATTTTGCAGCGGATTTGATAGGTAATGGTCTTAGACACTAAGGTGAATTGACGTCCTTGCAGGATGTTTAAACCTTGGCTGATTGTGCGCATGAGAACCACCAGCACTAAAGTCATAGCGATGTAACCGATAGGGGTTTGCCAGCTATCGAGCATAAAAGTGTTCATTATGGCAAGGCCGCTTGCAGGTTGGTCTAAGAGAACTTCATCAACCATTAAAGGCATCAATAACGGAATAGGGACGCTAATCAGCGTAGCGATAATCGCGATGAGGTTAGCAACGATCAAGCGTGGCTTGTGATTTTTTACTTGAGTTATCAACCAGGAACGGCTAATAGTGTCTTTGGTATTCGGCATGCTTTTGAGAATGGTTCCTATTACTGTTTGCTGGCATTGTACGTTTATCGTTGGAATTTAAAAGCTATTAATGGAAATATCATGAATTTAGACAACTATGAGCGTCTTACAAAACAGGCGGTTGCGCTCATCGAATCAGAAACCGACTTCATCGCTAACCTTTCTAATATTAGTGCACTTCTATTCATGGAGTTAGAAGACCTTAACTGGGCTGGCTTTTATTTGATGAAACAAGGCGAACTCGTGCTTGGTCCATTCCAAGGGAAGCCGGCTTGTGTTCGAATTCCTGTAGGCCGAGGTGTTTGTGGCACTGCAGCTGCAACCAACACAGTACAACGTGTATACGATGTTCATGCATTTGAAGGTCATATTGCGTGTGACGCTGCGAGCAATTCTGAGATCGTCATTCCGTTTTCTATCAATGGTGAGATTGCCGGGGTACTGGACATTGATAGCCCAAGTATTGGTCGATTCAACGAAATTGATGAAGAGGGATTAACCAAGTTCATGGATTCCATACAAAAGGTGCTTAATTCCCATACAAACGTGGGCTAAAATCACATTTGCCTGTGGTTTTTCTATTGCAGGTCACTATAATACCAAGAATATTTTTCTTAATGCTTCGCGGATAACCGCATTAACCAGGAACCCACATGGAAAACACTGAGAAGTTGAAGAACAGCAAAGAAATTATCGCGTATATTGCTGAATGTTTCCCTAAATGCTTTACTGTAGAAGGTGAAGCGAAACCACTTAAAATTGGTATCTTTCAAGATCTTGCTGAGCGTCTAAAAGATGACGAGAAAGTAAGCAAGACTCAGCTACGTGCAGCGTTAAGACAATACACTTCTTCTTGGCGTTACCTACACGGTGTTAAACCTGGTGCAGTGCGTGTTGACCTTGATGGTAATGATTGTGGTGTATTAGAAGAAGAGCACGTAGAGCACGCAAAAGCGACGCTTGCAGAAAGCAAAGCAAAAGTAGCTGCGCGTCGTAAAGAACAAGCTCAAAAAGCTCGTGAAGAAGGTAAAGCAAAACCTAAGGCTAAAAAGCCTCAAGGTGCACGTAAGCCACAGACTACAAAGAAAACAGCGAAAGTAAGTAAGCCAGTTGAAACGCGCGCTTTGAATGCAGATGAGATGATCATCGGTAAGCAAGTAAACGTAAACATGGGCAAAGGGAACATGGCTGCGACCATTGTTGAAATCAATAAGGAAGATGTGCGCGTTCAGCTAGTAAATGGCCTACAAATGGTTGTTAAAGCGGAGCACCTGCGCGCATAAAGGAGAAATTCCTACGCATGAAGTGCCGTTCAAAAGTATCTTTAATCGCTGCTAGCCTTTGGCTAGCAGCATCTTCGGCTCAAGCCATTGAAGCAAAGTACGAGAAATCAAAAATTCCTACTTTAGCTCCAGAAGCTCAGCATGAGACCGCCAGTAAACGCGTGACATCTCGATTCACTCGTTCTCACTACAAGCATTTCACTTTAGACGATGAATTTTCAAAGGCGATATTTGCTCGCTATTTGGAAATGCTCGACTACAACCGCAACATTTTTACCCAATCTGACATTGACAAGTTCGACGCATGGTCAACTCAGCTCGATGATCAACTAAAAGCGGGCAATAACCAGATTGCGTTTGATGTTTACAATCTCTCAATGCAGAAACGCTACGATCGCTTTGTCTACGCACTGTCTTTATTAGACAAAGAGATGAAGTTTGACGTTGATGAGGCAATCACGCTTGATCGTTCAGAGGCTGCCTGGCCAAAAGATGAAGCAGAGCTTGATGAGTTATGGCGTAAGCGCGTCAAATATGATGCCTTGAACCTCAAACTCGCGGGTAAAAATTGGGACGAAATCAAAGAGACATTGGGCAAGCGTTATAACAATGCGATTAAACGCCTTACCCAATCACATAACGAAGATGCGTTTCAGATTTACATGAACGCCTTCGCGCGTGAAGTTGATCCTCATACTAGTTACCTGTCACCGCGTTCTGCTGAGCAGTTCCAGTCAGAGATGAATCTCTCTCTTGAAGGAATTGGTGCAGTGTTGCAACTGACGGATGACTATACCGTTATTCGCTCTTTAGTCGCTGGTGGCCCAGCATCGAAAAGCAAGCAGCTTGGAGAGGGTGACCGAATCATCGGTGTCGGACAAGATGGTGAAGACATTGTTGATGTTATCGGTTGGCGCTTGGATGATGTCGTGCAATTAATTAAGGGGCCAAAAGGCACTAAGGTTAAACTGCAAATTCTTCCAGAGGGCAAAGATGCCAAAGCATCAGTGGTAGAGATTGTTCGTGACAAGATTCGTCTTGAAGATCGCGCAGTTAAGTCAGAAGTCGTTGAGAAAGACGGTAAGAAAATAGGTGTACTTGAAGTACCTAGCTTCTATGTTGGGCTTTCAAAAGATACTGACAAGCTGATTACTGAGCTTAAAGAAAAAGGCGTTGATGGTATTATCGTTGATCTTAGAAACAACGGTGGTGGCGCCTTAACAGAAGCGACTGCACTATCAGGTCTGTTCATTGAAAGTGGTCCAGTAGTACAAGTTCGCGATAGTTACGGGCGCGTGAACGTGAATAGTGATACTGATGGCAAGATCAGTTATCAAGGCCCGATGACTGTTCTGGTTAATCGCTACAGTGCTTCAGCTTCTGAAATCTTTGCAGCTGCATTGCAAGATTATGGGCGAGCCATTGTCTTGGGTGAGAACTCATTTGGTAAAGGTACGGTCCAGCAACACCGTTCGCTAAATCATATCTATGATTTGTTCGACAAAGAGCTTGGTTATGTTCAATACACTATCCAGAAGTTCTATCGTATCGATGGTGGCAGTACTCAAAACCGTGGTGTCGTGCCCGATATAGCTTTCCCGACGGCGGTTGACCCTGCTGAAACAGGAGAGAGTGTTGAAGACAATGCTCTACCTTGGGATAGCATCGACAAAGCGAAATACACTCAGTTACAACGTAACGATGAAGTGATCGCTGCACTGACTGCTTCACACGAAAAACGCATTGCTACGGATATGGAATTCGGCTTTATTGCTGAGGACATTGCCAAATACAAAGCGGAAAAAGACGATAAGACGTTGTCTCTAAGTGAAGCAGCACGCAAGCAAGAAAGTGATGAAGCAGACGTTCGTCGTTTGGAACGAGTTAACCAACGCCAGAAAGCGGCAGGTGAAAAACCTTATGCGACGTTGGATGACATTCCAAAAGATTACGAAGTGCCAGACGCTTACTTGGATGAGGCAGTAGCAATCACTGTCGACCTTGTTAACAGCAAAGCGTAAGCTTTAACTCTGTTACTACTAAGAACTGTGATTAATAGAAACGAGCGGCAACGCTCGTTTTTTTTCACCGGTATGAAAGCTGCCTCAGTTCTGATACATAAAATTAAAAACCGTGATTTAGATCAAAAAACTTAGCAATCTCGTACTAAGCCTCCTAAGCTTTAAGTAATGGTGAGGGGGATACATATGAGATGGATTACGCTAATTCTGTGTGTTTTTTCGTTTGGGGTAATGTCGGAAACGCGCAAAGATAATAATGATTTAACACAATTTGATCAGCCGTTTTTGCTTGGAGATTGGTATTTGGTCAATCCAAGTCCCGGTGAATCACCGGATGCTTTTCTGGCTATCAAACTTACACTTCAATCTAACTACTCGTTCAGCATTGATATTCAAAAGCAAGATTACAGCATCGAACATTGGGAAGGTTTGTTCACTGCCAATGACGATACCATTATTCTTGGCTTAAACTCCGATGAGCCACAAGTCTACAGTTACAGTGGCAATCATAACATGCTCAACCTCAATGGGGTTGTTTTTACCAAAGCGCTTTCTAACTCGCTTGCTGGAATTTGGTCATCAGTGAGTGTCTCGGGTGATGACAAACACGCTCACGATATTACTCGCATGGACTTGATTTTACAGCCGGATTTCGTGTTTACTTTTCGTGTCAGTTCAAGCGAGGGTAGCGAAGCAATCCACAGTGGCGTTTACTACACCGAAGATGATCATATCGTACTTCTATACCAAGATGGTGAGCACGATGCCACTTACACACTAGACCAGGATGAACTCACTCTAGAAGTTGAAGATGGTGACATGTTTGCGGTGTTAAACCGTATTCGTTAACAAAAGTTTATAAAACATTTGAGCGTCAACTCACGTTGGCGCTTTTTTTGTGTCTTGGTTTGCAAACATTGTCTGCAAACCTTTGTCTGTAGGAGTATAATCGACGCGATTCAGCAATATTTCAATATTCTGCTAACAAATAATAAAGACAAGGACTAAAGGATGACGGAGTCAGCACCTAAAGCCAAATACCGAAGTGATTATCAATCACCTTCGCACACTATCACAGATGTAAACCTCACGTTCGAACTTCACGAAACTCAAACGCGTGTCACCGCTATCTCTCAAGTAAAACAGATGGCCAATGAAACAACTTTGATGCTAGACGGCGAAGGTATCGAGTTAGTACAAATCAGTGTTAACGGACAAGTTTGGCAAGATTATGCCAAGACCGACACAGGATTGGCGATTAGCAACCTACCGACAGAGTTTGAACTGACGATTGAAAATATTATTTCGCCTTCAACGAACACTGCGCTGGAAGGTTTGTATATTTCAGACGGCGCTTATTGTACTCAATGTGAGGCAGAAGGTTTCCGCCGTATCACCTATTTCCTCGACAGACCTGATGTGTTGGCGAAATACACGACGAAAGTGATCGCAGACAAAGCAAACTTCTCATACCTATTAAGCAATGGTAATAAGATCGCGGAAGGTGAGTTAGAAGGCGGCAAACATTTCGTGACGTGGGAAGACCCACATCCGAAGCCATCTTACCTGTTTGCATTGGTCGCGGGTGACTTTGACGTGCTACGTGACAAATACACCACGCGCTCTGGTCGCGATGTCGCACTGGAGATTTTTGTTGATAAGGGCAATTTAGACCGCGCCAACCATGCCATGGTCTCGCTAATTAATTCTATGAAGTGGGATGAAGAGCGTTTTGGTTTGGAATACGATCTTGATATCTACATGATCGTTGCCGTCGACTTCTTCAACATGGGCGCAATGGAAAACAAAGGCCTTAACGTCTTTAACTCTAAGTTTGTTCTAGCCAATGACCAAACGGCGACGGATACCGATTACCTTGGTATCGAAGCAGTAATCGGTCACGAATATTTCCATAACTGGACCGGTAACCGAGTAACTTGTCGTGATTGGTTCCAACTCAGCTTAAAGGAAGGCTTGACCGTATTCCGCGATCAAGAGTTCTCATCTGATTTGGGTTCACGTTCAGTGAATCGTATCAACAATGTGCGTATTATTCGTGGCCCTCAGTTTGCTGAAGATGCAAGCCCAATGTCACACCCAATTCGTCCAGAGAAAGTAATCGAAATGAATAACTTCTACACTTTAACGGTTTACGAAAAGGGCAGTGAAGTTATTCGAATGATGCACACCTTATTGGGTGAAGATAAATTCCAAGCGGGTATGAAGCTTTACTTTGAACGCCATGATGGAACGGCAGCAACCTGTGAAGATTTTGTCGCAGCGATGGAAGATGCATCAGGTATCGACCTTAAGCAGTTCCGTTTATGGTATAGCCAGTCGGGCACACCAACGTTGTCTGTTACAGAGCAATATGATGAAGCTGCGCAAACTTACACCCTCACTGTGAAGCAGGCAACACCAGCGACACAAGATCAGGCAGAAAAGCAGGCGCTACACATTCCATTTGACGTAGAACTGTATGATGAGCAAGGAAAAGTTTTTGAGTTACAACGTAACGGAGAGCGTTGCGGCAATGTGCTAAATATTACCGAATCTGAGCAAAGCTTTGTGTTCGAGAACGTCGCAAGCAAACCGATTCCTTCAATGCTTAGAGAGTTCTCGGCACCAGTGCGTTTGAACTTTGAGTACAGTGATGAACAGTTGGCTTTCTTGATGGTTCACGCTCGCAATGATTTTGCCAAGTGGGACGCGGGTCAAATGTTGCTGGCGAAATACATTAAGTTAAATGTAGAAGCGGTGCAAAAAGGCTCGAAAGTTGAACTTCCTGAGTTGGTTGTCGATGCCTTCCGAGGCGTAGTACTAAATAGCGAACTTGAGCCGGCCTTTATTGCTGAAGCATTATCGTTACCGAGCTTCAATGAAGTAGCGGGTTGGTATGAAACAGTAGATGTTGATGCCGTGTGTGATGTACTGAAAGGGATCAAACTTGCTTTAGCATCGGCACTTCAAGATGAAATGTCTGCGCTTTACCATACTCTTGCTCAAGCGGATTACACCATCGAGCACGCGGCAATTGGTAAGCGTTCGTTGCGAAATCTGTGTCTTCAATACTTGGTGAATGTTCCTGAGTTCGCACATCTTGCAAAAGAGCAATACCAATTGGCGAACAACATGACCGACACCATTGCTGCAATGAGCGCTGCAAACAGTGCGTCACTGACATTCCGTGAAGAAATCATGTCTGACTACAGTGAAAAATGGAGTCACGATGGTTTGGTTATGGATAAGTGGTTTGCCTTGCAAGGTGCGAATCCGTCGGAAGATGCGCTGGAAAATGTCAAAGCTTGTATGTCACACAATGCATTTAGCTTAAGTAATCCTAACCGAACTCGTAGCTTGATTGGTTCATTCCTAAACATGAACCCACGCCGCTTCCATGATAAATCGGGTAAAGGCTATCAATTTGCTGGTGAGATCTTAACGCAACTTAATGAGTCTAACCCACAAGTGGCTTCGCGTTTAATCGACCCACTTCTAAAACTGAAGAAATACGATAGTGAACGTCAAACATTGATCAAGCAGGAGCTCAAGAAGTTGAAAGGCCTCGATAACCTAGCTAAAGACTTGTTTGAAAAAGTCACGAAAGCGCTAGAATCTTAATGTTTAACCCATACCTGTATTTTTATACAGGTATGGGTATTTTCTTCATTTTAGATAAATCGATCGATTTTTACTCACCAACCTATCGCCGCGTCATGAAACACTACTATTTCACTCTAAATATTAGCTATCAACAGTACCTCACACACTATACTGGTCATGCATCCAGTGTTTTGGTTTATACCGATCAAGGATTGAGATTACAGCTGCCAGCGACACGATTTCGTCCATTTTTAACACAATTAGGTCTAAAAGGGCGCTTCAGGTTAACAACTGACCAAAACAACAAGTTTTTACGGTTAGAATCACTGTAACTCCCGTCATTACTAGTGATATGAATAAGTGCATCAGTCACACAATCAAACATTTCCCTGTCACATCCCACATTTTTCATTAACCCTTTCTCAATAAAACTTTTACAATAAAGACAAGCCTACATCCCTCATAAAAACAAAAAAGTGGAGCGTTATTATGACCACGCGCGAACCCGTTGTTCCGGTTCTACTGGAGAAAGTTTATCAACTGATTGAATCTAAGTTAGAAGGCGTCAATCAGCCGTTAGTGACTAAACTTGCCAAACACATTTTTAGCAACGTTTCCCCTGACGATTTGCTACAGAGAAACGAGTCAGACTTGTATGGTGCTGCTGTCAGCCTTTGGCATCATCTCAATGAGAAAAAGTATGACGAGATTTCAGTTCGAGTATTCAACCCGACAGTAAGTCGTCACGGTTGGCAGTCTACCCATACAATCGTTGAAATAGCGGTGCCAGATTCTCCATTCTTAGTCGATTCTGTAAAAATGGCACTCAATCGTGTCGATCTCACTTGTCACATTATGCTGCATGGTCCGACTCAGTTTGAGAGAAATGACCAAGGCCAAATTACTTCGGTCAATGAAGGGAAAGGGCATCTTCAATCAGTCTTCCATATCGAGGTAGATAGACTGAGTGAAAAATCAGAAATGACGGCGCTTAAAGATGAACTGATTTCTATTTTTGAAGACACCAGTTTGGTGGTCAACGAATGGGAGTCAATGTCGAATAAGCTCAAGCAAATTACTAAAGACCTTGTAAAAAACAAAAGTAAACTTCCATTAGAAGCGGATCGTTTTGATGAGACGATTGCATACTTAGAGTGGTTGGGTGATCACAACTTCACATTCATGGGATACAAAGAATTTGACCTGATTAGTGAAGAGGGTGATTCGGTATTAAAACCAACCGACGAACCAGGTCTTGGTTTGTTCTCGAAAGCAGATCGTGTTCGCTCGGTGAAGATTTCTGAGTTCTCCGACTCGGCGCGTCTTGAAGCGAAAAAGCCGTTTCTACTTATCCTGACAAAAGGTAATAAAGCAAGCCGAATTCATAGACCTGCTTATACCGACTACGTAGGGATTAAAAAATTCGACGCCAACGGCAAGGTTATTGGCGAACATCGATTTACTGGTCTTTATACCTCTGCCGTGTATAACCAAAGCGTTTCAACCATTCCACTTATCCGCGAAAAAGTAGAACGTATTTTATCGGCAAGTGGCTATCGAGATGGTTCGTACTCATACAAAGCACTGAGAAATATTCTTGAAAACTACCCACGCGATGAGCTGCTTCAAGCAAAAGAAGAAGAGCTTCTCGAGATTGGTATGGGTGTGGTGCAAATGCAGGATCGTGATTTGATCCGGTTGTTTGTGCGCAAAGATCCGTTTGGGCGCTTTTTCAGCTGCATGGTTTACGTAAGTAAAGATCGTTACAACACCCAGCTTAGAAAAGATACTCAACGGATCCTGAAAAACTATTTTGGTATTGAGCAAGAGGTTGAATTTACGACTTATTTCTCAGAAAGCCCTCTGGCAAGAACCCACTATATCGTTAGGTAGATAACAACAACATGGATGTAGATGTGAAGGCGATTGAACGAAACCTAATGGAGGTATCCGCGTCTTGGGATGACCGTTTGTCTGATGCGATCGTTGCTAACTTTGGTGAAAGTAAAGGTTTGCCGCTCTCTAAGGTGTATTCAAAAGCATTCCCGCGTTCATATAAAGAAGACATGATGCCAACATCGGCGGTAGCAGACATTGAACGTCTGGAAGCGCTGGATGAAAATAACAAGTTGGGCATGCTTTTCTACCGCCCACAAGAAGAGTCCGCTAACTCTAAGGCGGTTCGTCTTAAGCTTTATCACCGTGATGAGCCAATTCATCTATCTGATGTCATGCCGATGCTGGAAAACCTTGGCCTACGAGTGATCGGCGAATCACCTTACGAGATCGTTAAAACCGACGGTGGCACCTATTGGATCCTAGATTTCTCAATGCTTCATAAGAGCGATGCAGAAGTGGATCTTCGTGAAGCAAGAGATCGCTTCCAGCAAGCCTTTGCCGCAATTTGGTCTGGTGATCTTGAAAGCGATGGCTTTAACCGACTTGTGCTAGGTTCCGGTCTAACAGGCCGAGAGGTTTCTATTCTTCGTGCTTATGCTCGTTACATGCGGCAAGTTGGTTTCCCATTCAGTCAACACTACATCGAAGATACCCTCAATCACTACCCAGAGCTGGCAAAAGATCTGGTTGAACTGTTTACTCAACGCTTTATGCCGTCACTAAAAGGCAGTAAGAAAGGTCAGCAGCGTGTGATTGAGAAAATCAATAAGCAGCTTGATCAAGTCGACAGTTTGGATGACGATCGTATTATCCGTCGTTACGTTGAAATGATTTCAGCGACACTTCGTACCAACTACTACCAGAAAGATAAAGCCGGTGAGCATAAGCCATGGCTATCACTTAAGCTTGAGCCTAAGAACATCCCAGAAATCCCAGCGCCTGTGCCGGCATTTGAGATCTTTGTGTATGCACCAGATATTGAAGGTGTGCACCTTCGTGGTGGTAAGGTTGCTCGTGGTGGTCTTCGTTGGTCAGACCGTCAAGAAGACTTCCGAACCGAGATTCTTGGCTTGGTGAAAGCGCAACAAGTTAAGAACACTGTGATTGTTCCAGTTGGTGCAAAAGGTGGTTTCGTTTGTAAGCGTCAGCCACAACTCTCTAGCCGAGATGAAATCTTTGCTGAAGGCCAGCGCTGTTATAAACAATTCATTCGAGCACTATTGGATGTGTCGGACAACATCATTGAAGGGGAAGTCGTTCCACCTAAGAGTGTAGTAAGACATGATGAGGACGACCCATACTTAGTTGTTGCTGCTGACAAAGGTACTGCAACCTTCTCAGATTTAGCGAACTCAGTCTCAGATGAATACAATTTCTGGCTAGGCGATGCATTTGCTTCCGGTGGTTCAAATGGTTATGACCACAAAGCGATGGGCATTACTGCAAAAGGTGGTTGGGAGTCGGTAAAACGCCATTTCCGAGAAATGGGTATCGATTGTCAAAACCAAGACTTTACTGCCATTGGTGTAGGTGACATGGCAGGGGATGTATTCGGTAATGGGATGCTGCTTTCTAAGCATATTAAGTTACAAGCTGCCTTTAACCACATGCATATCTTTATTGATCCAAATCCGGAGTCTTCTGCGAAGAGTTGGGAAGAGCGTAAGCGACTGTTTGATCTTCCTCGCTCTAGTTGGGAAGACTACGATCCTAAGTTGATCTCTAAAGGTGGTGGTGTCTTTGCTCGTCGTGCCAAATCGATCACGCTGACACCAGAAATCCAAAAAATGCTGGGTACTAAGAAAGCGTCTGTTGCCCCAAATGATCTTATTAAGATGATTCTGGGCATGGAAGTGGATCTACTATGGAATGGTGGTATTGGTACTTATGTGAAGGCAAGCTCTGAAACGCACACCGATGTGGGTGACCGCGCGAATGATGTGTTGCGCATCAATGGTAGCGAGCTAAGAGCTAAAGTGGTTGGCGAAGGCGGTAACTTAGGTATGACACAGCTGGGTCGTATTGAATACGCTCTGGCTGGTGGTCGCGTGAATACCGACTTTGTCGATAATGTTGGCGGTGTTGATTGCTCGGATAATGAGGTCAACATTAAGATCTTCTTGAATGGTCTTGTTTCAAATGGCGATCTAACGGTCAAGCAACGCAACCAAATCCTCGAGTCTATGGAAGATGAAGTTGGCGAGATTGTCTTGGATGATGCTTATTGCCAATCTGAATCGATTTCGGTGACAGAATTCCAAGGTGTCTCTCTGGTGAAAGAGCAGATCCGATTTATTCATACGCTAGAGAAGGCGGGGCATTTGGATCGTGCTCTAGAGTACATTCCATCGGATGAAGATCTGCTTGAGCGAGAGAAGCAAGGGATTGGCATGACGCGTCCTGAGCTATCTGTTCTGGTCGCTTACGGTAAGATGGTGCTTAAAGAAGAGTTGGTGACCGATGACATCGCCAATGACCCATATCATCAGCAACAACTGACCCAATACTTCCCATCAGAGTTACGCCGTAACTACTTAGAAAGTATGCCAAATCATCCACTGCGTGCAGAAATTATCTCAACTATGCTTGCAAATCAGATGGTTAACGAGATGGGCTGTAACTTTGTGACTCGCTTGCAAGAAGAAACAGGTGCAACCGTGGTCGACATTGCGAATGCGTACGCGGCGTCTCGTGAAATCTACGGTTTTGCTTATACCTTCGAGCAGATCAGAAAGTTAGATAATGTCGCGAGCTCTGAAGCACAGTATGAACTTTTGTTTATCGTTCGTAGAACGCTGCGTAGATTGGCTCGTTGGATTTTGCGTAACCGTCCGGGTAAGCAGTCGGTAGAAGAGTTGGTTGCTCGTTATCGTGAAGACGTTATCAAGGTAGAGCAAACTCTTGAGAAATGTTTGGTGGCCGAAGAAGTTGAAGAGCATCATGAACTAGCTCAAGTTTGGGTTGAGCAAGGGGTAGGTAGTGAACTGGCGAACTATGTGTCGCGTTTGTCTAGCTTACTTTCTGCGGTTGATATTGCCGAAATTGCAGCTGAAGCAAGCTTTGATGTTGAACGAGCGTCGAAACTGTACTTCCACTTAGGCGATCGTCTATCACTGCATTGGTTCTTGAATCAAATCAACGGCCAAGCAGTTGATAACAACTGGCAAGCATTGGCAAGAGCGGCATTCCGTGAAGATCTTGATTGGCAGCAACGTCTGTTGACTGCTCAAGTACTGCGATGTGGTTGTGGGGGAGATTCAGATGACGTGATCCTGTCACTTGATAACTGGATGGAAACCAATACACATAGCCTTCAACGATGGGAAAATATTCTCAATGAGTTCAAAGTGGGGAATGTACACGAGTTCGCTAAGTTCTCGGTGGCATTGCGCGAACTCAGTTTGTTGAACTTGAACTGTGCAAATAATCTATAGGTTAACTGCCTAATATCATAAAAATAAGCGCTCTTCGGGGCGCTTTTTTACATCCAGCGACAAATTAAGTGACGGTGTAACCTATATTTGATGTAATCTTATGCGAAACGTTTGCTTTTTTCCGATAAACACAAATCTTGATTGCATGTTGAGACGAATCAGTAAATAATACCACCCCGTTTACACGGGTTTTCTATCGGAGGCACAATGCTTTACCGTCTTGCCAGAGCTGGCTTTTTCCAACTTGATGCCGAAAAGGCTCACGATCTCGCTATTCAAAACTTCAAGCGCTTCACCGGCACACCACTTGATCTCGCTTATCGCCAACAACTACCAAATCGACCAGTCGAATGCATGGGTTTGACCTTTAAAAACCCTGTCGGTCTAGCTGCAGGTCTAGACAAAAACGGCGAATGTATTGAAGCATTCGGCGCAATGGGCTTTGGTTTTGTTGAAGTTGGTACGGTAACTCCACGTCCTCAGCCAGGAAATGACAAACCACGTCTGTTCCGTTTGGTAGAAGCGGAAGGCATTATCAACCGTATGGGTTTCAATAATTTGGGTGTTGATAACCTGGTAGAGAACGTTAAGAAAGCCAAGTACGACGGTATCATCGGTATTAACATTGGTAAAAATAAAGATACGCCAATCGAGAAGGGTGCCGAAGACTACATTATCTGTATGGAGAAGGTTTACGAGCACGCGGGTTACATTGCAGTAAACATTTCATCCCCTAACACGCCTGGGCTGCGTACGCTGCAGTATGGCGAAGCTTTGGATGAACTACTTGCTGAGTTGAAAACGAAGCAGGCGGAACTGGCTGAAAAATATGGTAAATATGTACCACTTGCGCTAAAGATCGCGCCGGATCTCAGTGACGACGAAATCAGTCAGATTTGCGATTCGTTGATCAAAAACCAAATCGATGGTGTGATCGCAACGAATACCACATTGGATCGTACTGTTGTTGAAGGAATGAAGCACGCTAATGAAGCGGGTGGCTTGAGCGGCCGTCCAGTACAGTCTCGCAGCACGGAAGTAGTGCGCCTTCTAGCGAAAAACCTTGATGGTAAGCTTCCAATCATTGGTGTTGGTGGCATCGACTCATACGTGTCTGCAAAAGAGAAGCTAATGGCTGGCGCTTCGTTAGTTCAGGTTTACTCTGGCTTTATCTATCACGGTCCAAAACTTGTAAAAGACATCGTTAAGAATCTATAAGCGCTTTCAATTACTAAAGTGACTAGGTTTTAATCGAGAAAGGGGAAAATAGTTTTCCCCTTTTTTTTTGTTTATTCGTTTTTAGAATTAGTAACAACTGACCAACAGGTAATTAAGCGTTTTACCTAACAGTCTGATTATTCTTTAAATATAGAGACGGAACGATGCTTAAACCCAGCGATACATGGATCTGGTATATGGACGAGAGTGAAGACTCTCTTATGCTGGACTTGGGAGACGATATGGTTTTCAAAACCAATCTTTCCCGTAAACTCCTTGTCGACTGCGCGATGGGTCAGAACAACTTCACTGTCGATGACGCATCCGCGTTTCAAACCTTTAAAGACCAAATTAGTGTACTTGGGCTATCTGAGCCTAGACAAGCGGAGCTAACGCTGTACTGCGTGGCTGCCAAGCGCTTCCATAAACCAGTACAACCCAAAAGCTGGTTCTTCGACCATCAAGATGGCTCTTATCAGCCAGAGGAAGGGGAATTGGTTAGATTGGTAAACTCACATTCAGAAGGCTTTTTCATCGTTCTGGAAGTGGGAGAGAGTGCCAGTTTGTGTGCGTTAGTTGACTTAGAGTCATTCAGTTTGACAGCAAGCAAGCAAGTCACCTTTGGACAAAGCATTAAAGTGATGCACGACCGTATGACGTGTGCACAGCAGTTTATCGCATTAAACCAGCCTATCGCTCTTGTAGGTTAGAGCTGGGCATTTAGAGCGCGTTAACGCGCCTTATAAGAAAAAGCAGTGGCAGCTTTAAACAAAAATAATATGTGTTTCCTTCATTTCTCGTAGAATTTATCGGCCTAGTTGGCCGATTTTTTTTGTCTGCTGTTTACCAAAAACCTACAAATACCCCTCAGTTTTACTCTTCAAGCGAGCTCTTTAACCATTCAAGCGGCGATGTTTTGCCGTGTCTATTTTGTCTCAGAGCAAATAATTGGCTTTTTTTTGTCTCTGAAAGTGACGTATTTATTTCCCTTAATAGGGGCTAATTAGCGAGTGAATTCCCCATTTACGCACTTTTTGTAACTAAGTTACAAGTAAAAGTAGGTGTTGGTATATACCAGATTTGGAGCGAATAAGTATTCACTATCGCGGTAGGCGTTGGTTTCTGGTGTTTTATTTAAGTGGAAGCTAATGTTAAGTGTCAGGTGATTACAGCGGTTAAAGCTTGTGCGAACAAACACTTTGAAAGCGGGTTATTGAAGGATTGTTTAGTGACAGGCGGCAATGTCAGGTATAATCAACACCATTTTTCACAGCCAGATGAACACTATGAACCAATATCTTGCCGTCACTTCTAACGGACTTGAAAACCTTCTCGCTCAAGAGCTTGAACAAATGGGCTTAACTTCTGTAAAGCCTGTTCAAGCGGGGGTGAAATTTAAAGCGACAAATGAGCAGATTTATCGCGCTTGTTTGTGGAGCCGCTATGCTTCTCGCTTTGTTAAAGTACTGTCGGAATTCACTTGCCAAGATGATATGGACCTTTATCTGGCTGCATCGTCCATTAACTGGGTTAACCACTTCCACAGCACGAAGAAGTTCATTGTTGATTTCAACGGTACGAACCGAGAGATCCGCAATAGCCAATATGGCGCAATGAAAGTGAAAGACGCGGTAGTGGATTGCTTTAATAAAAAGAACTTGCCAAGGCCAAACATCAGTAAAGATAGGGCTGATGTTCGTGTGCATGTGCGTTTGCATCGTGATAAGGCACTGATTGGTCTTGATATGGTGGGTTCTGGCTTGCACCAACGTGGTTATCGTACTGAATCTGGTCGTGCTCCACTTCGTGAAACACTGGCCGCCGCTATTGTCGCTAGAAGTGGGTGGGAGCAAGGTAAGAACATGCTCGATCCAATGTGTGGCTCGGGTACCTTGTTGATTGAAACAGCCATGCTTGCGGCAAATATGGCGCCAGGTGTGAAACGTAAGACTTGGTGTTTTGAAGCGTTAGAAGATTTCGAGCCAGAAGTTTGGGCTGAAGTGAAGTCGGAAGCGAATGTACAAGCTCGTCGCGGTGTCAAAAAGACTGACAGCAGATTTTGGGGCTTTGATAACGACCCTAAAGTCCTGCGTACTGCAAAAGAAAACGCAAAGCGCGCAGGCGTTGATGACTTGATTACGTTTGAACTTGGTGATGCTAGTAAAGTGACTAAACCTGCTGAATTCGGTGAGGGTGTGATTGTGTGTAACCCACCTTATGGTGAGCGCCTCGGTACAGAGCCAGGTTTGATTGCGCTGTATACTGAGTTTGGTAATCAGCTTAAAACTGAGTTCGGAGGTTGTCAGGCATCGATTTTCTCAAGTTCAGATGATTTATTAAGTTGCCTACGCATGCGAGCTGATAAGCAATTTAAACTGAATAACGGTGCGTTACAGTGTCACCAGAAAAATTATTCGATTTCAGCGCGTAGTGCAGAACAGATCGCTGGCAACAACGACCTTCAAGTGATCGCTCCAGATTTCTCAAACCGTTTGAAGAAGAACATAGCGAAAATCGGCAAGTGGGCTAAGAAAGAAGGATTAGACTGCTACCGTATTTACGATGCTGATTTGCCAGAATACAACGTTGCGGTAGACGTATACCAAGATTCATTGGTCATTCAGGAATACGCGGCACCGAAGAGTATTCCTGAAGAAACAGCAAAACGTCGCCTTACCGATATTATCCGCGCTTCGATTAAAGTGACGGGTGTTGATACCAACAACGTAGTTTTGAAAACGCGTGAGAAGAAGAAAGGCAGCTCACAGTACAATAAGCTTGCTCAAAAGTCGTCAACTATGAAAGTTCATGAATACGGCGCGCAGTTGATTGTAAACTTGCATGACTACCTAGATACCGGCTTGTTCCTAGATCATAAAATCACTCGTCGTAAATTGGGTGAAATGGCGCAGGGCAAAGATTTCTTGAACCTGTTCGCATACACAGGTTCAGCGACTGTTCACGCTTCGCTTGGCGGTGCAAAGTCCACAACCACAGTTGATATGTCGAATACATATCTAGAGTGGGCGAAAGAGAACATGAAATTAAATGGTCAAGTAGGTCGTCAGCATCAGTACATCCAAGCAGATTGCTTGCAATGGCTAGCGAAAGCAAACGGCAGTTACGATCTTATCTTTATCGATCCTCCAACGTTCTCAAACTCTAAGCGTATGGAGCAATCGTTCGATGTTCAACGTGACCACGTCACTTTAATGCGCGATTTGAAACGCCTACTAAGTGCAGAAGGCACTATCGTTTTCTCAAACAACAAACGCCACTTCAAGATGGACTTGGACGCGTTGGAAGAAATCGGCTTAACGGCGAAAAACATTTCTGATAAGACCTTGCCACTCGACTTTGCTCGTAATAAGCATATTCATAACTGCTGGGTTATCTCTCACAAAAACTAATACGGATCATGACAAAGGAACTGACATTATACAGCACTGAAGGTTGCCATCTCTGTGAGATGGCCCTTGAGCTAATCAAACAAGTAGGGCTTGGGGAACAGGTAGAGATTGTCGATATCGCTTTCGACGATGAGCTGTTTTCTCGTTACGGTGTCACTATTCCAGTGGTCAAAGTGGATGAATCTGAGATCAACTGGCCCTTCGATATCTTACAACTTCAACAATGGTTAACAGTCAATGGCATTACTTACCATCCATAATGGACAACTTGCATTTGGTGATCATCCGCTTCTAGATAAAACGGACTTTGCGCTTCAAGAGAACGAGCGCGTGTGTCTGGTTGGTCGAAACGGTGCCGGCAAGTCAACGTTAATGAAAGTATTGGCAGGTGACATCATCATGGATGATGGCAAGCTGCAAATTACTCAAGATGTTGTGGTATCTCGTCTAGAACAAGATCCTCCTCGTGACCAAGCAGGAACGGTTGAAGACTATGTCGCTGAAGGTTTGGCAGAGATTGGTGAACAGCTAAAACAATATCACGCTTTACTTGAGCTGGTGGCTCAGGATCCTAGTGAATCTCATATCAATCGCTTAGCCAAGGTTCAAGAAAATCTAGAAGTTTCCGGTGCTTGGCGCTTTGAAGACCGTATTAAGAATATTCTTGGAGCGCTTAAGCTTGACGGCGCCACGCTACTTAGTGACTTGTCTGGTGGTTGGCAGCGCAAAGCAGCTTTAGCTAGAGCCTTGGTGTGCGACCCGGATGTCTTGCTACTCGATGAGCCGACCAACCACTTGGATGTGACGACCATTGAGTGGCTCGAGACCTTCTTAAAGGACTTCCGTGGTTCTATTATCTTTATTTCTCACGACCGCGCGTTCATTCGCTCTATGGCGACACGTATTGTCGATCTTGACCGAGGCCAATTGGTTTCTTTTCCAGGTGACTATGAAAAATACCTAGTAGAAAAAGAAGAAGCGCTGCGTGTTGAAGAAATGCAAAATGCGGAGTTCGACAAAAAGCTCGCGCAAGAAGAAGTTTGGATAAGACAGGGTATTAAAGCACGAAGAACTCGAAACGAGGGGCGTGTCCGTGCGCTGAAAAAACTTCGTGAGGAGCGTAAAGGTCGCCGAGATGTGCAAGGCAAAGTCAACCTCAAGCTCGATGACACCGCGCGTTCTGGCAAGATTGTGTTTGAAGCTGACAATCTGAACTATGAGATTGAAGGCAAAACAATCATCAATAACTTTTCGTTCAATATTCAGCGTGGTGATCGTATTGCGCTTATTGGTCCTAACGGATGTGGTAAGAGTACGTTGATCAAGCTGTTACTTGATGAGCTGACACCTACATCAGGTAAGCTCAAGTGTGGTACTAAGCTCGAAGTCGCCTATTTCGACCAGTACCGTGAAGCATTGGATCCAGAAAAGAGCGTTATTGATAACCTTGCCGATGGTAAACAGGAAGTGATGGTTGGCGGACGTGAGCGTCATGCGCTAAGTTATCTTCAAGACTTTTTGTTTGCACCAAAACGTGCGAGAACACCAGTAAAAGCACTTTCGGGTGGTGAGAAGAACCGTCTATTGCTTGCTCGTATCTTCCTGAAGCCGAACAACTTGTTGGTGCTCGATGAGCCTACTAACGATTTGGACATCGAAACCTTGGAGCTTTTGGAAGAGTTGCTAGGAAATTATCAAGGCACACTGCTTTTAGTGAGCCACGACCGTCAGTTTGTTGATAATACTGTGACCGCTAGCTGGATTTTTGAAGGAAATGGGGTTATCGAAGAGTTCGTTGGTGGTTATCATGATGCTCAGCAGCAGAGACAACAAGTGTTGGACGCACGCAAAGCGTACGAACCAGTAAAAGAGAATAAAAAACAGCCAGTTGAACAAAATAACAAAACACAAGCAGTGAACTCTAAACCTAAGAAGCTGTCCTATAAGCTACAGAGGGAATTAGAAGCGCTACCAGCTTTGTTGGAGCAATTGGAGCAAGAGATTGAACAACTACAGGAAACGGTGAATGACCCAGCGTTTTTTGCCAAGCCTGTAGAAGAAACACAACCCATTTTAGATAGTTTAGCTGCAAAAGAGCAGGAGCTAGACGTTGCTTTTGAGCGATGGGAAGAGCTAGAAGCAATGCAACAGGAAAGTTAGTTTTGATGAGTCGTAATAATTTTAAGTTTTCATTGATTGCTGCAAGTGTACTTGCAGCGACATCAAGCCATGCTGCTTTGTATAAAGTGGTTGAGGTCGACCCAACCGGAAGTATCAAATCGACCGGTGTTTTTGTTGAAGATGCGCAAGGCGTAATCACTGAGTTTTATGGCACAGCGATTGAAAAAGCGGAAGCGACGAGCCCTATGGGGTGTTTTGCTGATGGCTCGACATGTCGTGAGTATCGTTTATACGGTGATTCTCGCAATGGTTCTGAAGGGCACTCGTACCGTCAGGAAATCCCATTTAACTACGATTCATCATTTTTCTATACCGATTGGAACCGTAACCGCGACTATTGTCGTTCTGAGCTAGGTTACCAGACGTGTGATCCAGGTTGGGCCGACAAAATGTGGTTCAGCTTTAGTGATGTCGGTGGTTTGCTCCGTGAGCGTGATGCGTTTTACAACTCGTCGCAAACTGGGTGGAACAACATTGCGGGCGAAGATAATTATCTCTCTAACGCTCATGGCTTTAGTGAAACCACGCCATCCTCTAATCCGGATCAAGCATCTACAGCAGCGCGAATGGCGGTGACGCCAACTTCGGACTATAAACCGGGCGGAGTGGCGACACCAGATGCGAACTCAGAAAACGTCGTTATCAATAGCCTAACGTCTGATCAAAGTATGGCAATTGGTAACACCAGCTCTGGCTACTACCGTATCAACGCTTCGGATGGTGGAAAAGGTAACTTGGCAACGGCTTATCGTCATCGTGGTTTTGTGCAAAATGGCGATAGTACGGAAATGTTATTGCCGTTTTTGGTAGAGTCACCAAACAATGAACAACGGATTACCAACCAAATGGGTCGTACTATGGGTTGGAGTAGTTTCAAATATGACGGCAAAGAGTACATTGTGGGTAGTGCTGCTGTCGCTCCGTTTGACTACAACGACGATAACAAGAACTGGAATGGTGACCTAAATAACTGCTTGATTGAAGATCCAGCCTCTCGTGCTGATTGCCAGAACTTTGCATTTGCGACAAAAACTGCTGTATGGGATACCACTAATTTAGCAGCGGGCGCTTCAATTGCGTCTGATTGGCAAAATGGTGTAGCAACGAACAACGACAAAAAAGCATCACAGGGCAGTGCTCGTGGTGCTGTAATTGCAGCGCAAGAGAGTGCTTCGGACAACCCGAGAAACGGAAAACCATTCCTTGTGGGCTTAAATACCACTGGTGATGGCTCCAATAGCTTCCTCCAAGCGACAGTGTTCGTACCATCGACTACATTTGACCCAAATGCGATCGACACCGCACGTCAGTGGTCTCCAGTGACAGTAGAAAACGCCCGAATCAAGTCTGGTGATGACTTTATTTATAGCAATTCATACGCCACTGATATCAACAAAAACCTTGTGTTCCTAGGCGCGTCTAAGCGACGTGGTGATAAGCGTGAAAATGGTGCGGCGGCAAATCGTATGTTCTTGGGTCAGGTTTCCCTAAACAATAATGCAAACGGCTCATACTCTATGTCGGGTGCTCGATATTTTGACGAGCTAAACGGCAACAGCGGTATTTTCTTCCGTGGTGTAGGTGGTGAGCCTGGTGGTATCAACAACTTCAATGAAATTGTTGGAGCGGTTGATGCTGAACAATCGACAGAATATTTTGGTAAAAAACGACGTCAACGTGGATTTATTTACCCTTACAACACCACTGGTACGGATGCTGAGCGTTTAGCTATCTTCCAAGGTAAACCATGGCTATTGGACGATCTGACTAATGGCGGTACTTACAATACGCAGAACAACCAATACCGTATTGTCGATGCCG
Source organism: Vibrio variabilis (assembly GCF_003263785.1). GTDB lineage: Bacteria > Pseudomonadota > Gammaproteobacteria > Enterobacterales > Vibrionaceae > Vibrio > Vibrio variabilis. The sequence continues at coordinate 292,325 of NZ_JYJK01000087.1, forward strand.
CGGACATCAACGATGATGGTGTGATTGCAGCAACCGCGCTGAAATGTGATGGGGGCTATGACACCACTGGTCACAACTCATACTGTGGTAATGGCCAAAAGAAAGAGAAGGTCGTTGCAGTTAAGTTGATCCCGATCGCAAATGCGACATCAGCCGACATTCAAACTCGTGGTATTGAAGCACCACCCGTCAAGCGTAGCGGTGGTGGCCTCGGTTGGATGGCTTTGATTATGCTTGGATTCTTTGGGTTACGCCGTAACAAATAGTCACAAGTGACAAAAATCCCAGCTTCACAAACGTGGAACTGGGATTTTTTGTGTCTTGAGATCGAGCCAAAAATGAGCAATTATTAAAGAGGAGTCACAAAAGCTCCATAAATCTTTAATGATAGAAGGTCGGGAAACCGACTTTGTATAGCGAGGACCGTACTATGAAGAGACAAAAGCGTGATCGTCTGGAACGAGCTCAATCACAGGGTTATAAAGCTGGATTGAATGGGCGATCGATGGAAGCCTGTCCCTATCAACAAATGGATGCAAAGTCGTATTGGCTTGGCGGTTGGCGTGACGCGAGAGATGATAAACAATCAGGACTCTTCAAGTAGTCTGGAGCGAAATTGAAGAAACTAAGGCCTCCTATGAGGCCTTTATAATAATCAGCTAATGCACTATAACTAAATATATGCACTAAAAAATAAACGACTCCGGAAAGTCGTTTATTCACAAAATTGCTTAGAAAGTAGAGGTGTCTTTGAAGAGGCCTACTTTAAGATCCTTCGCGACATAGATTTCTTTACCGTCGACAAGCACGCGACCATCAGCGATACCCATAACTAGCTTACGGTTAACAACACGCTTCATGTGTAGTTCGTAAGTGACTTTCTTAGCAGTAGGCAGTACTTGACCAGTGAACTTCAGTTCACCTACACCCAATGCGCGACCTTTACCTTCGCCACCAATCCAACCAAGGTAGAAGCCAACAAGCTGCCACATTGCATCTAGGCCAAGACAGCCTGGCATTACTGGGTCACCGATAAAGTGGCAGTCAAAGAACCATAGGTCAGGAGTAATATCCAGTTCAGCAACGATCAAACCTTTGCCAAAGTCACCTTCAGTTTCGGACATTTTTGCTACGCGGTCCATCATCAGCATGTTAGGTGCTGGAAGTTGAGGGTAGCCCTCGCCAAATAGTTCTCCGCGGCTTGAGGCTAGAAGGTCTTCACGGCTATAAGATTCACGTCTGTTTTGCATTATTTATTACTCCAAATTTGCGTTAGGCCATCTTAGTGAACAGGTGTACGCTAGACAAGTCCGACCACGACTAGACAAACCAGTTTTTAATCCTTGTCACAAATGACTCTGGCATTTCATGTTTTTCAAAGTTTTCAATACGTTCTGCAATCTTGCCAATCACGCTATCTTCGGTGTCACTTTTGAATGGTTGACCCAATAAAAGTGGTATCACTTCGTCTACGTGAGTCACAGACCAAATATGAAATTCTTCTTTTTTGATGCTCTCGACGAGCTCTTTGTTCAGTGCTAGGTGCTGAACATTGGTTTTAGGCAAAATGACCCCTTGCTTGCCTGTTAAGCCTTGGTGTTTACATACGTTATAGAAGCCTTCCACCTTCTCATTCAAACCACCTACAGCCTGAACGCGGCCAAATTGGTCGACAGCACCCGTGACTGCTATTTGCTGGTCTATTGGATAGCCAGATAGTGCACTTACCAAAGAGCACAACTCTGCCAATGACGCACTGTCTCCGTCGACCTCACAATAAGACTGCTCAAATACAATGGAAGCAGAGTATGGTAGCGGAGCGTCTAGGTCGAGTTCAGAAGAGACAAATGCTTGCATTATCATCATGCCTTTGGCGTGAATATTGCCACCAAGTTCAACTTTGCGTTCAACGTCAGAAACATCGCCGTCGCCAAAGTGCACCACACACGAGATACGAGCGGGTTCACCATAACTGATAGGGTGCCCAGGAATATCAATAACCGTTAAACCGTTTACTTGGCCAACTTGTTTTCCTTGTGTTTCAATGACGACTTGACCTTCCAAAATGTCATCGATAGCCCGTTCCGGCAGATAAGACTCGCGGGTACGCTTCGCTTCGATTGCTGCTTCTATATGTTCAGAAGATATCGTTGAATTGTGACTGTAAGATGATGCTTCACAAAGTAGAGCTTTATGCCAATCAACAGAAAGTGGCCAGTACTGTTTATCTTCTGTTTCTCGCGCACCCGCCTGGAGTAGCTTTAAGTAGCCTGAACGGTCAAGCTGTTTATCTGATAGAAACTGCGACATCATTGAGTTTACAAACGACAGATATTGCTTAGCTGTTGCCTGTGTTACTTTCAAATCGTTCTCGATTTCAGTGTATTGCATAAAGCCAGAGCGAAAGTCACTGTCGATGAAATCTAAATCGGATAGCTGTTCACGATCGCCAATAACAATAAGCTTAAAATCCGATGAAAAAGTAGGAGGTGTCAGCGCGCCAGTTTTGGCATCAATTGAGACACTGTTTAACTTTGCACCTTGAAGCAACGCTTTTAAATTTGTCCAAACGCCCAGACTTGCCAGAGCAGTTTGAGTCGATGAAATGAGAAAACCACCATCCGCTTGCGATACTAAACCTGGTGCAAGAGAAGGCTCATTCCCGGACATTTGATAGCGATCGAACAGCAAGCTTGGATCCGCGTCTTTACTGACGACGGTTTTGTGACCTAGCGCTTTTATATGCTCACTCACGAGCTGTCGATGAAACAAGTTGTCGCCATCTTTAATGATCAATACTTTTGAAGGGCACGCATCAGAGACAAAAAACGACAGTGCCGTTTTAAGGCGAGGCTGCAGTTCAATGGCATCGAGTGGAGCGAGAGAAGTAGCGTTATCGAGTAGATCAGCGAAATCGTTATAAAGGGGGCAGACTTGTTGCCAAGGGACTTGATTCATTGCGTCGTAACTTAAGTTTAATTTGCACGAAGTATACAATGAATCGCAACTCAACGTTAGCTTTTCAACTGTTCATATAGCGAGCAAAATCTCATTAACTGAGCATTATTATTGAGAAGTTTGGAATCTTGGGTTACGCTGTCACTGTAAACAGAGTAGGGATGCAAACCAATGAAATACCAACAACTTGAAAACTTAGAATGTGGTTGGAAGTGGCAGTATTTAACGAAGAAATGGCGTGAAGGTGAGAACATCACCCGTTACATTGATACCAGTGAGATCGAACAGGCAGTTTCAAAGCTGAAGCAGCTAGAGCATGAACCTACTCTGGTCATTGAGTGGATTGATGAACATATGTCAGTTGAACTCGACAATAAGCTCAAACAAGCAATTAGGCTAAGCGCAAACGCCATTACAATGCCGAGCAAGTTCACACCAAAAAGAAGTCCATTGATTTGGATTTTCGCGTATGGGAAAAACTATCGCATCGTGCCAACGATCTCGGTTGTACGCTCTCGGAAGCCATCGAGTATTTGTTAAGTGAAGCATCTCGTAGCGAGAAAGCCACGCAGAAAGTAAGCAGTTTGAAAGAGGACTTAAGTAAGTTATTAGGTGACGAAGGGAGGTAGTCGCTATGTTGTATGTCGTATTACTTGGGGCTGTGGTGGTATTTTGGCTAGTTGCCGTTGACCGACCTTCTTTAGTTGTAGAGATGAAAGAAGGTGAAATCACCAAAACGAAAGGCCATTTGCCACCAACCTTCAAACACAACCTTAAGGAGATTGTAGAACGAGATAAAACGACGGGAGACCTTAAAGTGTACCAAACTCGTAGCGGCATGAAGCTCAAGTTTAGCAAGACCATTTCCAAGAACATACAGCAAAGAATACGAAACATTTTTCCTCATCAAAGTTTCAAATCTAAAGGCAAGAAAAAGAGCCGTTAGTATTGAGAGAAAGGGCATTTCTGCCCTTTTTTTACTGTAATCTAATGCACTATAACTAAAGGGTTTGAGAACCGATAGTTAAGCCTTGGCCGCAATCTCACGCTCGTCCCAAATTTTCATTAACGTTCTACGCGATTCAGAGTCGAGCATTTGAATTCTTCTACACGTCCAGTTCTCTGCAATATAGTCAGCCATCTCTAACGAAACAGGGTTGTTATCCGTTAGGTAAGTCTCTAGCGCCGATTCCGCTTCTATTAGAGATAGACCCTCTACATCCCATTTTTGGATACGAACGTAGCTGTTTTTGAACCATTCAATTGGAAGTGACATAGAAATCTCCTTTTCTAATATCTAATCATTATTCTTTTAAGACAGTGTGTCTTTGCGTTGAATCTAGAATCGAATATTTGACTCAGTTTGTAAAGGGTGGGATGAAAATAAACTTAATAAAAAATATATAAAATATAATTTAGAGTTCACTGAATGAATATAAACACCCGTGTGAATTTGTTGTGGCTATGGTTTTTATTTATCCTACCTTAGTTTTATATGCATTTGCGTTATAGGTTCTTAAGCTCCGTTGTGTAAGGGTTTGTGTTATGGAGTACTAATATTCATCGCAACTTTTGAGAGGGTTGGATAGTATCGCTCTGCAAATATATATAATGTGAAACCATCATCATCTATTCATAAGTTTTTATTTACCTATGGTGACGGAAAATTATTTGAGCGGTGTTATCTGAGTTATTTATGTGACGCTATATGTTTTGCAATGTCCTGTTATTCCCTGGTTAGTTAAATTACCATGCATTTATTTGTGGTATTTATGTTTGGATCTTGGGTGGATTGGTAGCGCTCGTCATTTTAAAAGTTGGAACTAAGCGGAAAAGCTGCCAAAGACAGCGCCGGCGTTTAGGCTGACGGAGGCGCAAAACGCCGGTTGAAGTCGGCGATGAAGTAGGGAAGCCATGCATTGGCGTCTTCGATGGTATTGATGCCTTGTAAACGCATTTCTTTTACCAAACGGTTTTGCAACGTCAGATTGGCTCGTTCTACACGACCTTTGGCCTGAGGACTGTTGGCGCAGATGAGCTCTATGCCGAGTTCATTCAATACTCGACCATATTGCGTCTGGCCAACTTGCTTGTGTTTTTCTTGATTGACCCGAAATATCGAGTGCTTAACACTGTAGAACGGCACTGGCTTATCGTGCTTGTCCACATATTCTCGGGTCGCTTTCATGTAATCAAACGCTGACTCGGGTTTCACTGAATCTTAGGTTCATTAAGCGGCCAGTCGCGTTATCAATGAAGACCAGTAGGCAGCATTTATCACTGCGACCTTCAAACCAATCGTGGTGTGAGCCATCGATTTGAATGAGTTCGCCAAGGCAATCTCGACGATAGCGCGGCTGATAGACTCCAGGCTTGCGACGGGCATGTGGCGTCCATAAACCATCTGCGATCATCCAACTACGTAATGTTTCATTAGAAATGGATAGGTTGTGCAACTCGATTAATTTTTCTCGAGCAAGTGTGGGTGAAAAGTCTTCGTAATTATCACGGACTAGCTTCAAAATCATCTCTCGATTGTCGCTCGGGTAACGATGATTGCTAGGCCTTCCGCGAGCTTGGTGAGCTAAGCCCGCAGCGCCATACTCGCGTAACCGATTCATAAGGCGCTGAACCTGACGGACACTGAGGTTGAGGATCTCAGCAGCGTCGGATCTGCGTATTCGGCGGTCACAAACGTCCTGAATTATTTTAAAACGACGGATCTCTGAATCACTCATAGTCACCAACATGTTTAGTAGGTCCTTAGCTCAAATCACAATAGATAAAGACTAGGTGGGCTGAGCTTAGGAGGACATTTTAACTTTGGTAAAAAGTGACATTACTATATAGGAATAACAATATCAGTGCGTATTATCTCGCCTTAAGTTAAATATTAATGACTATCCGGTAAATAAAGAAGAATGGTGCTTTTATGGCTTATAAATACAATAGGTTAGAAATGGCAGAAAATAAGAAAACTTCTCTAATTTTTGCTGATTTGACGCCAGAAAGTGTAGCAAATCTTTGTTTTAAATCTGTGAGGACTGTCGAAAAATGGAGGAAGAGCGGTTGTATCCCACCAGAGTCAAGACGGTTGTTAAAACTGTACTTAAAACGAGCAATATCAGATGAGTCAGAGTGGGACGGGTTCTACATGGAAGGCAATAGATTGAGATTACCGACTGGCCAATTAGTTCAGCCTCAACAAATTTTGCTCGCAATGGCTCTATTGGAGTTTGGTGCAGAACCAGAGAGACTAATGCTTGCTAGGTTGAACCGTACTGCTAGAGCTATTGCTAGAATAAAGCTCCGAGCAAATAATCACCAAACGAAGTTGCGATGACTCGTAGAAACTAGAGTACTTATTCAATACAAATCAGACCCTTAGTTATCTATGTACTTTTCAAACAAGAAAGGTACATAGATGAGATACTTAAAGTTAACTAACAATCAAATCTTTAGAGAGTTCAAATGCGGCCTGTCTCTGGAAGAGACAGCATCACTATGCTTTAAGCAGCTTTCAACTATTGAAAGATGGGATCGAGGCGAAGAAATACCGCCGGAGTGTAAAAGGCTAATGAGGATGTATTCTAATCGCGAGTTGGGAATGTCATCAGACTGGGATGGTTTTGAGCTTATTGGAGATGAACTTAAAACACCCTTTGGAAGGTACGTAAACGCCAAGCAAATGATACTTGCGCTGGCACTGTTAGAAATTGACTCAGAATCAGACCGAAGAACATGTAGTCTGGTAGTCAAGCTTGCTAGGTCGCTAGCAAGCTCGAGAGGGTGTAACTGTAAAAACTAGAACCTAATTATACAGGTTCTACTAAACACGGTAGTCCTTTATACCCAAAGACCAAAGGTTATGAATATTCAACAGATATGTCTTAGCCTTTGGTTCCACATCCTGAATGATCATGCTACTTTCATTGGTTACATCATTACCATTGGTGTCAAAATAACCAACCTCCGCATACCAAGGATCAGATAGAGACTGAGCCATATCAGATACAGTTGCTCGAAATTGTTGCATTTGGCCTGAGAAATCGAAGTAATCTCTATCGACGAGTACAGTTAAACAACCTTTTCGTTCACCAATAAACATAACAGGAAAGAGTAAGTTAGCCATACAGAGCTTTTCAACCATTTCAATCACTCTAGTGTCATGGTCTTCATCCCATATCACGGCAAAGTCATGAAGCTAACGCAAGAGCCAGGTTCAAATATTCGATTAGCGGATGTAGTTGCTCTAAGGATAGAGTAGTGAGTTCCTCTCCCGATGTTACCAGCAGGGAAAGGTTCATCGTAGATAGTGGAAACTAAGGTAGAATATTGTGGGTATTGGTTTTTTAACATAATAAACTCTCTTTTCGGAAAAGTTGCAAAATCAATTGCTTAAAAGCCAGCCTTTCGAGCTAGCAGGTTCATATTCGAGAGTAATGGTAAACGTATTAGAAGGCAAGCATTTGATTAGGTATTTTACTCGGTAATGGCGATTGCTAGTAGTTTGGTGGAATTTACCCCCGTAATACAGGTTCGGGGGTTTGACGTGTCCGCAGCGCTCCCGCTTGCCTCTGCGCACACGTCTTGTCTAGTTCTTATTCGTTTAGTGGGTTCCCGTTGGATAACCGGCCTTAGTTGTTGAACGTCTCTGAAAAGCTGGCTTAGCAGGGTGGCGGGAGTGGCTAGCGCTATTCGGCCACAGTTACTAACCGCGCCGATGAGCAATGTGCCAAAGATCGATGGAGTCGGGCGGCTTGGTGCCTCGCTTGCACTACGTGCTTTGCTTCTATCAGCGTTCGCTGATTTCTAATACTCCCTTCGGTCGTTAAGCATCCGCATTAGTTAAATAGAGACACGACGTTGTTTTTCCCGTCTAAGTCTTCTTTACCATCAGAGAAGTGTTTAGGTTCGCCGTTCTCCAAGGTGATGAACAGCTTTTGTTCTAGGTATGTGCCGACCACGTAGTGATTTTTAGGGATTTGGTAACTGGGCTTTTCTCCTTGGTCATCTTCACAGAGCATGTGAATGTTCGGAAGCTTTACGCGCTGTAGGCCAACTAGGTTAGCGACTTCTATGAAACCGCCAAATGGCGCGTATTTGATGCTGCCTCCTTTGAGCAACGCGCTGATTTTGCCGTCACACTTGTCGCTAAGTGACACACTCCCATGTTCATTGATTCTATCGATTCGGTAGGATGAATAGACTTGTATTGAACGATACATAAACAACCTCAAATATACTGTATCTATATACAGTATATTTGAGTTGGCGGGATTGTCGAGACTTTTGAGATTGGAGTTGTAGAACTCTCGTTGCATTTACGTTTCATTTTAACGTAATTGACGTAATTTCATACTTTTATGGTACTTTTGCCGACTGACTATGTGAGTCTAATGGTTAAATATCACCAATTGATTCGACTGTCGCTTGATCGCTAGAGAGTTGAGTGTAGCTCTCTTCAACAGGTTCTCGCTTGTAGAACGGATTACAGGTCAGGATGTGTTGAATATCATCGATAAAGACTCTAGCTCTGCATCGGTTAATCGGTTCAACCACCAAACCAAGATGGCTTGGGCTGAATACTGCACCTGATTCTGCATCGCTAAAGCTGTAGTGGTAGATGGTGCGGCGTTCTTTGGTTTGGACGACGACGCCATCTATATAGACGTTGGCCAGTTGTTCAGTTAGATAGGTTTGGATACTGGGTGCTGTAGTACTGGCTTGGTCAGGTGCAGCTTGCTGCGACTCAGTCGTTGTTGGTATGGAGCTGGGTTCCGTTCTACCGTACAGAACCGAGTAGGCCATGTATCCACATCCAAAAAGGAACAGGACGATGAGCGCAAAGTAGATAACAAACCGTGGCAGTTTGAACTTGTGAGTGTGTATCTCAGCAGACCAATAAGATCCATACATGGCCTTTTCGCGCTTAATAAGATCCTTTTTAGCGCTTTGCTTGTCATGCCATGAGTCAGGGTCGAAAGCATGGGGGACTTCGTAGCGGGTAACACGTTCACCACCCATTGGATTATAGAAGTGGATGTGTCGGCCAACTAAGCGGCGAACGTTCACATCCATGAGTTTGGCGTCTTGGGTGACAAGGTGAATGTCAAAGCATGATGCCTATGAGTTTCAAACATTTCTATGTGTTTGGGTTTGTCGGCTTTTAAGCCACGAGGCGGGAAGTATTGCTGCACCTCATCCATGAAGATGATGCTTGTTTTAGGTAGTTGATGCCATGTTTTAGGGTCGTCAAAGTGAGTAAAGTGAAAGTTGAAGTGTTTGACAGAATCGAAGCAGAAGGCCGGAGTTCCTGTGGCGTTCTGCAAGGTTTCTTCAAACTGGTGACGCTTTTTCGGACTGTAGCAACGTCTTACCCAGTAGAGCCATGTTTCAAAATGGTCATGATCTTCATAGAAGGTTTCCAGCCAAGGCACATCCTGTAGAGTGACAAACTCATCTTCGTTGTGGATGCGTTTCATGATTTTGATGAGACGCTTTTTGGCCTTCGCGTTTTTAAGACGCGGGAAGTACCAACCGTAGAACCAACCACTGAATGAGGTGGCGATATCATAGTCGAGCATGAGCAGCTTGACGTTATGATAGTACTTAGGCCGAGCAGGGTCATGGTCTCGGCAGAGTTCAAAGAGTGAGTTCAGTGTTTTACTGGCTCCGGGTAAACCTGTTCGTAAGTAGATCATTTGTCACCCCAATCAATTGGGTCTTTTGAACCTGGCTTACGCCAAACCATAGAGCGAGCTTGTCCCATTTTGTTCATACCTTTGAACATCAATAGCGCAAACCCAGCAGAGAGTGTGAGGTTGAGTGATTCGTGGATACCAATCAGACCAATGATTTCCAATGTCGCGGAAGGGATGCCATCAAATGTATTTTTAAGTTTGGTCATGATGGTTTCAAAGAGTGCATCAAAGCCCATGTATGTTACGGTGCCAAAGCCAAGGGATATCGCAACCCGGGTGACTACGGCGGATATCAGGGTAGGCAACAGAGGTATAATGGTGATAAACAAAAAGCTGATGATTTTTCCCATAGTTACAATCCATATTTAGCAATGAGTAGGCCGCAGGAAACTAAGGTAAAGGCCATGAGCAGCACCTTTATGATCCCCGCAAGGTCACAAAACGGTTTGAATTCGATTTCGTAGAATTTACCCATGACATCAAAACGCTGGGGAGACGGGCAGCCCCCTTTGATCTCTATGCCGTTTTTGCCTTGGTACTTGTTGAGCACGTTTGAGATATCGAGTTCACCCGCTTCGATAAGCTCAACAGGGTTGTCTTTTATGAACTCATCAAGACCTTTCTGTATCTCTTGGTCAGTGCCTTGGTCGAAGAAGTCTTTACCACATTGTTCACGCCACTGTTGTTCGGCAAGGTAACAGACCACTGCATCACCATTACAGCTAAAGGCTTCACACCCATTTGCTCCGACGCCGTTTTCACCTTCACCATTGCCATCACCGCCGCCATCTCCATCTCCATTACCATCAGCACACAGTTTAGGGTCTAAGGCACAGCCGATGGCATCGAGAGATTGTTTGAGTTCGGAGTCTCCTAGCTGACCACTGCCGTTTAAGGATTCAAGTTCGCCAAGGATGCGCTTGTCATATTCGGTTTTTAGTGCCGCGTTGTCGGAGGTTTCTTGGCGAAGCTGGTCAACGGAGTACTCAATGTTTTCAACATGCTGAGTGGTCAGCGACTGCTCAGCGAGTAAGGCGTTATCGGCTTCGGATAAGTTTGGGTTATCTGGAGTTGGAGTGGGTTCAGGATTCGGTTTGATATCCCCATCCGTAACATTACCGCCACCATTACTACCGCCAGAGGCACCATCCGGTCTGTCTGTCGGAAGTGAAGGGGCGTCAGGGTTGGTAATGCCATTGTCTGGAATGGTGACGCTAGGCCATTGGTAATCGGGCGGCTTAATGCCAGCGTTAGCTGAACTATCACACGCTTGGCCTGTATATGTGGCAGTGTAGGGGCAAGACTCTTGAGTATCTGCACCCGTACACACTTGCAAGTCAGGCGCAGTCAAAGCAACAACACAGTTGCTCGAAACACAAGAACTGTAGCCCTCTAATCCCGAGCGGCCATTGAGTTTTTTGAAATTGGTGCCTGCTTCGGGACATTCGGTTGGCGGAGGCGGAGGGGTAGAGCAGCTTCCATCAGGTTGCTGATCTGGACAGAGTGAAGTCGAGCCATCGGTCACCCACCATTGTTGGTTCTCAGTTCTACGGCGGCCGCTAGTGTTTAAAATAGTAAAAACGATAACTAAATTAGTAATGCTAGGTGAAGGAACAATAGCAATTGAATCTACGGAGTCACGTGAGTTTAAAGATTTAATCCTCTGAGAGCGAAAGGCAACACATTCAGATAGGGTTGACTTTTGATAGAAGCGACAATGACCGATTGTAGTACTGGCTTTATGGCCATCATCATAGGGCACTGCCCCTAGAGTAAAAGGGACACTCCAAAGAAAGAAACTGAGTATGCAAAGTATTGAAAAACGCGGAATCTGATAACTAGCATTCATATTAACCGCCTTACTGCATCGATCAAGATACAGAGCACGATTAACAATAGGGCATCATTGAGAGTAATAAAGTCCATTTGTGACACTCCCTAGAAAAACGGGCAGCCGAGGCCGCCCGTGGAGTTAGTGAATGGGATTAGCCAAAGATGGCACCTTTTGCCACTTGAAGACAACAGCCACGCCAGCCAGACCGATGAGCGCGCCACCGATTGCGGTGATAGCGGCTGTACCGTCGGTAGAAATGGCCGATGTTGCCGCTGTAACATCAATACCCGTTGCCGAAGCCGAGCCCGCTGCAACCGCAGTTGCGATAAGAACCAGTGTTTTTTTCATAGTTAACCTCTGTATCCAAGTTGTTGTAAGCCAAGCTTTATGACGAACACCAATGCATAAAGCGAGGCAGCTGCACCAAATAACGCAAACACTTCAATGATGGTTAAATGGTTTTCTAAATCAGTCACAGCGAGCAATAAGGTTCCGTCACACGGAATTGAACTCGATGTAACCAATTGGTTTGTGGTTGGGTCTACCTTGACGCACAGGGACATAGACCTAACCGCTATTTGCCTTTCATTGACGCTTGAAAGTGCTGCTTAATTTCGTCGTCAACGGGGATAAGTTCAGTGACAATAGCGCCCGCGAGTGGGTCAGTTGGATTGATTTCCAAACGAAGTTCGTATTCGCGGCGAGAAACTAGGGCACCGGTGCGTTCGAGTTTGGTGGCGTAATCGTAATCAATCATCAACGGTTGATCCCATTGAGGATTCACATCACCCGATTCACCCACGGTGCGGCGTTTGAACTTCTCACTGTTGATCTCACGAAGGGGCGCGAGATATTAAGCTGAGCACTGTCACCACGGGCTGAGTTCCAAGTGATATCCATCCCTAATACAAAAACTGCTTTAGTCATGTTTATGTCTCCAATATGTGTTCGACTAACTTCCCGTAGGTATCAGGGAAGGAATAACGACTACCGTCTCGGATGAGCTGGCCGACAGCCTTATGAACATCACCATTATGAAATTCAATGAAGCTGTTCAGGGTTTTGCCGTACTGTCGGCGCATCCAGAACGAGGCGGTAAGTAGGTCACAGGCCGCTTTCTTGGTGGGCTGTGGTTTGGTGTTGAAAGCGTCCGATACAGAAATGGACGCCGCAAAATCATTAAGGGCGGCGAACGCGCCAGAGGGATCGAGCAAAACATCGACGTTCCACTTTTTGAGTTCGACCTCTGAGCGATACCAAGTCAGCCCAGTTGCAGCGAGGTTTTGCTCAAGGGCTTTATTGTAGATGCGCCAGTAAACGCGCGAGGTTCGAGAGCCAATAGAGTATTGCTCTTTGCTGTAAACAGGCTTGCCGTCGTTGTCCATGCGTTCAATATCGTGACCGATGGAAAGCTTAGGCGCACGACCACGAACTGAGGTGCGAAATGCATTGTCATGCCAGGCTTTACGAGCGTACTCGCAATCAAACAGACCGTCATAATCGTCATAGGCCAAGTCAACACGCGCGAGTTGTTGAACACCAAGCACATTGCTCAGCCAGTCATGGATAGCCCACGGTTGGCGGTGTGCAAAGACGTGTTTGCAGCCAGTACCGTTTATCTGGAAGTGAACGGTATCGTTGTTACCGCCAATACCGATGAAACCGCAGAAGTCTTCACCGTTGGGACTGGTCAGTTTCATCGAGTCGGTATAGTACTGAAAGCCCAAACCACGGGGCGCTGAGAGCGATAAACCCAGAACACGATTGGTGAAAATGACAAGGCAGTCTTCTAGGTATCTGCGATAGAGCGATTGGAACGCTTGGGTATACGCATCAATGTCTTCACCACACTTGGCCAGAGTCGGGTTGAACTGAGGTGGAGCAGGGAACTCAGGCGTTCTGTGGTGACGCTGTAACAGGCTCTTGTGTTTCTCTTTTACCACAGGAAGTATCGCGCCGCGTTTGGGTCTGTGCTTGAGATTGCTGTAGGCCGTGTAGCAATGGCGCAAGTCTTTAATCGCAAACGTGAAGCACAAGAAGTCTATCGAGATTTGTTCTTTTTGTGGTTGGAACGTGGCGTTCTCTAGGATTTGAGTAGCAGTGTTCATTCGAATACCCCCATATCCAAGCGTTCTTGGTAAGTGGTATTGGTAATGGACACTAAATCGTATTGGTCGAATTGCTGAGCCGCCCAAGACTCAAGGAGTGACATGGACTTAAAAAGATCCCATTCATCACAGCCTTTAACGAGCACAGATACCGAGTAATCAGGCATCAGGTCGAAGTAAATCACTTGGGCGTCAGTCATGGTTATGCCTTAGCCGCAGCAGCTTGGTTGAACTGTTCGATTAGTGATGAGTCGGCATCAATAGCGAAGAACTCGCAGAACTGAGCATACTCATCAAGCGATTGAAAATAGAGCCAAAGTGATTGATTTTGAACGACGATAGTCGGGACTTCATCAGGCAGAGATAGGCAGCTGTGTTTTAAATCACTGGCGTTAACATCGAACGAGGCCGCAACAGTCACAGAACGATTTTCAGAGAATTCATAGATGTGGGTCGAAACCTTATAGCCGTCAGCGTCATGACGTTTGCGGCGTGCGAGGGAAATGTCTTCTTTGACTAACGCTTCGTGAAGTTTGTATTTTTCGATTTGAAACATGCTAACCACCTTGAACAGTTAAGAGAGTGACCACCAAGGGCGAAGCTTCAAGGGCAAGCGCCCAAGATGGTCGAGTACGCGAATCTGCGGATAAGTAAATACGCAAATTTGCGGTTTGTAAATACGCAAAAATGCGGGCTGTTGAGCTAAACTAGATTTTCGGAGGAACGTGAAAATGCAAATAAACGAACTGCTAGATGCGTATAAAAGCGCAAACAAGTATTCACAAGACAAGCAAATCGCGCATGATTTACAGATAAGCACCCAAAAGTTATCTGATATCAGAAAAGGAAGACGCTATCTAACTGAAAAAGAAGCGCTTTTACTTGCTGACAAAGTTGGTGCTGATAAAGAAATCGTATTGATCCAACTTGCTGCGGATAAATGCAAAACGGTTGAAGGCCAACAGGCTTGGGCGAACATAGCAAAAAAGTTTGAGAGCCTTGGAATCTCTAGGATTTCCATGGCGTTAGCGAGCGTTGGCTTGGTCGGATTTGGCTCTGGAGAACCCTTATCTCAGTGCGTATTATCTATCTTATGTTAAATACAATGTGCGTGAGCTTGAAATCTTTTAAGCAAAGTCACTCTCCCTTCATCGAAGGCATCGTATTTAACGATAATGTAGATTTACCATAAAATACCTAATAATCACATTACTTAATCACAGATTAGTAATGTGATTATTAGTAATAGAAAGCCCGAGCTTAAGTCTAAGCTCGGGCTTTGAAGGTTCTAGTTCAACCGTTAGTGACTAGAAGTTGTTGTCGTCGATATCGTGCTGACTTCCTCCAGATGATTGGTCGTCGTGGCCGAAGCTTCCGGAGTCATCTGTAAAGTCGACACCCGTATCGGTATTGTCGCCAGATGTCCAATCGCCGCTGCCACCTGCATCTTGCAGACCTGACGTGTCTGTTGGAGCTTGGCTACTCGCTTGCATCGCGTATTGATCATCAACTTCAATCGTTGTCGTTGCTGTTGCTCCTTCAATTGGAGTATCCAGTTCATCAACACCCTGGAATGATATTGATGCTTCACCCTCAAAGGTATCGCCAAGTGACATTGTCACAGGTTGCGACAAGTCGCCCGATACTGTGTAAGTGCCGTCACCATTATCAAGTGCACCGCTAACTGATGCGCCTTCTGGAATACCAGAGAGCTCGACCTGTTCAACACCTTCAGCTGATGTCACTTCATCTGGGATAGACAAGTTAACATCTGTGCCAGGTGCCGCGGTAACATCTGCACCCTCATCTTCAGTGTTAGTCTCATCTGCCGATGTAGCTTCAACGCTTTCTTGTACCGTTTCAGTATCTGATGCAGCGGTTTCTGGCTCCGTGCTTGATACAGATGTTGCTTCCGGAGCAGTTTCAACGTTCATTGTTGTTTCTAATGTTTGCTCTTCGCCTCCTGATTGCACGGTTGCTTCTAACGGGATGTCACCACTAAACTCTGGATCCGGCCAGAATGTCCATTGGTCATCACCGGACGGCACTAATGCACCTTCATCACCTGTGTAGTTGAGTTCAGACAAACTTGCATCGTCCGCAACATCAAGGTTTTGAAGAACCTGTTCGCCGCTGATGCCGATAGAGCCATCGTCGGATTGAGCTAATGGTTCAACTGCTCCAGAAGTTTGTTCATCAACCGTGATATTGAAGTGACTTTCAACTGAGTTTTCGCCATCACTAGCCACGAAGCCAATCTGTGCGCTGCCAGTATAACCTTCAGCTGGAGTGAATTGATAACCACCCTGCCCGTCAGATTCAATAAGACCTTCGCCTTCAAGCAGTGTGACGGATTCAATACTCATTTCACCCGTTTCAGAGCTTAAAGTACCCAACATGTCGCTATCGGTGAAGTTAAGTGGTTCACTTTCCTCAACAGTCGCAGAAGCAATAGACTCGATTTGTGGACCATCGGTAATTTGTCCTTCATTCTCATGAACACCAATTGTGCTTTGTTCATCATGAAGAATGCCATCACGCTCTACTACATAAGCGAAGTCCACTTCACCAGTAAAGCCATCGGCAGGACTAAAGGTCCATGTACCATCACCATTGTCAACCATCGTGCCTTGGTTAGGATCAACCAAGTGAACCATTTGGATCGCATCGTCATCATTGGCGTCGATGTTTTGCGCCATGCCAATCAAATCCGCCTCAGTAAGAATGATTGGTTCGCCAAGCGTGGTATCAAAGTCGCCAGCAATCTCACTACCTTCAGGTTCTGGTAACGGCTCATCACCATAGTCAACGGTAGTAGCGCTAACGGTGACGAAGAAGTTACCTGAGTAATCTTCTGGTGGGGTTAACTGCAGATCATCGATGTTCCAATTAGTTATACTGATCATTTGTCCAGGCTCGGTAATAATGACCGTATTCTCACCATCACTGACTTCAAACCCGACAGGAAAACCAGTCATCACCAAGTTACTGAGCATCTCTGAGTCATCAATTAGGTCAACGTTTAGTCCTAAGTGACCCGTTGAATCCTCGGAAAACACTAGCGGCCCTTCGTGATCCGTGGTGATTACGGCACCATCCGCAACAGGACGAACAAATACTGGTACGTCGAGTGCTGTCTCAAATTCACCGTCAGATGCGACGACTTGTAGCCCAGAAGTTCCTGCAAAATCACCCGTTGGTGTAAATGTCCAAGTACCATCACCATTGTCATTTAGGTCACCTGCATCTTCTCCATCTGGCATGATAATGCGAGAAATGACTAAGTTCTCGGTATCTATGTCCCCAAATAGGTCAAGCATGTCGGATGAATCGAAGGTAAATGCCCCATCCTCGTTTGTGGTTAGGAAGGCATTACCATCGTTAAATGGTGCATCATTCACCGGAATCACATCAACATTGAGCGAGCCTTCTGCTGTCGCTTCGCCATCTGAGATTTCGTATGCTAATTCTACTAAGCCGTTAAAATCTTGCGATGTAACGAGGTGATACATACCGTCTGGCTGCTGCTGCAATTGCGCGTTCTGTGGTGAGTTAACACTAATACTTTCGAGTGTGAGTTCATCTCCATCTAAATCACTTGCTTGTGCCAAGATGTAATCAGGGTCGATGACCATAATCTGGTCTTCTTCTCCCTGCATTTCTATCGCAGGTGCCTGAGGTTCATCGTTAACTGCAGCGATGTCGATATTGCCTTGAACCGGTGTTAGTTCAGTACCGTCATCAACGTTAAAGTTGAATGGTACGTCACCATTGAAGTTTTCTGTTGGTGTGAATGTCCACGTGCCATCAGTGTTATCAACCAGTGAACCGAACGACTCATCGATTGACAGATCTCTGGCTGTTAAATCATCGCCATCAATGTCTTGCGCGTGTTTCAACAAGTCTTCTTGTGAAATGATGATGGCGTTGTCTTCGATGCCTTCTAGGTTAACAGGATCCGACGTAGCTGCATCATTGACCGGATTCACGGTCAGATCAGCATTTGCAACGATCGTTTCTGTTCCATCAGAGATATCAAAGTTAAGATCGATATCTCCGTTGAAGTTGGCATCTGGCGTGATGGTAAAGCTGCCATCACCATTGTCTGTTACTGTTGCATTATCTCCTGCAGTTAAGTTCGAAGCGGTTAGTGCATCACCATCAACGTCCCCTGCTTGGGCTAGCAACTGTTCTTGAGTCAAGGTGATTGAACCATCTTCATCGACACTGTAAGCGAGGTCGCCAGATACTGGAGCATCATTGACCGCGATGACTTCAATTCCAGCCGTTGTACCAACGGTTGCTCCGTCTTCATCAGCAACAATCACATCCAACGCTACATCACCATTGAAGTTTTCGTTTGGCGCGAAGCTGTAGGTACCGTCACCGTTGTCGGTGAAGATACCGTCCGTACCTGAGTACGACACATCACTGACACTCACCTCGCCTTCTACGTCACTTGAGTTGGCAAGTAGTTGGTCATCGGAGATAGTGATGATGCCATCTTCATTCACTAAGTATGTGGTTGAACCGGCCACTGGAATGTCATTGACCGACTCAACAGTCACATCAATGTTGGCTTCTGTGGTGGTTGTGCCATCGCTTACTGAGAAGCTTAAGTCCACTTCACCATTGAAGTTCTCGTTTGGCGCAAAGGTATACGTACCGTCACCGTTGTCGGTGAACACACCTTCAGTACCAGAATAGCTAACATCAGCGACTGATAGGTCATCACCATCAATGTCAGATGCACCCGCTAGAAGCTGCTCGTCCGTGAACGTCAACGAGCCATCTTCTTGGATTGTGTAACCGACATCTTCCACGACCGCTGCGTCATTCACTGGGTTCACAGTCAAATCTGCATTTGCGACGATGGTGTCGGTGCCATCTGAGATGTCGAAGCTGAGGTCAATGTCACCATTGAAATCTGCATCTGGTGTGATGGTGAATGAGCCATCTTCATTAGCCGTTACGGTAACGTTGTCACCTGCGCTTAGGTTAGCCGCAGTCAGATCATCGCCGTCCACATCACTTGCTTGGGACAGAAGTTGCTCTTGAGTCAGCGTGATAGAGCCATCTTCGTCAACGGAGTAAGCCAAGTCACCTGAGACTGGAGCGTCATTGACCGCGATAACGTCAATACCGGCAGTGGTCTCTGCGGTTGCACCGTCTTCATCAGCAACGGTCACGTCAAGAGAGACATTACCGTTGAAGTTTTCGTTTGGCGCAAAGCTATAAGTACCATCACCATTATCGGTAAAGATACCGTCTGTACCTGAGTAAGAGACATCGCTTACACTCACCTCGCCTTCAACATCACTTGAGTTCGCAAGCAATTGGTCGTCAGAGATGGTGATAATGCCGTCTTCATTGACTGAGTATGTGGTTGAACCGGCCACTGGAATGTCGTTGACCGACTCAACCGTCACATCAATGTTAGCTTCTGTGGTGGTCGTGCCATCGCTCACTGAGAAGCTTAAGTCCACGTCACCATTGAAGTTCTCGTTTGGTGCGAAGGTATACGTACCGTCACCATTATCGGTGAACACACCTTCAGTACCAGAGTAGCTGACATCTGCTACAGACAAGTCATCGCCATCAATGTCTGACGCGCCAGCAAGAAGCTGCTCATCAGTAAAGGTCAACGAGCCATCTTCTTGGATGGTGTAACCGACATCTTCCACAACTGCTGCGTCATTCACTGGGTTTACAGTGAGGTCTGCATTGGCCACAATGGTGTCGGTA
>NZ_JYJK01000088.1 GCF_003263785.1 Vibrio variabilis
TCTCTGGGCCTTCGAATATGTCGTCCTGCGTGGTGACAACGGTGACTTTAAACTCAGTCACGCCTGCTGGTAGAGTGACATTGCCATCGGTGATGGTGAGCGGTACATCAGACTCCCCATCGTTGTACGTGGCCGTAATGGCGCCAATGTCACCCTCTTCAGCAGTGTAATCACCGTCAGTCACGGTCGCTAGGTTTAAAACCACATCGGCCTCAGTCTCCGTAGAAAGGCTTACGGTAAACATCGCAGATGAGCCCTCGCTGACTGGTTCAGCTTCCGAAATAGACAATACTGGACGGTCGTCGTCTGGATCGGAACCAGGTCCAGTGCCGTCATCAATGATGTCTGCATCCCCGGTCACAAAGAGGGTACCGTTTTCATCAAATGTGCTAGTGTCATCTTGCAGAGTTATGCCATCAACGTCTGAAACTCGAAGACCAAACCTCTCTTGCCCTTCGAAGGTTGTATCTTGCCGAGTTTGAACACTGACGATGAGCTCAGTCACACCCGCTGGAATATTTACTTGCCCATCAATGATGTTTACAGGCTGTGTTTCCCCATTATTATCTACATAGAATGCACTGATTGACTCTAGGTCTTCCGACTCCGCGGTATAACCGTTTTCATCGGTTACTAAACTCAATCCAAGTGCTATTTCATTCTCTGATTCGGCAGATAGCCTTACAACAAACTCAGCACTTTCACCCTCGTTCACTTGCTCTCCACCCGACACGCTTAACGTGGCAGGAATGGCTTCTTCTGCTATTTGAACAGGTTGGCGCGCAAACTGGAGCAGTGTTAACGACTGTGTTGCCGATAATCCTTGCGCTTCCAGACCTGTCGTGTCGAACTGGGTAGAAGCAAGTACTTGAGCTCCGTCGCGCTCAATAGCCCCTGTCGTTGTCGGGCTCGAACCGTTTTCCTCACCTGCTGCAGTCTCCTGACCCTCTACATCCGTTGGATCCTGTCCAGATTCGATCTGTGCGATGATCGCGTCTGCATCCAATGCTGTTATCTCAAGCGTTCTCGCCGAACCATCATCTTCGATAAGGACGACGTTCACATCCTCACCGACTTCAGCATCCTCTAAAATGTCGATTACAACATCTCCCGGACGAGGCTCTAGTCCCTCAGGAAGGACTGTCAGTCTCCCTTGAGCGTCCACCACTAACGTACCTGAAACCTGCACTGCACCAAATAAAGAAAAACCACTCATGTTCGACTCCTTGAGTCACCCAGTGACGACCGGGTTGCTCTGTAATATTACCTAGCTCATTCGTTAACACTGCGCTGCAAAAAAGTTTAATTTTTATTTGTTGTATAAAGTAAATATCAGACATCTCGAATATTGAGTATGTTTTGGCAAGCTAATTAATCATCTGTCTCAAAAAAGATATTCGATCTCTCAAATTCGAGAATTGTGGATTTCTACCAATATTTTTTTGTTTTTTATTAGTGAATGAAAATAAAGGAAAAATGGAGTTTAATGTGTCGCTCTCATTTCCAAAACGAACACCAATAAGCACATGAGCGCATACTGATGTTCGCTGGTATGCACACTCCAGATAGCAATCACCACTGGTTAGACATAGCTCTCAAGACTAAGAGCTAAGAAATATGGGGCAGCATGACCGATCGTACGACTCTTCTAGTCAATTCGATAGTAAGTAAACTGTGTAAGAAAGTGGTAAAAGCCAACCCATTAGAAGTAAAAACTTATCGAACTTAATAAATATCGAAAAATAAAAAAGCAACCCGGAGGTTGCTTTTTTTACAATGTTATCAATTAGCTATCTTGAATAATCAAAATGTTATTTAACATGTTATTATCAACACCAACAACCCCTTCAAGCTCGATGGTTACCGACTTACCATTACCTTTATCGACATTGATTAAAGTACTACCATTGTCTTCGGAAACAACAATTGTATTGTCTGCTAACAGGTCATCCAGTGAGTCTGTTTCGTCGAATAAATCTTTAAGATCAATGACATCATTATTTCCATTTTCCCTGGAAAAATCAGTAATAACATCTCTATGACCATCTAAATCGCTTTCTGTCCACTTAAAGGTGTCGTTACCCTCACCGCCTGTCAGAGTATCACTACCTTTACCACCGATTATTAGATCGTCTCCATCACCGCCAATGAGCAGGTCATCGCCTTCCGTACCATATAGATAAGAGGTCGCTGTACCCTGCGCGGCAAAGCCATAATCATTGTCGTTGTTTGAGTCGGTAAAGTTCCCTTCAGGTGAGATATTGATGGTCACCGTAGCATCATCATTGCTTCGCGCACCGTCATCATCAACCGCTTCATATTTAAAACTGTCTGTAACA
Organism: Vibrio variabilis; assembly: GCF_003263785.1. GTDB lineage: Bacteria > Pseudomonadota > Gammaproteobacteria > Enterobacterales > Vibrionaceae > Vibrio > Vibrio variabilis. The sequence goes on from NZ_JYJK01000088.1 coordinate 2,340, forward strand.
TCCGTATCTACTGCCTCAAACCCTTGTAATACAAACCCTTTGCCATTTTCATTGGTCAATACAACCCTGACCTCGTCAAAAGGCTGTTCAGATTGAATATCCATTGTCGCGACCTTAGAGCTGTTCCCAGAATCGACATGAAGATCATTATCAGGATCAAGCTGCTGAGCACCTACGTAGGCTCCATCTAGATATAAGAATGCAGTAATGACCGCTGCAGGAGCGTTTCCTCTGCCCTGAACAATGTTGCCCGTCAAACTGGCCAGAGTAACCTTGACGTGAGTCATACTCGCCGCGGTGTAACGCACGGCTATATATTCGCCTCATCGGTATTTTTACCATTGCCGTGTTCGTTTTCTTGCCCATTTTGACCCGTTTGCTGAGTAAAGAAACCACTGTGTTTATCGTTGCCATTGTCGTCGTAAGCTATGTTAGCTAGCTGATCTGACGATATCAGGTCAGGGTCAGGACGTGCTCCAGTATAGATGCCACCCGTAATCTCGATATTTTGATCGAGTAAGGCCGAAAGACTCGGATCGAAACCATCTTCATTTGCAGAGAAACCATTGTTGAGCTCATATTGGATCACTGTTTTGTCCAAAACGGTATCACCAGCTTCAAGATACAATCGACCATCGCCATTATTAACTTCAACATAGAGTTCCCCGTATTGTGGTAACTCGGTAATTTCAACCATGGTTTCTTTGTAGCTGCTTGCATCGTCCTCAATATCGGTTGCAAAATCTGCGAAATGCAACGGTATCGTGTCTTCTCCCGCAAAAACATCAAAATCTACAACTTCTGGTGGCGTGTTATTCGCGTCATTTACATCTAGAACAATGAGATTGATGGTTTTAATCACCGACTTGTTCGCTACTGGATGCTCAATGTCTCCTTCTGATGAAGTGGCTGTGACAGTGAGCGTGTACGTGTTTGGATCAGCAACGACTACCTGAAGGTTCTCCAAGCTAACATTGTTGGGCAGCTCCGCAATGCCATCAATCGCCGTTAACTCAGCGCCATCCAACCACAGGGTGGCGCCATCAGGAAGACCTGAGAGTTGCAAGGTCAGTGATTCTGAACCGTCGACATCCGTTAGAGCCGCACTAATATCACTAAGGTCAATTAGGGAGTCTTCGTAACCGACATTTTCCGTGGCAGACAATGTGATATTGTCGAGAAGTGCACCGTAACTGTTTTGCTCAGGTGACTCAAAAACAACTCTGTAGTTGCCATCTTCAGGAGTTTGGAAGAACACATGCTCATCTCGAGACCACTGCCTAACATCAAGCTCATGCTCACCCCGTTAGAATAAGATCTCAACACCTCAACGTCTTCCCAAACTCCAGGTGAGGTCTCTTTTGTCAATATGATATCCATTGGTGAGTCATTTCTTCTGTCTGCAGCATCAAAGTTTAACTCGTAAAACTGACCCGACTCGCCATCAAACTCGGTAAACAGAGAATCAGTTTGCCCACTGCGACCCTCGATTTCAAAAATCTGATTGTCACCACCGCTACCCATATAAACGCGCTCTTTACCAACCTCTCCTCGATCGGTAATGACTCCCCAATTTCCAAGGTTCAGCCCATCTGGCGTATCGACACTAAGCTGAGTTCCATCGATGTTGCCTTTCCAGCTACTATTGCCCAGATTGATATTCTCGAAGTTGATTGCCGAGAGGATTTGTTCACCCGATACGGTTAGCGTCGGCATATCAGTAACAGGTTTTACCGTGACCGAAAGATCGTGCATTTCAACGGAAGTTCCGTCACTACCAACACCTTCTACAGTCAAAACGAAGTCTTCGTCACTGTTCTCGGGTGGCAAAACGGACAACTTGGTAAGTTGTGAAGGCATTAATTCGATAGAGTCGCCTGTAAACGTCAGCTCGGCGTTACCATCAAAGAGCTTAGCACCATTCGGAATGCCAGAAATCACTACCTTAGATACATCACTACTTACTGGTAACACAATTGCCAAATCAATATTGGTATCTTCATCACCTTCTGCTGGCGAAATAACGACATCAGCCACGGCGCTTACATCAATCGTCGACACAGCGGTATTAGACGGAAGCGATTGATCGTCAAATGTAGTGATCTCGATTACTCGATTTGTTTGATCCGGGTTTTGACTCGAGTTTTCAAACTTAATCAGTTGAATCGCCGCTTCGTAATCTGCTGGAGTTGCCTCTCCTGTTAGCGTGATCTTAATCGACTCGGTTGGTAATCCCTCATCGATAACTTCGTACCCATATTGAAGACCGCTGAGTAAGAAATCGCCGTGTTGTAAACTGGCAATCTCGAAAGTATCTCCCTCTTTAGAATTCGTGAATAAGATTTCAGCGGAGCCGATAACATTGTTCTCATCAAAAATGGTGATATCATCATCGACCACGTTGATTGGCGCATCGCCCTCGGTAAACAAGGTGTCAAAGCCCGTACCATCAGCACTTAGATCCAAGTCAAGCGTTGGAGCAGCATTGTTATCCCTTTGGTCAACGATGGTAACAACTGACTCTTCGCTCAGCGCCTCGCCACTATCTACCGCTTTGTATTTGAAGCTATCGTTGAGTGCAGTTTCAAGGTATCTAAGCTCCCAGTTACCTGGTCCAGAAGTACCGACACTGATCCCAGTGATCACGACGCCCTCATCAACACTGGAGAGGTCGTCTACAGAAAAGCTGAGTGCATGGAATAGTTCATTGTTACCTGAACTCTCCTTTTGAAAATCGGGGATGTACTCTACCGTCGAGCCATCACTTAGCATGACTTCGATTGTCACAGCAGACTCATTGTCGTTGTCTAATCCACTGTAGAAATAACCGCCCATGCCATCGAGGCCGAGGTTAACATGAGTAGCAGGACGCTCTGAGAAGTCTATCGTAAGCTCTTCACCTTCATTGATGCCGTGACCACCGCCAATACCTAAACCATGCCCCACATGGTTAGCTTGCACATCACCGCGGTACTGTATCAGGTTACCTTTGTTTGAGCTGATAGTAATAGAGTCACCGTTCTCTAACTCCAGAACGCGGTTCTTACCATCAACCGTTTCACCCCAGTTGTAGAACTCGTCTTTAGTGCTCTCTTGGTCGCTATCGGTCGGTATTACCTTCGTACCCAATACAAAGCCCTGAGCATTTGAATCAGGTTGATAGGTAATATGTGTTGGATCGAACGCATCACCGTTCTCAACATGAGTTTGAGTAATAGCAACACCGTAGTAGAGCAGAGTCCCACCGACCGGAAGCTCAGTAATTGTCACTTTTACTTGTGCACCGTTCGCATCATCTTCGATGTCAGCAATATGATCGCTACCCTCGCCTTCAATAGTTCCGATACCTGTATCGAACTCAACAGAGACTGGATCATTGCCATCAATCGAGAAACTGAAGTTCTCTGACTCTGGTGGATCGTTGACCGGTAAAACAGTGATCATCGATGTCGCAACATTAGATGCCAGGTTTTGATCATCGTATACCATAATCTCAACTTGTCGCGGTACGTCACTCGGATCTTGGCTATCGTTAGAAAATTCGATTAACTTCAATGCCGCTTCATAATCCGCACTGCTCGCTTCACCCGAGATAGTAATTAGAGTTGCCGTTTTTTCAACCACCAGCCTGCTGGAAGTGTTCCATTTGGGTTAAACCCAATTGAGTCATTGAACTGAGGGTTAGTAAACCTGATCTCGGCTTTGGTGATGGTATCGATGTCATCTTGAATATTGATATCTTCATCGACAATAGCTATCGGGCTACCGCCTTCCGTAAACAACGCCGAATAGCCGGTGCCCACTTCGCTGTCATCAAGGTCAATCACTGGCGCTATATTGTCATTATCACCGCCAGGCTTACCACCAATTTCACCGTCATCGGAGATAGTTGCACCAACAGTAATACCCGCTGCGCCGTTATTAGTGAGGCCTGCTGGCTCCGTGATTTTTAGACTAAAGCCTTCGTCTAGCTCGTACACATTATCGTCAACAATGCCAACACTGATATCCACCGCGGTAACGCCGGCGGGGATTACAATTTGGTTATTGACGATATCAAGCATGACCTCTTCGTTGCCATTGTTATAACTCGCTGTCGTAGTGGTAAAGTCACCACTGTCTGTCGTGTCATCAATGCGCTCAAGAGTAACCGTAAGTGGTACATCCGAGGGATTACTTAGGCCTAAAACATACCCGACAGAACCTGCATCTTCACTTACTTCACCACCTCCAGTGAGCGTGAGTGTCACGTCATCGTTGTCGAGAATATTGCCTGCGAGAGACTGGCCACCAATCGTTAGGGTGAAGTCTTCTGTATTCTCAAAACGGCTATCATCTACGGTTGGCAGTTCAATAGAGAACGAAGAGACTCCAGCAGGGACTTCTAGTTCACCAGTCACCGCGTTGTAACTCACTTCATCGCTAAAATCTAAGCGACTTAAATCAATGTCAGTAGCCGAAGCCAAATCGGAACCTGTTCCAAACTCAATATCAAAGAAGGTTTTAACGTTGGTGGTGCCATCGAGAGTCACGTTGTAAACGAAGCTATCCCCTTCCGTGACATCGTTGTTATCAGCGTTAAAAGTAATAGTATCTACAGCTATAGGTGTCGGATTAATTAACACACTAACCGTTGCAGTATCAGTGCCACCTCGCTCATCGGTGATTTGGTACTGGAACTGAGCATTGCCAGTAAACTCACCAGGCAATTCAAACACCACATCATCACCGTCAATGTAGGCATCACCTAAGCTTTCATCAAAAATGGACGTCACACTAAAGCTATGCCCGTCGGGATCGCTATCGTTAGCAAGGATTTCACTTAGGGGAATGCGAACTTCTTGTCCTTGGGTAAATACATAGCGTCAGCGCCATCGAACGACACACCTTGCAAGAAATAGTCTGATGAGTCATTCCCTCTTGCTTCACCCTCCGTAAACTCAACGGCTTCAAACTCAATGCGATCAAAGGCAAAACCACCGGTATCGATATTGAAAATACCCTCATTGCCTTCTTCATTTGAGAAGTAATCAGCAGCGACCAATGTATCGCCCAAGTAGGCGCTCCATTTACCTTGCTCGTGATTATCCGTTCCCCCTTCATCAGCATACAAGTTGGTAACAGAGAATGAGCCACCAACCGCTGGAGCTTTGAGATCAATAGTCAGCTTCTCTGACTTCCCTTCATTGCGGTTATACTGGATTTGCTCGTTCGGACCTCCGGTTGACGTACCATCGATCCCCAGCTTATCACTGCCGTATACCTGATACCCCACTTCAGAGCCATCGTAAGAAGCGCTAACGTTATCAATCAGATCATCGGAGTCATTGGTATCAAATGTCCAGCCAGGCTTCTCAGAGCCCACAGTGCCTATTGTTCGGTCTAGACCTTCAGGGTCATTTTCTGCGACAGGAGCGGTATTGTCGTTGTCGATGATCGTCCCAGTTGATGGAACGCCATCAACAGAAAGTGTGTACGTCTCTTCAGGCTCAACTAAGTTGTCATCCACCGTTGGTAAGATGATATCGAACGTCGTCACGCCGACTGGCACATTGAGGTTGCCATCCACGAGGGTCACGTTGTTGC
>NZ_JYJK01000089.1 GCF_003263785.1 Vibrio variabilis
AAAAGACCGAGAATTAAGGAGCGCAAATGTTACAGAAAGGGCGAATAAGAAGCAAGCAATTTTAAAGAACGGTTGCTTGGTTCTTGGCCCTAGGATCTAGGGCTAACAAGCCGATTACTCATCCGCATATATCTTAACGGTGAGCGTACCTTCCGCATCAATCGACGCACGGTACATCCCTGAACTGTTCATTGCGAAGTGAATGTCGCCGGCTGCGTCGATGGCGATAAGGCCGCCTTCTCCGCCCATCTGTTTGAGTTCGCCTTGTATCACGTTTTCTGAGGCCGTATGTACGTCTTCTCTGAGGTAACGCATGCGCGCCGCGACATCACTAGCTACAGTTTTACGGATAAAGTACTCGCCCATGCCTGTGGTTGATACGGCGACGTTATTGTTTTCTGCATAAGTGCCCGCGCCTATGATGGCGGTATCGCCGACTCGGCCATATTTTTTGTTGGTCACACCGCCAGTACTGGTGGCTGCGGCTAGGTTGCCTTGTTTATCCAGCGCGACTGCACCTACCGTGCCGTATTTCTTATCATCGGGGTATTTGGATTCTGATAGCGCAAACAGCCCTTTTTCTTTCATCGATTGAAGCTGCTCATAGCGTCGCTCAGTGAAGAAGTAATCTTGTTCTGTGTACTCATGGCCTTGCTCAAAAGCAAACTTTTCGGCGCCTTCGCCAATCAAGAGCACGTGGTCACTGCCGCGCATCACATCACGCGCAAGCGCAATCGGGTTTTTAATGTGTCTGACACCCGCCACCGCACCCGCGTCTTGCTGAGCGCCGTGCATCACAGAGGCGTCCATCTCGACCATCTCGTTGTGAGTCAACACTGAGCCTTTACCAGCGTTGAAGTGCGGCGAATCCTCCATTACCTGCACAGCAGCCACTGCCGCATCAAGAGCATCACCACCGGCTTCTAATACCGCAGCACCCGCTTTCACTGACTGGGTTAACGCATCGAGTATCTGCTGCTTTAACTCGTCACTCATCTGCGCTCTAAGAATCGTCCCGGCACCACCGTGAATCGCGATAGCAAAAGGCTGGGTCATACATCACTTCCTTATTCTTGAATATTTTTGCAGGTACTATAAACGACAAAGGCCTCCCAACGGGAGGCCTTTGAAAAGCTTGTGATTAGTGAGAACCACAACCGCCGCCACCGCAGCAACCGTCTTCTTTTTTCTCACCGTGGCCTTCGCCACCACAACAGCCACCTTCTTCACCGTGACCTTCACCACCACAGCAGCTACCGCCACCTTGGTGAATGTGACCGTGCTCGATCTCTTCTGCTGTTGCTTCGCGAAGTGCTACCACTTCAACGTCAAACGTGAGTGTTTGGCCAGCCAGCATGTGGTTACCATCAACCACAACTTCGTCGCCATCCACTTCTGTAACTTCTACAGGGATTGGACCTTGGTCAGTATCCGCTAGGAAACGCATACCTACTTCAATTGTGTCAACGCCTTGGAATACGTTTGCTGGCACACGCTGAACTAGCGCGTCATTGTGCTCGCCGTACGCATCTTCTGGAGAAACAGTTGCAGTGAACTTGTCGCCCGCTTCTTTGCCTTCAAGTTCCTTTTCTAGGCCAGTGATAAGGTTGTTGTGGCCGTGTAGGTAATCTAGAGGCGCGTCTACTGTTGATTGATCAACAACCACACCGTCTTCAGTTTTTACTTGGTACGCTAGGCTTACTACTGCGTTCTTAGCAATTTTCATGGATACTCCAAAGGATTGGCACTAAGACTGCACGGTTACGAGAACCACCCAGCCTTATTTAAACAATGCCGCCATTAGGCGGCGTGTGAGCATATTATGGGGATAGAAAATAGAAACTCAATCATTCTGGCTTAAAAATACCGATTAATTCTTCATCACCTCGCTCAGATTTTTCTACAGCCTTTGGGGTTCGCTGCTCGGTGAACTCGCAATCCACACACTCCACCCATTCCACATTGTTCTCTATCCACCAGCGTAAACTGTCTTGCGTAGAACATTTCGGGCAGCTTGCCCCTGCGATAAAACGTTTCTTGGTACTGCTCATGTTACTTCCTACTATCCAGATGACCTTACTTGCCTAATCCCAAAAATTTCGAGACTGGCGGTCTTTTTCCATTTCACGGCCAAAGATCTCTTCGAGCTCTTTTCGAGCTTCTTTTGAGCGCTGCGCCAGCTGTTTATCTTCATTGTGCTGCGGCAACAGCTCCTTGAGCATGGCATTATCCAACTTTTTAAAGTGCGCTTCTGCGCGTTTGGCCTCATAAGGGTGAAAACCCAGTTCAATAAGGCTTGACGACCTAGGTCAAGCGCCCCTAGAAAGGTCTCTCGTGAATAACGTTCCACACCATGGTTCATTAACTGATAGGCTTCCACACGGCTTCGAGCACGTGCCAATACCTTGAGTGACGGAAAATGCTTGTGGCACATATCCACCACTTCCATGATCTCTTCAGGCGAGTCGGTACAGACAATGATGGCTTCTGCTTTGTGAGCTCCTGCCGCTCTCAATAGATCAAGCTGAGTGGCATCACCATAAAACACCTTGTAACCATACTTTCGCAGTAGATGAATTTGGCTCGCGTCACTCTCTAATACGGTGATTTTGACCTTATTGGCGTACATCAAACGGCCAACAATTTGTCCGAAGCGGCCAAAGCCGGCAATAATGACCCGTGGTTGCCTGTCTTCGACGTCGGTTTTAATCGTGGTTTCTTGCTCTTGGTTCAGAGATTTTTCAAACCACTTTTTCTGCGCCATCAATAACAGTGGCGTCGTCACCATGGACAAGCTCACCACCACCAATAGGAAAGCGGACTCTTCAGCAGGTAGCAAACCCTGCGCGCTTGCGGCGGTAAATATAACGAACGCAAACTCACCACCTTGCTCAATATCGCCGCCATCTTACTGCGCGCTTTCGGGCGAATACCAAATAGCGCGCCAACACATACAGTATCAAGCCTTTGATAACCACCAGCGACACCACAGCCAGCAGTACCTTAAATGGCTCGGAGACCAAAAGCCCTAAATTAACCGCCATCCCTACCGCAATAAAGAACAAACCAAGCAATAGACCTTTAAACGGTTCAATGGCTATCTCCAGCTCATGGCGATATTCACTTTCGCTAAGAGTACTCCTGCCAAGAAGGTGCCGAGTGCCATCGATAGACCCAGCTTTTGCATAAAAGCCGCAATACCGATCACCAGTAGTAGCGCCGCCACCGTGAACAGTTCTCGCACACCGCTCATCACAACATAGCGAAATAGTGGTCGAATTAAATAGTGGCCACCGATGAGTAGTCCAAGTACGCCAGCAAGCATCCACAGGATGTCACCCCAGTTACCTGCGGTGTTGCCCGCCAGTACGGGAAGCAGCGCCAACATAGGGATCACGGCGATGTCCTGAAACAGCAACACCGCAAAACCCGATTGCCCTGTTTCTCCACCCGCCAATCCTTGCTCTTCTATCACTCGCAATGCAATCGCGGTAGAGGAGAGCGCCAAAGCCATCCCGATGGCAAGGCTTGTCTGCCAAGTCAGACCAAACAGTGAGGCGATGGCCGATAACACCAAAGTGGTCACTAATACCTGCGCCCCACCGAGACCCAGTATCGGCACTCGCATTTGCCAAAGCTTTTTGGGGTTTAGCTCGAGACCAATTAAGAACAGTAGCAGCACGACGCCAAATTCGGAGAAATGAAGGATCTCATCGACATCACTGATAAGACCTAACCCCCAAGGACCAATCGCTACGCCCGCCAACAAATAGCCAAGCACACTACCAAGGCCAAAGCGCTGAGCAATTGGCACGGCCACCACCGCAGCAGAGAGAAATATCACACCACTCTGTAGGAAATCATTCGCCATTGCCATCGGCCGCCTCCTTTGTCGTAAGCGACGACATCAACAAAGACTCATCGAAGGGGTGCATTAACCACTGCCTATAAAGCTCGGCATGCTGATAGCGATCCATATCATCCACGCGGCGAGACCAGTAGAGAACCAAAGGCTCCATCCAATGCATTTTGCACAAGGCAGCGCTGAGCTCAAACGGCTGCAATATCTGCTCAAGTGGATACTTGTTATAACCAGACTGGCTAAAGGCCGACTCTTTACCTCCTGTGGTGATCACGCTGCGCCAATACTTGCCTTCCAAGGCACAGTCATCACCAAACGCAAAACCTTTGCCCAATACTCGGTCAATCCACTCTTTGAGCAGCGATGGGCAGGAATACATATAAAGTGGATGCTGAAACACAATCACATCGTGCTCGAGTAGCAGCTGATGCTCAGCATTGACGTCAATAAAGAAGTCGGGATACAGGGCATACAAGTCGCGCAGGGTGACATTATCCAAGGATTGGATTTTTTTGAGCATCACCTGGTTGGCGATGGAGTTTTGCGGCTCTGGGTGCGCATAGATCACCAGAACTTTTGGGGATTGGTTTGAGTGTTGTAATTCTGACGTCATTCCTTGAAAACCATCTCCATACTTACGGCTTCGTAAACTGCTCGCTAGCAACAGCAAGAGTCAGTCACTATTGTTTACCCTAATCTTTAAGGGTAGACAGTGATGATTGTTATTGAAATCATTCTGTTTTTGTTATCAGTTTGTTCCATCATATACCAAACTTCATCGTTCGTGCAGGTTAGTTTGCCCCTGATTACCTTGCTATTTATGCCTTCTCACAAGGGATAATGATCGACATTTCACTGCTTTCCTCATAGTATTCGTGGGTCGAAATTTCAATCACTAGCTAGTTGTTTCCTTATGATCACCTTCTCTGATATTCAATTGCTTCGCGGCGGTAAACCACTGCTCGACCAAGCCTCAGCCACCATTCACCCTGGTGACAAAGTGGGTCTCGTCGGCAAAAACGGTTGTGGCAAATCCACTTTGTTTGCGCTGCTCAAAGACGAGCTATCCATTGATGCAGGCTCATTTAGCCAGCCATCCCATTGGGAGCTCGCTTGGGTCGCACAGGAAACCCCTGCGTTAGAACGCACCGCTATTGAATACGTGATTGATGGCGATCGTGAGTTTCGCGCACTGGAACAAAAGCTGGTAGACGCAGAGCAGAAAGACAACGGCACCCTAGTTGCAGAGCTGCATGGCAAAATCGAAGTCATTGGCGGCTACAGCATTCGTGCTCGCGCGGCGGAGCTTCTTGATGGTCTTGGTTTTAGCCAAGAGCAGATGACGTGGAATCTGACCCAGTTCTCGGGTGGTTGGCGTATGCGCCTTAACCTCGCGCAGGCGCTACTGTGCCGCTCAGATCTGCTGCTGCTCGATGAGCCGACCAACCACTTGGACTTGGATGCCGTCATGTGGCTTGAGCGCTGGCTGCAAAGCTACCCTGGCACACTTGTCTTGATCTCGCACGACCGAGATTTCCTCGATCCAATCGTTGGCCGCATCATCCATATCGAGAATCAACTGCTGAACGAGTACACGGGTAACTATTCCTCATTTGAAGAGCAGCGCGCGCAAAAGCTCATCTTGCAACAAGCTCAATACCAGAAGCAGCAAAAGCAGATGTCGCATATGCAGAAGTACATTGACCGCTTCCGTTACAAAGCATCAAAAGCACGCCAAGCGCAAAGCCGTATCAAAGCGCTTGAACGTATGGAGAAAGTGCTGCCAGCTCAATTTGATAACCCATTTAGCTTCGAGTTCAGAGAGCCTGCGGCACTGCCAAATCCAATCATCATGATGGATGACGTTTCGGCGGGTTACGATGACAACATCATTCTTGAAAAGATCCGTCTAAACCTAGTTCCGGGTAGCCGCATTGGTCTGTTGGGTCGTAACGGCGCTGGTAAATCCACGCTGATCAAATTGCTATCAGGCGAGCTTGGTGCCAAAGGGGGCGATCTTAATTACTCTCAAGGCGTTAAGATTGGTTACTTTGCCCAGCACCAACTTGAAACCCTGCACCCAGAAGAGACACCGCTGCAGCACATGATGCAAATCGCACCGCAGCACACAGAGCAGCAGCTTCGTGATTACTTAGGTAGCTTTGGCTTCCAGGGGATAAAGCGCTTGAAAAAGTCGCGCCGTTCTCCGGTGGTGAGAAAGCCAGACTGGTACTAGCGCTTGTCGTGTGGCAAAAACCAAACCTATTACTGCTCGATGAACCGACCAACCACCTTGATCTGGACATGCGTCAAGCCTTAACGCTTGCTCTGCAAACCTTTGAAGGCGCCATGGTCATCGTCAGTCACGATCGCTACCTACTGCGCGCCACCACCGATGACCTATACCTAGTGCACGATCGTCAGGTAGCGCCATTTAATGGCGACTTGGTGGACTACTATAAGTGGCTGACAGAGCAACAGAAGATTGAGCGTAAAGAGGCTCAAGCCAATGAGCCAGACAAAACCTCAAACAACAGTGCAGCCGCTAAGAAAGAGCAAAAACGCAAAGACGCCGAGTTTCGTAAGCAAACCGCGCCAATTCGCAAAACACTGACAAAGCTTGAAGAAAAAATGGATAAGTTATCCGCCCTCATCGCTGAGGCAGAGGAGCAATTGTCTGATACTTCTCTGTATGATGCGGAAAATAAAGCTAAACTTAATGAAGTACTTGCCAAGCAAGCCTCCAGCAAATCCGAACTTGAAGAAGTCGAAATGGACTGGATGGCGCAGCAAGAAGTTCTTGAGCAGATGGAACAGGAATTCAATCAGTCATGACCCGCGAGCACGCATCTTCAAATCTCACTTTTGATCACCTATGGCAGTTCAGCTGCAATACTACGGGGTGCGTGAGGTAAAAGAGGCGTGCTTAAATCTGCAAAATCACTACCACGGCAACGTCAATCTGCTGTTGCTACTGAAGTGTCTGGACGAACAGGCACTTCGCTTCAATGCCGAGGATTGGCATCATGTTCAATCCTGTCTCGGTCGCACGGAAAAACTGCTGCATCAATTTCGTGATATTCGCCGCCAACTCAAGCACAGTGTGGTTGATAGTCTCTATCGTGAAGCGCTTGAGTTTGAACTTAGCCTTGAGAAGCAGCAGCAATCTGACCTTGTTGATTGCATTAATGCGTTAACGCTCAGTCCGCAACAAGGTGAAGCACTCGTACTCGGCTACTGTCGCCAACTTGGCGCTGAGCATCTAGGCTTGTCTTCGCCAAACCCGTCAGCGAACTCGCTACCAAATAAACAGCACACATGACGCAGTAAGCAGTGCCATACTGGAGTTAAAGCGGCGCCATGCAGTCGGTGTGGCCAGCCAGCGGCGAATAAAGGTGCCAAAGCCAACCCATACCGACGACGTTTGTATCTGAACCAGCAAAAAGATCACCGATATCCCCACCAGCGACCACCAGTAGTAGTCACCGCTCAATGCAAACGAACTCACGGCAGTGACCGACATCACCCAAGCTTTAGGGTTCAGGTATTGAAATGTCATAGCTTCAAAGCAGCTCATCGGTTTGGCTTTGCTATCGGACTCTCCCTTGTTGATCCCCGCAGTCAGAATTCGCCAGGCCAAATACAGCAAATAGGCGCTGCCCAGCCATTTGAGCACTTCCTGAACCATAGGATAAGTCTGGAAGATCACGCCAAGACCAGCACCATTCAATAAGATCAAGCTGATCAGGCCGAGACCAATCCCAAGAAAGTGCGGGATCGATCTAACATAGCCAAAATTAGCACCCGACGCTGTTAGCATGACGTTATTAGGACCTGGCGTCCCCGTCATGACCACGGCAAACAGTGCCACTGATAGCAAAAATGACCCATCCATCCCACTTCTCCCTCTACAATGAAAATTGCATCGGTACAATTTTCATAAATACGTTGATTTATTGTTAACGCAAGCACAAAATAACCCTAACAAAGCCATTAAATAGACGCAAAGGATTTATTGTCACCATGACAATCGAGACAATAACCGTATTTAAGCAAGATCCAGCGCCGATCTACAAACAGATCGCCGATCAGATCGCCACCATGATCGAAGAGGGCGATCTCAAAGCAAACAGTAAGCTGCCCACTCACCGCTGGCTGGCAGATAAGCTTGGTGTCACGGTAGGCACGATTACCCGAGCCTATGCGGAGGTAGAACGAAGAGGCTTAGTAGAAGCAAAAGTCGGCGCGGGCACCTATGTGTCCGATACCAATAAACCAAGCTGGGTGTTCGAGCAAAGCACGTTGGCGCAAGGCGAAATGAACTTTGGCTATAACATTCCACCCCTGCTCGATAGAAGCGATATGCTGAAACAAGCCATGCAGCGCATCTCAAACTCGAACTCGCACCTCAACCAATTGATGCTCTATCAGCCACCCGCTGGACTGGATGCACACCGCAACATTGTCGCTAATTGGCTCAATGACAAAGGCATCAAATTACCCGCACATAGGATGCTGTTTAGTTCAGGCGCTCAGCATGCGATTCAGATGGTGCTCGACACCTTCACTCGTGCGGGCGATACCCTCTTGGTAGAAAAGTACACCTACCCGGGTGTGATTAGCTTGGCACGTCAGAATCAGTTGACGCTCAAAGGCGTGGATATGGATGAGTTTGGTATTACACCAGAGTCGTTAGAGGTATGCTGCCAGCGCTACTCGCCGCGATTTATTTACTTAACGCCTACGCTGCAAAACCCAACCACCGCTATTATGCCCGAAGAGCGCCGTCGCGATATCCTGCGTATCTGTGAGGCCCATGATGTCTACGTGATTGAAGATGAGATCAACAGTCTGCTGCTCGAACAAGCGCCAGCACCTATGGTGAACTTCGCGCCTGAGCGGGTTATCCATATCGGTGCTTTCTCAAAATGTCTCGCTCCGGGTCTTCGGGTGGGTTATATGAGCGCTCCAGAAAAGCTTCATCAACACCTAGTAATGACACTGCAAAACCACAGCTGGATGATAAGCCCGCTGCTCACTGCCCTAACCTGTGAGATGCTGACCTCAGGCGATGCCGAGCGTAACCTCACCATCATCCATAACGAAATGAAAAAGCGTATAGCCATCGCGGTAGACACTCTAGGCGAGTTTGACCTTCGTTATCAGCAAGGCGGTTTTCACGTCTGGCTAACCCTGCCTGAGCACTGGCGATTGAGTGAATTCGTTAGCAGAGCGGCAGAGCAAGGGGTTATCGTCAAATCGGGCGAGCTGTTTGCACCACCTGGCGGTTCAGTCGCGCCTGCGGTGCGCTTGTCGCTGAGCTCGCCACAAACGATCGAGCAGCTACAATTAGGCGTAGATACTTTGAAAACATTACTACAATCCAACCCCCTCAGTGAATTTACGTTATGAGCAGCACACACTTTATCGCCGCCAAAGGGCTCGCCAATCCACACATCCAAACGCTTATCCCACGCTTTGTGCGCCGCAAAGCGCTGTTTGAGCCTATTTGGGAAACGCTCGATACCCCGGATGGGGATTTTGTCGAGCTGGCATGGAGTGAAGATCCCCATGGAAAAAGTGCCCAAGGCAAGCCCGTGTTTATTCTGTTCCATGGCTTAGAAGGCTGTTTTTACAGCCCCTATGCCAACGGTCTGATGCACGCGTTCGCAAAGCAAGGCTGGCTGTCGGTCATGATGCATTTTCGCGGCTGTGGACCCAACCCAAATCGACTGGCCAGAGCTTACCATTCTGGTGAAATTGGTGACGCGAGACAGTTCATCGAGCTTTTGGATCATCGTTACCCAAACAGTAAAAAGGTTGCCGTAGGCATTTCTCTTGGCGGCAATATGCTGACCAACTATCTCGCTCACTACGGCGATGATACTAAGCTCGATGGCGCAACTGTCATCTCTGCGCCGCTCGACTTGGCAGCATGTGCCAGACGTATTGAGCAAGGCTTCTCTAAGGTCTATCGCTCTTATCTGCTCAGTTCAATGAAAAAGAACGCGCTCAACAAACTTCATCTGCTAAGCGAAGTACTCGGACTGACAGAAGATCGCATTAAAAACATGAAAAAGCTGTACGAGTTCGATGACTTAATCACTGCTCCGCTGCATGGATTCAAAAACGCTGATGACTATTATCAGCGCTGCTCTGGACTGCCTCGCCTACGAGAGATCACGGTACCGACTCGATTTATTCATGCCAAGGATGACCCCTTTATGACACACGAGGTCATTCCAACCTTTAGCCTCCCAAGCCATATCCATTACCAACTGCTTGACCGCGGTGGTCACGTGGGGTTCATGACGGGGAGTTTGCGACGCCCGCGCTTTTGGTTAGAAGAGAGCCTACCAAGCTACTACCAGCACTTTATTGACTAGCTAAAAACCGCGATAGCTCCCTTTGTGAATCAGCAGTGGTATAATCCTGCGGTCATAGAATTGAGAGGTATTTATGATCATCCCATGGCAACAAATTGACGCAGATACGCTGGATAACCTTATTAAAGAGTTCGTGCTGCGCGAAGGCACCGACTATGGTGAGTCGGAAGTGTCGCTGGATGACAAGGTTCGCCATGTTCGCAGCCAACTCGAAAGCGGTGAAGCCGTCATCGTGTTCTCTGAACTGCACGAAACCGTCGACATTAAATCTCGCCGCTCGCTGTAATTTTTCGGTAGCTGCCGAGGTAGCTGCTATATTGAAAGGCTATTGAACTGAAATTGGCCTACAAGGTCTAACTCCTTATGTGAGTTAGCAAATTTATAACGACAATTACAAATACACAGGAAGTGTTATGTCAGCAAAACACCCGATCATTGCTGTAACGGGCTCCTCTGGAGCTGGAACCACCACAACGTCAGAAGCATTTCGCAAGATGTTCAACATGATGAGCGTCAAACCGGCTTTTATTGAAGGTGACAGCTTTCACCGTTTTACTCGCCAGAGATGGATATCGAGATCCGCAAAGCCAAAGAGCAAGGTAAACACATCAGCTACTTTGGCCCTCAAGCTAACGATTTCCCTGCCCTTGAAGAGTTTTTTCGCAACTATGGGCAAAATGGTACGGGGCAATTTCGCCGCTACCTGCACACCTTCGATGAGGCAGTCCCTTATAATCAAATGCCGGGCACCTTTACCCCATGGCAAGACCTCCCAGAAAATAGTGATGTGCTGTTTTACGAGGGTCTGCATGGCGGTGTCGTCGACGGTGATGTAAACGCAGCACAGCACGTAGACCTCCTCATCGGCATGGTTCCCATCGTTAACCTAGAATGGATTCAAAAGTTCGTCCGAGATACCCGCGATCGCGGCCACTCGAGAGAGGCGGTCACCGATTCGATTGTTCGTTCAATGGACGACTATTTAAGTTACATCACGCCGCAGTTTTCGCGCACTCACATCAATTTCCAACGTGTACCCACCGTCGATACCTCAAACCCGCTCAACGCCAAAGGCATCCCTAGCTTGGATGAGAGCTTTGTGGTAATTCGCCTACGTGGCATCAAGAACGTCGATTTTCCGTATCTATTGGCCATGATTGATGGCTCATTTATGTCCCGTCACAACACCATTGTCGTGCCCGGAGGAAAGATGAGTTTTGCGATGGAACTAATCGCCAGACCAATACTTCAGCAGCTCATAGAAACCGGCAAAATAGGTTAGGTTTTGTGAGCCGAATCTCGATGATTTTTTATACCGTGATCATGTGCACAGTTTTGTATAGATAAATGGGCTTATGACACGATTAAAATCAAGAAAAGTGGCGCAAAAAAGGATACTATTTCTTTGAAACAGAAGATCGCTTGCGCCATCTTCAAAGTGCTTTTATGCTAGTAAGTCTTAACAAACGGGCTTGCTAACAAATATGGAAAGCAGCAAGCATACCCTGCAGAGGAAGTAAGATATATGGTTCTAGGTAAACCTCAAACCGACCCAACGTTAGAGTGGTTCCTTTCACACTGCCACATTCACAAGTATCCATCGAAGAGCACGCTTATCCACGCGGGCGAGAAAGCAGAGACGCTTTACTACATCGTAAAAGGTTCTGTAGCGGTACTTATCAAAGATGAAGAAGGCAAAGAGATGATCTTGTCTTACCTTAACCAAGGTGACTTCATTGGTGAACTAGGCCTGTTCGAAGAAGACCAAGAACGTACAGCATGGGTACGAGCAAAATCACCTTGTGAAGTTGCGGAAATCTCATTCAAGAAGTTCCGTCAGCTTATCCAAGTTAACCCAGACATTCTAATGCGCTTATCTGCTCAGATGGCAAGTCGTCTACAAGTGACTAGCCAAAAAGTAGGTGACCTAGCGTTCCTAGACGTAACGGGTCGTATTGCACAGACGCTACTAAACCTAGCGAAACAACCAGATGCAATGACTCACCCAGACGGCATGCAAATCAAGATCACTCGTCAAGAGATTGGCCAAATCGTTGGTTGTTCTCGTGAGACAGTAGGTCGTATTCTTAAGATGCTAGAAGAGCAGAACCTAATTTCTGCACACGGTAAAACTATCGTGGTTTACGGTACTCGCTAAGAGCACGTCGCAAGATTTGAAAAGCCACCTTCGGGTGGCTTTTTTGTTGTTAGGGCTTTTATTTTTGAGGTTATTGATGTGTACTCTCAAAAATTTTGTCCGCCGATGCGGCAACAAAGCCTTGATAGTAACTGCCATCGGCTAACTGGTAGCGCTTAGCAAACTCATAGAAGCCGCCAGGAATCACCTGGTCACCATCGGTAAATGCCACGGACACTTTATCTGCCATGGTCGAGGATTGCTCCAAAAGAACCTCTGGAGAGCCTTTTACCTCGCCACCCGATTCATTAATTGCAAACCCAGCATCACGAAGATGCTGATTGACCTCAACCACTTCGGCAAAGCGATCAAGCTGATTCACACTCACTGTAAAGTGATTCGCGCCGTAACCGTGAGCGGCAAGCCATGAAGCATACTCGCTTTCTTGCGCCAGCGTTTGGAAGTCTTGATAGCTCAGATCCCACAAGCGGCCGCCATATAAGAACTCAGCAGAGGAAAGTTTAGCGCTGTCCACCTGCGCCACTAGCTTAGCCACGATATCTTGTAGCGCTGGAGAGCACTCTTCCACTCGTAATTCGCTGATAAACACCTTAGGAAGCAAAGCATTGCTATGTTCTAGGTGTATCGCGGTCAGCTTTTTGGCTTCAAAGTCGTAATGACCACTCACCTCGTAACCAAGATCTAGAAACGGCTTAGCCAGCGTGTCGATACCCAGCGGTGCGACATTAAAGGTTCTCAGTGCAATATGATCATTAATGAGCGACTCATCTTCTCTCAATAAGTCATGAACCTTGTGAGCTGAAGGACATAAGCGAGTAATGTAGTCTTGCCACAAATGGTCAAATAATGCGTCAACAGTCATAACCCACTCCTTATAGTTCGATGCCTGGGCTCAAGGTCGCAGGAAGAACGGTATTATCGCCTTCCATTGATGCCATAGGGTAAGCGCAGTAATCCGCTGCGTAGAATGCACTTGGACGAAGGTTGCCAGAAGCGCCCGGACCACCAAATGGTGCATCACCGCTCGCACCTGTGAGCTGACGGTTACGGTTTACAATACCTGCTCGGATGTGGTCTGTGAAATACTGCCACTCCTCATCACGCTCTGAGATAAGCCCTGCCGACAAACCAAATCGAGTATCATTTGCCAGCTCAACCGCTTGCTCTAGGGTCTCGTAGCGCACCAGTTGCAGCAGCGGCCCAAAGTACTCTTCATCAGGCAGTTCAGCGATGTCTGTCGCATCGAGCAGTGCTGGGGTTACGAACGCCGCATTCAGGCGTTTTGCTTCGACTAAGCTCTTACCGCCTAGCTTCACCAGTTCAGCTTGTGCAGCAATAATATGGTCAGCAGCCTGCTCTGAGATCTGCGGCCCCATAAATGGCGCAGGCTCTGCAAACGGCTCATCAATGCGGATCTTATTAATGGCTGACACTAGGCTTTCTACTAACTGATCACCTTTTTCACCAAATGGCACATAAAGCGTCGTGCGCAGGTACAACGCTGTCCGGCACTGATGTAGGCCGATTGCAAAATGGTGTACACCGCTGCATCCACATCACCAAATGCTTCACTGACAACAAGTGGGTTGTTACCCCCATCTCAAGCGCCAGCATCTTGCCAGGTTGACCCGCAAATTGACGATGAAGAATATGACCTGTGTTAGCACTACCCGTAAACAACACGCCATCGATACCCTTTGAATCAGCAAGAGCAATACCGGTTTCTTTACCCCCTTGAACCAGGTTAATGACACCAGCAGGCAGTCCCACTTCTTCCCAAATTTTCATCGCGATTTCACCCACTAGCGGGGTTTGCTCTGAAGGCTTAAAGACGACCGTGTTCCCTGCCAATAAGGCTGGTACGATATGACCATTCGGTAAGTGACCAGGGAAGTTATAAGGACCAAACACGGCCATAACACCAAGGGGCCTGTGACGGAGGACAATTTGGTTGCCAGCCGCTTCGCGTTGGCTCTCACCTGTACGTTGGTGGTAGGCGCGAATCGAAATGGCAATCTTGCCTGCCATTGCGCCAGCTTCTGTGCGGGTCTCCCATAACGGCTTACCGGTTTCTTTGGCAATCGCAATGGCAATCTCTTCACTACGCTCTTTGACCTTGTCGGCAAACGCCAGCACAATAGCCTCACGTTCCGCGAACGGTCTTTTTTTCCACTCAACAAACGCTTTACGAGCAGAAGACACCGCCAGCTCGACCTGCTCAGGCGTCGCTGATTGGCCTTCCCAGATAATATTATTGTCGTAGGGTGACAGTGACTGAAATGCGTCACCGAGACCCGCTACCCAGTTGCCGAGATCCATTGAGTTTGTTGAGACATAGTGAAATTCCTTTGGTCTTTTAAATGTGGCCGCTGTGAGCGGCCATCTTATTGCTTGTAGAGGCGAGTAACGTTGATTATTGAGCCAGCATGCGAACCATGTCGCCATCAGCAACATTCAGTGCATCCGCAGTCTCTGGAGAAAGCAATACGGTTCCAGACTCAGCGTCAAACGCCGCTTTCGCCGCCGTCGCACGGAAGTGCTCAAAAGAAGTATTAGCAATCAAGTAGTCTTGTGAACTGGTGTGTTCAGAGACCGATACCTTGGCACGGAATGAGTCTCGTACCGCTTGGATATTACGAAGATCGCATTCCACCGTTGGACCTGCATCGAAAATGTCGACATAGTTACGACAGGTAAACCCTTCGTTCTCAAGCAGTTTTAATGCTGGGCGCGTATTCTCATGCACCTGACCGATAACCTCTTGAGCCTCTTTACTCAATAGATTGATGTAAATCGGTAGCTTCGGCATCAAATCAGCGATAAAGCCTTTCTTACCAATACCGGTTAGATAGTCGGCTAAAGTAAAGTCGATAGAGAAAAAGTGCTCTTGAAGCCATTTCCAAAACGGAGAGTTGCCCTCTGCATCCGAGACGCCGCGCATCTCAGCAAAAATAGTCTTTGAGAAACGTTCGGGGTGCTCCGCCATCATCAAGAAACGGCTTTTCGACATCAGGCGACCATTCAGACCACCACGAAACTCTGGACGTAAGAACAAGGTACAGATCTCGCTACAGCCCGTGTAGTTATTACCAAACGTCAGTAGCTTCACCACGTTATTTACATTCAGCTTCGGTGATGAATGCACCACGGTGCTGATGTGATAAGAATAGAAAGGAACATCCCAACCAATTGCACCTTCAATACCCGTCGTCCCTGCCACTTCGCCGGTTTCGGTGTCATAGCCAACCATTAGATAACCTTCGTCGGTAGGTGCTGTGACATCTTGCTTAGCAAAGCTGTATTCAGAGTGGGTAATTCGGTTTGTCAGTAGCTCTTCATTAACGGGAAGAGAAGTAAAACCGTGACCTGACTCTACGGCACAAGTGTGCAGCGCATCGTAGTCAGACATAGTGATAGGACGAACAACAAGCATCAATAATCCCTCCTGACGCAAACTCTCTCGGAACATCCAAATCCGAGAGAGTATCAAATAGCCGTTTCTCGGCTGTCTGCTTAAACTAGCGTGCCAATGGCCTTGTCTAGCTTAGCTAATCCTTCTTCAACT
>NZ_JYJK01000090.1 GCF_003263785.1 Vibrio variabilis
GGGTCAATTGGTTCGTACCTTCGATGTGGGTGCACAGCCTGGTGGCGATGCACGCGTAGAGTGGGACGGCAAAGATGATCAAGGTAATCCAATGCCTGCCGGCAAGTACAGAGTGAAAGCCTCTGGCTTGATGGAAGGAGAAAGCCGAGAGTTTGAAGTGTCGACGTACGCCAACGTCAACAGCGTACTTCTTGGTAAAGGCGATGGAAACGTACTGCTCAACCTAGCTGGCTTTGAAAGTCCAGTTCGACTCGCAGAAGTACTGGAAGTCGGCAAAGCATAACCGCTGGTTAGATTAGGAGATTAGGAATGTCATATGTATCTTTAAGCGGTCTATCTGCGGCACAGCTAGATCTGAACACCACCAGTAACAACATTGCCAACGCCAACACATACGGCTTTAAAGAGTCGCGTGCGGAATTCGGCGATGTGTACTCAAACTCTTTGTTCACTAACGCAAAAACCACCCCAGGTGGCGGTGCGCAGGCGAGCAAAGTGGCGCAGCAGTTCCATGAAGGGTCAAGTATTTATACCAACAACCCAATGGATCTTCGTATCAGCGGCACAGGCTTCTTTGCCGTGGCAAAAGATCGCCTCACTCCGCAGCAAAACGAATTGACGCGTAACGGTGCGTTTCACTTAAACAAAGATAATATGCTTGTGACGTCGAACGACGAGTTCCTGCTCGGTTATAAGGTCGACCCAAAAACCGACCAAGTGACCTCTTATGAAGCAGAGCCGATTGAAGTTCGAGCGGAATATGGTGTTCCTGAAGCGACGAAAAATGTTGAGCTGGGTGCGAACCTGCCAGCGAGCGCGGAAGAAAACGATCCGACACTGTTTAACTTTAACGATGAAACGTCTTATGACCGTGCGACATCGGTAACAGTGACCGACTCAAAAGGTCAGTCATACAAGATGACCACCTACTACCTAAAATCGAGCAACCCAGCCACGCCAAACACTTGGAATGCGTTCTACACGCTAACCGATGGCCAGGGTGAAAAACCATTGAACATCGACGGTGGTGATACGACGGCAGCTAACGGTCACGTGGGGCACTCCATCACATTTAAAAATGATGGTACCTTTAACCAGGTGAACGGTGGTGCGCCAGTGAAAACGGTGGATTTCGCAACCGCAGGTATCGATTTGAACGACGCGGATCCTTCACAGGCAATTAACCTGAAACTGGGTACGCACACGTCATTTGCTGCTCCGTTTGAAATCACTAAGCTGGATGAAGATGGCGCGATGCCAGGCTTTTTGACCAAAGTGGATTTTGATGAGTCTGGTAATGTGCTAGGCACTTACTCAAACGGCAAAAACGTGAACCTTGGCCGTGTGGCATTGGTTCGCGTTGCGAACGAGCAAGGCTTGATAAGAAAGGCGGCACTCAGTGGGATGCCACTTCTGCATCCGGTGAAAAGATCTGGGGCGAATCTAACAAAGGCTCTTTTGGTACGGTTAATAACGGCACCCTTGAGCAATCGAACATCGATATGACTCAAGAGTTGGTGGACTTGATTTCAGCTCAGCGTAACTTCCAAGCCAACTCTCGTGCATTGGACGTACACAACCAGCTACAGCAAAACATCCTGCAAATTCGTTAATCGAATCTAACTCGATAATTGATTGACCGTGTGATGGGCATTGGCCTGTCACGCGGGTTTGTTGGTTTTTCCAGCAATGCCTTGCCGCCCGGTGCCGCGTTGCCGTTTTTCTTTGCCATTGCCGCGCCTGCCACCCTTGCCGATCTGGCAACTATCCCCACAAAATCATTATATCTAATTGATAAATATAAAAAATAATTATTGGCACAGAGATTGCTTTAACCCTCTAGTACTTTGAATATTGGAGCTATCAATGGATCGTGCCCTGTATCTCGCCATGAGCGGAGCGAAGCAAAATATGCAAGCTTTGCAACTAAGAGCGAACAACCTTGCTAACGCAAGCACACCTGGTTTTCGTGCCGACCTTGCCCAAGCGCGCTCAATGCAAGCGTATGGTGAAGGGTTGCCAAGCCGCGTGTTTAGCATGACAGAACGTCCAGGCCATAGCTTTGAGCAAGGCAGTGTTGTGACCACTGGTCGCGACCTTGATGTCACGATTGAAGGCCAGGGTTGGATTTCTGTGCTCGACAAAACCGGCAAAGAAGGGCTCACTCGCAACGGCAGTTTACGTGTAGACCAAAATGGCCTTCTAGCGAACAGCAACGGCCATCTCGTTCTTGGTGAGCGTGGTACGCCAATTACGGTACCCATTCCACTTAGAAAGATCGAAATTGGCCGTGATGGCACAGTATCGGTCATCCCTCAAGACGCACCAGCGGATGAGATGGAAGTGGTGGATCGTATCAAGCTCACCAACACAGATAACCGCTCACTATTCAAAGACACCAACGGTTTATTCCGCAGCAAGGATCCAGAGCTTGGTTTTGAAGCGTCTGCCGCCGTGCAACTGATGACCGGCGCGGTTGAAGGCAGTAACGTCAATGCCGTTGGTGAAATGACTAGTTTAATTGATCTGCAGCGTCAGTTTGAGATGCAGGTGAAACTCATGAGTACAGCAGAAGACATGGACAAAGCGTCTGATTCACTGCTGCGCATGGGTTAATGGTAAGGACATAGGGGAAGAATATGCATCCGGCACTTTGGGTAAGTAAGACTGGCTTAGACGCGCAGCAAACCAATATTTCAACCATCTCAAACAACTTGGCGAACGCCTCAACCGTTGGCTACAAGAAAAGCCGCGCGGTTTTTGAAGATCTGTTTTACCAGAACATTAACCAGCCTGGTGGTCAGTCATCGCAAAACACCGAGCTGCCAAGCGGCCTTATGTTGGGTGCCGGTTCTAAAGTGGTGGCGACGCAGAAAATCCACACACCAGGCAATGCACAAACCACCACCAACAGCCTAGATATGATGATTGAAGGTGATGGTTTCTTCCAAGTACTGATGCCGGATGGCAACATCGGTTATAGCCGTAATGGTCAGTTCACGCTAAACGACGAGGGCGTTATTGTTACGTCGGGCGCGGGTTATGCACTAGAGCCAGAAATTGCCATTCCAGAAGATGCTATTTCGATTACCGTAGGTACGGATGGTGAAGTGTCAGTGCGTGTGCGTGGGCAGCAAGATAACCAAGTCGTCGGTAACATCACCACCGTTGACTTTATTAACCCAGGCGGTCTCGAGCCGATTGGTCAAAACCTTTACTTGCCAACGGGTGCCAGTGGCGATCCAAACGAAGGCGTTCCGGGTCTTGATGGCTTTGGCAAAATTCGTCAATCGACGTTAGAGACGTCAAACGTGAACGTGACAGAAGAGCTGGTCAACATGATTGAAGCTCAGCGCGTGTATGAAATGAACTCCAAAGTGATCTCGTCGGTCGACAAGATGATGAGCTTTGCTAACCAGCAGCTATAGTAAGAGGCCTGACTTATGAAAAAACTGTTTTGTATCTCGCTATTGGCTGTATTGTCTGGTTGTGCGCAGTTTGGGCCGCAAGAAACCGTCGATGAAGTCGCTGATAGCACTACAGCAGTGGATGCTGTTGAGGGCGATCGCTCTCAATCTACCGGCATTGTCGATACGCTGCGTGGGCGAACGGATCCCGTTGCAGACGATCCCGCTTGGGCGCCGATTCATCCAAAGAACAAACCAGAACATTACGCGGCGGCAACAGGTTCACTGTTTAATACCAATTATGCGCGTGATTGGTATGATGATTCTAAACCACGTGGTATAGGCGACATTATCACTGTCGAGCTGAATGAAGCGACGAAAGCGGCAAAAAGTGCCGATGCGGACTTGTCGAAAGCCAATGACTCATCCATGGAGCCATTAGAGGTCGGTGGTCGCCCAGTGACGATCAACGACTATGATTTCTCTTATGCGCTGAAAAACGACAACAACTTTAAAGGTAATGCCTCGGCAAACCAAAGTAACAGCATTTCTGGTTCGATTACCGTCGAAGTCATTGAGGTACTGGCAAACGGCAACTTGGTGATTCGCGGTGAAAAATGGCTAACATTGAACACCGGTGATGAGTACATTCGCCTTAGCGGCACTATCCGCCCAGATGACATAGAGTTTGATAACACCATTGCTTCAAACCGCATTTCTAACGCACGAATTCAGTATTCTGGCACCGGAAACCAACAAGATATGCAAGAACCTGGATTCTTGGCACGATTTTTTAATGTCTCCTTATAGGAGTGGATTAATCGAATCGTAAGCGGCAAACCCTCTCCTAAGAGGGTTTGTTTGTTTTTAGGGTAACATCATGAAAAAGTTTACGTTTTTACTATTGGGTTTGTGCTTTGCCGCGGCAAGTGTACAAGCGGCACGCATCAAGGATGTGTCAGAAGTTGCCGGTGTGCGTAGTAACCAACTGGTGGGTTATGGTCTGGTAACGGGCCTACCGGGTACCGGTGAAAAAACGCCGTTTACTGAGCAGAGCTTTCGCTCAATGCTGGAAAAATTCGGTATTCAAATGCCGATCGGTTTCAAGCCTAAGTTCAAAAACGTAGCAGCAGTGATTGTCACTGCTGAGCTGCCCGCTTTCTCAAAGCCAGGACAAAAGATTGATGTCACCGTATCGTCAATCGGCGCGGCAAAAAGTCTCCGTGGCGGCACATTGATGCAAACCTTCATGCAAGGTTTGGATGGTGAGGTTTATGCGG
Source organism: Vibrio variabilis (assembly GCF_003263785.1). Lineage (GTDB taxonomy): Bacteria > Pseudomonadota > Gammaproteobacteria > Enterobacterales > Vibrionaceae > Vibrio > Vibrio variabilis. The sequence continues at coordinate 4,688 of NZ_JYJK01000090.1, forward strand.
TCGCTCAGGGTAACTTGGTCGTGAGTGGTTTTAGTGCAGAAGGTCTTGATGGCTCAAAGATTGTGGGTAACAACCCTGTTGTTGGTATGATCTCAAGTGGCGCGACCGTTGAACGAGAAGTACCCAGCCCATTTTCTCGCGGCGACTACATCACCTTTAACCTATTAGAGTCAGACTTTACCACGGCGCAGAACATGGCGAATGCCATCAATGACTTCTTGGGGCCGCAAATGGCGAACGCATTGGATGCAACGTCGGTACGCGTTCGTGCGCCACGTGATTTAAGCCAGCGCGTTGCTTTCTTATCTGCGGTTGAAAACGTGGAATTTGATACCGCGGACAGCGGCGCAAAAATCATTGTTAATTCTCGCACGGGTACCATCGTTGTGGGCAAACACGTCAAGCTAAAACCCGCGGCAGTGACCCACGGTGGTATGACGGTTGCCATTAAAGAAAACCTCCGTGTTAGTCAGCCTAACGCATTCGCGGGTGGCGAAACCGTGGTGGTACCGAATTCAGACATTCAAGTGACCGAAGGCTCTGGCAAAATGTTTAAGTTTGAACCGGGTTTAACGCTTGATGATTTGGTGCGCGCGGTGAATGAAGTAGGCGCGGCGCCGTCGGATCTCATGGCAATTTTGCAAGCGCTTAAACAAGCGGGCGCTATCGAAGGCCAGCTGATTGTAATCTAGGAGCGCTAACATGATGAAAAATCCCAATGATATCGGGTTTATCCACGATATCGGTAGCCTAGACAAACTCCGTCAGCAAGCCGTTAGCGGTAAAGAAGGGGACGATGACGCAGCGCTGAAAGCGGCGGCGCGTCAGTTCGAGTCCATCTTTACCACCATGATGCTTAAGTCGATGCGAGATGCGAATACGCATTTCGAGTCGGACTTATCCATGAACCAAAACAGCCAGTTTTATCGTCAAATGCTCGATGAACAGATGTCGAGTGAACTAAGCGCAAATGGCTCACTTGGTCTCGCCGATATGATTGTGGCTCAGTTGGGTGCGGCGCGTGCGCCAGAAGCGCAGGCAGCAAGCAATCATGAACTTCGTGTGCGTAATGAATCGTTTGATTTGCCAGAGCGTGAAGCTAAGTACGATGAAGCGAAAGCGCGTCGTACGGCGGCAGCATTGGGACTTGATGGTACAAGAAGCAACGCCAAGCAAGTCGATTTTGGAACGCCAGAGAGTTTTGTGAGTTCTCTGAAACCCTATGCCGATCGCGCGGCAAGGTCTCTGGGTGTTGATTCCTCCCTTCTCCTAGCGCAAGCGGCATTGGAAACGGGTTGGGGGCAGAAAGTGGTCAACAACAGTCAAGGTAGCAGTAACAACCTATTCAACATCAAAGCCGATCGTAGCTGGGGTGGTGATAAGGTGGCGACGCAAACGCTGGAATACCACCAAAATGTGCCTGTGCAAGAGCGTGCTGCATTCCGCTCTTATCGAAGCTATGAAGAGAGCTTCAATGACTATGTGAAGTTCTTAAATGAAAACCCGCGCTATCAATCGGCACTCAATCGCAGCGAAGGCTCTGAGTCGTTTATTCGTGACATTCATAAGGCGGGTTACGCCACCGACCCTAGCTACGCTGACAAGGTACTCAGAGTTAAAAAACAGATTGATGATATGGCGCTTTAGTTATTATCACGATTCAACCAATTATCGCTCGGCACCTATGCCGGGCGATGTTGTTTCTACTTTCAAAATAACCATTCACTGGTCGATTTTTATCCATAAAAACATCCACTTCCAATAAGTTATTGCTCTTGGCATGCATGTTGCATTTTAACTATCAACGACGGGCAAATCATGATGATTATTGCCCGATTTTGAGGTTTTTGGGGGCGATATGGCGTCAGATCTTCTGAACTTAGGTACACAGAGTGTACTCACAGCTCAGAGACAGTTAACCACGACTGGTCATAACATTTCTAATGCAAATACAGAGGGTTACAGCCGTCAGTCTGTGGTTCAGGGTACCAGTGACCCTAGGCAGTTTGGTGGGCAAACCTACGGTATGGGTGTGCATGTGGAAAATGTTCGCCGCTCTTGGGATCAGTTTGCCGTCAAAGAGCTCAACATGGCCACCACCCAGATGAATTTTCGCAACGAGAGCTTGTCGAACATCGATTTGTTATCGGGCATGCTGTCATCGGTGGCATCGAAAAAGATTCCCGAAAACCTAAATGATTGGTTTAACTCAGTGAAAACGCTCGCCGATACGCCGAATGATGTCGGTGCACGAAAGGTGGTGCTTGAGAAAGCTGATCTGATACGTCAAACCATGAACAACTTCCATGAGTCTATTCGAGAGCAAGCAGATACGGCGAATAAGAAACTCGATATGAGTATTGAGCGTGTCAACCAGCTGGCATTAGAGATCAGAGATGTTCATCGGTTGATGACCAAAATGCCGGGGCCGCATATTGACCTCATGGATAAGCACGAGATGTTAGTCAAGGAGCTGTCAGAATATACCAAAGTGACAGTGACCCCAAGAGCGGAATCAGAAGGCTTTAACGTCCACATTGGTAATGGTCATACCCTCGTTTCTGGAACTGAAGCCAGCCAGTTGAAGATGATCGACGGTCACCCCGACGTTCACCAACGACGCTTGGCGATGATAGAAGGTAAGGGTATTAAAGCCATCAAGCCTGATGATATTGGCGGCAAAATTGAAGGGATGCTGAACTTTAGGGACAAAGATGTACCTTATTTGATGGACGAGTTGGGAAGATTGTCTACGGTATTTTCTCATCAAGTGAATAAGCTACAAAGGCAAGGTATCGATCTTAATGGTCGTATCGGTCGGGATATCTTCGTTGATCCCAACAGTGACCGCATTGCCAAATCTCGAGTTGTGATTTCAAAAGACTCTGAAGCTGATATTGCTGTGTATATTGCAAACACAGAACAGTTGAAGGGCGGCGAGTATGCGGTTCGTTATGACGGCAACAACTATATCGTCACCAAACCAACCGGCGAAACGGTCCAGCTTGAAGAGAAGGACTCAGGGTTTTACCTAGACGGTTTTTTCGTGGCGATCAATGAGGAGCCAGAGACGGGCGAGCGATTTCTAATTCGGCCAACTCGTCATGGTGCTGCACAACTCGAGATGCAAACCACCGATCCAAGTCGAATTACCGCTCAGAGCTTTGAAGCTTCGACAACTCAGGCCCTAGGTACGGCGAGTTTTAAACTTCTTGCGGCGGGTGAGTTACGTGAGTTTGAAGTGATCGTTTCACCAACAGGTGAGGAATTCGCAGTCACGGATACAAAAGGAAATGTCGTTCTTGAACCTCAGTGCTATCCACCTGAGGAGCCTGTCACCGTGATGGGGACGACCTTTGAACTGTCCGCCGGTGCTTTGCCGAATGATAAGTTTACCGCCAACCTGACCGTTTCGGTGGGTGATAACGGGAACTTGCGCAAGATGCTTAACATTCAAACCGATAAGTCCGTCAATGGTGGCGACTCTACAATCGTCGATATCTACCATAACTTGAATACTGATGTCGGTTTGCAGGCCTCTACAGCGGCGAGATTACAAGAGGTCGCTAACCTTGAGCACGAATCCGCTAAAAGTCGGGTTGCGTCTATCTCTGGGGTCAATCTCGATGAAGAAGCGGCCAATATGATGAAGTTTCAGCAGGCGTACATGGCCTCATCTCGCGTGATGCAGGCGGCCAATGAAACCTTCGATACCATTTTGGCATTGCGATAGGAGGTGATGGAACATGATGAATCGCATTTCTAGTTTTCATAACTATCAAACTGTTCAGAATGACCTGCGTCGTCAGGAAAACAAAATTCACCACAACCAAGCGCAACTTGCGTCGGGCAAACAGCTACAGAAGCCAGCGGACGATCCGCTCGCGGTTCACTATTTGCAAAAAGTGGGTCAGCAGTCTAAGCAGTTGGAGCAGTATAACGATGCCATCGTGCTAACGAGAAATAGACTAGAGAATCAAGAAGTCATGATCAGAGAAACAGAACAGTTCTCTGATAAAGCAAAGCGATTGACCATGGAGTCGATCAATGGTGCCTTATCTGCCCAAGATAGAGAGGCCAAAGCGCGTGAAATAGAAGAGCTTGCGAGGAACTTCATTGCCTTGGCGAACAGCCAAGATGAATCGGGAAACTACGTGTTTGCGGGCACCAAGCCGAAATTCCAGCCATTTCTTCGCGATAACAACGGTGATGTTCGCTATGTAGGAGATGACTATCAGCGAAAAATGCGTATCTCTAACAGTATGGAGATCATCACCAGCGACCCCGGTAGTAAGTTGTTTATGGAAATAGAGAACCCATTCGGTGACTATCAGCCAGACTACTCGCTAACCAATAAATCAGAGCTCCTTCTCAATCGAGCTGAGAACGAAGACTCCAGAGACGACGGTACATATAAGGTGACCTTTGTTGACATGGGGCAGAATAACTTTGCGTATCAGTTGGAGCGTAATGGAAAGGTTGTTCAAGTCGAAGACTATGAGCCGACCACTGGCATTGTCTACAAAGATCTCACTGTAACAGTTAAGGGACAGATCAGTGCAGGCGACAGTATTGAACTCACACCAAAAAAACAATTTAGTGTGCTTGATACGTTTAATCAAACGATTAAGTGGTTAGACAACGATGTTTCCGATGCGTCGGCAACCGCTAAGCTGCACCAGTTTACGGAAGAATTCCATCAAGCGTTCTTGCATTTGACCAAAGCCAGAACGGATATCGGTGCAAGGTTGAATACGCTGGACATACAAGAATCACAAAATGAAGACTACAAGCTCGCTTTAGCAAGATCGAAAAGCCACTTTGAGGATCTTGATTACTCCAAAGCAGTGATTGAATTTGAAGAAAATACGAGAGCGCTGCAAGCATCACAGCAAGCGTTTGGTAAGACCAAAGATTTGACTTTATTTAACTATCTATAATTCAGCGCGTTGTGTTCTCGGTTGCCTATGTGCCAAGCCTTAGGAGCAGGAACGCAAACGAGTAAATGAGATGTTGTGTGAAGTCGCAGAGTAGAGAGCGGCAAAGCAGTGACCTGCTAGTTTGCCATCTCAATCAATAGGTTGTCTTTCGACCATTTATTGGGTGAATTTAATGCATCTAACTTATTGATTGTTAATGATTAAAATAAAAGTCGATTCGTATCTTAAAACTTGGCACGTGATTTGTATTAGCTAAGTTGAACCACTGAACTTTGCCGTTTTGGCAGGGCTCAGGCAGTGAATTTGAACAGATACTCCATCTGATACGGGGTATCAGGTGGATGTAGACGGTCAGTCGTTGCCAACGGCTATCTGGCCGCGTCGCAATCCAACTTGAAGCGCTTGCGAACTCATTTAGGAGAGCAAAATGGCAATTACAGTAAGTACTAACGTTTCGGCGATGACCGCACAGCGTTATCTCAATAAGTCCTCGAATGACTTAAACACCTCGATGGAACGTTTGTCATCAGGCCATAAAATTAACAGCGCCAAAGACGATGCAGCGGGTTTGCAAATCTCTAACCGCCTAACCGCGCAGTCTCGTGGTTTGGACGTCGCAATGCGAAATGCTAATGATGGTATCTCGATTGCACAAACCGCAGAAGGGGCGATGAATGAGTCGACCAATATTCTGCAGCGTATGCGTGATTTGGCGATTCAGTCTTCAAACGGCACTAACTCACCATCAGAGCGTCAAGCTATCAACGAAGAGTCGATGGCACTGCAAGCGGAACTCAACCGTATTGCAGAGACCACGTCATTTGGTGGTCGCCGCTTGCTGAACGGCTCGTTTGGCGATGCGTCGTTCCAAATCGGTGCCAACTCTGGTGAAGCCATGATTATGGGACTCACCAGTATCCGTGCCGATGACTTCCGTATGGGCGGCACCACGTTCACGGCGGAGAATGCCAAAGATTCTAACTGGTCGGTAGCACCAGATGCCGCTGATCTCAAGTTTGAGTTCACCACCAAAGCGGGTGAAGAAGTCACGATAGACATTGCTGCAAAAGCAGGCGAGGACATCGAACAGCTAGCGACCTACATCAATGGTCAGTCGGACTTGGTGAGTGCGTCAGTGGGTGACAACGGTGAGCTGCAAATCTTTATCGCAGAACCAGACCTAGATGGTGATGTGACTATCTCTGGTGGTTTGGCAAGTGAACTGGGGCTGACGAACACCGGCGTGCCAACGACGGTGCAAGACATCGATATGACCACGGTAGCAGGCTCACAAAACGCGATTTCAGTACTCGATTCAGCACTCAAGTATGTCGACGCGCAGCGTGCAGATTTAGGTGCCAAGCAAAACCGCTTGAGCCACAGCATTAACAACTTAGCGAACATTCAGGAAAACGTTGAGGCGTCAAACAGCCGCATCAAGATACCGATTTCGCGAAAGAAACCACCGCAATGACTAAGAACCAGATCCTGCAACAGGCAGGGACTTCGATTCTTGCTCAAGCGAAACAGTTGCCTAACTCTGCGATGTCACTACTACAATAGTAAGACGTCCAGATAAAGCAGAAGATACCTAGCCAGACGTGGCGTCACTGTCTTCTTGCTTGGCAAGCATACCTTGTGAAAGTGTTGGGCTCTCTCTCTCAACCTGCCCTGATACGGCCATAAGGTATGTCGGAACGCCGGATTGTGTTCATTTCTCTTGATCTCCGCACAGGCCATGGCGTCCACCCCAGCCCCAGTTCTCTCAAAGGAAAAGGGGCTTTTTCTTTTCTAGGTCACCTGAAATCAGCTTATCCACATAGCCTCTTGTTCTCTCACCCCCTGACATTGCGTACTCTCGACGATAATTTTTACTGAAAAAATCTGACTGTTTCGGCCGCCACTTACCGATCTTTAGCGCTTTTTTGGCAAATTGTTGCCGTTTGCTCGTTTTGTAATCAAACGGATGTTTTATTTAAATTTTTTCCGTTTTTTCCTAAAGGTTTTTTTCGCCGCGTCGTTAAAAGATTAACTTTGAGAGAACTACTTGGTTTTCCGAGACGTCGGAAACCGCTACACCGGAAAATCAATTGGAGAAACAACATGGCAGTGAATGTAAATACCAACGTATCAGCGATGACAGCGCAGCGTTACCTAAACAACGCGAACCAAGCTCAACAAGCGTCAATGGAGCGTTTGTCTTCAGGCCACAAAATCAACAGCGCTAAAGACGACGCAGCGGGTCTACAAATCTCTAACCGTTTGAACGTACAAAGCCGTGGTCTTGATGTTGCTGTACGTAACGCTAACGATGGTATCTCTATCGCACAAACGGCGGAAGGTGCGATGAATGAGACAACTAACATCCTGCAACGTATGCGTGACCTATCACTTCAATCAGCGAACGGCTCTAACTCAAAAGCTGAGCGTGTTGCGATTCAAGAAGAAGTGACAGCGCTAAACGACGAACTAAACCGTATCGCAGAAACCACGTCTTTTGGTGGTAACAAACTACTGAATGGTACGCACGGCACTAAGTCATTCCAAATCGGTGCTGACAACGGTGAAGCGGTGATGCTTAGCCTGCGTGACATGCGCTCTGACAACGCACAAATGGGCGGCACTAGCTACCAAGCTGCGAACGCGAAAGACAAAGACTGGAGCGTAGCAGCAGGTGCTAACGACCTAACGATTGACCTAACAGACAGCTTTGGCGACGCACAAACGATCACCATCAACGCAAAAGAGGGTGATGATATTGAGCAGCTAGCGACGTACATCAACGGTCAAACTGACATGGTAAAAGCGTCTGTTGACCAAGACGGTAAGCTACAAGTCTTTGCTGGTAACAACAAAGTTGACGGCGCTGTGGCTTTCTCTGGCGGTCTAGCAAGTGACCTAGACATGCAAGCAGGTAAAGCGGTAACGGTTGATACGATTGACGTAACCTCTGTAGGCGGCGCGCAAGAGTCGGTTGCTATCCTAGACTCAGCACTAAAATACGTGGACAGCCACCGTGCAGAGCTTGGTGCATTCCAAAACCGTTTCAACCACGCAATCAACAACTTGGATAACATCAACGAGAACGTGAACGCGTCGAAGAGCCGTATCAAAGATACCGACTTCGCGAAAGAAACGACGGCGATGACCAAGAACCAAATCCTATCGCAAGCATCAAGTTCAATCTTGGCGCAAGCGAAACAGGCGCCAAACGCGGCACTAAGCCTACTAGGTTAATTCAGTTAACCAATTGTAAATACAGACCAGAGCCTCGGCTCTGGTTTTTTTTTGCCTTTTTGGCGCCACCGCATCAGCCATTTCCTACCGACAATACGCTCCGCCTATTACGATCAAGCTCACATTTATTCAATCAATTGAATTTACGACAAAAAAAACGCATTTTTTTTCTAAAGCTTCTAAATGAATCGCCGTTACAGGGATTGAGAGAAATGAAATCAGATGTGCCAACGTGAGGTGAGAGACACTGCGGCCATCTATCCCTAAATGCCTAAGGAGATCAATATGGCAATTAATGTAAACACTAACGTGTCTGCAATGACCGCCCAGCGTTACCTAAACAACGCTGCGGAAGGTACACAAAAATCAATGGAGCGTTTGTCTTCTGGCTATAAAATCAACAGCGCAAAAGATGACGCTGCGGGCCTACAGATTTCTAACCGTTTGACTTCGCAAAGCCGCGGTCTAGACATGGCGGTAAAAAACGCGAACGATGGTATTTCTATCGCGCAAACAGCAGAAGGTGCGATGAACGAAACCACCAACATCCTGCAACGTATGCGTGACCTATCGCTTCAATCTGCTAACGGTTCAAACTCAAAGTCTGAGCGTGTTGCGATTCAAGAAGAAGTGACAGCACTTAATGACGAACTAAACCGTATCGCAGAAACCACCTCTTTCGGTGGTAACCGTCTCCTTAACGGTACTTACGGTACTCAATCTTTCCAAATCGGTGCCGACTCTGGTGAAGCCGTTATGCTTTCTATGGGTAACCTACGTTCAGATACTGCAGAAATGGGCGGCAAAAGCTACGCGGCTGCAGAAAGCAAAGGTGCAGATTGGGCGGTTGGCGCAGAAGCGAACCTAACGATGTCATACACCAATAAGCAAGGCGAAGAGGTTAGCCTAGACATTAGCGCGAAAGAAGGCGATGACATCGAGCAGCTAGCCACCTACATCAACGGTCAAAGTGAAGATGTGAAAGCATCGGTTGGTGATGATGGCAAACTGCAGCTTTACGCTTCAACGCAAAAAGTCACGGGCGATGTAACATTTGGCGGCTCTCTAGCTTCAGATCTAAGTATCGGCGCAGGTCAAGATGTGACGGTGAAAGATATCGACGTCACATCGGTAGCTGGCGCTCAAGAAGCGGTTGCCGTCCTTGATGGCGCGCTAAAGAGTGTTGACTCTCAGCGTGCTGAACTTGGTGCTTTCCAAAACCGTTTCAACCACGCAATCAACAACCTCAGCAACATCAACGAGAACGTGAATGCGTCAAACAGCCGCATTAAAGACACGGACTACGCAAAAGAGACGACTGCGATGACTAAGAATCAGATCTTGCAACAAGCAAGTACTTCGATTCTGGCTCAAGCGAAACAGTCTCCATCGGCGGCACTTAGCCTTCTAGGCTAATTTCGTCGTAGACCTTAGGCAGGTTGGTTGGCGGTAACATCCCTTTACCGCCAACTTCCAATTTCAATGCTATTGCTCAACAAGAAGTACCTTTGTTGGAGTTGGACAATACGAGGTTAGAAACGGGAGAGCGAGAATGGACATTTCATCCTACGCATCGAACCTTCAGCCTTTTGCCTCATCGAGTGGCACAGAACTTGCTTCAAAAAATACTAAAGATGCCGCCTCGCAACAGGTATCGACTGAGAATAAAGAGAAATCTCAGTCGGTTGACGAGGTTAATAAAACCGAGACGCCGGAGCTGACTAACAAGAAAGCTACCGAAGTCATTCAACGCATTGCCAACGAAAGACAGCAGCTTAATGATGCTGAACGCGAGAAAATGGTAGAGCGGCTGGATAAGTTTTTGAGCGACATGAATACAGGATTATCGTTTCGTGTCGACGAAGAGTCTGGACGCAACATTTTCACGGTGTATGCCAAGGAAACAGGGGATGTGATTCGCCAGTTTCCGGATGAAGAACTGCTCGACGTTTTACGCCGCATCGAACAGCATGGCTCGTTAACCATAGACATGCTGGTGTAATGCCTGACTCAGTTGAGTTCAGGTTGGTATAGATTTGAAGTAGTTTGGTGAATAATGGGCCCGATAGGGATGTCATCTGGCATGGATATCAATTCCATGGTGAGCAAAATCGTCGATGCGGAGCGCATACCAAAGCAGCAACGTATTGATTTTGAACGCGCAAAAATTGATACCAGTATCAGTGCCTATGGACGGCTCCGAGAATCACTCGATACGATGAAAAACCTGATGGCAAATTTTCGGCAGGAAAAAGCGTTTGCACTGCGTAGTGTAAACAGTACTGAAGAAAATATTGTCACAGCCACAGCGACCACAGATGCGATCGCTGGCAAATATGCTGTCGATGTCTTGCAGCTTGCACAGAGCCACAAAATTGCCTCAGACGTCATCCCCGATGACACGCGATTTGGGCCGGGTAAGCTGCAAATTTCCCTTGGCGACGAGCAGTTCGACTTATCCCTTCGTAAAAATTCCAGACTCACTGATGTGGTGAGAGCCATCAATGGCGCCAGTGATAACCCCGGTGTTCGAGCTTCAATAATTAAAGACCGCAATGGCCCAAGGCTCATTGTTGCCTCCGATCAATCTGGTGCGGAGAAGGCGCTCACGATTGGCGTTGAAGCTGAGCCAGGCAATGATCTGTACCGTTTTGAGTTCAAAACCATAGAACAGCGCGTACGCGATCTCGAAAAAGCGCAAGCAGAAGCGCTAAGTGTACTTGGCTTGCCACCGCAAGACGGCGAACAAGAGCAAGTGGTGGGTGATGCTCAAGAGTCTCAGCAAGGTGAAGAAGCCGCAGACGGCCAAACGGTTGATGAGAAGTCGGTTGAAGACGCGCAAAGTGCCGAGCAGGCTACGCAAGAAGGCGAAGTCAGTCCCGAAAAACCTCAGGAGGCAAATTCTGGCCGCCCTGAAGATACCATTCCTGGCTGGACCGAAACGGCGTCTGGCACCCTAATGGATTCCTATCAAGCTCCGGAGCCTGAGCTTGATGAAAAAGCGATTGAAAAATCGAAACAAGTACCAGGTTGGTCGAACACCGCCTCCGGTACCTTAACCGACTCTTACGTTACCCCTGAAGAGGCGCAAGCTAAGCTCGAGGAAGAGCTCGCAGCGGAAAAAGCCGCGATAGCGAAGGCCGTGGCCGATGGCGATATGACGGAAGAAGAGGCTAAAAAGCTAGAGCGCGAAAAACTGTCGCCAGAAGAGCGCGAGCGGCTAGAAAAAGTGGAAGCAATCCAATCAGAACTCGCGGAAGCTCAGCGTTCAATGCAAATTTACATGGGAATGTCTGAAGTCCAATCTGCGCAAGATTCCGTTGTTCTTCTTGATGGTGTAGCGGAACTCTCAAGCCACAACAATGTGATTGAAGATGCGATTGAAGGTGTGGACTTAACCTTAAAAGGCACCACTAAACCTGGTGAGCGAGCAACTGAAATCGGCGTTGAGTACGACAGAGATAGCGTGCGCGCTGACATCGAACAGTTCGTTAATGCCTATAACCAGTTCTATCAGTCTCACAGGACTTATCAAAAGTTGATCCGACCACAGGAAGAGCCGGACCACTCGCGGGTGACAGTATCGTGCGCAGCGCTGACTCTAGGCTAAAAAGCGTCTTTTCAAGCAGTGTCGAAGGCGCTCCCAAAGATCTGCAATCCCTCACCGAGTTTGGTATTACCACGACTCGAGAGGGACGACTTGAAATCAATTATCAAATGCTTGATAAACAGCTCAATAACAATTTCGGTAAATTGGGCGACTTCTTCGGTGGTAATAACGGTTTTGCCAAAAAGGTCGAAGATGCGATTCATAGCATGACGGGAATGACCGGTTCTATCCGTACTCGAGAGAAGAGCTTGTCGGAACAAAACTATCGACTCAATGACGACCAAGCCTCACTAGACCGGCGTATGGAAGGCATTGAGAAGCGAACTCAAGACAAGTTCGCTGCGATGCAAGATGCGACGGGAAAAATGCAAGCGCAGCTTGCTGGTATGATGAATGCCTTATCATGATGTTTATTAGTACGGAGTTAATTAAATGCTTATTTTCAATGAGTTAAGTGATTTAGATCACTGTTTATTATCTCTGCTAAAAAATATCGACCCAGAGACTGAAGAAATTCATCAGTTGGTCGATAAAAGAGAACAGTTAATCAAAACCATTATTGATGTCTGCAAAAGGAATCCGAACCTGCAGCAAAGTGCTCAGTGGCAGCAGGTGGTCGAGTCGACTCGCCATATCGCGCAGCTGATGGAATCAAAAACGGAACAACTGGGACAGTCGTTAAGAAAATACCGACACGGTAAACGTTCCTTACAGCAGTACAAAAAATTTATTTGAGAGGATAGTGATGCGTGGTTCATTGCAAGCGTACAAGAAAGTTTCTGTAGACAGTCAGTTGACGGCTGCCTCGCCGCACAAAGTTATCCAAATGCTTATGGGTGGCGCTATTGAAAGGCTAATCCAAGCAAAAGCGGCGATGGAGCAAGGCAACATTCCTGTAAAAGGTGAGCGTATTGGTAAAGCTCTCGACATCATTATTGCCCTGCGTAGCTGCCTATCTATGGACGATGGTGGTGATATCGCTAAAAACTTAGATCAATTGTACGAATTCATGATCGGTCAAATTACCGAGGCAAACCATGAAAACAATCCTCAGCCAATTGATGACGTCATTGAAATCATCCGTGAAATCAAGTCAGCGTGGGATCAAATCCCTGCTAACTATCACAACCTAACTGCTCAAGAAGTAGGTATTTAAGCGGAATAAACCTCTTAAACTGGCGGTGTGTCAGTTGCCTTCTTATATTAATGCCAATAGAATAGACGCCATTCTTAGCCTAATGGCGCTTTTTTTGTACCTAAGCATCTGTTTTATAAAACTCTTATGGCGTTTATAAAGCGCATTTGTCGCACGATTTTTTCGGCTGTGTGTAGATGCATAGGTTGACTTATCAAGGCATTATTCCTGACACATGCAAGACTTAGCTAAACTTCTTGTTATTGCTGACGACTCGCAAGTGCGCAATAACCTTCAGACTATCCTTGAGTTTGTGGGTGAGCACTGCGTTGCAATTTCATCGAACGACATCAATCAAATTGATTGGACTCAGACCTGGTCTGGGTGCATCGTCGGTGCACTGCAAAGCGCGACGCTCTCCAACGCCTTGCTGGCTCAGCTTGCTGTGTCAAATCACATCCCACTTCTTGTCACTAGTGAGTTTACGGGCGCCGTCGAGTCCCTGACCAGCTTTGTTGGTGAGCTTGAATTCCCGCTCAATTACCCGCAGCTCAGCGATGCTTTGCGTCACTGCCGGGAGTTTTTGGGGCGTAAAGGGGTACAAGTTCCATCCGCGACGCGCAAGAATACCTTGTTTCGCAGCCTTGTTGGCCAAAGCTCTGGTATCCAAGAGGTTCGCCACCTGATTGAGCAAGTCTCTGGTTCAGAAGCGAATGTGCTGATTTTGGGAGAGTCGGGTACGGGTAAAGAAGTGGTCGCGCGTAATATTCACTATCATTCCAGTCGTCGCAAAGGCCCATTTGTACCGGTTAACTGTGGTGCGATCCCACCAGATCTATTGGAAAGTGAACTGTTTGGCCACGAGAAAGGGGCGTTTACAGGCGCCATCACGGCACGTAAAGGGCGCTTTGAGCTCGCTGAAGGCGGTACGCTGTTTCTCGATGAAATTGGCGATATGCCGATGCCAATGCAAGTAAAGCTTCTGCGTGTACTTCAAGAGCGAGTATTTGAACGCGTTGGCGGGACATCAGTGATTAAAGCCAATGTTCGTATTGTAGCGGCAACTCACCGCGATCTTGAAAGCATGATTCAAGAGAGTCAGTTCCGCGAAGATCTCTACTATCGCTTGAATGTGTTCCCAATTGAAATGCCATCACTTCGCGAGCGCAAAGAAGATATTCCACTGCTACTTCAAGAGCTTCTCACGCGTATGGAAGCGGAAGGTGGTCAACCCATCTGCTTTGCACCACGCTCAATTAATTCGTTGATGGAGCACAATTGGCCCGGCAATGTTCGCGAACTCGCAACCTAGTAGAGCGCATGGTGATCCTGTATCCAAACAGTTTAGTCGACGTAAATCATCTTCCGGTGAAGTATCGTTACAGTGATATCCCTGAATTCCAACCAGAGATGAACACACTCAAGACCATCGAAGAGCAAGAGCGAGATGCGCTGGATAGTATTTTTTCAGATGACTTTTCTTTTGATGACGAGCCTGAATTTGACGTACAGCACGCGCCTCAGTCACTGCCTCCAGAGGGCGTCAATTTGAAAGAGATGTTAGCTGACCTTGAAGTCAATATGATCAACCAAGCACTGGATGCTCAAGATGGCATCGTTGCCCGCGCCGCTGACATGCTAGGTATGCGACGTACCACCCTAGTTGAGAAAATGCGTAAATACGCTATCCATCGCTAGCTGTTCATCGCTTTCTCTTCGCGACAGACAGAGTAAATTTGACGCAGTTCACGCTTGAAAATTGACGACAAATAATTGACGCATCTAAGTGTCTGAAAAATAACAAATATAGCTCGGCATGCCTTTTGCATTGTCGGGCTATAGTCTTTTTTGGGCTTACGTATTTCTACGAGCAGTATTAATGGAAGGAAAGCCTCGTACATGAATCAGATGGTCAACGAAACCTCGCAGTCTGAACCACAATCCAGTTCGCACTTAGATTCTCTCGAGTCGCAAGTTGAGCGTTATCAGCAAGTCATTGAAGCGATGCCCGCAGGTGTGATTTTGCTCGATAGCCAAGGGGTAGTGCGTGAAGCGAATCCCGAAGCACACCGTATTCTTGAGATCCCACTAGTGGGTCAAAAGTGGTTTCACCTTATTCAAGTCGTATTCGATCCAAAAGAGGATGACGGGCATGAGGTATCGCTGCGTAATGGCCGCAAAGTTCGTTTGGCTATTTCAGCGTCATCGACTGGGCAACTGATCCTGATTACCGATTTGACGGAAACTCGCTTACTGCAATCACGAGTCAGTGATTTGCAGCGCTTGTCGTCATTGGGGCGCATGGTGGCTTCATTGGCACACCAAGTTCGCACACCGCTATCGAGTGCGATGCTCTATGCCTCAAACTTAGCCGCACCAAACCTTCCACAAGCGACGCGCGAGCGTTTTCAAGTCAAATTGGTCGATAGGCTGCATGATCTCGAGAAGCAAGTTAACGACATGCTGCTGTTCGCCAAAGGTGGCGACAACAAGGTGATTAAGCCGTTTACTATTGGTGATTTGGTGGCTGAATATCAGCCGATGGTCGAGACCACGCTCAAAAGCAATCAAATTGATTACTGCTTGGAAGTCGAACAAGAACAGACACCGCTATTAGGTAACGTGAATGCGCTGGCGTCAGCACTGAGCAACCTCGTGCTCAACGCGGTGCAAATTGCTGGCAAGGGCTCTCAGGTCGATGTGTTCTTTAGACCGGTCAACAACGAGCTAAAAATCTCGGTACAAGATAGCGGCCCTGGCGTACCGAAAGAGCTACAACAAAAAATCATGGAACCGTTTTTTACCACACGCTCTCAAGGCACAGGTCTTGGACTTGCTGTGGTGCAAATGGTGTGTCGTGCCCACGAGGGACGATTGGAATTAATATCAGAAGAGGATGATGGTGCTTGTTTTACCATGTGCTTGCCACTGGCAAACACACCGTCGGATCACGAAGTAACGGACGAAGGACATAACTAATGGCTCAGAGCAAAGTATTGATCGTTGAGGATGATGGAGGTCTTCGCGAAGCATTAGTCGATACGCTGGCGCTTGCTGGCTATGAATGGGTTGAAGCGGATTGCGCGGAAGATGCGCTAGTGAAACTAAAAACGCAACCTGTAGACATAGTGGTGTCTGACGTTCAAATGGCCGGCATGGGTGGTTTGGCGCTGCTTCGTAATATTAAGCAGCACTGGCCGAATCTACCGGTTCTTCTCATGACGGCGTATGCCAACATTGAAGACGCTGTGGCGGCAATGAAAGAAGGGGCTATCGACTACATGGCGAAGCCATTTGCGCCTGAAGTTCTGCTCAATATGGTGAGCCGTTACGCACCCGTTAAGTCGGACGACAATGGCGACGCAGTGGTCGCGGATGTGAAAAGTATTCAGCTGTTGGCGCTCGCTGAAAAAGTGGCGAAAACCGATGCCAGCGTAATGGTGCTTGGCCCTAGCGGCTCGGGCAAAGAAGTGATGTCTCGTTACATTCACAACAAGTCGCTGCGCGCTGATGGTCCATTTGTAGCGATTAACTGTGCAGCCATCCCAGACAACATGCTAGAAGCAACCCTGTTTGGTTACGAAAAGGGTGCCTTTACCGGTGCTATCCAAGCGTGTCCGGGCAAGTTTGAACAGGCGCAGGGCGGCACTATTTTGCTGGATGAAATCAGTGAAATGGATCTTAACCTGCAAGCCAAACTGCTGCGTGTTCTTCAAGAGCGCGAAGTAGAGCGTCTTGGGAGCCGTAAAAGTATCGCCCTTGATGTTCGCGTTCTGGCAACCAGTAACCGTGACCTTAAACAGTACGTGCAAGAAGGCAACTTCCGAGAAGACTTGTATTACCGTTTAAACGTGTTCCCAATTGCGTGGCCTGCACTGCGTGAGCGTACCGGTGATATCGCGCCGCTCGCACGCCACTTAACGGAACGTCACTGTAAGAAATTGGGTATGCCAGTGCCAGAGTTTACTGAGCAAGCTCTGGCAAAACTGCAAGGCTACCCTTGGCCTGGTAATGTACGTGAACTTGATAACGTGGTACAGCGCGCGCTGATTCTTTGCGACCAAAGCCAAGTTGCTGCGGAGCATATTTTGCTCGAAGGCGTAGATTGGCAGGATGCATCAAGCCTGCAAATGGCGGTGTCAGACCCTGTCTCTGTTGCTGCACCAGTCGTTGCGCCTGTCGCTGAAGCCGCGTCCGAGCTGGCGCGCCCTGTGGCAAGTAGTGAAGGGCTCGGCGGTGAGCTTCGTGACCAAGAGTTTGCGATTATCTTAGACACACTAAAAGAGTGTGAAGGTCGTCGTAAAGAGATGGCTGAGAAACTAGGAATCAGCCCTCGCACGCTACGCTACAAGCTCGCCAAAATGCGCGATGCGGGAATTGAGATCCCTAGCTAAACGTCACAATTTATTTGCCCTCGGTGCTGGTCAGCATCGGGGCAAGCGTGGCATAATTTTTGCTGTTTTATTTCCATAAATCAGAAATATCAGAATTTAAAAAGGATACTGTCAATAAATTGACAGAAGATGGTACAGCATGAAAGTTGACGGACTACACCATGAAATGCAGGCGATGATGTTTGAAGCCTCAAACGCAAAGCCGACAGCGACAGCCCACCAAGTGGGAGCCAACTTTGGCGACATGTTGTCCCAAGCAGTGAACAACGTAAATGGTCTTCAAAAAACCTCTGGTGATCTGCAAACCCGTTTTGACCGCGGCGACGCCGATGTCTCATTGTCAGATGTCATGATCGCTCGTAACAAGTCCAGCGTCGCTTTCGAAGCAACCATCCAAGTGAGAAATAAGCTCGTCGAAGCCTATAAAGAACTCATGAACATGCCCGTGTAATCTAGGTAGTAAGAAGTGGCTCAAGATAACCAGTCAACCGACGTCGCAGTCATGGATAGTGGTGCGGATACCGCAATGGTCTCCAGCACGGATATCTCGACCGACAGTCAAAATCCTGACATTAATGAAAAAAGCAGTTCCAAATTTGATTTGGCCGTCGGCGATCTCGATCTGCTACGACAAATCGTTCTGGTGCTGTCTATCTCTATCTGTGTCGCCTTGATTGTGATGCTGTTTTTCTGGGTCAAAGAGCCAGAAATGCGTCCTCTTGGGGTTTACGAAACTGAAGAACTGATCCCAGTTCTTGACTATCTCGATCAGAAAAAAGTGGCTTATAAGCTTAACGGCAATTCGTTAAGTGTGCCTGCAAGTGAATACAACAATCTTAAACTGGATATGGTGCGCGCCGGACTTAACCGCTCGTCGAACGCTGGCGATGATATCTTGATGCAAGATATGGGTTTTGGTGTGTCTCAACGTCTTGAACAAGAACGTTTGAAACTTAGCCGTGAAAGGCAGCTCGCCAAAGCTATCGAACAAATGAAGCAAGTGCGCACCGCGCGCATACTGCTCGCACTACCAAAACAGAGCGTGTTTGTCCGTCATAACCAAGAAGCGTCCGCTTCGGTGTTTTTGACACTGGCTATGGGTGCGACTCTTAAACAGCAAGAAGTCGATTCTGTGGTCGATATGGTTGCGAGCGCAGTACCGGGCATGAAGCATCTCGCATTACCGTGACCGATCAACATGGCCGTCTCCTAAACTCTGGCTCTCAAGATGCGACGTCAATGGCAAGACGCAAAGAGCAAGAGCTTGAGCGTAACCAAGAGCAAGCGCTGCGTGAGAAAATTGACTCAGTGCTGATCCCAATCTTGGGTTTGGGCAACTACACCGCTCAGGTTGATATTGAACTCGATTTTAGCGCTGTAGAGCAAACGCGTAAGCGCTTTGACCCTAATACGCCAGCCGACACGAAGCGAATAACACGCTAA
>NZ_JYJK01000091.1 GCF_003263785.1 Vibrio variabilis
GTCTGAGCTGTCGTGCCACGCTTTGTGAGTGAAGTGTGTGTCTGTTGATACTGAGTAAACCTCAACACCGCGCTCTTGAAGCTCTGCATAGTGGTCTGCAAGGTCGCCAAGCTCAGTTGGACAAACGAATGTGAAATCAGCTGGGTAGAAGAAGAATACTGCCCATTTGCCTTTTACGTCTTGCTCTGTGATTTCTACAAAGTCGCCCTGTTTGAATGCTGTTGCTGAAAATGGCTTGATAGTGGTGTTAATCATAATTTTTACTCTCTTAAAGTGTTTGTTTTGGCACTGTCCTGCGCCGATGTAGATAGTTTGCAACAGTCGCTTATTTTTGAAAATTCGTCCTTTCCTATTCATTTGATAGGAGATTCCTATTAAGTTTGATCCTTATCGAGACTTCTATTCACAAAGAAGATTAAAATCACTCTCATCTCAGAAACGATTTCAAAAATAGAGTATTCACAGCGTATGAGAAAGACGAGAGCGCACAACTACATCGCTCCGATGGAAATGACTTTCGATGAATTTCCTGAGAGCAAGCTGACTGCCGATGGAATGAAGGTGATTAACGCTGACTACTCATTGCCGTACAGCAAAGTGGAAAAAGTTCAGTATGCTGAAAAATCTGAAATGGCACTGCATCTAAATATGATTACACCAACATTCACGGAAGAATCGATTAACAAGCTTCCTTTGATTTTGTATGTGCAAGGCTCCGCTTGGTTACAGCAGAACCTAGAGTCTAAAATAGTGCAGCTGGGTAAGTTTAGTGAGCGTGGATATATCGTCGCTATTGTCGAATATCGGCCTACGACTGTCGCCCCGTTTCCAGCACAAATAAAAGATGCTAAAACCGCATATCGATATCTGGTCAGCCATGCCGAACAATACAATATCGACACTGACAAAATAATCATCTGGGGTGATTCCTCAGGGGGACACACGGCTTCAATGGTCGGATTAACGATGACCGAAGCAAAGCTTGATGATGAGAGCCCATCAGAGCTGCCAATAAACATCAAAGCCGTTATTAACTATTACGGCCCGACAGATATCACTCAGATGCACAATGAACCTTCCACTTGTGACCATCAAACACCCAACTCACCAGAAGGACGACTAATTGGTGGGCGCGCTGTGTACGAACATACCGAACTCGCCAGTAAAACGAATCCGATGAACTACGTCGACAAGCATAAGGAAATTCCGCCATTTCTGATATTCCACGGTAGCAAGGATCGGCTAGTCCCATTCGGTCAGAGTGTGCTGCTTTTTGAGGCTTTAAAGAAGGCGGAAAAAGAAGTTGAGTTCTATCAACTCAAAGGGGCGGACCATGGCAATGCTCCGTTTTGGACACCGCAAGTACTCGACATTGTGGACAATTTTATTTCTGAGCACATCAAAAACTGAGGTTACCATGAATAGTGACACCCAGTTAGATGTTATCAGACGCCAAACAGCTCCCCAAATGAAAGAGGAGCTGTAAACAAAACCTTATATTACTGAACTGGTATCACTACTGTTGCTGGCATCCCTGTGAAAAGGTCGTGTCTGCCTTGATACGCTTTGTCCTGCTGATCTGGAAGCTCGATAGTTAACTCCGATTGATTGCCATAACCATTCACTGTCACGGTTTGCCTCGCCAAATGCTCGATACGATAACCTTGAATTTGGTAATCATACTGACCGGAACGAAGTCCGCGATTGATGGTGAGCTTTAGAGTATTGCGATCACCACGGGTGAAAAAGCGAAAGCGTCGGCTATCACTTTCTTCCATCGCATTGCGATCAACAAGCAGTTCCATAAAAGGCAGATCAGACGCCTGAAAAGGGAAATTGAAACCGAGCACGACAAGGCATGCCAATCGACTTTTGTTGAGCATTGAGATTCTCTAATTGCGAGGAACAGGAGCGACGAATCTAATGGCTCATACGTGAAGGTTTAAGTTAACTTTCTGTTATAAAAGGCTGCACGCCCCTACTCTAAATTGCCAATGGTAGAAGCAATATAGAGTATTGGGGCGCGCAACACGGACTCGATAATCCGGTTTACATCAAGCGATAGGCTTAGATTTTACCAACTAGGTCTAGAGATGGCGCGAGTGTTTCTTCACCTTCTTTCCATTTCGCTGGGCAAACTTCACCTGGGTTAGCTGCTACGTATTGTGCTGCTTTCACTTTGCGCATTAGGTCTTCTGCGTCACGGCCGATACCTTCTGCAGTGATTTCCATTGCTTGGATTACA
>NZ_JYJK01000092.1 GCF_003263785.1 Vibrio variabilis
GGACTCGGCGGCTGCGATGAACTCATTTGCGAGGTATCAATGTACGGTTCAGGCCCTTCCTCATATTGAGGAATTGAACCCGCATACTGTGGCGCGCTTTGAGTATGTGACATTGGTGGTGTCGACATAGTTTCAACCGGCGCTGACTGAGGCGGCGCTTGATTGATATTCGTTGCTGGTCGCGCAGATTGTGACTGCATTGATTGCGACGGCAATGAATTCGACGACACTGATGTCGCGGTTATTTCACTTGCTTGCAACTCAGTCGCGGGTCTAAAGGCCAGCATTCTCAGCAACGTCATTTCCACCGCAACACGCTGTGACGGTGAGAACGGCAAATCTTGACGACCTTTTAAGACAATCTGATAGTAAAGCTGCACATCTGTGGCAGGCAACACACCCGCTAGGTGACGAACTTTGTCTCCATCGGCGATTTCTCCATCCACGCTGGTTGGCAGTGCTTGAGCCATAGCGATGCGATGCAGCTGTGTCGCTAACTCAGAAAGCAGGATGTCCCAATCAACGCCGTTGTCGGCCAGAGCGGATAGCGTCGCCATCACTTGCTGCGCGTCACCAGTGACAATAGAGTCCAGCAGCTGCAGGGCTTGTGCAGTGTCCAAAGTGCCGAGCATTTGGCTCACCACTTCAGTCGTCACATGACCATTACCAAGCGCAATAGCTTGATCGGTCAGACTCAACGCATCACGCATACTGCCATCAGCGGCATGAGCAAGCAGAGCCAAAGCTCTGTGCTCCTGCTCAACGTGTTCATGGCTCAGCACATGCTCGAGCTGTTGGTGAATGTTATCAACGGTGATTGGCTTTAGGTGGAACTGCAGACAACGAGACAAAATAGTCATCGGCAGCTTCTGAGGGTCCGTCGTCGCCAGAAGAAACTTCACATACTCTGGTGGCTCTTCAAGCGTTTTCAAAAGCGCGTTAAAGCTGTGACGAGAAAGCATGTGCACTTCGTCAATCAAGTAAACCTTGAAGCGCGAGCGTGCCGGCTTGTACTGAACGTTATCCAGTAACTCACGAGTATCTTCTACCTTAGTGCGAGATGCGGCATCGATTTCTAGCAAATCAACACTGCGACCTTCATCGATCTCTTTACAGCTCGAACATTCACCACAAGGCGTTGCCGTGATGCCAGTTTCACAGTTCAAACCTTTGGCAAACAAACGACCGATCGTCGTTTTACCCACACCACGTGTACCGCTAAACAAGTAAGCGTGATGAAGTCGGTTCTGGTCTAAAGCATTCTCAAGAGCAGTTAGGACATGAGTCTGCCCTACTACTTCGGAAAATTTCTTTGGTCGCCATTTTCTGGCTAACGCGAGATAACTCATGAGGCGTCCTAATTAGTGGCCTTCAAATTCACACAGACTGTATACGTCGATACCCAGCGCTTCAAGGCGCTTGTCACCACCAATTTCTGGAAGGTTGATAACAAAAGCAGCGTGTGCCACTTCACCACCTAATTGGCGAATCAGTTTTGTTGTTGCTTCGATGGTGCCGCCCGTTGCCAGTAGATCGTCTACCATCAACACTTTGTCACCTTCAACAATGGCGTCTGTGTGAATTTCTAGTGTGTCCATGCCGTACTCTAGCTCATATGACTGAGCCACAGTTTCGCGAGGCAGTTTACCTGGCTTACGAACAGGAACAAAACCTAACCCTAGTTCTAATGCCAGTGGCGCACCAAACAGAAAGCCGCGCGCTTCTGTACCAACAATTTTAGTAAAGCCCTGGTCTTTGTACTTCTCTACCATTAGCTCAATCGTCGCTTTGTAGGCCGCTGCATCTTCCATCAGACTGGTGACATCACGGAACAGGATCCCTGGTTTCGGGTAATCTGGAATACTTTTGATGCTGGCTTTGATAAGGGAAATTTTGTCGATAGTCATAGTATTGATCTCTGGAAAGGTCTTTGGGTGCCTGTCGTTCAGAGTACGGGTCTTGGCATGTCGCAGCCATAACATGGCAACAGCAAGCTAGATACGTTCATTCTGTAGGTAATAAGTAAAACGCCCACAATTAAGGTGGGCACACAACCTTCTAATGTTAGTGATTTTCGTGGTGTTCAGCAACGGGCGGTTTCACAGGAATCCGCAAAAAGAAGGTAAAAGTGGCCACAAACAGCGTCAACAGCATAAGTTTTAACCAAAGCGGTTTTACGACAAAGAGAGATATTGAGAAGCTCGCAACGATGAACATTGCACCTCGGCGCTTGACGGTTTTCGTTACGCAGCGATCTTGTTCCCAATCGGTAATGATAGGGCCTAATTTGGGGTGAGATTGCAGCCATTGATGAAAGGCAGGACTACCGCGAAGAAAACACGCACTAGCCAATAGAAGAAAGGGAGTCGTTGGTAATAGAGGAAGGGCTATTCCAACCACGCCCAAAACAACAGAAATAGTACCCACTGTATTCCACATTAAGCGCTTTACAGTGGTTAAATTATTTATGGTCAAAAACCTGCGTATCCGTTCATTACTCTGATCCAAGTCAGAGTAGCCGGAAGTGTTGGGATTAGCAATGCGGCGATAAAGCCTAGAAAGTAAAAAATGTTGTAAGGTTCTTTGAATTCTTGATCTGACATGACTCTTGCTCTTAGATTGGGCTAAAACTTAGCGCTTGAACTGGGCTAAAAAATGTACGAAAAAGGGAGGCAATTGCCTCCCAAAGCGTTAACATTTTTACTATAACTCAATTACAACCCGTCAAAAACCGAGTAATTGTAGGGGTATTATTCGCTCATAAACGAGCAACTACACCATCAAACTAATATCCCAACTAAAGCTGCTAGAGCCAACTCGACTCATCGTCAGCTTACCCGCATCTTGAAGTGCGAGATCTTTGGTCATGAAGTTGCTTAAGCAGTTGTCGCCCAATCGTCGCCCACCTGCGATGTTAAACTGTGCCTGACCATTATCCCATCGACACCCTAGGCCAGCAGGTAATATAGATACCGAGCCTTCGGCTAGATCGATGGTGCCAAACAAAGCTTCTACGGTACTGGCTCCGGCTGCGCATGCCATGCCTTTTTCTAGGTTGCGCGCTAAACCTTTCAAGTCGACTGAGTTGTGCTGTAATCGACGCACATAGTCATCAAACAAGGTTCGCACCAGCAGGGTGCTCGCTACGCCTCCTTGGTCGGCAGAATCCGCATCGACTAGATAAAAGGCGAGCTGCCCACTCATCAACCAACTGTAATCAAACACTAACGGTAAACTGGTTGTGGCTTGCAATAAGCGATAACTACTGCGCCAAGCTCCCAGTGATGAGTCTTTTTCCGGGAGTAGCGCCGTAAGTAGCTCCCTCGCTGCATTAGGATTTTGCTGCAAATACTCCAGGTGCCAATGGAGCTCTTGTTCCTGCTGCTCACTTTCAATACCGTCATCGTCAAGCCGGAACCAGCGGCTCACAAAGTCGGATTGCTCTGCGGCACTTGAGCTTTCTTCTAATACGACTTCTATCGCTTCAGCGAGATAGCGATAATCACTGAGCGGTTTGGTTAGAAAATCTTTCACCCCCATTCTCAGCGCTTTGGCTACATCCCCCATATCCCCTGTTGCAGATATCACGATCACTGGCAGCGACGGATACTCCACTCTCACCTCTTCTGTAAACTCCATGCCCGTCAAAAGCGGCATCGCCAAGTCACAGAGAACAAGATCAGGCTGAACCTCACCAAGCATTTTGAGGGCTTCAAGGCCATCACCGGCCTCAACAACTTGGTGACCGATCGCTTCCAGGAACTTTCTGGTTACACTTCTAAATACTGGGTCATCGTCAACGACCATTACCCTAGCACTGTGTTGCTGCTCGATAGCCACAGCAACTTGACTGTCAGTTTTAGACATAAGACTGCGCCTCACAAATTCTATTGAGCGTGTAATTGTTATTATTTTTGGTTTACATCAAACGTCGTATCGTAAGGAAACGCTACAATGATGCAATTCATTGACTATTGAAAACAGGACATACTCCATTCCTGAGTACTTTAACTGTAGGCAGAAATCCACTTTTATACAAATGCCCCCAATTGTGGCATTATCTTGTGTTCTCGGTTTTGCTATAAAAGTGTCCAATTCGCTGATTTCCCCGTGCTTAATGTCTAAATACGCGAAACGACTTGAGAGGATCTGGCTGAAAACCCGGTGGCTTTTTCAAGTTTTGGACTATATTAAAAACCAATAATTACAAATAGTTGAATATATGAAACTCGATGATCTAAATCTGTTCCGACTTGTTGTGGAAAATGGGAGTTATACAGCAACTTCTCGTAAGACCATGATACCTGTTGCAACAATTACTCGACGCATTCAGGCACTAGAGGATTCGTTGAACCTTCGCTTGCTCAATCGTCATGCGCGCAAACTGTCACTCACCGAAGCGGGCGAGCGCTTTTATAATGAGTGCTCGCCTTTGCTGCAACGACTAACGTCTACGTCAGAAGAAATTGCCGACGAGTGTAAAGGGGCATCGGGTAAGTTGAAGATTTCTTCACCGTCAAACCTCACCAAACGTTTGATGATGCCTATGTTCAATGACTTTATGGCTCAATATCCCGACATCAGTCTTGATTTGACGATGAGCAACCACGCCGATCAACTCGACCCAACCGAGTGGGATGTCATCTTCCGCGTTGGGCCGCAGCGCGACTCGAGCCTTATTGCTCGCAAGCTCAGCACAGTCAAAGATGTTTTGATCGCAGCCCCAGAATACCTAGCAAAGCATGGCGAGCCAAAACATGCGGAAGAGCTTTCGTCTCATCGACTACTCAAAGGTGCGCCACTGATTAAATGGCAACTTAAGAACGTCAGTGGCGAGTCTATCATCAACAATACTAAGGCTCGATTTGAAGCCAACAGCCTCAATGTTGTGCGCCGCGCCTGCTCGGCTGGACTGGGTATTACCTTGATGCCAGATGTGATGATTCAAGAGCACATCGACAACGGTGATTTGGTGCGAATTTTGCCAGAGTGGAGCGCCAACCCGCGTGACATTTATATGCTCTACAACCACAAAGATCATTTACCAGAAAAAGTACGTCTGTTTATCGATTTCGTCATCGACTACTCTCTTCACTGAGTTTCTAAACCATAATCGATAAACAATAAAAAACCAGAGCCAAGGCTCTGGTTTTTTGTGCTTCTCTTAGGAGGCGCGGCTTAGATGCCTTCGTTATGAAGCTCTAAGTTAGCCAAATCTTGCTGAATATCGCGCTGAACTTTTGCATCATCGTTACGCAATGAGTCAAGGTAATCCAAGTACGACTGATCGATATCGCCCGTTACGTATTCACCATTAAATACTGAGGCTTCAAACTGCTTAACATCTGGGTTGCCTAGACCTACCGCTTCCAAAAGATCTGGAACCGTTTGGTAGATCAGTGCATCGGCACCAATTTGCTTGCAGATTGCATCATTATCACGGCCATGGGCAATAAGCTCATTCGCACTTGGCATGTCGATACCGTATACATTCGGGAAACGAACTTCTGGCGCAGCCGAGACCATGTAGACTTTGTTGGCACCAGAGTCACGAGCCATTTCAATGATCTGCTCTGACGTTGTGCCACGAACGATAGAATCATCGACTAGCAGTACATTCTTACCTTTGAACTCAGAGCGGATAGCGTTGAGCTTGCGGCGCACAGATTTCTTACGCTGCTGTTGACCCGGCATAATGAAGGTGCGGCCTACGTAGCGGTTCTTAACAAAGCCTTGACGGTATGGCTTATCAATCGCTTGAGCGATTTGCAGTGCGATATCGCATGATGTCTCTGGGATTGGGATAACCACGTCGATGTCTAGGTCGGCAAACTCATCTTTGATACGCTCACCCAGCTTCTTACCCATTTCAACGCGTGCGCTGTATACCGAGATTTTATCGATAAATGAATCTGGACGCGCGAAGTAAACAAACTCAAAGATACATGGGTTTAGTGTTGGATTGTCGGCACATTGGCGAGTAAATAGCTCACCATCAAATGTGGCGTAAATCGCTTCACCTGGTGCAACATCACGGACAAAATCAAAGCCAACGGCATCCAGTGCAACAGACTCAGAAGCAACCATATACTCAGTTTTTCCTTCCACTTCACGCTTACCTAAGCAAAGAGGACGGATACCGTTAGGATCGCGAAATGCAATCATACCGTGACCGATGATCATCGCGGCAACCGCGTAAGCACCTTTAATAGCACGGTGAACATTAGTGACAGCGCGGAACACGTCATCCGACGTCACGTTGCCTTTTACGGTGTCAATTTCATGAGCAAGAACGTTAAGCAGAACTTCAGAGTCCGACGTCGTGTTAACGTGGCGACGGTCTTTTTCAAACAACTTTTCACGAACTTCGTGGGCGTTGGTGAGGTTACCATTGTGTGCCAAAGTAATACCAAACGGAGAGTTTACGTAGAATGGCTGCGCTTCCGAAGCGCTTGAGCTGCCAGCTGTCGGGTAACGAACATGTCCAATACCTACGTTACCTTGGAGGCGCTGCATGTGCTTCGCTTCAAAAACGTCTTTAACCAGACCATTCGCCTTACGCAGACGAAAACGATTGCTTTCTATGGTAACAATACCAGCGGCATCTTGGCCACGATGCTGTAAAACGGTCAAAGCGTCATAGATAGACTGATTCACAGGCGTTGAGCCAACGATTCCAACAATACCACACATGTCCTAATCCTCGATTTGCGACATTAGCTGGCGCCGCTAAGCGCCAGACAAGAAACTAGAAGTTGCTTCGATGTGTTCAAAAAACGGCTCAATGACCAATTTAAAGTGTGGAACCAGTTCTGAGGATTCCCACCATTCGCTGTTGTTAAGCGTGGTAAAGGTGTCAACAAAGAACAGTACCGCTGAGACGATAAGCACTCCTCGCAAAGCGCCAAATACGATACCAAGTACTCTGTCTGTACCCGAGAGTCCCGTTTTCTGAACCAACTGCCCTATGACATAGTTAATGAGAGCTCCGACAATCAAGGTCGCAACAAACAAGGCAGCGATTGCGGCGCCATTACGAAACATGTCGTCTTCGATATTGGTAAAGTACACCGCCAATTTTGCGTAGTACTGGCTGGCGATAAAAAAACGCGCCAAACCATATCAAAAGCGACATTGCCTCTTTGGCAAAACCGCGAACTAAACTGATCAAGGCCGATAGCCCAATCACACCCAAAATGACAAAATCTAACCAATTCATGAATTCTTCATCTCAAGTTGGCGCGCATTTTAACAGAAAAATGAGCGACGCAAACGTTTTCTTATGGATTTAGTGGCTTAAATTTGAGCAGTTGACCTCTTGAACCGGTAATTTCCTCTAATTCAATCAATTGCTTCTCTAATTTACTTTTTGAAACATCTGGACCGATAATCACGCGAGTAAAGGTCTCTTCCTGTTTCACATGGGCTTGATAGCCACGCTTTTGCAGATCTTTGACAAGTGCTGCGGCGTTATCGGCATTTTTCAGCGCCATCAGCTGAATAATCCAGGCACTGTCTGCATAATCGTTACGCTCTGGTACCTCTTGCGCTGATACATTGACGATATCCGCTTCTGGCTCTTGAACAGCCTCTTCGCCCACAGTCGCTTGCACAGGGGCTTCTGGAAGCACGGAAATGTCCTCTTCTGGTTCCAGTACTTCAAACGATTCCACGTCAGCGTTAATTTCTGGCTTAAGCGGGATGCTGGCAAACTCTTCTTTGTAGTGAAGCTTCTTACCATCAAGCAGGTCTGGCAGGATAATCACCCCGACTGCCACCAGTACGATGGTGCCCACTAAGCGGCTTTGGAATTTACTCACCATGATTTCTCCTAGATTCGATTTTACTTAGCGGTTTTACCGCCACAGTGCTCCAACACCTCACCAACCGTATGGAATGACCCCACAACCAAAATCAGATCGTCTGGTTTCGCATCTGATTTCGCCGCCTCAAATGCCGCCACAGGCGAATCATAGCGAGTCAGAGTTTGGTTGGAATCAAGATGGACGCACAGTTCGTCCGCAGACGCGGCTCTTGGTCCACTCAATGATGCAGGATACCAATGCTCTGTCAGAGGATTCAAAACTCGGATAGTTTCAGCGATATCTTTGTCATGCAGCATACCTATCACCACTTTAAATCGAGTATTGGGATACAAACGATTAAGCTGAGTCACTAAGTACTCCGCTGAATGAGGGTTGTGCGCGACATCGAGAATGGTCGCTGGTGTGCCTGCGATGACTTGCATGCGTCCGGCCAGACGCGCGTCTTTGAGGCCATTCACAATGTTGATGTCGGTAATATTTAGATTAGCCGCACCGAGCGCCATCAGAGCTGTATTGGCATTCATCAGAGGAAGAACCGGAATAGGCAAATCCTCTAACGTGAAGGTGCCGTGATGCCAGCTCCACGTCGAATCTGAGGTTTGCTTGTAGTCGAACTGAATACCTGTTTGATAGAACTCTGCACCAATGTCATCGGCATGAGCAGGTACCGTTGCAGGCGGTTTCGGCTGACCACAAATAGCCGGTTTTCCGGAGCGATAAATGCCCGCTTTTTCAAAACCGATGACGTTGATGTCATCACCCAGCCAGTCGACGTGATCCACTGCAAGGCTAGTAATCACCGACACATCATGATCAACCACGTTGGTCGCATCCAGCCTGCCACCTAGGCCGACTTCAAGCAGTACAACGTCCACCTTGTGCTGCTGGAACTGCTTTAGAGCAGCCAGCGTCGCGTACTCGAAAAAGCTCAGGCTGACGTCACCACGCAGCTTTTCAATGTAGTCGAAAGCTTGTGTGTGTGACTCATCGGGCAGCTCTTGGCCGTTGATACGGACACGTTCATTGTAGCGAATTAGATGAGGAGAACTGTAGACACCAACCGAGTAGCCAGCATCTAACAAAATGGCTTCCATCAATGCACAAGTCGAACCCTTGCCATTGGTACCGGCAACGGTGATAACGGTTGGGGCTGGTTTGGTAAGTTGACCTTTTTGTGCCACGACGGACACTCGGTCTAGGCCAAGATCAATGGCACTGGTATGGATACTGGTTAAGTAATCAAGCCACACCTCTAGTGTCGATGTGGCTTGTGGAATGGATTGTGAACTCATTTAGCCGTCAATATGTTAACGTTTGATAACTTAGTGAGTACTTTACCCTTTTTCGTCCGCTTCTGGTACTTCATATGCAGGTTCTTGTGGAGAATCTTCCACAGAAACGACAAGCGGTGACGCTTGGTTCGTCATTTTCGCAAGTAGGCTACCTACACGCTGACGCATTTCACGGCGATCAACAATCATATCAATCGCACCATGCTCAAGTAGGAACTCACTACGTTGGAAACCTTCTGGAAGGTCTTCACGTACTGTTTGCTCGATAACACGACGGCCTGCAAAACCAATCAGCGCCTTCGGCTCACCGATATTGATGTCACCTAGCATAGCAAGACTTGCTGAAACGCCACCCATGGTTGGGTCAGTCATTACAGAAACGAACGGAAGTCCTTTCTGAGACAGACGCTCAAGCGCTGCGCTGGTTTTCGCCATCTGCATTAGCGACATAAGTGCTTCTTGCATACGTGCGCCGCCACTTGCTGAGAAACAAACAAGACCACAGTTGTTTTCCATTGCTGCTTCTACTGCGCGCACAAAGCGAGCACCAACAACAGAGCCCATTGAGCCCCCCATAAATGAGAACTCAAACGCACACGCGACTACTGGCTGACCAAGCAGCTCACCTTGCATCACAACCAAGGCATCTTTCTCACCACTGTTTTTCTGTGCTGCAGAAAGGCGCTCTTTGTAACGCTTTGAATCTTTGAATTTAAGCTTGTCTTGAGGCTCAAGCTCAGTCGCGAGTTCAACACGGTTACCTTCGTCTAAGAAGGTTTCTAGACGACGGCGTGCTTTCATTCGCATGTGGTGGTTACACTTAGGGCAAACCTCAAGGTTACGCTCTAGTTCTGCGTGATAAAGTACTTGCTCACATGAAGTACATTTAGTCCAGATACCTTCTGGGATAGATGCTTTGCGCGAGCTAACGATGTTGCTTTTTTCTAAAATCTTTTCAAGCCAACTCATGGAAGACCTTTTCTCTAGTTACCCCCGCCAAAATGGCGAAAGTGTGAAATTCTAATTAATGCCGTGGGATTAAACCATATTACAGCCAAACTGTAGATAAAAAACTGGTTGTACCTATCCTTGTGACCAAGCCATAACTCTTGATCACGCGAACTTTTCACTGTTTGGAACCTAGTTACCAACCAGAGTTCAAATCATTCGGCAAAAATAGCGGACCAATGGGCATTTCTGGGAGCTGGTACTCATCTGGATAGTCGACGTCGACCAAATACAGACCGTCAGCTTTCGCCGTAGCGCCAGCCAGTTTGCGATCTTTTTGTGCCAGTAACCACTCTATCCACTCAGGTGGCTGCTCACCTCTACCGACCACAATCAAGCTACCGGTAATGTTTCGCACCATATGATGAACAAAGGCGTTCGCTTTAATATCAATCACCACGTAAGGGCCGTGGCGAGTCACGTTTAAGTGCATGATATTGCGCCAAGGGCTACGAGATTGACACTGCACGGCACGAAAGGACGTGAAATCATTTTCACCAAGTAGGTACTGCCCTGCTTGATGCATTTTTTCTACATCCAAATCGCCATGATAATGACTGATACCAGAAGATAAAATTCCAGGACGTAAATCGTGATTGAAGATCACATAACGATAGCGACGAGCAGTTGCAGAAAAGCGCGCATGGAACGCTTCTGGGACTTCTTTTGCCCAGCGCACTGCAATGTCTTTAGGTAGGTTTGCATTAACGCCCATCGTCCAAGCAACAGGCTTACGGATCGCAGATGTCTCAAAGTGCACCACTTGCCCTGTACCGTGTACACCGGCGTCGGTACGCCCCGCACACTGAACCTCTATCGGTTCATTGGCAACAATAGATAGCGCCTTTTCCAGTTTTTCTTGAACACTGGTAACTTCGCGCTGTCTTTGCCAGCCGAAGTATTTTTCACCGTTATATTCAATACCTAATGCAACTTTCATAGTTAACTCTGCATCTGTGATTTGTCAAAGGGGGCAAAGTATATACGCAACTCTACTTGGTATAAAGTCAGAGCCTGTGAAAGCTCGGTTATTAATTGCCTGCATAGACGAAAAGCTCATAACCAAAACCTGACCTGATGGCGACACTCAATGTTTGCGTCGCGTCGAATTAAGGTTCACGTATAAAAAAACGGTGGCAATCCACCGTTTTTTTGATTTTATTGATGTTCAGAGAGCTTACTAAGTAACCGCTTGGCCTCTTGCTCAACTTGCCCTGAGCCTTCCAGCAATACTTTTTCGAGTAGCTTTACCGCGCCTTCAAAATCGTTCATTTCAATGTAGATTTTCGCCATATCAAGATTCCCTGCAGCCTCAGAATCCGAATCGACATCGACCTCAGAAATCGGTCCGATGACATCTGGGAATTCATCCAGCCCAACATCAAGCTTGAGCTCTTCCTCTTCTTGTTCCGATACCTCTCCATCGTCAACTTGCGCCATGAGCTCATCAATCGTCATAAATTGCTTTTCTTGACCATCAAAATCGGCAACAGGATCTTGTGAAGACCAATCTTCATCGGACGCTTTGGCAAGAGATCCTACATCGTTGCCACTCCAAATCGCTTGCTCTTCATCTGGAATGTCATTGTTGATCGCCGCTCTTTGCTCGTCGGTAAGGGTAAATCCATTCCAATCTTCACCAGCCTCAGCGCCAGCTGTCTCTTGCAGCATAGCATCGATATCAAGACCAGCGCTGTCCGCCGTCGTTTGATCCACAGGTGAAATGTTTGAGAATGTCGCCCCTTCACTATCTTGCAAAAGCTCGTCGAGATTGCCTTCTTGTTCAATCGCCGACATATCGACCATGCTAAACGCATCGGCAAGTGCATCAATTTCCGAATGATCCAGCGTTTCACCCACCATTTCTGGTGCAGGCACCAAAGGTTGCTCCTCTGGTTCAAGATCAATCGCCGCTTGCTGCTCGTCGTATTCTGGAAGAGATTCAAGCGAGAGTTCATCCTCAAAGTCATGACTATCGGCTTGCTGTGCGATAGGATCCTCAGTTGGTAGAGACTCACTGTCATCCATATCGAGCAAGGCGTCTTGCTCGGTGAATTCTGGGAAGTCAAAGTCATCAAAAGCGTCTTGCTTATCTGCTGATGATGGCTCGTTAACTGGCTCTTCTGCTACTGGCTGGTTAGCTTGTGCCTGTTTTTCCACTAACGGGTCGGCGACTTCATCACTAGCCACATCCTCAAGCTCACTCACTGCATCACTTTGTGTCGCGTGTTCTGCAAACGTATCTCGTGGCTCAGACGCTGGCTCTGGCAATGCTTGTTCTTTAGTGAGATTGGCATCAGCAAATGCGTCGTCTTCGCTATACTCCGGTAGCTCGTCGTCGCTGAAAGCAAAGTCTGCATCAGAAAAATCTTCAGGCATTGGCTCATCGTCAGACTCACCCTCAGCATCGGCAAACGCTTGCTCTTCGCCGTACTCACTTTGCAGAGCATTAGCGAGGAAATCTGCATCGTCTTCTTGTACCGAGTCAGATACCGGCTCTTGTTGAGGCTCTTCCTCCAACCAATCATCATCTTGAGGTAGGCCAAACTCATTCGCCACCAATGCATCCAGATCTTTTCGAGACTGCTCACTGTCATCTTCATCGTGTGAAAAGTTACTACCGCTCTCAATTTCTGGTGAAAATTCAAAGTCTGTATCAGACGCAACCTGCGAGGTGAGCTCTGGCGAACCAACAACGTCTGGCTCTGCAGTCACATCAGCTATCGGGTCGATGTCTGAATCTTGCGACGACACTTCAAAAGTGTCATCAGTGTCTGATGTTTCGACCTGCTCTGCCTCAACTTCTAATGGTTCTTCAGAGCTTTCATTTGCTGTCACGTCCAACTCTGGCGCATCAACATCCAGTGCAGCCTCAACCATTGGCTCATCATCTAAGTGAAGCTCGGTCTCAGTCTCTGAAGTCTCGAAAAGCTCAAGATCATTTGAACCAAGCGCTCATCTTCCGATGGCAGTAGCTCTGTAGTACCTTCATCATCCAACTCCGCTGCTAACTCAGCGTCATCATTCAATGAGTCTTCCTGTAATGGTTCAGAGCTGGACGCTTGGTGGGCTACTGGGTCTGGTGCGTTAGCAGCAAATAGTGCATCCATTTCTTCGTCGCTGATGTCTGAGCCAAGCAGATCATCAGAGCCAAATGGATCCAAGTCGAAGTCATCTTCTAACGTGTCATCTTTTGCACTTGATAGGTTGCTCTCAAATAGCACTTCATCTAATAACTCGGTGCTATTTTCATCCAGCTCAGTCTCTTCATCCGCAAGAAGCTGCACATCTTCATCATCGTCGTCTACCGAGGCAGATTCCGCAGACAGTACTTCATCAAGGGTTAAATCAGAGTCATCCAGCTCAGAGAGCTCAAAATCATCAGCAAGCATGTCGTCAAGCAAGTCGACTTCATCATTGCCCAACTCAGCCTGGTCTAGGTCAGTCTGGTCTAACTCAGCCTGAAAATCAGGCGCAGCGTCAGGAGTCGCATCAATTTGCGAGAACTGAGCGAATAGGTCATCAATATCGTCGTTGTCTACATTCTCAGAGACGTTGTCAGAAGATTGCAGCTCGTCGTCGGCGACCTGAGCGTCACTTTCCTCAGCAATGATTTTTTCCAGAGACGCCAATGGAGAGTCTGCCGAAAGATCATCTAAATCGATTTCGCCTTCATCGAGGTCAAAGTCGTCGCCAGCGAGTAGCTCGTCCATTTGCGCTTGATTTAACGCGCTGTCTTCCTCGAGAGTCTCTTCAACACCAATTTGTGTGGCAGTTTCTTTATCTAAATCGCTTGGAGTGTCTAGGCTGAAGTCAGCAAACAGGCTATCTAGGTCATCTTGTGACACGACATTATTGCTGTCGTCTTCATCTTCGTCAGAAAGGTTGAAGTCTAGCTCGTCGTCATCACTTGGCACCGCAACGTCGTTAAGCGCACGCTCCATTTCCTCAAGACCAAGCGCTTTCTCGCCATCTTTAACGCTGATACCGTTATTGCTGGTATCAAGATCAACCACGCCAATATCGAGTTCTCCATCGTCATCGATGCTGGCAAACGGATCATCTTCGTCGTCTAGATTGAAATCGAAGTCTGCCTCATCGAGGTCGGCAAACACGTCATTCTCATCATTTTCTTGGGTTGCATCGCTGTCTTCAACATCATCATCCAAGCCTGCTAATAGATCATCGGAGAACAGATCATCATCGTCATCACTGGCAACTGCAGCTGTAGCGACTCCCGCACCAGCACCTGCTGCTGCGGCCATAGCGGTTTTATCCGAGCTATCAGTTTGAGCATCATTAAACTGCGCAGTTGGCTCATCATTTCGACGTTTACGAGAGCGTAATATTGCCATTACCAGAAGACCAAAAAGCAGCGCTGGTACAAAGGCTAGCAGAGCAACAAACCACGGTTTGGCGAGCCAAACATCAAGCTGGCTTGGTGCCAATCGAGCCATTTCAGCCTGTTTACGCTTTTCTTCACTGAGCTGACGTTCGACTTCAGTGCGGATACGTTCTTCGTTATCCACTTCCGTTTTTAGCGCTTCCACTTCGTGCTGAACTTCAGAAAGCATCAACCTTAGTTGGTGATTTCGCTCTTCTAAAGACAAAAGCTCGCTTTCCGAGCGGCTAAGCTCTTCTCGTAACGCTTTCGTTGCATCAGGCTCGTTCGGAACCTCCGGCGCTTTAGTCGTCACTTCTGCTTCGGTTTTAGGTGTGACTTCAACTGGCTCAGGTTTTGCCTCAGGTGGCGTTGTATCTGCTTTAGGTTGAGGCTTTTGTGACTCTGGTTCCGGTTGTACTGGCGCTCGAGGAGGCACAGCGACTGATGTAGGTTGGTTCAGTTTGGCCTGATGCGCAGCGAGAACGGCTAGCGCCTCTTGCAGATCTACACGATTGATCAACGCATTAGATGGAATACGAAGTTCACTGCCGGGCAACAGCTGATGTATATTACCCTTTTCGAATTGGCCTGGGTTTAGTTCATAGAATGCATAAATGGTTTGCTGAACGCTAGCACCAGCGGGCTTAAAGCGTGAAGCAATCGACCACAAGGTTTCATTTTGAGCAGTAGGACCATAGTAGCGTGCAGGTGCACCGCTTTCTTCATTGGCAATTTGACGGACAGGTTGCGAATATTGTGGAGCCGAGATGACCTCACCGTTAGGCCCGGTTAATCGAATAGTATCAGCGCTGATAGATAAAGAAGTTGTCGCTCCTGCTAGTGCTAACGCCACTAACAAAGGCTTTAAAATTTGATGCATGGAAGGCTCAGCTGTCTGCGATAGAAATTACAAAAATTATCTCGTTACTATATCGGATATTAGCTCCAAAACTATAGGTCAGCCTTTAAAAAACTTGATTCAAGCATGATATCGGTACCAATTTTACATTGGTTAACAGTATAAAGGCCCCTAAAAAGGAGCCTTTGATTAAAAAGTAACAGCAACGGTGTACAAAGCACCACTCAGTGTCCCGCAGACAGCGCAGAACAAGAGTTGAGCATTCGACCTTTTAGAAGTAGTCGCGGATCAATACTTCTGCAATTTGCACCGCGTTCGTCGCTGCGCCTTTACGGACGTTGTCTGCGACAACCCATAAGTTCACACCACTGTGGTGGCTAATATCATTGCGAACACGACCAACCATCACATGATCTTTGCCGCCCGCATCACGAACCTGAGTTGGCATATCTTCACCGTGGAAGACTTCAACACCTTCCGCTTGCTCTAGCAATTGAACCACTTCCTCTGCAGAAATAGGCGCGCTCGTTTCTAGATGCACAGCTTCTGCGTGTCCGTAGAATACTGGCACACGAACGCAGGTTGGGTTAACCATTAGATTTGGATCGTTGAAGATCTTTTGCGTTTCCCACACCATTTTCATTTCTTCTTTGGTGTAGCCGTTATCCATGAACTGATCGATTTGTGGAATACAGTTGAACGCAATTTGCTGGCTAAATGCCTTAGGCTCTACTGGTTTGCCGTTTAGTAGCATCGCCGTTTGGCCTGCTAGCTCATCGATACCACTCTTGCCTGCACCAGAAACCGACTGGTAAGTGGTCACGTTGATACGCTCGATACCCACCGCATCATGAATCGGCTTAAGCGCCACCAGCATTTGAATGGTTGAACAGTTAGGGTTAGCAATAATGTTGCGGTTTCTAAACTCAGCAATCGCTTCTGGGTTCACTTCTGGCACTACAAGCGGTACGTCGTAGTCGTAACGGAAGTTCGAAGAGTTATCGATGACGACCACACCTTCATCTGCCGCGATAGGCGCCCATTTCGCTGATTGCTCACCGCCTGCAGAAAACAGCGCGATATGGACCTGTGACCAATCGAAGTTCTCCACGTTCTCAACTTTCACTGTCTTACCGTTGATACGATAGGTCTTACCTTCACTGCGCTCACTCGCAAGTAGGTAGATGTCACCCATCGGGAACTCACGTTCTTGCAGCACTTCGACCATAGTTTCACCTACAGCACCTGTTGCTCCAAATACAGCGATATTAAATTGTTGGCTCATTTAGTTACCTCGATTTGAAATCCTAGTTCTGCTAATGGGGCGAGATTACAAGACTCGTCACCCTTAACAAGGACAGCGCCATACTCGCGTCTATCCCAATAAAGTTTACGCATTTTATCGAAACCATTTTCACTGTGAATGTCACGACGGAAAATCGCATCGTCCTTGCGTACATCATAGATTATCTGCGTCATACTGTGCAGCGTTGCTTCATCCCACGCACGATCTAGCGTCAGTTCTGGAATTGGAGCAACGGGTAGAAGTGCATCTGGGTTTGCACGTTCAGACAACCCTAAAAACTCACAATAGCTATTAAAGATCATGGTCGTGCCACGCGCTTTGCCTTCAAGGCCGTAACCCGCTATGTGGGGGTCGCGAACGTTAACAGAGGTAGCAGATCAAAATCAACCACTGGTTCAAATTCAAAGACATCAAGAACGGCAGTAAACCCATCTTGCTTGAGTAAGCGCTGTTTAAGTGCCTGGTTATCAACGACAGGACCACGCGCAGCATTAATCAAAATCTGATCTGCGCGGAATTTATCAAGACGAGCTTGGTTGATTAAATGATGCGTTGGGTATTCACCATCGCGAGTGATTGGCGTGTGCATGGTGACGACATCAGCCTGCTCTAACAGAGTATCAAGCTTAGTAAAAACTCTTTGGTCGCCTTGCTGCTCCTTGAGCGGGTCATTAAGAAGAACCTTGATGCCAATGCCTTGCAAGCATTTTTGCAGGTAGCTTCCTACCTGACCACAACCAATGATACCCACTGTTTTGTCGAAGATAGAGAAACCTTGCTGCTGAGCAATCACCATCAGACTACTGATAACGTACTCAGCCACACCCACTTTGTTGCAACCTGGTGCGGCAGTAAAGAAAATACCGCGCTGCTTTAGAAGCGCTTGGTCGACATGATCCATTCCTGCGGTGGCGGTGCCAACGAATTTAAGTTTGTTGGCCTTTTCTAAAAGCGCTTCATTGACCTTAGTAATTGAGCGAATCATGAGCGCATCAACATCAACAAGATCGTCAGCCGTTAACTCGCGGCCAGGTTTGGCGATCACTTCACCGAGTTGGCTAAACAGCTCAACGGCATAAGGCATTGCCTCATCAACAATAATCTTCATGGGAAGTTCCAAAGGGGTTGTCCTTACAATAGGCTGAATTGTGCAAGATATAGCAGCATGTGTCGAGTCGATGAGACTGAAAGATGGTGCTTGGCAAAATTCAGGTACAAAAATGCCCAGCCATTTGGCTGGGCAAGATCCAGAACAAAAGGATTTTAACCCGCTCTCCAGGGATTAAAACTTGCGTCTGCGACTGGTTTTCACCAGTCAGCTCTGGAAATCATAGAACTGATTAGCCAGGGTTAACCTTGGTACTTCTTCAGTACTAGTGTTGCGTTCGTGCCACCGAAACCAAAGCTGTTAGACATCACAGTATTTAGCTCTTGTTCACGAGTTTCAGTAACAATGTCTAGGCCTTGTGCCGCTTCATCCAGCTCATCAACGTTAATGCTTGGAGCAATAAAGCCGTGGTGTAGCATTAGCGTTGAGTAAATCGCTTCGTGTACACCTGCCGCGCCTAGTGCATGACCTGTCATTGCTTTCGTTGCTGAGATAGCTGGGCTGTTGCCGCCAAAGACTTCTTGGATAGCACCAAGCTCTTTAACATCACCTACAGGCGTTGACGTACCGTGAGTGTTCACGTAATCAATCACTTCAACGTCTTGCATTGCCATCTTCATACAACGCACTGCGCCTTCACCAGACGGCGCTACCATGTCGTAACCGTCCGATGTTGCACCGTAACCGACAACCTCGCCGTAGATTTTCGCGCCACGTGCAAGAGCGTGCTCGAGTTCTTCAACAACAACCATGCCGCCGCCGCCAGAGATAACAAAACCATCACGGTTTGCATCGTAAGTACGTGATGCTTTTTCTGGGGTTTCGTTGTACTTAGTAGAAAGTGCACCCATGGCATCAAACATCATAGTTTGAGACCAATCTAGCTCTTCACCACCACCAGCAAATACGATGTCTTGCTTACCAAGTTGGATAAGCTCCATCGCGTGACCGATACAGTGAGCAGACGTTGCACACGCTGAGCTCATTGTGTAGTTAACACCACGGATTTTAAATGGTGTTGCCAGACACGCTGACACAGTTGATGACATAGTACGAGGTACCATGTAAGGACCAACACGCTTCACGCCTTTTGCGCGTAGTGTATCCACTGCAAGTGTTTGGTTAAGCGCAGATGCACCACCAGAACCCGCAACGATACCTGTGCGGTCATTTGAAACTTGATCGTCTGTCAGACCTGCGTCTTCGATCGCTTGCTCCATTGAAAGATAGGCGTACGCCGCTGCGTCGCCCATGAAGCGCATTTTTTTACGGTCGATATGCTCAGCTGGGTTAATTTTCAAATCACCCCAAACTTGAGAACGAAGGCCCATCTCTTTGAATTGCTCTGAGGCGTTAATACCAGAACGGCCTGCTTTAAGAGACGCTAAAACTTCTTCCACGTTGTTACCGATGCTCGAAACAATACCCATACCGGTAATTACGACTCGTTTCATGTGACATTCCTATAAATTCAAAAACGGCTAAATGATAACGAAGATACAGGATAAAAGTGGTCAGCTTTCCCATAAATTCGTACAATTCGCATCAATAAATGCTATCGATGCCCCACTAAATGTAGTTGTGATAACTTTCTACCTAGGGTATAACACGAGATAAGTGTCAAAATTATGACTTCCATCACTCATGCGCAACTCGACTGGAATGAGTCGGGCACCCCGGTATCCGATCAATTTGACGATGTTTACTTCTCCAATGTCAATGGTTTAGAAGAAACTCGTTACGTATTCTTGAAGCAAAACCGACTTCCAGAGCGTTGGCACGATTTCGAGCAGCCGCGTTTTGTCATTGCTGAAACCGGATTTGGCACCGGATTGAACTTTCTCGCAGTGTGGCAGTGGTTCGAACAGTTCAGACAACAAAACCCAAACGCGACGTTGCAAGAGCTGCACTTTATCAGCTTTGAAAAATACCCATTATCTCAGCAAGACCTGATCAAAGCTCATGAATCATGGCCAGAACTGGCAGCCTATGCCAAACAGCTACAAGCCCACTACCCTATCGCCGTGCCAGAGTGCCACCGCCTTGTGCTTGCTGATGGCGCTATCACCCTTGACCTCTGGTTTGGTGATATTAAAGACTGCCTACCAAGTGTTCCGACGCCATCACAAGGTGTTGTCGATTGTTGGTTCCTTGATGGTTTTGCGCCGAGTAAAAACCCGGAGATGTGGAATCAAGATCTTTTCAATGGCATGGTGAAACTTGCCAAACAAGATTGCACCTGTGCGACGTTCACCGCTGCCGGATTTGTCCGACGCGGTCTGATTGAAGCTGGCTTTGAGATGAAAAAAGCCAAAGGCTTTGGTACCAAACGCGACATGATTGTTGGCCATATCGCGCAAAAGCAGCCCTATAGCAACTTTGAGCCTCTTTACTATCGCAGTGCTAAGCCACGTCCGCAACACGTCGCCATCATTGGCGGTGGTGTAGCCAGTGCAACCTTAATCGCTGCACTCGAGAAACGCGGCATTCAGACCACCCTATTTTGCAAAGATTCTCAACCAGCAGAAGGTGCGTCTGGCAATCGACAAGGTGCCGTCTACCCACTCCTCAATGGTGAACATCGTGGCGTGTCACGCGTGTTCGCACCCGCGTTTTTATATGCGAGACAATTCGTCGAACAAAGCGGCAAACCAGTTTGATTTTGACCATGATTGGTGCGGCGTTACGCAGCTCATGTGGGATGAGAAGTCAGAGCAAAAGCTTAAACGTATGCTTGAAGGCAAGTTCCCGAACGAGCTCATTCATCAGCTCGATGCCGAGCAAACCAGCCAAGCGATTGGCGTAGACTCGCCGCACGCTAGCGTTCATTACCCTTTAGGTGGATGGCTTTGCCCGGCAGAATTGACTCAAGGCCTTATCCGCTACTACGCAAACAGCGGTAAGCTTAGCGCGCATTTTAATGCTGAAATTGACTCGATTGAGCAAGTCGATAACGGTCAATGGCAACTCAACGGTTCTAACCTAGCAGAGGGTTCAAATTTTGATGCCGTCATTATTGCCAATGGTCACGAGTTTAGCCATCTTGCTCAAACCAAATCGCTGCATTTGACTGCAGTAAAAGGACAAGTAAGCCACATTCCTACCACGCAAACACTCGAAGCGATGAAGTCGGTGTTGTGTTACGACGGTTATATGACACCTCACAACCCAAACACCATGACGCACTGTATTGGCGCCAGTTACGATCGCAAGCACATCGATACCGACTTTGATTCAATAGCTCAGCAAGAAAATGGTAACAAACTCAAGGCGTGCATACCTAGTGTAGACTGGGTCAATGAAGTCGACACCAGCGACAATCAATCTCGCCAAGGGATCCGTACCGTCAGCCGCGATCATTTGCCGTTTGTCGGCCAAGTGGCCGATTTCGAGGCGCTCAGCAAAGATTATGAAGAGCAAGGCGGCCAGCTCCATCAATTAGCTCAGTACCCTGAGCTTTACTGCCTATTAGGCCTTGGCTCTCGTGGGCTCAGCTCAGCGCCACTGTTAGCTGAACTGCTCGCATCCGAGATGTGCGGCGACCCACTGCCACTACCGGTCGATGTGCTCAATAAGCTCCATCCTTCGAGAACCTGGATTAAACGCATTAATAAAGCTAAGCCACTAAGCTAGATTTCAAAGCGTATGTTTCAAAGCGTATATAGAGGGTGCCCAGCACCCTCTAATCTCTCAAAGATGCGCACAAAACTACCTATCACCTATTCACTTTTCCCTAATATCCAATGTTTTATATTTGAGACGCCTGCCTCATTCATGTGATTTTACTCACAACTATTCGACGTTTTAACAAATCACTTCCATAATTTTCTCTACACAGGGAGTGTTGTTATGAGAGTGATTTGGGCGCTTTGCGTCTACTATTTATTATTTGGCACAGCCATTGCAGCGGAAGGCGAAAATACGCCACATCAAGCTGATAGCCGAGTTTTGTTCGTAAATCCTGGGTTTGCGCAGGAAAGCTTTTGGCATGATGTCGACCTCTATGCACAAGCGGCGGCAGATTCTTTAGGGTTGCAGCTAGAGATCATCCATGGTGAACGTGACCGACTACTCACCCGCCAAAAGCTCATCGAAAGAATGCAGCGCGGTCCTTATCCAGACTTTGTCATACTCGTGAACGAAAAGGGGATTGGATTGACACTCCTTGAAACAATCACATCACCCAGCACTAAAGTCACTTTCGCTCTCAACGACTTGTCATCGCGTGATAAACGAGCGCTGTCCCAAAGCCTCGAATGGTCACAGCGCCTGTTGCCTGGCGTGTTTCCAGACAACTACCAAATTGGTTATCTTAGCGCTCAGGAACTGTTCACTAAAGGCGATGAACAACCTGGTGATTTTCTAATAATTTCTGGCGACAAGTCTACTCCGGCATCAATAAACAGGGAGGCAGGCGCTACATCGTTTGTCATGCAAAACGACAACACCACGGTGGCGCAACGCGTATATGGTGATTGGTTAGAAACGATAGCCTATGAACAAACCAAAGTGCTTTTAAAAAGACATGACAACATTCGTTATATCTGGACAGCCAATGACCATATGGCCTTTGGCGCCATTGCCGCGATTAGAGAAACCAAATCAAAAATTGGTGATGACATATTCGTCGGCACCATAAACACCTCCAAACAAGTGTTAGAAGCATTAGCTCAAGGAGAGGTCGCATCCCTAGCAGGCGGTCATTTTACCGCCGTTGGCCTCTCGCTGCTTAAAATCCACCACTACTTACATGGTCAACCTTGGCCGCAGCGAACCAAGTACAATTTGTTTCGTCCGATCCCCTACCCCTCAAAATTGTTCGACATACTGCAAAGCAAGGATTGGCAGCGGTTAGATTTTCACAGTATTGACATTCGAGCCAACCCCATCAAACCGTTTACCACCAAAGACGAGGTCTCTTCAGGTGAGGTGATGAAGTGATAGCCTTCCCTATGAAAAGGCTTAGGCACAAAATTATCGCTATCATGTTAGTCGCGACTGGCTTTTTAGCACTATTGAACATTGCCATCCAAGCCTATGTCGACTACCAGCAAGAGATGGAGCAGGCCGAAAATAACACCCTACGCCAGGTACGCTCGCTCTATTTTCCTATCTCAGAAGCGCTTTGGGATCTCGATTTGCGGCAACTGGAGCAGTTACTGATCAGCATCAGTAAAGACGACAGTATTCAGAACATACAACTGAAAGGAATCGAAGGCACTATGCTCGAAGCCAATGTTACCGAGCCATTAAGTGTGCAAACTCACCAATATGACCTGCGCTACAATGGCCGTATGCTCGGTACCTTGTCCTATCAAATAGACGACTCAAAGATTCAAGAAGAAGTATTATCTCGGTTAGCACTAGGGTTTCTTTTAAACACCTTAGAAGCCTTGTTGATTATCGCCATTGTTGTAGTGGTGGTTTACTCGCTCGTCACTAAACCGCTTAACGAGCTTTATGCGATATCGAAAACCATCAACCCTCAAACGTCGAGTAAGTTAAAGTTGCCCAACAGTCTGACTCAGCGTCAAGATGAACTCTCCTACGTTGCGAAGGCACTGCAAAACCTCAATAACGCTTCAAGGCGAGCAATAGCGGCACAAAGACGTACAGAGCGACAACTGCTCCATCATCAGAATCAACTCGAGCAGAGTATCGAGATTCAAACCAAAGCCTACAAAACCCAAAGTAAGCTGCACCAGATCCTCGCCGATATGTCACTCAATATTCTGACCTGCAGCGAGGACAACAT
Source organism: Vibrio variabilis (assembly GCF_003263785.1). Lineage (GTDB taxonomy): Bacteria > Pseudomonadota > Gammaproteobacteria > Enterobacterales > Vibrionaceae > Vibrio > Vibrio variabilis. The sequence continues at coordinate 23,539 of NZ_JYJK01000092.1, forward strand.
GGCGACAGTTATGTACCGTGCATTTGAGCCCATAGGCCGTTTGCTCGACATCGATAGACTCAGCGTACTCACTATTGACGACAATATTGCTCACTATCGCTATTCCTGGCGAGCAGATGGTAGTGAAAACCCTTACTTCGAGGGGTTCAATATCGGCTCGATGGCACTACTACAACGTCGTCTGCTCTCTTTAGAGCCTATTGTGATTAGTGACATAGAACTGCTCAAGACCCAAGCGGATTCTGAGTACAACATGATGAAAAAGCTAGGAATCGATTCGGTAGCCATTTTTCCCCTGATTGATGGTAAAGCGATATTTGGCCTTCTTATTGCTCCAACATCCGCGGCGCACACGACTGGAGTGACACGCAACGCGCCATTTTAAGTCGGCTTTCAACCACAGTCAGCGAAATGCATCTGCGACTGCGCAGTCAAAAAGAAATGACCGCACTGCAAGAGGAACTCATAGAAGCCAATCAACGTTTGCACATCGCCGCAGAAACTGATGAGCTAACTGGGTTGCCGAATCGCCGTCCATTCATGAGCGAGCTTGAACATCATACACATAGCCTTTATGTCAGCAGCATTACGACCATGATGATTGATGTCGATCACTTCAAACAATACAACGACCTTTACGGTCATGTTCAAGGCGACTTTGCACTGCGTTATGTGGCCAACACTTTAAAGCAAGTGCTTGTTCCCTGTGGTCACATGGTCGCACGTATTGGCGGTGAGGAGTTTTGTGCCTTGCTGGTCAATGTCTCAGCTCATGAAGCCCTGACCTTGGCGGAAAAAATGCGTCAAGAAGTCCTATCACTCAACATTCCACATTCGGGAAACAATCCGTTCAACGTGCTATCGATTTCTGTTGGCGTTGCTCATCAGCTGGTTGAAGAACCGGTGACAACGCAGCAATTATTGGAAAACGCTGATGCTGCTTTATACAGAGCAAAGCAGAACGGGCGAAACCAAGTTCAATCAGAACCACCAAACCTTGATTAGCGAGTTGGCAGAAAAAGGTAAATACTATTTATTCAAACGGTTATTATCCTCACGACAAATTATTGCATTTTTTTGACAAACCGCAGGTGCGTACACTGCACAATCTTGCGCTTTTTTTTGTTCCACTCACTGATTTGGTTCTCCTATGAAAAAAATACTATTGCTACTGAGTCTTGCTCTTACCACTGCCGCGCCAAGCTTTGCAGAATCCGAGACCGTACCAGTAGGGATCAGACCATGCTGCGCCTTTGGAACTGGCCTTAAAGCAGAGCTAGGAAGCGTCCCTGTTCCTTTCTACTCAATCAAGAACGTTCTTAATACTGAAGATGTCGACGCGCACGTATTCAATGATGGCTCAGCCAGTGTTGTCGGCAGCCTATTTGGCGCATCAGACGAAGTGAATGGACTCATTTTCACCAATAAAGGCGGCTTTATCGATACCGCGCACGTTCGAGATACCGCCGATTTTGCCTTCTATTTATATCGCTCTCTTAAGCAGCGCGACAGCGACAACTATCAAGTGAACCTGACACCAGAACTGCGTGACCGTCGCATCGTATTTAACAACCTAGACCAGCTAGACACAAAACAACACGATGAAGCTAAGCTAGCAGCACTACTCGCGTTTCGTCTCGCTCAATGGCACGAAATTGCTCAGTGGTACGGTCTAGTTTCTGTTGGTGGCTTTAAAGAGTATCCATCGGCGTTTTCGCCAGAAGATCTCTACTCGAACATGCTCGGTGCACTCATCGCCTATGAGATTTTGCGAGTTAACCCAGACATTACTCAAGATGCGTTCGTCGTTCTGATGCCAGAGTATTTCCGTAGGCACCTGAAGATGCTTGACGCTCAAGATGAAGACACCAGTATCGAAAAGCTTAAAGAGATCGATGGCATTTGGTGGGACAGCAGCAAACGTCTACCAAACAAATGGGTAGTGAAAACGCGTGATTATCACTTTAGTTTGGATTTAATTCCTAATGTGGTTTCTAACGGCACACCGTTGAGCTTATCTGAGTTTGCTGAGCTTGAGCAGTATGGGCAATTGCAATTGGTAAAAGCTGACAATATTCAATCGTTTGATATACTTCCGTCCTCATTAAAAGACAAAACAGTGTGGACTCACGAAGAGTTCCAGGCGATTGGCGACATTTCCAAGGCAGTTGATGATAAGCACGAAAACAGTCGCAACGACGCACTTACTTTAAAGTTGAACTAAACCATGACTGAGATTCAAAAAAATACTGGCATAAAGCGCGTTATTTACGCCGCTCGCTACTCTTGGTACGGCCTCATTGCGGCTTGGAAAAACGAAGCGGCATTTCGTCAAGAATGTGCAGCGCTGATCTTTGCCGTCATCATCGCAGCTATACTTGATGTTTCTTTATTCGCTAAAGCCGCCCTCGTGGGCAGTGTTATCTTTGTCATGATTGTTGAACTGATGAACTCTGCTGTGGAAGCCGTGGTAGACCGTATTGGTCTTGAGCGTCACGAACTGTCGGGACGTGCAAAAGACCTCGGCTCAGCGGCAGTATTTCTGGCCATCGGTCTTGCTATGATGGTATGGGGCTCCATTCTTTGGGTTCATTTCAGTTAGCGCCAACTTGCTAATAGTGAAAGCCATTAGACAGAAAAAGAGATAGGCTTGATCAACTGCGATCAAGCCTTTTTTCGTTTTGTTGTTTGTTTTACAGTGACGGTTGATGAGTTAGCGCTATTGGAGTCACTGTGAATCTTCGACAATTGGAAGTCTTCTACGCCATCATGCAAGCCGGAACGGTATCGGGAGCTGCGAGAAATCTGCATGTTTCCCAGCCCAATGTAACGCGCGTATTGGCTCACACCGAACAGCCAACTTGGCTTTTCACTGTTTGAACGCATTAAAGGACGACTCGTTCCGACACAAGAAGCGCAGACTCTGCTTCCTGAAGTGGAAAAAATCTATCGCCAGCTTGGTCACTTCCAAACCTTAACCAACAAAGTCAAAGCGGGGCATCAACATATCCGTATTGGTGCGCCTCCCGTGCTAGCTACTAAGCTGCTCACCCCTTTAGTGTCTGAATTTGCCAAGGAAAACGCGTGTTCTATTGATCTTACCACCGGGAATCACGCCGAACTATGTCAGGCGCTGCTAGATAATGAACTTGATCTTGCTATCACGTTTGGCCGCGAGACTCCTGCGGGCATATCACATCGCCTTTTACTGCAGCAATCTATGACCGTACTCCTTAGCCATGAGCATCATAAGGCGCTGAGCCCCGTGCGCTCATCACTGTCACTTTCAACATTGCTGAGCAGTGACATCGGCCTAATTGCACTTGATGAACGCGACCCACTGGGCATGCGCTTACATGATGCGATAGCCGCTCATAAGGAAGACTTCGCGCCGACCTTTCGCGTCAGAAGCTACAGTGCCGGTGCTGAGCTTGCAAAACTTGGCAGCGGCATTGCCATTGTCGATCCTTGGACAGCGCAGCAATACGCGCTTGAACCCAATTTGGCTCGTGTTACTTTAACTGACAATATTGATTGTTCCGTATCGCTTCTCACCAGTGATGTTCACCCCATGTCTATTGCCAGCAGGCAGTTCCTAGAAACGCTTTCGGATCTCACCAGCCCATAACCTAATGTTATAGGGTGCACACATTAGAGTATTCGATTGTGCTCCTCGTCCTCGTTATCTTGATACCTAAGATTTACCCATCACTTAACAAGATTCATGAGGGACGATATGAACATTGCTCAGCCTTATCTGCTTTTCCTTGGGGACGTAACCGACCCTCTCGCAGCGAAAACCGCACGCGGCATCGTTAAATGGCGACCAGACGCCTGCTTGGGTGAGTTGCGATTGACTGAGCAAACCGTATCGCTCGGACTTGAGCCATTGTCCTTGGGAGACGCCAAAGCAATGGGGGCGAAAAACGCTGGTTATTGGCACAGCGAATGCCGGTGGTGTCATCCCGCCAAGTTGGGTCGAAACGCTGGTACAAGCGGCGCATCTTGGATTTGATATCGCCTCTGGCATGCATCAACGTCTTGGTGGTATTCCCGAGCTCGCTTCACTTGCTGCCCAAAACGCCATACAACTGTTTGACGTTAGGCATTACGATGCTCAGCTTGATGTTGGCACAGGCAAAAAGCGCCAAGGAAAACGTCTATTGACCGTCGGCACAGATTGTTCAGTTGGCAAAATGTTCTCCGCTCTCGCAATTGAGAAAGCCCTTGTCGAACAAGGCAGCCAAGCACGCTTTAAAGCCACAGGTCAAACCGGCATTCTAATAGAAGGTCAGGGCATTTCGGTCGATGCTGTCGTTGCAGACTTTATTTCTGGCGCCGTTGAAAGGCTTAGCCCAAGCTTTACTGGACATGAGTGGGACATTATTGAAGGCCAAGGCTCGCTGTTTAATCCTTCTTTCGCTGGTGTAAGCTTAGGTTTACTCCATGGTGCTCAACCTGATGCGCTGGTACTGTGCCATGAAGTCGGACGCGAGCACATTCGCCATTTACCTCACGCGGCACTGCCAAGCATTGAGCAGACCATCGAGGCCAACCTAATGGCAGCGCGAGTCACCAATCCATGGGTGCAGTTTGTTGGCATTTGTCTCAATACCTCAAACATTTCTGACAAAGAAGCGAAAGCGCTGTGTCTAAAATGGAGCGAAGAGTTCGCTATGCCCGTCACCGACCCGGTTCGATTCGGTGTCGATGCAATCGCAGATCGTGTTCGCTCACTTTAACCCTGACCACAGTAAGGAAGCTCATCACATGCTGTCTATTCGCGCTCATCATCACTCTATTAAACTGGCACGACCGTTTAGCATCTCTCGCGGTACGAGAACACATGCAGAGTTAGTTCGTGTCACCGTGCGCTATAAAGACTTTGAAGCAGAAGGGGAATGTACACCTTATCCCAGGTATGGTGAGTCTGTTGATTCTGTCATCAGTCAAGTAACGGAGTTTGCTAAAACGCTGACTTTACTGACGCCAAATGAGGCAAGACTTAGCTGCAATCTTTTCCAGCCGGTGCTGCTCGTAATGCCGTGGATTGCGCATTGTGGGCTCTCGAGGCTCAACTTGCCGACAGTCACTTTCCTTCCCCACTATTTCGTATCGCTCCAAGTATAGAAACAGCAATGACGGTGTCGGTAGCAGAACTGTCCGACATGGCTGAGCAGGCGAAGGACTATGTGAGCCAAGGGGCAACACTGCTTAAAGTAAAACTTGACGATCAAGCCGTTGTAGAGAAGATCGCGGCGATCCGTGCTGTAGCGCCAAGCGCAAAGATCATCGTCGATGCAAATGAAGCTTGGGCTCAATTTGACCTTAATGCACTGTTTGCTTCACTCAAGCCGTTCAATATCACCATGATTGAACAACCCGTGCCAAGTGGCCAAGACCATCTACTCAAAGGGATGGAGCATCCTATTCCTTTGTGCGCTGATGAGAGCTGTCATACCCGAGAGCAACTTCCCGACCTGGTTGATTGTTACGAAATGATCAATATTAAACTCGATAAAACCGGCGGCCTTACCGAAGCACTGGCGCTAGAGAAAGAGGCTCGTACCGCAGGGCTCAGTATTATGTGTGGCTGTATGCTGGGTTCATCACTGGCCATGAAAGCGGCATTACCAATAGCGACCAATGCTGAAGTGGTTGACTTAGATGGCCCGGTGCTACTTGGGAGTGATGTGGAGAAGGGTTTGACCTATGAGCAAGGTCAGTTGACATTGTAATTGGAACATATTTATAAACAAAACGGGCGCGATAAATCACTTTATCGCGCCCGTTTTCAATCAAAAAATGGTTTAAGCACCGTTTGCCAACTGCGCATCACGACGTTTTATCACTGAACGCAAGCGCAGCAGCATTAATATGGCTGCAACCGTCAACCCGCTTAAAATGCCCACCCAAAAGCCTTTTTCGCCCATAGCAGGCACTATATGATCAGTAAGCCCGAGCACCACACCGAGCGGCAGAGCTAAACCCCAATAAGAGGCAATCGCCAAAATCATCGGAACCTTAGTATCTTTATAACCACGCAGTGCACCATTTGCAGAGGTCTGCAGCGCATCACTAAATTGATACATAGCGGTGAATACTAGCAAGGTCGCCGCCGTCGCGCTCACTGCTGGGTCGGTGGTATAGAGACGAATAATCCAATCCGGGAACAGCAAGAACATCGCCACCGAGCACAGTGACAACATCGCCGCGACCACGATACCGATTTTGCTTCGCTCCACTGCGCCAACATCATCTTTTGCACCTAGAGCGTGACCAACACGGATAGTAATACCAAAAGAGATACTCATTGGAATCACATAGGTCATACTCGAAATGTTGAGCGCAATTTGTGCTGCTGCAACGTTTTCGGCACCAATACGACCAATCAAAAGTGCAATCACGGCGAAGATGCTGCCACACACTGCAATGTTCATCCCAATCGGCAAACCTAGCTTTAATAGGTTAAAGATTTCAGCAAGCCTAGGTTTTGCATCGCTAAAGCGAATGATGGTTTTGAAATGGTGATGACCGCGAATGTATGAGTACAGCAGCGCTGACATCAACCAATACACCAAACTGGTCGCCCAGCCACAGCCCACAGCGCCCAGCTCAGGAAAGCCGAACTTACCGTAAATAAGCACATAGTTGACCGGTATGTTCACCAAAAGGCCTATCACGGAAATGATCATTGGCGCCTTGGTGTTGTTCATACCTTCACAAAAGCCATTTAAGGTATAAAACAGCGCAATCCCCGGTACGCCAAACGCTAATGCGTAAGCGTAATCACTCGCAATAGGATGATTTCCGATGCTACACCGATCCATTCTAGGATCGGCTTTGCACTGACCAAATAGGCAATCAACAACGCACTAGAAGTGAGTGCTAGCCACACCATTTGGAAGAACTCGATAGAGATACTATCGAAATCACGAGCACCGCGATGGAACGCCACCACTGGCGTTAAAGCCATTATAACGCCGCGTAGCAGAAGCAGTACCGGGATCCACAGGCTTGCTCCCAGCGCAATCGCGGCAAGATCTGCAGCACTGACTTGACCAGCCATAGTGGTATCAACAAAACCCATTGCCTGAGTAGCAAGCTGAGTAAGAATAATAGGAACCGACAGGTTCATGAGCGCACCCGATTCACGGGTAAAGCGATTTAAAGGACGGATTGTCGTTTGCATGGGAAAGTTCTAACACCAATATAAATGCACCAATGGAGGCAGGATGGCGAGTGTGCATTTTAGGGTGTGCCTGTCTAAGGCGGCGACAATATAAACACCTTAGCAGGTAAATTCAATACTGCTTTAGGCCTAAATCGCTGAAATAATGCAACCAAAATTGTATTGAACTTCATCACAAAACCACGCAGAATAGCGCGCCTTGCCCTATCCTTGGGTTTACGGCACGTCACGGCAATCTGCCCTCCTCTTTTCTTAAACTGAGTATCACTATGAGTTTTGAATCTTTAGGTCTTTCCCAACCTATTCTACGCGCGATTAAAGAATTAGGTTACGAGAAAGCATCGCCCATTCAAGAGCAAGCTATTCCTGCCGTTATTGAAGGCAGAGATGTTATGGCCGCCGCTCAAACGGGCACAGGCAAAACCGCAGGCTTTGCTCTACCACTGATTCAAAATCTCGATAATGGTACTCGCGTCAAGAGTAACCACATTCGAGCGCTGATTTTAACGCCAACCCGCGAGCTGGCGGCACAGGTTCACGAGAGCGTGTTCAAATACAGCGTTCATCTACCACTGACTTCTCAGTGTGTATACGGTGGCGTAAAAATTAACCCACAGATGATGAAGCTCCGCAAAGGTTGCGATGTCATGGTAGCGACACCAGGTCGCCTGTTGGATTTGTATCAGCAAAACGCCATCAAATTTTCTCAACTGGAAGTACTGGTGCTCGATGAAGCCGATAGAATGCTGGACATGGGCTTTTATCGTGACATCAAAAAGATTCTCGACCTGCTGCCTGAAAAGCGTCAGAATCTACTGTTTTCAGCCACTTTCTCAAATGAGATCCGTGACCTAGCCAAAGGCCTTGTTAACGATCCGGTAGAAGTATCAGTGACGCCACCAAACTCAACCACAGCATTAGTTGAGCAAAGCATTTACCTTGCTGACAAAAAGCAAAAGCCGGCTATGCTTGCCAAGCTTATTCACGATGGTAACTGGAAGCAGGTGCTGGTATTTAGCCGAACTAAGCATGGTGCCAACCGTCTTGCACGTTATTTAGAAGGCCAAAACATTACGGCGTTGGCGATACACGGTAACAAGAGCCAAAGTGCTCGCACGACCGCGCTGGCTAACTTTAAAAGTGGTGAAGTCCGCGTATTAGTCGCGACCGATATCGCCGCACGCGGTTTGGACATCCCTCAATTGCCACAAGTAGTCAACTTTGACTTGCCAAATGTCTCTGAAGACTACGTGCACCGTATCGGCCGCACGGGTCGCGCGGGTGAAACAGGTAATGCTTACTCACTGGTTTGTGCTGACGAAGCAAAAGAGCTGTTTTCTATCGAGCGCTTGATTGGTAAATTGCTGCCAAGGCATGAGCTTGAGGGCTTCAAACCCGTTCATGAACTGCCGGAATCAAAACTCGATACTCGCCCAATCAAAGCGAAAAAGCCTAAGAAGCCGAAGAAACCAAAGCCGCAGCAAGCACAGGGTCAGCAAAAACAGAGTCAGCAAAAGCAGAACAACGGTGCAGCTTCAAAGGAAAATAAAGGTTCAGACAAGCCGCGCAAGCCGAGAAAGTTCAATTTCAAGTGCAAACCAAATAGTGGTGGTGAACAAGCAGCGAACAAGTCTCGCAAACCAAGACCCAATCGCTCTCGCCCTAATAAAGCGAAACCAAGTTAATTCGCAAAATACAAAAAAGGCTCACAAAAATATGTGAGCCTTTTTTGTTAGTAATCAATAAATTAAGCCATTCAACCTAATCTATTTATCCTATTAAGCACTCGCGTAAATAACGCTTCCGCCTTTAATCGTGTCGATGATTTGTCGAGACAAATGCTCTGGCAATGCTGGGCAACCCCAACTGCGTCCTAGATAGCCGTTTTGTTTGAGAAACGACTCATTGGCGTAATCTGCGCCATGGACAACGATGTAGCGCTCGCGAGCATTATCATTCACGCCTTTGGTCAATCCATCCAAGCGTAAAGAGTAGCCGTTCGAGCCGTAGTAAGTCGAATCGGTTAAAAAGGTGCCTAAGGATGTCTTGCGAGAATTAATAATATTTGAAAACTTAGTCGCTGTTTTCTTACCGCTATTGACGCCATGAGAGACATAAGTGTTAAACACTAACGATTTCTTATCCATATCAATGACAAAAAAGCGTTTTTCCGTCGATGGTTTTGAATAATCGATGATGGTCAACAACGACTTACTGCGGTTGGTGGTGTTCTCATAAGCAAGGTACGCATCCTTAAATAATTGAAAATCGACCACTCCGTCGAGTTGTGCACTGCTATATATACGTTTAATCGTACCTGATTCTAGTTTTACTTCGCTACGTGCGTTGTGGGAAAACAGTACAACGGCCGTCAATGCCAACACCCACAACGGCGAAAAAATACTTTTTACCATTATTACAACAAGTTAAGCTAAGTTTAATTAATTTACTGGACGTCACTGTCCCTAATAAGCTGCCAATAATAGCCTAACTTTTCGGCGAATAGAATCGTATTTACCGATTTTTACATCATTATTTGAATGCGATCGTGAAATATATACACTCTCGAAAACCAATGCTTTTAACATCAATAAGTTGCCACAACCAAATAAACAACTTTGCTTAGTGAAATCGGTTAAGTATTCACTCAGTTTCATTTTTCTTACTATCTAATAAACGCCAAAAACCATAAAAAGCATTTAATGTCGAGTCTTCAATAACTTTTGTAACTCACTCAATGGCATAGGTTTATAGTGCAGAAAGCCTTGCGACACATCACAGCGATTTTTCTTAAGCCATTCAAATTGCTCATTATTTTCAACACCTTCAGCCACGCATCGGCAGCCTAAGGAGTTTGAGAGCTGAATCAGAGCATGATAAATATCCTGCGAACGCTGACTTTGCAGCAAATTATCGGCAAAGGTTTTGTCTATTTTAATCTCATCTATTGGGAAATCAGTAAGATAGCTCATTGAAGAAAAGCCTGTCCCAAAATCATCTAATGAAATACTAACACCGATATCTTTTAACTTCAGTAACTTATTTAATGTTTCCTCTCTATCCTCAACTAATAATGTTTCCGTGATCTCCAGTGTTATATATTGCGGGTGACTATTTTTTATCAACTCAGTCAATGAGTTAAAAAACGTTGCGCTGGAAAAATCCGCTGGCGAGATATTAATTGAGCATGGGATCATCTTTAGTCCACCTTGTGATAAGGTGTCTAAAGATTGTGTCACGTTTTCTATTACCCAACGGGTAAAATGGTGAATCATCCCACTGCGCTCGGCGATAGGAATAAATTCTGCCGGTGAAAGTTGCCCAAACTCCTTATTCGTCCAACGCATGAGTGCCTCAACACTCACTACTTCTCCAGTACTCATCGAGATCTGCGGCATAAAGTATAGCTCTAGTTCCTGATTCTGGAGTGCCGTATAAAGCTGCTTCTTGATGCGAAACTCGCGGCTAAACTTGCTCAATAGCTCAGGATCACAGTACTCAAATGTCCCTTTACCCACGGTTTTTGCTTTGTACATCGCGGCATCCGCGTGTTTGAGTAAACTATTTAACTCTTGACCATCTTCTGGGTAGTTCACGATACCGACAGAAATGGAAGTCGCAATGGCATTTCGATCAAGCTGAAAAGGACGCTTAACCACATCGATCACTTGCTGCGCTTTGCTTTGAGTCAGACTGGTATCAGCATCGATTAAAAACAAAATAAATTCATCACCACCAATACGAAACAAGCGGTCACTTCGACGAGTAATTCCATTAATTCGCCGCGTGAGGTACTTAAGAATTTTGTCTCCCGCATCGTGGCCATAGGTATCATTGATAAGCTTAAAACCATCAATATCAATAAACAGCAGTGCAAAGCTACTTGGAGTGCCTTTACTTCGACTGTTTTGAATCAGCTGACTTGAGAACTTTCGCATCGCTAGGCGGTTGCCACAACCCGTTAATGTGTCGTAATACGCAAGTTTCTCAATACGCTTTTCTCGGCGTCTGGATTCTGTAATATCTTGAAAGACAACAATATAATTACTCGGATTATCCGCATGCTTCGGATATGCACTGATGTTTACCCATTGAAGATAGCGCACCCTTTCTTTTGACATCGAATGGATCTCGCCTTCCCAGTAGTGATCCCGAGCAAGATGTTTGAGCTGTTCTCGACCAAAATAGCTTTTTTCATCAGAGTCAAAAAACAGGCTCACATGCTGGCCTATGACCTCTGCAGATTGGTAGCCGGAAATGTCGCTAAACGCTCGATTCACAAAGGTGATAACGTGTTGATTATCGGTGATGATGATGGCCTGATTTCCCTCACTAAAAACCTGCATCGCAAGATCAATGTCACGACGATTAGCGATGGTTTGGGTTTCATCGGAAACAATAAAGCCGCTGCCATACAGCTCGCCTTCCACGGTTAATGGGAAGCGGCAAACCCGCACATTCCCCGAGCCACTAAGCCTTTTGCCAAATTGTAGCTAGAGCTTGGCGTTCGCAAATCAAAATTTCGTACCCCAAAGCCATCCGATTTTTTAACCGAGACACTGTAATCTCGAACAAACTTTTCTATCGGGCAGGTAAGGAGGAAAGGAGCTGCTCAAAGGCGACATCGCTAGAAAGTGCGAACAAACTAGCAAGGTGATCCGAGTACCACACCAGTTCGCCACTTTTATCCATCACGATAAGGCCATCGCTACAGTGATTGAGCAAAGGTTGAACGATGTCATCAAGATATGCCGGACATCGTCGTTGCGACGTGCTATTCAAGTTCGCCTGAGCTTTGTGACTCTCACCCCTGCTATCCAAATGCTGCTCTAGCTGCTGCTTTAGATGGAGCGAGTGCCCATTGTGAATAACTTTCATCACTGACATCCCCTATCCGATGATAAAACTCTTGTATCTATAGATAGTTAACAAAGACGAGCTTAGTTATCTGTGACATCTTGACTAGACACTATTCGAGTTCACTTTCGAATCAGTATAGGAGCCTTGTTGTAAGAGCCCAGCTGAGACTAATACTCAAGGTTTAAAGTAGCAAAATTGAGACATACCCTTAGGTATTAGCAAGGCTCATTCCCTCGATCATGAAAAGATCCGAAATTAGTCGCCACATAGTAAGAGATTTCCCTTATAATCAGCGGCCATCTTGACCATGACGCTCTAAACTTACTTTGTTGTGGTCAAGAGAACACGGTCATCTGCTTTTAGGAACATAGAATGTCATTTTCATCACAAGGTTTTTCACCAGAGTTAGCACAAGCCCTCACTGAGTGCGGCTATGAAAAACTCACCCCTGTTCAGCAACAGGCGATCCCTCATGCACGTCGCGGACACGATATCCTTGCTCATGCACAAACGGGAACGGGTAAAACGGCTGCATTCTCTTTGCCAATCATCCAACAATTGCTGGATACACCAAAGCAAGCTGGCCGTGCAACGACTCGAGCACTGATTCTGGCGCCAACACGCGAGCTCGTCGATCAGATTGCGAACAACATTGCGGACTACACTAAGTATGTCGACCTTACGGTCACGGCTGTTTACGGCGGTGCGAAAATGTCCTCTCAAGAGCGTAAACTTGAGAATGGTACTGATGTATTGGTCGCAACACCTGGCCGCCTAATTGAGCACATTGAACTGGGTAATCTCAACCTCGCAAACCTTGAATTCCTGGTTTTCGATGAAGCTGACCGCATGTTAGACATGGGCTTTATTAGCGCTATTCGTACTATCATGAGTGGTGTGTCTGGTCACCCACAAACCATGCTGTTCTCTGCGACTTCTTCAGCGCAAATGAACGCGTTGGCACAAGATCTTCTTCGTAAACCGAAACGCGTTATTGTTAACGAAGAAAACTCAACGGCCGCGACGGTTTTCCACGTGGTTTATCCTGTTGATGAAGAGCGCAAACTAGAGCTACTGTCTGAGCTTATTGGCCGTAAAAACTGGCAGCAAGTTTTGGTATTTGTAAACTACAAAGAAACCGCAAACGAAGTCGTTAAAGAGCTTAAGCTTGATGGCATCAAGGCGGTTCTTTGCCACGGCGATAAGGCACAAAGCTCACGCCGCCGCGCACTCGAAGAGTTTAAGTCGGGCAAAGCCCGTGTCATGGTCGCGACAGAAGTGGCAGCGCGCGGTCTTGATATCCAAGGTCTACCGCACGTTGTGAACTACGACATGCCATTCCTTGCAGAAGATTACGTCCACCGCATTGGTCGTACCGGTCGTGCTGGACAACAAGGCCATGCTGTTTCTTTTGTAAGTCGCGACGAAGAGTTGACGCTGGTACAAGTTGAAAACCTTATCCAGCAGCGTATTAAGCGCATCCAACTTGCCGGCTACGAGCCAAAAAGCCGTGATGCCCTGCTGACTAAGATGCACAGCAAACCGGCTTATAAAGATCGCCAAGGTCGTAAGAACAACCCTCAACAAGAGCAAAGCTCTGCCGAGCGTCGTCTTAAGATGATGCGTGCAATCCGCAATAAGTCAAAAGGCGGAAAATAACTGCTGAGCTTTCATATAAAACAAAGGCGCTGATATCGGCGCCTTTGTTATATTAGTTCTTCGTTATGTTAGATAGCTTAGCTAGCTAGTATTTCACTTCATAGCCTAGGTAAATACGACGACCTGGCGCGAAGTAGTAACGAGAGTTGTTACGCTCTGCTTGTGCGTATGGCGTCATGTACTTGTCGTTAAGAAGGTTTTCTAAAGCCACGTTGATCGTACCAACTGGCAGGTCATAGTACGCGCCCATGTTCATTAGGAAGAAGCTTTGTACTGCATAACCTGCGCCATCAGTGATCTCATCCGACTTATCACGTGCCCCTGAGTACAACATGTTTAAGTTATAGCGGCCGTAATCTTGCGTGTCGTAAATGAAACTAGAGGTTACTTTAATCGGTGCGATGCGAGTACCGTCGAGCGGCTGCCAGTAGTTGTCACCATCAAGTTTACGTTCACCCTCTTGCCAAGAGACGGTGTTGTCATTACGAAGGTTCGGTAAGATGTCAAAGCCTAGGGTCGCCTCCACACCCCAAACGCGTTCAGGTGCACGTGTGCTTTCCAAACGATTGTTTGTTTCATCATAGTTAAGTGTTGAACCTAGATCTGATGAGCTGTAGAACCCGGCTAGCGAGTAATCGGCAAGACCCACTACACCACGGAAACCCACCTCGTAGTTGTCCGTTTTAATCGGTTGAATTGCACCTTCAACATTATCACTGTCGCCCGCACGGATAGCACGCAGCGCTTCATTGGTCGACATGCCCTGTGCAAAAGATGCAAACACTTGATGGTTGTCTGTTAGATAGTGAGTCGCACCTACGTTAATTAGGAACTCACTAATGTCAGGGTTGCCGCCTTTCACCGCTTTGCCAGCATTGTTATGCGTGTTACCTACGATAAAGTCATCGACGCCCAGACGTACATACTCATAACGTACACCATAAGATAGCGTGGTGTTGTCAGTTACCTGGCTAGCAAACTGGCTAAATGGTGCAATAGCAAACTGTTCAACATCCGGTGTATTATTGTAGTAACCAACGCTGTTTGGTTGTTTGAAGCTCTGCTGCTCAACATCCATACCCCATGTAATATCTGCCCAGCTCACCATGCTTGAGATGTTCAGTTTCATACCATAGCGGTCAAAATCCGTGGAGTTATGTCCGTAGAGGGTTTGACCTTGAGTTGGAGAACCCGGCAGTTTGTCTTTCATGCCAAACGTATAGGTTTCAGTATCTTGAGTCATTAAGTAACCCGTTACATCCAACATACCCCAAGCAAAACCAATGTCTTGGTAGCGAAGCTGGTAGTTAGAGAAGGTACGCTTAACGTTATTCGGCCCAACCGTTGTTTTGCCCACTACGTTATTTCCGTATCCCGCACCACAGTGAACCGCTTCCGCTGGCTTACCTTCCACGCCATTACCACCAGTCGCACACCAACCGTCATTGTCTTCAAGGTGTCGAACACCAAAGTTAAACGTTAACGAACGTTCTGCATCAAAATCACGGTTCCAAACACCGTTTATATTGATGTTATCCATATCGTCAGCATTGTTGATTGACGGTAGGCGATGACCACTTGCATCATAGCTACCGCCACGCTGGTCATAACCCAAGCCAATACGCCACTGGTCAGTGTCGTTACCACCTTGTGCTTCTTGGTATACATTCCAGCTTAGCGAGTCACTACCAAACTCTTGGAAGTTAGTGCCTACTTTTGTGCGGTACTGAGTTTCGCCAGCTTCTGGGCGCTTAGTAATAACGTTAATGATACCGCCTTGAGCACCCAGGCCGTAAACCGCACTACCACCACGAATCACTTCAATACGCTCAACATTTTGTGGGTCGATAGAAGACAGCTCTTGTCCAAAGTCGAGGAAACTGTTGTTTTGCGATACGCCGTCGATCATTAGTAGAACACGGCGACCACGAATTTGGTTTTGGCCTTTACTACTTAGGTTACCGTGTACTGATGTCCCCATACCCGGTACTAGCATTGACAACGCTTCATTGATGTTGCGGCTCTGATCCATCACACGGCTGAGTTGCTCTTTTTCAATAACCGTGACAGAACGAGGCACATCGCTCAGTTTCTGCTGAGAACGACTCGCGGTAACGACCATGGTTTCATCTGTGTTTGCGGTTTCTGCGGCATAAAGAGCAGGCGCAGCCAGAGCTAACACACTGCCAATAGCTAGGCTTAGGTTGGAAATTTTCAAAATACTACCTGTGATGTTTATAAAAATGCGCGACACATTCCCAGAGATTATTGCTCTCAATTGAGTCTCATTATTATTTGTCTGGGAATTAGAAGCGTGCTAGTCTAGCAGCTTCTTTATTAATGTAAATATCAATGATAATCATTCTTGTTCTGGATGTTTTTTAATCACCACCTTCGAATCATTCCTCTTCTTGTTGCGACGATTTCCGTTTCCTGTTTTGCCAATAGTGCACTCATCGATGATGGGGTAGGACTATTAATATGAGCGAAGTCAGCGAGCCACGAGTTGCAAGCATCTCTACATTTGGCGCAGAGCTGTCCTTGGCACTAGGCATTCAGCCAGTCGCTGTCTCTAGCTACCCTAAAGGCTTTCCAAGTTATCTGAGACCGCTAAAATCTGCGCGATCATTAGGTTCACGCTCTCGCACCAGCTTTGAAGCCTTGTATCACGCGAATCCAACAATCGTTCTTGGTTTAGAGCGAATGATCGCGCCCTACTATCAAAGGTATGCAGAAATCGCACCCACCTATGGTTTCGATCTCATCACATTGGAAGACAGTTTAAGAGCTGTAGAGGTCGGTGCAGCCGCTCTTGGAAAACCAGCGCAAGGGAAACAAATAAATCAGTGCTTCTTACACACACTAGAGGATATGCACCACAAGATAACAACGCATCAAAAAGGCAAACCGCTCACTGGAATGTTTCTGACCAGCGCAGGGGTAACGCCAAGAGCCTATTATTCTGATTTTATGGCTGTTTCCCTGATGGAAGCACTGGGTATCGAGGCGGCTAACGGCGCCTCCCCATATTCAGCAAAAACGCCTTTCTCAGGACAAGTTGGTTTGGAGTGGCTGATCAAACTCGACCCAGATGTCATCTTTATGTACAAAACCGCGAACCCACAATTTACCGATTCGAAAGTGTGGCAAAACCTACGAGCAGTAAGGAACCGACGCGTTTATAGCGTTGATATGACTTGGCGCGAAGCCGAAGGTCCCTACTCACGTCTTTGGGTCGCGATGGACATCGCCAATAAAACCTACCCAGAGCTGTTCACAGAACCGACTCTCGAGCGTGTAGAGGAGGCATTATGTCTCCCGAACTGAGTTTGGCCCACCACCAGAAAACCTCACGCTCAAACAACTGGAAGCTACTTATCTTTGTTGTAGGTTTTTTCTGTACGACGATGTGGTCACTAACTGATGGTATCTACCAATTTTCGGTCGCTGATGTCTGGAACTTTATTACTCAACCTAGCGAATCAAACGCATACCTAGTGTTCTGGGAACTTAGGCTGCCACGTACTTTAGTCGCTATTATCGGTGGTGCATCACTCGCAACTGCGGGTCATTTAATGCAGGACATTGTGAAGAACCCCCTCGCCTCCCCGAACCTAACGGGAGTCATGTCTGGTGCATCACTAGCAGTGTTAATTGCGATGATGTTTGAGCAGCCATTGCCAATGATTGCTTGGGGCGTCATCGGTGGATTTATGGGCGGCATCACCACACTTTCCATCAGTTGGAAGCAAGGCGTGACGCCAGCTCGCTTAGCACTGGCTGGGATATCTGTGAGTGCTTTCTGCCAAGCGGCTGTCACCTATATCTTGCTTTCTGACCGAGTAGATAGTGAGTCATTATTCTTCTGGCTTACTGGCAGTAATGCCGGTGCAAATTGGTCTGTATTGTGGCCGCTCATGATGGCCTTTGTCCCAATCTCTATTTTACTCGTTATTTGCCAACGTCAGCTTGGGTATTTACTACTTGACGATACTGTCGCGCGAAGCGTTGGCGTGGAGATTAATCGATATCGGCTTGCCTTTGGTCTGCTGGCTGTGATCCTCACGGCTGCAAGCGTAGGTGCTTTCGGCCCTGTCGGATTTGTCGGCTTAGTCGCGCCTCACATAGCACGCATGTTGAAAGGAAATATCGCCATTTCAGCACTGATTGGCGCCAGCTTACTGACCATTGCGGATTACCTGTCTCGCACTTTATTGTCCCCATTGGAAATCCCTATTGGTGTGCTCACTGCTACGATGGGTGCGCCATGGTTTTTATACCTAATCATCAACCGAGCAAGGATGTAACCATGACTCACTTTATTAAAAAGTCTGGATTGATTGTCCTACTCCTGGTGAGCGTAGCCATGATCATCACTACCCCTGATTCATACTGGCAGGCAGGTCACGAATTTTGGCAACATGGTACTTATCACCCGTTTTGGTCTATCACGGTACCACGTGTACTCCTTGCACTAATGGCTGGACTAATGCTGGCGCTGTCTGGTTATCTTTTGCAAACCACTCTGAAAAACCCACTTGCTGACAGCGGCATATTGGGTGTCAACGCTGGCGCTTCGCTCGGTGCCGTTTGTGCCTTGCTGCTACCTAGCTGGTTTGATTGGGGCATTGATACCGAAACCGCACTGATTGCATTTGCCATGTTCGGAGGTCTAGTTGCAACACTTCCGATTCTATTGGTCAGTCAGATGGCAGGGACTTCACTAACCTTGCTTACCGGTGTAGCAATCACTGCCATCATTGGCGCGATAAGCTCAGCGCTAATCTTTACCATAGGGCAAGGTAAAACCGATCTGGCGTTGCAATGGATGGCGGGTGGACTTTATGGTCGCGGCTGGGAACAGATTAGTTACCTACTACCTTGGTTTATCACCACTCTCGTTTTTGTCGCGGTTATCTTCGTTCCGTTAAAATGGGTTCGCTACGACGACAGTGTTCTTCGTGGCGTTGGCATCAAAGGGCCACAGCTAAGAATGTTGATTCTAATCGGCACTGCACTGATTACTGCACCTGCTGTTTCTGCTGTCGGTCCCGTCGGCTTTGTTGGCCTTGTCATTCCTCACATGGCAAGAATGCTGAGTGGCCATGCCCCCTTGCCCACACTGCTCACTACTATGTTTCTAGGTAGCGTTTTTCTGGCTGGCTCCGATTGGCTCGCAAGAACGTTGCTGTATCCAACTGAGATCCCTGCAGGCGTGATTACTGCTTTATGCGGCGTGCCGTTCTTCCTGTTTCTGTTAAGGAGAAACTCATAATGTCAGAGTCCCTCGTATCTAGTTCTGCACAAGAGAACTCATTGAACCAGAGCACCGCAACACTTGTAGGTAAAGCATTAATATCTGGCTATCAAAACACACTGATATTAAATGGTGTAGATATTGAGCTGAAGGAAGGCAAAGTCACCTCATTTATTGGCCCCAATGGCTGCGGAAAAAGTACGCTGATGAAAACGTTGACGGGCGCAATCAAAGCGCGCTCTGGTGACGTTTCTTTTTTGGGTAAGCCGCTAAGTGACTGGAAGCTAAAACAGCTAGCCAAACATATCGCCATTTTGCCACAGCACCCCGTAGCACCAGAGGGTGTGTTGGTCGAGCAGCTTGTCGCTCTTGGTCGTGTTGCGCACAAAAAGTGGTATCAGGGCAACAGCGAAAGAGACAAGCAAGTTGTCTCTGAATCCCTCAATTCAGTTGGACTGGCTGGCTACGAACAACGTGTGGTGAGCACATTGTCAGGTGGTGAGCGTCAGCGAGTATGGCTTGCTATGTGTCTCGCCCAAGAAGCAAAATGGCTGCTGCTCGATGAACCCACTAGCTATCTCGATCTTGGCCACCAGCTAGAGCTGCTTGAGCTACTGCGAAGACTCAATAAAGAACGCGGACTTACTATTGTGTATGTACTCCATGAACTTAGCCAAGCAGCGCAGTTCTGCGATGAGCTTGTGTTAATGCAAAAAGGTCAAATCCTCAAACAAGGTAAGCCATTAGATGTACTTACTGAAGAAACACTGAGATCGGTGTTTAAAGTAGAAGGGTCGATGCAAGTTATCGACGGAAACGTTTTTTGTTTGCCAAAAGCATTTGTAAGAGAGGGCTAAAATGAGCTCAGACGGAAATATCAGCAGCATTGATCTGAATGAGGCTATGGCCAACTTTCAAAGTACTCTAGCGCAAACTTATCCAACACTTGATGTTGAGGCACAAACACTTGAAGACATGCAGCTTGCCTTAAATCAACACGACGCATTTTTCCGCTTGGCTATAGAGTCTGCACCGGCTGGCACACCTGCGACTATATGGTTCGAAGACCAATTTGCAACGGCCATTGACGAGTTTAGTGACCTAATGCAAGCTAAAACAGCCTTTGCAGCACCAATTTGGCAAAAGACACTTAACGCCTGTCTGTTTACCTCTTTAGTAGGTTTAAGGCTGAGATTTAACTGTGTACCAGACTTAAGTTTTGGTGATTTGCACATTGAAACAAACGATGATCATCGCGTGTCTAAAATATCCATAGCAGCTAATACTCCCATTTACGCACTAACAGCACTACCTTCGGTGGCCAATGCAACGCAGTTATCCTGCCATCATGAACTCGATCGCAAACTCGCTCAGGTTATCAAACGATTAGGTGAAGCTATGCAGCCACACTTCAAATCTCAGAAGGTCGCTGCAAAGCTGTTTTGGGGCAACGCACTCTATTCATGTGGTTTGGCTTATTCAAAACTGTTCAATCAACCGATTAATACACTGTCAACCAAGGCTAACCTGATTGTTCAGAACCAATGGTTTCAATCACTAAGCGAGCAAATTCATCCCGGTGGACACGCTCTCAACGAGATCAAAAAAGTAGAGTTTAAAAGCTTCCAAAAATGGTTTGTTCGCCGTGAAACTTGCTGCTTAAAGTATAAAATTGACGGTAAAGCAAAATGTACAACATGCAATCTTATTGAGCCGCATACGCAAATCGGTTTAGTCGAGACCGCTCTTAAGCAGGCCATCTCACAAATTTAACCCACCACCAAACCTTACAACCGAGCATAGTCACTCAAGCGTAACATTTATCGCGTACGCTTCTTTGATAATCAAGGAAGAACTATGCTCAAAAACGCCCGCATTCAAACCGTGCGATGGATGGTATTCATCGCACTGTTATCGACTTGCACTTTGCTATTCATGCCATTTTCACTCGTTCCGAGTTCGGCACTCAATCTCAGTCAGCTCAGTTGTCTGGTCTCAAACGCAAGCGGAGACAAAACGTTTCGCATTTATACCCCGACTGACTGGCAAGCCAATGAGCTGATGAGTTACTTTTGTGAGTCAGTGCTTGCAGGCGATGAGTATGCACGTGTAGAGCTGTCATGGAAGCCGCGAGAGCACATCAACTCCGAGGATATTCTTTCCCAGCAATTTGATATGTTGTTTAACCGCCCAAGAGTCCTTAACGGCTTGCTTCCAGATCATCAGGCATTCTATGAACAGGCATTGATTCTGCCCGCGTACACTGTCTACCTTTATGCTCATATTCCACTTCAGAACCTGTCTTCCGCGACTTTCTATAAACGAAGCTTAGGGCTGCTAGACGATAAACGTAGCCAATCTGGATTCTTGATCCCTGAAATAGAGCTTAGAAAGAAAGGCATTACACTGGATAACAACAATACTCGTTGGTTTCATCACCGCAATGACCTAGTCAGTGCGTTCCTTTCTGGCCGTGTTGACTTTATTCCTGCCATCGGTATAGAGCCGGAACTCTCAAAGTGGCCACGTGAGAATCGGATCGAACTTAAAACTATTCCCTCAGCTGGCAGTTGGTACCTTTCAAACGCACTTCCCAAAGCTATTAAGTGCAAAACTAGCCAATCTTTACTTGCCAAAATGCAGCAATCCCCAGTCATGAACCAATTACTGGATAATGACAAGCTAAAAAGTTACCCCTGTGATTAACACTGAAAAACAATCATGATGACGTTTCTCTCTTTATCTAAAAAACGCCAAGCAATCTTGCTCTCTACCGGCTTTGGTGTGATGACTCTATTTGGTCTCACTTATATCTATGATATCGCACTAAATCTTGTTATTCGAACATTGCTCACCGAGCACCTTCCTAGTGCTCTCAATGATGCTCTGGTAAATAGCTATGATATCAATCAGCTGTTAGTGCATTCGCTGTCAACAATAAAAAGCTGGATTGAGTCAGCTCAGTTGCTTTCGCTCTTTAATCTCCCACTTATTAGCCACATTGAGGTTTTAGAGATATCTCTAACTTCAGCAAACTCGGCGGATTCAGCAGAGTTACTCTTCAAACTGGGCAATGAGCAGTACGCGATGGATTGGCGAGTAACCGCGCCAATCTCAGCTCTCTCGTTAGTACTCATGATTGTTATAAGTGTCATGAGCGCCACTTTTATGTACTGCATAGCTCAGCGAACAGCATCTGAACGAAAACCTGCGCAAGACCGCGCAACTAGCGATATAGAATCCCCGAATCAACCTAGTGTGATACCCGGAGAAAGCACCGCAACCGACAGTGAACTAAAGCCTTCTATCTCTTCATCAAAGGAGGCGTCATCGCTTACCATCAACTTAACTAAACGCACGATCACCATCGATGAACAAACCTTCGCAATGTCCAAAACACCATTCTTCTATTACTACTGGTATGTAAAGCGGAGCATCGACGATTTGCCGGCCTACATTAATCCTTCTAGTTCAAAACCTGATATTGAAAAAGGCCGAGAACTGGCGCAAATCATGCGCTGTTTTGGTGGCCATGCCAGAGCAATTAATGAACTTGAACAACACGGACTGAAAGCAAAAACGCTCGATCAAAACAGAAACAAAATTAAGGATGAAATGCTGGGGCATTTTGGGGCTCTAGCAAAACCTTATCTGTTCCATAAGAGCCGAGACCCAAAAACTGGACGCTATCAACATCAACTCGATAAGAATATTTTCTCCATAGATACAACAACTTAAATTTAGAGATATCTCTAATCACGAAGAAATCTCGTTTTAACATAACTGTCACCTATCCCTTCTAGCTTAACTATCAACTTTTCAAGCACACAAAGGGAAATACTATGAACACCAAGTTTGCTGCGTTGACATTGGCAATCGGTTTAGGGATCAGTGCTCAAGCAAACGCACTGAATATTGTTTTGACTAACGATGACAGCTGGTCAACGACCAATATTCAGACTCTTCACACAACGCTAAAAGCAGCAGGCCACGACGTCATCATGTCCGCACCATGCACTGGGCAAAGTGGTAAAGGTGGAGCTATCCACTTTATGAAAGAGGTGTCGGTTGACCGAACTCAACTCGACAAAGACCAAGTTTGTGTTGGTGATACAGATACATCCGTCGCTTTTGAAGACTACACCGAAGGCACGCCAACAATGGCGGCTTTGTATGGCATTGATGTTTATGCGATGGAGCGTTGGGGCAAACAGCCTGATCTTGTTATCTCTGGCCCAAATGAAGGCAATAACGTGGGTTACTCAACCAACATGTCGGGTACGCTAGGTGCTACTAATGCCTCTATCGCACGTGGTATCCCAGCGATTGCCGTGAGCGCTTACGATGGCGAAGCGAGCAAAGCACAAGACGTGGCGAACATCGTTGTTGAGCTTCTCGATCAGCTCGTTGAAAAGACAGCGGACGGCGCTCCTTTGTTGCCTAAGTTCACCGGCCTTAACGTTAACATTCCTGAAAATCCAGCAAACCACCTCGGATTCAAACACACTCAAGTTGGATGGAATGCAGGTCATGACAACATGATCGTCAAGTTTACCGACGATCTATCATCAAGCGACATGTTTATAGGCTACGTGGCTATCGAGTTAATGAAACATGACCCAAGCCTGTCGATGGACGAGGCTATGGCGATGGCTAGAAGCATGTACAAAGATAAAGCGGGTATCAGCATGGACTCTGACGCGAACTACGCCGATCAATCCGAAAACAGTGAAGGCATTGCTATTGGCCAAGGCTATGTCACCATCAGTGCGATTCAAGCTAACGTTCAGGGTTCGATAGCCAAGTCAGAATGGGTTCGCTACAAGCTAAACGAGCTGTTTTAAGGAGTTAGCATGAAAAAGCTATTACTACTGAGTACTGCGACCGCGGTGTTAGCAGGCTGTAATGACAGTTCAGATACGAGCTCTGCAATGAGCCAAAGTGACTTTATTTCTGCTTACCAAGGTCAATATGTTGGCAGCCAATTAATTGAGTCGGAACCCATGCATTTGGGGCTAACAGTCAACGAAGGCGCATTTTACCTAACGATCACTGATGCCAATGAGTCATCAACGGTTTATACCGGTGACTACAGTGAGCAGTCAGGAAAGCTAAGCTTCAATCAGGGTGAAATACAATGTCAGCTCAATGGTGTTTATCACTGTGAATCTGGACAAAACACTATAGAGTTACGAACTAGTGCGCCTAGCGACTGGATCGCTATAGAGGATCTAAGCGGTACCTATCGTAACTCAGAAGATGCCACGTTCAAGATTGTTCAATCTGGTGAGCAGATCTATGTCGAGCTAGCAAACTGTATGCAAGCTGGGCAAAAAATGGGGGCTAACGAGGTTAAGTTTGAAGCAGGGTTCTGTTTTGACCAAGATGTAATGGCCATGGTTGAGCCACAAACGCTTCAGACAGAGGGCGATACACTAAAAGTGACGTCAATCAACCCACTTTTGGGCGGCTACTGGTTTAAAGGTTAATTTCGCCCCTAACGTATTGAGTACCATCGCAAACACCGCCTAATGCCAACGCTTAGGCGGCATTCTGCTTGCTGATTTTTTAACCTTTCGACCAATCCCCACAATTCTTTTAATGACACCGTTCATAGAAACCACTACCATTCAATATCGCAAATCAATCTCATTATCACCGCTGTACGCTCTGTTTTCTACTATGACTATCTCTCACAAAGACTATTACAAGATTGCCCTGCCCTTCATTATCTCGACTGTCACGCAACCACTGCTTGGGGCAGTCGATACTGCTGTCATTGGCCAACTCGGCGTTGCAGAGCTTATCGCTGGGGTCGCCGTCGGTACGGTGATTATGAACACCTTGTATTGGTTGTTTGGCTTCTTTCGTGTCAGCACGACGGGTCAAAGTGCGATGGCACTGGGTAAAGGTGATCAAAACCTACTGGCAAGCAGCCTGATGAGGCCATTTGTGCTCGCAGCGTCTGTTGGACTGATATTTATCCTATTGCAATCTTTGCTGTGGCAGGGGGCTCTTTGGATCATTGAACCCGAGGCAGATGTAGCGCAACAAGCAGAAATCTACTTCTCAATTCTTATATTTGGTGCTCCCTTTGTTTTGCTCAACTACACCGTTATCGGCTGGCTGATGGGGCAAGCGAAAGCGAAAGAGACGCTCTACACCCAAGTCTTTGGCAACGTTCTGAACATCGTACTCGATGCCGTTTTTGTGCTCTACTTTGACCTTGGTGTAGCAGGGGTTGCCTATGCAAGCTTGATCTCTCAAATTGTGATGTTCGCCATTGGTATGAGCTTGGTTTTGAGAACGACTGGAATATCGTTGTCATCACTAATGACAGCTTCCAAGATGTCCAGAAGCGATCTTTCGACCATAGTTTCATCAAACACCGACCTGCTGCTGCGCACGGTGTGTTTGCTAACATTCTTCAACATGATGGCACGAACGGGCGCTCAACTTGGTACGGATACACTCGCGACCAACGCTATCTTGATGCAGATGACATTCATCGTCAGCTATCTTTTTGACGGGGTAGCAAACGCATCGAGTGTCTTTGCTGGAAAAGCTGTCGGTGAGAAAAATCCATCAAGCTAGAACGCGTTTTGATCCTCAATTTCCAATGGACAGCAGGTTTGATAGTTTTGCTCACGATCGTCCTTGCTCTATTTCAAGCGCAATGGGTTTATCTGTTCACAAACCTGGATTCGATCGTCAACTTGTACCAACAAATGACACCGTGGCTATTGGTATTCCCCCTCGTGGCAGGCTTTGGATTAACGGTTTACGGTATCTTTACTGGAACAGGAACAACAAGACCGGTAAGAGACTCAAGCATTGCGACTCTGATGGTATTTATCGCTGTTCAGGCATTGAGTGTCGATTTATGGGGTAATCACGGTCTGTGGCTCGCCTTTACGTTGTTCTACTGTGGCCGCATTGGCTTCTTGTATCCATTTATTGTCCAAGTAAAAGAGAAGTGCATTGAGTTTAGAGCTGCCTCCCAGTCATCCACAGAAGAAATGGCTTAAGTAAATTGATAAAAGCGTTCATTAAGAGCGCTTTTTAATTAAACAGTTCGCTTATTTGATGCTGAGAATAGACAAAATCAGCTTGGGATCCCACTTCTCATCGAACGGTGTCAATGTTACCATTGTTACGTTATAACATAAGTCATTAGAGCCACTCCGTGAATCCCCCAATCCTTACCGTTAATCAGCTTTCCATCCAGTTGCAAGAACGAACCTTGTTCCAAGACATTCAGTTTGAAATCGCTGCCGGCGAGATACTGGCAGTTATGGGACCTTCTGGTATTGGTAAGTCTATGCTGTCCAAAGCGATTGCTGGGTTTACTCCGGAGTCGTTGTCGGTCTCTGGCGACATCTTCTTAGCAAATGTCAGCGTATGCAATGTGCCATTAATCGAACGCCCACCAGAGCAGCGCGCTGCATTTATTTTTCAAGATGCGCTCCAAGCGCTCAATCCGCTTGTAACAGTTGAAGCTCAACTGACGCTAGCGCATACCCGTTGGCGAACCAAGCCTAAAGCAGGCGACCGAGACACCATCGTAGCCTTACTCACACGACTAGGTTTTTCTGACCCTTCAGCAATCCTCAAGCTGTTGCCAAGCCAACTTTCTGGCGGTCAAAGGCAACGAGTCTGTATTGCGATTGGTTTGCTAAGCAAAGCTTCCCTGCTGATTGCTGATGAACCAACGAGTGCACTGGATCCTGTGACTGAACAAGAAATCCTGACTTTGATTCGAGAAAGTGTGAGAGAGGCAAACATGGCTGGCATTCTCATTACACACGATCTCCATAGTGCACTTGCTTGCGACAAAATGGTGGTTATTGATGAAGGTCGCGTGATTGCTTACGGCGAGCCACGACATGCCCTAGAGTGCAGTACTCATGATTTCTGTCAATCTCTAAGAGGGCTTATGTAATGCAAGTCCATACTTTAGAGTCTACAAGCTCGTCTGAAAATACGATGACCTCAGGTATCGAGTTTAATTGCGTTAGCGTACACCACTACTCACTGCCCAAATGGCTGGGTGGCAAACCCTTTAGAGCACTAGAAAAGGTGTCACTCAAGGTTGCCGATCGCAGCGTCGCCATAGTCGGGCCTTCTGGCGCAGGTAAATCTACCATGATTGAGCTCTTGTTTGGACTGCGAGCGCCACAAGAAGGGAACATCAATGTATTGGGACACACCCTGCCAATCGCCTCGAATAAAGAGCGCCTTGAACTATGTAAGCAGATCCAACTGATTCCACAAGAGCCGCATACCAGTCTGAACCCTTATTACACCGTCGCACAAATCTTAGTTGAGCCGCTGGAAAGTCTAGGAATTAAAGGCAACCATCAACAAAAAGCAAGAAGAGCACTGGAAGAAGTGGGTCTTCGACATGAACTTTTGACTCTCACGCCAAGCCAACTTTCCACCGGTCAGGCACAGCGCGTCGCCATTGCACGAGCACTTATAGTCGAGCCCGAACTACTGGTTTCCGATGAACCAACCAGCAGCCTTGATCCTGTAAACCGCCAGCGACTTATTGACCTGCTCAACACGCTCAAGCAGCAAAGAAAATTAAAACTCATTTTAGTTACGCACGACCTAGGCGCAGCCAATGCGTTGTGTGATGACATTATGGTCTTAGACCGTGGTCAAGTAGTGGAGCATGATGACGCAAAGCGCATTATGAACACCCCTACTCACCCAACAACCAAGGCGTTAATCCACGCCCAATCGCTTTCCTCAGCGATTAATAAAAATAAACCCAACTCACAATTACTATAGAGAACACTCACCATGCGTTTCCATTCCATTAAATTAGCCTGTGCGCTTGCTTTCGCTTTGCCATTGACAGGCTGTTTCGATTCTAAACAAGAAGCTCAAAATACGGCAACCGACACAGCGGTAAAATCTGAGATTCGTGTGGCTATGATGCAGCCTCCGCGCACAGGCCTATCGCCACTTTCAGACGATGCTTTCAAGCTCTCTCGTTGGAGCACAGCGGAAACGCTTATCAACCTAACGCCAAAATCAGAAGCAGAGCCAATGCTTGCAACGTCTTGGGAACAGATTGATCCTTTGACTTGGCACTTCACGATTCGTGAAGGCGTTAAATTCCATGACGGTTCAATGCTGGATGCCAATGCGGTCGTAAACTCACTTCAAAAAGCACTCGATGCCGCGCCAAAACCACGCATTCTAGATGGTATTGACCTTGAAGTGACTGCGTTAGATGCAAACCATGTTGAAATTAAAACAACCTTCAACGACCCACTGCTTCCAAGTCGTTTATCTAGCCCTCAGTTAGCTATCCTAGCGAGCAGTGCCTACCAAGATAATGGCCGTGTTGTCCCAACGGGTACGGGCACCGGCCCATTCGAGCTAGTAGAAATTAACGGTACCACCAGCGCAAAACTCGAGCGCTTCGATGATTACTGGGGCGAGAAAGCCAAAATTGAAACGGTTATTGCGGAATACGTACCAAACGGCTTCGCTCGCGCAGCCGCACTTCGCACTGGTACTGCAGACGTAGTGGAAGCCGTGCCTGTTTCTCAAATCGCGACACTGGATGAAAACCTACTCCACGAAGTTGCTATGCCGCGCACCAACACTCTTTATCTGAACAACAAGTCTGAGGTATTCAGTCAGCTTGAGCTTCGTAAAGTAGCGGCGTCTGCCGTTGATCGCGAGCAGATCATCCGTACCGTTTACGAAAACCATGCTGATATCGCAGAAGGTCTACTGGGTCCCGCTCTTACTTGGGCTTCACCAATCCGTCCAGAAGCAGCAACTCTAGAAGAAGGTAAAAAAGCCAACGGCGAGAAAATCGTTATCGGTACCTTTACCGACCGTGCAGAGCTGCCAGAAGTGGCTGCCCTGCTGAAGCAACAACTAGAAGCCGCGGGCTTCCAAGTAGAGCTTGATATCCGTGAGTACGCGCAAATCGAAAACGATGCACTGTCTGGCAAATTCGATGCCTTCATCCTGTCACGTGCAACTGTACTAGACTCGGGTGACCCAGTGGCTTACATGCAAAGTGACTTTGGCTGTAAGGGTTCATTCAACCTAGGTCAGTTTTGTTCTAAAACCGTCGATGAGGCACTGACTCACGCAGACCTTCAGCCTCTTGGTGAACAGCGTCAAAAGGCGATCATTGCAGCCGAGCAAAAAATTCTTGGTGAATTCGCTGCGATCCCGCTGCTTCATGAGCGTGTGGTTCAAGGTGAAAGTGAGCGTGTAACGGATGCAGTCCGTGACCCAAGTGAGCGTCGCCTAATCAACGCTAAAACAAAGGTTAACTAATCCTAATGATGTCTGCTGGTGCACCTAAATTATCGTTAAACGCGGTCGCCCCATGGCTATCGCGTTTGGCGTCGCTGATTGTCGTTGTCATCCTTGTTGGTCTAATGCCAGATATTGCTGGCATCGACCCAAGCCAATCTATCCTTCGAGCACGTGCTGGTCAGCAACATATGCTAACGCCCGAAGCGCTTGCAGCGGTCCGAGAAGATCTTCAACTCGACCGCTCGGCCACAGAAAGACTACTCGATTGGTTGAGTGACGCCCTTCGAGGTGATTTAGGTGTGTCTTGGATTGATGGCACGTCAGTCTCAGAGGGCATTCAGCAGACATTGTCTACCTCACTCTTCCTAATGTCACTCGCACTCGGGCTGACGTTTTTACTGTGCGGCCTAGGATTGCTGCACACGCTCTATCGATGGAAAGCGAACAAACTCGCTCAAACTCACAACAGTTTAAGTACGGTGCTGATATCGCTACCAGAGTATGTAGTGGCCTCAGTGCTGATCCTTATTTTATCTATTTGGTTAGGTCTTTTCCCGCCTTATGGATGGCAAGGCTGGCAACACGTTTGGCTACCTAGCTTCGCATTAGCACTGCCGGCAAGCGGATTGTTTAGTCGATTGCTTAGAGACAGCTTACAACGGGTACTCAGTGAACCTTGGGTTATTACTTGGTTGAGCGCGAATGTAAGCCCTAACCAAATCTTACGGTTTGCGATCAAGCGAGCCATAAGCAGCCTGATCCCTCAGATTTCAATGATCATGATTGGTTTGACTGGCGGGGCGGTTGCGGTTGAACAGATTTTCTCAATTCCAGGCATTGGCCGGCTGATTCTTGGGGCGGCAAAAGCACAAGATTTACCGATGCTACAAGGTGGGCTTTTAGTTCTACTATTGATCTCGATATTTATTAGCAGTATCGGCCTGCTCATCCAGCAATGGCTTCTTGGGCACAGCTTAAAGAGCGGAAAATTAATCAGTAGCCACTCAACGTTCTCGTTTACTTCGAGTAAAGGAAAACGCATTACTGCCTACTCAATTTTTGCGGTGTTGATCCTTGTCGTCGGCTGGTCACTGGTTGCTGACCCTTTTACCAGTCAATACGTCAGGCTAGCCGCGCCGAGCCTTGAAGCGCCACTCGGTGCCGATGGTATCGGAAGAGACTTAATGGCGCGCATTGGCGCAGGCATGTTATCGACCTTCAGAGAAGGCTTCATTGCCACTTTACTGAGCCTACTCGTTGGTATTCTATTGGGCTTCAACACCCGTATTAGCCAAGGCCTTATCGAGATTACCAAAGGTGTACCGTACATCATTGCGGGTCTGCTGGTTGCGGGGTTGACCGGGATGCATCCGAGTAGCGCCATGATCGCCATCGTCTTTGTGTCTTGGGCACCGCTAGCGGCACATTGTTCAAGCCTTATTAATGAAGCCAAAGCACAGCCCTACACTCACTTAGCACCCATTTGGGGAACAGGGCGCGTAAAAGTGCTAAGACATTACATTTTACCTTACGTTCTGCCACCACTACTCAGACACGCATTGCTAAGACTGCCAGTCATTACCTTGAGTCTGACTGCGCTTAGCTTCATTGGTCTCGGTGCTAAGCCACCTTCACCAGAATGGGGGTTGATGATTGCGGAGAACTTACCTATATAGAACGAGCACCAATGGGTGTAATGGGACCGATAGTAGGTCTTGTTATGATGGGCGTTGCGATCAATTTGTTGTTTGATGATTAAGCTGTCCATGATCCGAATCAAGGTAAAACGCGTGCAACAAGATTAACATCTCGCAACACGAAATCTTGAGATCATTAAGATCTCACATCGCTCTTAATATAAAAGCCTGATAATGAACAATAACCACTCTCACATTACCCTCGAAATGATCGACGGTGCGATCGCTAAAGTCGAATCAGCAAACCACATTTCCCTAGACGGTTTGAAAGCGCTTCTCAGCCTGCAGCCAGAGCAAACGGTGGAAATGTTTGGAGCGATGCGTGCTCTTGAGTCCATCGATGACAAATACAAACAATTGATGACCAAATATCCACAGCTTCTGGACAATGCTCAGCACGTATTGGAAACTTCCATCCTGCTTGGGTAAGTTGACCAACACATAGATTCTGCGCGTCGTACTCTCTTAGTTGGCGCGCTCAATTGCCTCCATTTTGCCGCCATACTAGCGTAACTCCAACGCCCTCGCCTACCCCTTGATAATGAACGCAATTGAACATCTCCCTATTGCCAACCATACTGATATGTAACCTTTTTCCTTTTTGCTGAAGACTGTTCATCACTGTTTTGAACGCTCACAGACTCTCAGAATGCAGGAAGCAATGTGCGATGTCGGAATCTAACCAACAATTCGAACTCATTTTCTTTGAAGAAATGGCGGAACATCTTGAAGAGATGGAATCCCTGTTACTTGAAATGAACCAAAATGATGACGAGTCTGACCTGGCGGATAAACTCAACGCTATTTTTAGAGCCGTTCACTCGATAAAAGGTGGCTCCGGTATTTTTGGTTTTGACGATATTACTCACGTCAGCCACGTTCTCGAGAACTTGCTCGATAAGTTACGCAATCATCAAATTACCCTCACCCAAGCCGTGGTTGATGCTCTGCTTAATGCCCGTGACTTGCTCGACGTCCTCAAAGGCTCCTATCAAACCGATCACGACTCAGCGTCATTCAAATCGCAAATCACTACTCTGTGTGACGAGCTGCAGCGCGCAACCGTGTCGCCAGAGACTCCACCAGCAAATTCAGAAGCCGCCCCTTTCTCCACCAACGCCCCCTTGTCCGCTGCGGAAAAATCAACCATCAAAGTCCTGTTGGTTGAAGACAGTCAGGTGATACAAAAAGTCGCCAGTTTCACTTTAAACAAGATTGGCTTTCGTTCCGTAGAGGTTGCAGAAAATGGCGAACATGCACTAGAGATCTTAAAGGCCTCGCAAGACGAGCCTTTCCAACTGATTCTCCTCGATTGCCAAATGCCGGTTATGGATGGATATCAAGCGACTGAAAAGATACGACAAGGCGCGGCGGGAGAGACACACAAGAGCGTAACTATTATCGCCATGACCGCAATGACGGGAGATGAAGAGCAGCAAAGATGTATAGAAACAGGAATGGATGATTACCTGTTAAAGCCAATGAAAGCCGGGCTGGTGGAGAAAAAAATAAACCAATGGCGCGGCAAAATACTCCCTAATCCTGAGCCAGCACTTTCCCCTACGTCCTCATCACAGCCGAAAAAAACCGACAGCAACCAACGCGTAATCCACGCGACCAAATCTCTGGAGTCAGCCTCAATTCGCGTGAGCACGCAAAAAGTCGATCAGCTCATCAACCAAGTGGGTGAGCTCATCATTACTCAATCTATGTTGCAAAAGCTGACCTTCGATTTAGGGCTAAACAGCAATGAACTGCTCGCCGGCAGACTCAGCCAGTTGGAGGCAAACACCAGAGATCTTCAAGCCACCGTCATGTCAGTACGCATGATGCCCATTGGCACCGTATTTGGTCGTTTTCCACGTATCGTAAGAGATCTTTCCCACGCCCTGAATAAGCAGATACGACTTAACATTGAAGGTGAGCAAACACAGCTCGACAAGGGACTGCTCGAAATGTTGGTCGATCCGCTCACCCATTTGGTTCGCAATAGCATTGACCACGGCATCGAGTCGCCAGAGCAAAGAGCCAAACTCAACAAACCTCCCTATGGCACGATTACCTTGTCCGCTGTATATCGCGGTGGAGATGTGATTGTTCATGTTGATGATGACGGTGCCGGCATTGATCCACAAAAAATCCTCGACAAAGCCAAAAACAACGGGCTGACACTGCCTCAGAACATAAGTGAACAAGACATATTTCAGTTAATTTTTTCAGCCGGGTTCTCCACTGCCGAGCAGGTCACTGAGGTCTCTGGGCGCGGCGTGGGTATGGATGTTGTAAAACGTAATATAGCCAGCATGGGCGGCTCTGTGGAAGTTAAGTCCAACCTTGGGACTGGAACACGTATGTCAATCCGACTGCCATTGACCCTTGCAATACTTGAAGGGATGTCGATCAATGTCGGTGATCATGTCTACATTATCCCGCTCTCCAATATTGTCGAATCACTGCAAGCCAAAGAGCACAGTCTCAAAAGACTGAACAGTGGCGAAACCATGATAAAAGTACATGAAGACTACATTCCAGTACTCCGGTTGCACAACTTCTTCAACTTAGACACTGACATCACCGACCTTAGGGATGGCATCATGGTGTTGATCGAACATGGCAGTAAAACTATTGCCTTATTTGTCGACAGCTTGCTCGGGCAGCAGCAAGTAGTGGTCAAAAACCTCGAACACAATTTCCGAAAAATACCCTGCGTTTCTGGCGCTACCATCATGGGAGACGGACGAGTGTCTCTCATTCTCGACGTGGCGGATTTGGTTCGCCAGTCAGACACTCTGCATAGGCAGTAATTGTCATTAGCAACTCTTTGTGGGTATAGGCCAACTATTTCCTAGACTATTTTCAAATATGTCAGTTAATTGTTCAAAAATCGATCAATCACGGCGATTTTAGTCCAATGAAACGAGGCAATCTTTTGGGAATAGGAGAGAAAATAGTGAACAGTTCCTCCAACGATGACAACCAACCCGATGCAAAAGGCTATCTCACATTTTGGCTCGGAAAGGAGTATTACGGGATTGATATTCTTACCGTTCAAGAAATCATCACGTACACCCAAGTGACTTCCATCGCCAATATGCCTCCCTACATCAAAGGTGTGATGAACCTCCGAGGTGTAGTAATACCCATTGTAGATATGCGAATAAAGTTTCAACTTGAAGACGTGTGCTATCACGACATGACTATCGTCATAATTCTCAATATTGGCGAGCGCATTGTCGGAATTGTTGTCGATAGCGTCGCCGATGTTGTTGATATTGATGCAGATAACATACAACCCGCCCCCGACTTCGCCGGTGCGCTAGACACGAAATATATCCAAGGGCTCGCAACGCAAAACGAGCTCATGCTTATTTTAGTTCACATCCAAAAGCTGATGACTAGCCGCGACATGGCGCTATTTGAACAGCTCGATAGCGATGCTTCCCTTGTCCAGGATAATCAGTGAGGTTTGCCCATGAGTAACAACGACCTAGAATACCTTCTCCAAGAAAACGAGATACTGGTTTCAACCACAGACATGTCCGGCACCATTACCTCAGTGGATGATAACTTTGTACGCGTCAGTGGATTCACAAGAGAGGAGTTAATTGGTAGCCCTCACAACATTGTTCGCCATCCCGATATGCCGAAAGAGCTGTTTGAAGATCTTTGGCGAGAAATCAAAGCCGGTAATTGTTGGTCTGGGCTCATTAAAAACAAACGAAAAAACGGCGGATTTTTCTGGGTTAAGTCCGACATAACCCCCTTGTATAAAGATGGTACTCAACTTGGTTACATGTCAATTCGCTCTATTCCCGACAAAGCTGCACTCGACAAAGTCAAAACACAATATGCAAAGTTTAAAGAAGGAGAGCAAGGTGACCACTCGATACGAAGTGGCAAGGTAGTGAAAAATCGTCGCACCAACCGCTGCACGCTTTTACCATCAAGCAACGCTTGTTTGGCTTAGTCTCAGTAGCAACGTTCACATTACTTACCGTTCTGGGCATTGGTATTCACGGCACCTACAGCGAAAAGGAAGCGGTCGAGCATCTCTATAACAATCATATAGAGTCCTACAGTCGACTTCACAGCATAGATAAGATTTGGATTGAGAATCAATTTTTACTGCAATCGTTGTTGTCTCCAAACGACTCAGAGCAGCGGGCGACCACAACCCAGCAGTTCAAGCAAAACAGCACCAAACTTGAACAGATCAGTACAACGCTGATCGAAAAATTCGATACCGAACACGCTTCAACTGTTGAACAGTATCGTCTAATCGCAAACCAAAGCACTCAGCTCGCCACGACTATCTTGCCAGAAATCACCAACACGGTACTTTCTGGTGATGCTGCGCTTCAAGATAGTGAACTCTTCCGAACGCGCGTTTCTCTGGCAATGTCTGAAATCGCAAACTATCGAGACAACCTCCAAGCACTGATTACCGAAAACCGCCGTCAATCAGCCAACATACTCCAAAAAAGTGACCAAGTATTCTGGCTTGAGGTCGCCATGCCTTCAATCCTCACCTTTCTATTTATCATCACTTACGTCGTGTTTGCCTTTATGTTTAGTCAAGATATAAGCCACCGTTTACATGACATCCGACGCTACTTCAAACGTTTAGTAAAACAAGACTATCTGTTTGAAGTCGACGTGAAAAACAACGATGAAATTGGTGATGTTTTGCAGTCGCTCAAGGTAATGAAAGTTCAACTGGCTTACAACATGGAGACCGTTCGCCAGAAAGCTATCTCTGCCACTCGGGTCAAGATCGCACTAGATAATGTCAGCACTAACATGATGATTGAGGACAGTGACCATACTATCATCTACGTGAATCCCGCAATCGTCAGTATGTTTGAGCAAGCAGAGAGTGAATTCCAGACATTGTCACCTGACTTTGATCCATCTCAGCTCGTTGGCACCAAAATCAAAGACCTAAATATCCCAGGACTATGCCCTCCGCCTCATCAACCCAACTTGCCCGGTGAGTTCGAGCACGAGCAAATTGCGGCAAACAAAGAGCAGGTGCAGGAAGTGGATATTGATGGCCGAATTTTCCGCATCGTCAGTAACCCCGTCATCGACGCGACAGGCCAGCAAATTGGTTATGTCACTGAATGGTCGGATCGCACCGCAGAGATCGCCGTTGAGAAAGAAATTGAGCACGTGATCGCCTCTGCCGTTGATGGCGACTTCACCAAACGCATGGATCTCAATGGCAAAAACCCATTCTTCACCATGTTGTGTGGCAACATGAATCGCCTACTTGAGATAAGTGAAGTTAGCTTAGCTGACATCGTTTCCGTGCTGTCAGCACTTGCCAAGGGGGATCTCACCGCACAAATTGAGGCAGACTACTCCGGTGCTTTTGGTGAACTAAAAACCAGCTCAAACCTGACCGTCAGTAAACTCAAAGAGATGATTCAACACATAAAAGTCTCTGCAGACACCATCAATACGGCAACCAAGGAGATTGCCATCGGCAATATCGATCTCGCACAACGCACCGAAAAACAAGCACGCAGCCTCGAAGTGACCTCATCCAGCATGGAAGAGCTGACGATTACCGTAAAACAAAACTCCGAGCACTCCAAACAGGCCAACCTTCTCGCGAAACAAACCTCAGACAATGCGCGCAAGGGTGGCGAAGTCGTCAAGCAAGTAGTTGAAAATATGTCGGAAATTCATACCAGCTCACGAGAGATCATGAATATCATCTCCGTCATCGATAGCATTGCCTTCCAAACCAATATTCTCGCTCTCAATGCAGCAGTGGAAGCGGCGAGAGCGGGAGAACAAGGGCGTGGCTTTGCTGTGGTTGCGACTGAAGTTCGCAATTTAGCGCAGCGCTCTGCGGCTGCGGCCAAAGAGGTAGAGAGCCTGATTAACTCCTCAGTGAATAAAATTGAAACCGGTTCAAAGCTAGCCTCCCAAGCGGGTGATTCTATTTCTGGTGTGGTTAATTCCATTCAGGATGTAGCGCAGCTGATTGAAGAGATCACCCAAGCCTCGGTGGAACAAAGCACGGGGATCGATCAAGTGACCCAAGCGATTTTAGAGGTTGATGATGTTACCCAGCAAAACTCGGCGCTGGTAGAAGAAGGCTCGGCGGCAGCCAGTTCGTTGGAAGAACAAGTTGCTAACTTAGCGCTGTATGTTTCAGTGTTTGATACCGGAGATCAACATACGAGTGATGACACAGGTGGGTCGAAACTTCCCCCTCGGGAGAACCATTTAAGAGCCGTTAGCCCCCGTTTACTCTCAAACAGCGACAACGAAGACTGGGCTGAGTTTTGATGATTGTACATACTCATTTTGAATACACCGATGAGGATTTTACTGCGATCGCCTCTCTTATTTATAAAAGAGTGGGCATAGACCTTCACAGCAACAAAAAAAAGCTGGTCTACAATCGGTTAGTGGCGCGATTAAGGACACATCAGCTAAACCGTTTTGCTCAGTATATTGCTTTACTTAACGATCAAGAGCATGGTGAATGGGAACACTTTATCAATGCGCTCACCACCAACTTGACCTATTTTTTTCGCGAACCGTACCACTTCGATCTTCTCAAACAACACGTTCGCGACCGTTATGTGGGCAATAGAATGACCGAACCTATCAGGATTTGGTGTAGTGCGTGCTCAACAGGTGAAGAAGCTTACAGCCTTGCGATAACCATGGCAGAGGCTTTTGAAAGCTATCAACCGCCTGTAAAAATATTGGCGACAGATCTCAATACTCAAGTCCTTGCTTCGGCAAAACGAGGGCACTACTCGTTGGAGGCGTTAAGCTCTGTTTCTGACGAGCAACAAAAACGATTTTTTTCACTCGATAGGACGTCGAGGATGTACTCCGTGAAGCCTGAAATACAGTCACTCGTTCACTTCAAACGACTCAACCTTATGGAGCATCAATGGCCAATGAAGAAACAATTCCATGCCATTTTTTGCAGGAATGTGTTGATATACTTCAATAGAGACACTCAGTATTCTATTTTGACTAAATTTGCCAACTATTTAGCGAAAGACGCCTTACTATTCCTTGGGCACTCAGAGAGCTGCCCTGCTGAGCAAACCGCATTCAAGCTGCTCAAGCAAACTGCATACAGGCGAGTATAAGTACGATGCTAAAAGTACTGATCACAGACTCAAACTATGGTACCTGCCAATACCTGAAAACCATTATTGGCAGTCAAACAAACATGAGCGTCGTCGGTGTCGCGCACGACGCCCATCAAGCTAGGGCACTCATCAAGGAGCTAGACCCCGATGTCGTCACGCTTGCGATTGAATTAATTGGGATGAACGGTCTCGCGTTTCTCGGTAAAATCATGACTCTAAGACCTACACCAGTGATCGTTATTTCTCAGCTCTTCACCAATAACCCGCTGCTCGCCAAACAGGCGCTCAAGCTAGGAGCTGTCTCTTGTATACAAAAGCCAATTTTAGCTGCCCAATCCTCGACACACTTTGACTCGTTTTCTAAAAACGTCATCAAAAAATTGCGAGAGGCTGTACCACAGTTTAAAGCCGCACATCAGGCAGCACTCAAAACGAACCAAACCATTCCAGCACGAACTGCCATTCGTCAAAAACCCTTGACTCTCGCTAATGGCCAAATGTCACAGGCGCTCATCGCTATTGGTGCATCAACGGGTGGAACGGAAGCCATCACCAAGTTACTAAGATGCTTGCCTGAGAGCAGCCCTGGAATCGTGATCGCCCAACACATGCCTAACGGCTTTACTCACTCATTTGCCACCCGACTACAAGGCTTATGTACGGTTCAGGTACAGGAAGCGCGCCATGATGAGGTGATCAAATCTGGCCATGTCTACATTGCGCCCGGGGCTACCATCTAAAAATTCAAAAACGCGCCGGCTGTTTTTACACAGAACTCAACGATGGCGAGCCAGTTAACCTCCATAAACCCTCCGTAGACGTTCTGTTCTTATCCGTCGCTGAGCAGGCTGGAAAAAAAGGTATCGGCATTATACTCACCGGAATGGGAAAAGACGGTGCGCGTGGTTTACTCGCAATGAAACAAGCAGGTGCTACAACTTACGCACAAGATGAGCAAAGCAGTGTGGTATACGGCATGCCAAGAGCGGCCAAGAACTTGGGCGCCGTGTCTAAAGAACTATCACTGAAGGCTATTGAGGAAGAACTGCTGCAACTGACCTCTTACAGTGTTACTCCTAATACTTGAAATTAACCTAGGTTGATACTCAAAAGCAGAGCCTAATCGCGTATAACTCCCGATCATTGTTGAACATATTCTTCTCTAAAAAAGCCCCGATATATCGGGGCTCATGCAAACCTATGTGGCCATCAGTACAACTTGTCTGCTAATCACATACAGATTAAGTAAACACCGTTTTAGTTGTCCGCAAAGTATTTCGCAATTTCTCGGGCATACGTTTCTTCTTGGTTCTTACCTGTGCTTGTCGAGAAAAATGTCACAACGAGATCTTTGTCTGAGGATATGTAAATGCCCTGACCGCCAACGCCGCCTTTGTACAAATCGCCATCTGCAAAGATGGTGTCGAACATGTAACCGTTTTTGAAGTTCGTATCGTTATAGAATGAATTCGCCATCACTTTACCGACATAGCCACCCTCAAAGGCTTCTGGATTGCCGGAAGCTTGGATTCGTTGCACGACGTTTTTAGATACAGCACCGTCACCCAGTTTTGTTCCCGAAGGCGTTAATAGCATACCGAATTTAGCCATATCTTCGATGGTTGAGTTCATCGAGAAAAACATCAAAGGATAACCGCCGACCGGAGAAACCACCGTGTAAGCATCGTTATTTGCACCCATTTTCTGCCATAGATCACGACTAATGATTTCATTCATCGGCAAGCCGCGAACGTTCTCAATGATTCGAGCAAGAACAAAGGTGTTAATCGAGTTGTATTCGAATGTTTTGCCCGCTTCTTGGCGGCGCGTCATTTCACCGAGTACATCAAGCGGCTTTTGTGTTGAATCGCCATCAAATACCCCGATAGACACTAACCATTTAAAGAACGGTTGCTCTGGGTTGGTGCGCGAGTCTGGATTAGGTTCGTCGTGCTCTGTCGCGTTCAAACCTGTCGCCATATTCGCCACATCGATTACCTTTACTGTGTCCCAAACAGAACCTTTCAGCTCTGGAATGTACTTGGAAACCGGATCTTGCTCGTTGACTTTGCCTTCTTCAACAAGTTTTGCAAGTTCAATACCTGTGGTGATTTTCGAGTTTGAGAACCAGTTGTGTTTGTCTATTTTGCGCATTGTGTTATAACGCTCAAAAACAATCTTGCCGTTTTTTACAACAAGGAAAGCATCCACAGGAAAATCGTCTAAATGCTGGTTAAGGGTACGTTCTTCCCCTTGAACCGTGGCTTTAATATTCCCAATGTTTGCATCGATAGAATATGGGAACTGATAAACCGCACCGTCGCGCTCAATCTGAGCCGTGTTGTAAAAGCGGCTAATGTTTTGCCAAGCAAAATGCGATTCTTCAATAGGAAACTGGAGCTTTACGCGATTTCCTTTTTCAAGAAAAAAGTCATGAGTCTCAGCAACGGCTTTGTTGGTTGTTGTTTCATTAACGATTACATTGGCCATTGCCGCTCCAGAAGAGATAGCGGCCGCAATTGATAAAGCAACTAGTTTTTTCATGTTGGCATCTCTTTATGATTAAGTCTGAAAATGTTGTCTAAAGTGAACCTTGAACTCGAGCTTGTCTGTCTCGTGTTGATGGGCTCAGTATTAACGTTTTCTTAGCCAACGACTAATCGCATATGTAGGGTCAAACCCTACATTTCTATTAAGTCACCTTAGTAAATCTTCATGCCCCATTGATTGACTTCTTATTTTCAAGGGTCACCCCATCATATCCGATTATCTCGAACTCACATTTCCGCATAGAATCTCCACACACCTAATCAATACCATTTGTGGAAACCATGCTTGCAATAAAAACCTTCACAGCCAGCGTTTGAGGCCGTTAGAGAGTATTGTGGATTAAGTTTACCTTTTACAAACGAAACGTAAGCACAACCAGCAAAGAAACCATGGAAAGGCTAGCTTTTCCTGCTCAGTCAATTAGGGACATAATCATGCCCCCGATTGCAGCTACCTTCCTAGCAAAGTCATATCAAGTAGTATTGATATTTGCAGCCTCTTCATTTATCAAGCCGACTGCGTTTTTTTCAGTGCCACTTTCAAGGAAGGGTTTTGGCGAACAAGTTGCTCGATTTCGTCTTCCGTAGAGTAGCGCTTGATACCACCTTTCCATGTTTCCAAAACCGGTATGTTACGCATTCCTTTGGCGGAAATACCGTCTGCTTCACAGGTGTAGGTGAGTGGATTTTGTTCGAGTAAAACAAAGTCTGCGCACTTTCCTGCCTCTAACGAACCTACCCATTGCTCTGCATGGCACTGCCAAGCAGCATCATAGGTAACGGACTTAAGCGCTTGAAAACGTGTCAGGCACTCTGTTTCGTTTAATATCTGAGGAGGAAGCGTTTTTGGAGCGCCTTCCATTATTCGGGTTATGGCTTGCTCCATAAACCTTAGCGGCCCAAGAGGCGTTACACTGTTGTCACTGTGCAAGCTAATTTTCATATTATGCTTACTCACAGCGGAGCCGCATCGGTCAAGCAAGTTGGCTTTGTCTGTACCAAAAATGGTTTGCTGAAATACCCAACCCCAATATCCAACATGCCCTATTAAGAAACTCGGTGAGATACCCAGCTCTTCCATTTGAGCCAAATGTTCATCAGAAAGCAGAGAAGCGTGTTCAATGCGGTCTCGACGTAGATGGCTTGTCTCCTTAGACAATCCAGCCAATCGAAAAGCATTGATTGTTCGTGTCGATGAATGATCACCATTAGAGTGCACCATTACAGGCCATCCGTTGTTTACCGCTTGATTCATAAGAGCGTTAAACTCTAGAGGATAACCGTAGTTAAAAATGCCTTCATTTGTTTGCTTGGCGAGTGGATCAGCGTCGTCAGATGTAAGGTCTGACATTGATGAATCAACCAACTGATCGTATCGGTTATAGTTCTCATCACATGCATAAGGTGTATATTGGTAGCCCGTTAAGCCCTGATTCGATCCATCAGCAACGAGTTTAATAAATGCAATATTAAACTCTTCGTTTCCAGCATTTGGCTGATAATGCCCAGCTATTTTTTGACTGAACTCCTTAAGGGATGTCGCGGCCAACGAACCAGAAATACGGACTCCACAATCATCTCTTGATGCACACCAACTTAGATAAGCCGGCTGATTAGTAATCGGATCAGCAATCCCAAAAGGCGTTGCTGGTAACGAGCTAGAAACGGATGGTGTATCTGCATCGCTATCGTTCGCTTTCGGAGCAACCCCGGCATCGAGGATGTAGGTCACACCACGCTCATTCGCTTGCGTAAAAATCTTACGGACAGACTCGTCTAAACGGCGTCGAAACATCTCTTTGGCTCTGCGATCCGGAAATAGCTGATTCGTTATGTACTGCAAAACCGGGATAATCTGACCACTCTCTTTCAGAATGCCA
Organism: Vibrio variabilis; assembly: GCF_003263785.1. Lineage (GTDB taxonomy): Bacteria > Pseudomonadota > Gammaproteobacteria > Enterobacterales > Vibrionaceae > Vibrio > Vibrio variabilis. Next base: position 66,059 of record NZ_JYJK01000092.1, read on the forward strand.
TCGTCAGAGACGTCAAAACTGGTGATGTGTTGTTTTAACTCCTTAACCCCTACACTATTCACATAGGCTAGGTGCATCGACGCGTTCATAAGGAATATTGGTTGTGTCTGTGAAACGGCATCTAGCACCGTCGCGTTAAACTCTTTATCTTCACTGACCAGCAAAGACGGATCCACGTCACGCCCCATGATCCATTGAGAATCACCCCTATTTTCTTCTGCTGCTGACTTCAAGCGATTAAGGATATATTCAACGGTATACGGATTGTTGGGAGAGACATTCGTCAGTAACTCTTGCCCATCGAAAGGCCCTACGTCTAATAATAAGTTAAAAGCAGCAGTGGGAATAATATGCAAGTGAGGCTCAACCAGCCCAGGCAGCAAAGTTTGACCACTATGTACAATACGCTCTTCCGCTTCACCTGCGATTGCTTTACTCACCAGCTCATAACTGCCTGTCGCAACAATTTTTCCATCTACGACTCCGACGGCTTCAACCGTTTTATCTTGCCCAGCCTCAAGGGTTTGTATATAACCCAACTCTGAGTATTGGCGCTGTTCAATGGGGATACTCTGCTCTGTACGAAAAATCAAAGCGGTTGGGGAGGCTTTATTGACCTTTCCCTCATAGCTTACATAGCTAAGCTCTCCTTCCTCCAATTCAATGGTCGGTAGTAGATACTTCCAGAGAGGGCTACAGCAAGAGCAGTGTATTTCCCCTTCGTGGTGGCAGTGTGAACTTGATAGATCGCTGTTGGATGGTGCATTCATAATCTTTCCTTTGACTAGATCTCATTGGACTTTGGCACATCCAAATTAGTAATAGGAGAGCAAAAAGATTATTCAACAAATTGTATAGTAAGTTAGGCGGAATATGTGTTTGATATGGGGTCAAGGCTGACTTAGATGGCTATCTCAATATACCCAACCCGTAAGATGAGATGAAAGTACTTTCCGGAGAAGCCGTAAAGCAAATTGTCTAGGGTGTGCCATTAGAGACCGTCGCAAAAAGAATGGGCTAGACCAACACAACAAGCTTTAGTCGCATGTTTAAAAATACCGTGGAGTGACACCAAGACAGTACGCTCAAAACTACGCTGACGCGTATTGATTTGATGAGATTCAGATAGCAAAACGCCGCTAATAAAAGCGGCGTTTTTAATGGGTGGAAGCCCCAGCCACATCCCGGCACACAAGTCACTCGCTGCGGCTGCTTCCTTCCGGACCTGACCGAGTTCACGAGCTATTGTTGCGGGAGGACCAGGGCTCCATAGATTTTTTTGCTGTTGCGCGGTGAAGGGTCACTGCTGCAAAGCGTGGGAGGATTATCTGGCATCGGAGCGATGATTGCAAGGGCTTGCGAGCAAAACTGTTTGCTTTATCTGTTAAGTGCTTACAGATTAAACAAAGCGCCCAACATTGCTTCGTTTCTTAAGATGTTAGGCGCTTCTATAGGGGGTGGTTGTTTAGAAACTACACTTCTTGCTGTTCATCCTCGATGTTGAGGATGTAGTCAGTGATCCAAGCTGTACCAAGTAAGCATAGCCAAACGACAAACACTGGCTTAGGGACATCAATGGTTGGCACCACCACCAGCGCTGCAAAGCCAACGCTTGGGAGCGTCCAACAAAGCAGTTTGTTCCACTTGAAGCTAGTCAGTTTGCCAAGGCTTTCCATTGAGGCAAGCATGCCGGTCATACAAAGTGCGATGAGCGCTGCGTATGGAAGTCCTGCCGCCCACATAGGTAGGATTAGCAACAATGACCACCAACTGTGTTCGGTAGAGCCTCTCCAATTTTTAGCCGCAAACCAAGCAACGAACACCGAGAAGGCTTGGACGAGTGTCACCATAGGGGTTCCGCCGAGTTTGCCTGCCGATTGTGTCAGCATAATGCCTACGTTCAGCGTAAGCACGATAAGCCCGACAATGCTGACTATCCAAATATTACTGCGCTTTGAAAACGCGACCATAAGTACTGGCACCAATATCCAGACGGCAACAGACATGGCGATAGATTGCAGTGGTAAGGTTAAGCCATACACGACCATAGAGGCCAGCAGCATCACACCTGCGATACCACCTTGCGGCAAAATCCACAATGCCGGGATCATGACTGCTAACACGGTATATCACCCTCAGTCACACCAATGGTTCTGGCACAAATCATCGCCAGCACACTTGTGATTACGAATTGAAACACCGAAAATACCATAGCTCCCCCTCATACCTTTCCGTGGCAAATAAAACTGGGACAGTTTCAGTATGGATCAATTCAAAGCGCAAATCTTTGCAGTAATTCACCAAATTCCATTCGGAAAAGTAGCAACTTACGGTCAGATTGCAAAAATGGCGGGCTATCCGGGCTACGCAAGACATGTTGGCAAGGCGCTTGGTAGCTTGCCTGAAGGAAGCAGTTTACCTTGGCACCGTGTCATCAACGGTAAGGGAGAAATCTCACTAAAGGGGGATTCGTTTTTGAGACAGAGATCGATATTAATGGAAGAAGGGGTCACGTTTTCAGTGAAGGGGCGAGTGCGCTTAAAAGAATTTGGTTGGCAGCCCTAAGACTGCCAACTCATGTTCGTTATCTCACGCCCACTAGCAGCAAGTTCACTTGCTCTGTGCTATTCGCATCGGTAATAACGGGGTAAGAGGTGTCCGAGATGAAACGCAGCTTACCTTCCACTTCGATACGTGCGCTCACACTGTAAGTATGCTTCGGATTGATCTCTTGAGTGTCGTAGCTCAGCTCAAAATCGAACGGGACTTGCGCTCCATCCGTTGTGAAGGTTTGCTCACTGATCACTTTCGCGGCTACATCTTGCAATGACACGTCTTGAAGTTTCACCGTCACAACGGCATCAGCCGGTAGCGCAATTCTTTCTCGATAAGCAATGGTGCCTTTGATTGATGCCATAGTCTCTTGCTCCGCAGCGGCCATTTCTTTACTTTCAGTTTTCGTGTCGGTTTGCGGCGCAGTTTGACAACCAGCTAAGCCAAGGAGCAGCGCCAAAGCGCCAAATTTTAATAGTTTCATGAGACCTCACTTGATGGGGCAATTAACTCTGTTAGCGATAGTTCTATTAGAAACACATCGCTACGTTATGAAATAAAGATAACAGAATTCTGCAGTTACGACGCCTCAGCTCGGTCATTTTGCGGAAAAAACCACTCTATTCCTACAAACCTTCGTATCCCTTGACGAATCCATCAGTAAAATCCACACTTTGCCCATTACGTACAAGAAAAAGACCGATATATGAGCAAACCATTAACTGAATTACTCGAACTGCTGCAATTAGAGCAATTGGAGCAAGGGCTATTTCGAGGTCAGAGCCAGCACTTAGGCTTGCCTCAAGTCTACGGCGGCCAAGTCATTGGTCAGGCGCTGTCTGCTGCGCGTTATACAGTGGCAGAAGATCGCACCGTGCACTCATTCCACAGCTACTTTCTTTACCCGGGTGATCCGCTAAAACCGATTATCTACGATGTTGAGAATCTTCGAGATGGCCGCAGTTTTAGTACTCGCCGAGTAAAGGCAATTCAAAATGGCCGCCCTATTTTCTATCTTACGGCGAGCTATCACTGTGAGGCGCCAGGCTTTGAACATCAAAGCACCATGCCGGAAGTGGCTGGACCTGAGAATTTCGCCTCTGAATCAGAGCTTGCGATGCGCATTGCCGATTTCTTGCCAGAGCAAATCCGTGAAGTGTTCTGCAGCGAAGAAGCGATTGAAGTGCGTCCGGTACACGTTGTTAACCCGTTGAAACCTGAGAAGATTGAAGCCAAGCAATATCTTTGGATCCGTGCAAACGGTGAGGTTCCAAACAATGAGCTCATTCACCAGTATGTGCTCGGCTATGCTTCTGACTGGCGCTTCCTTACTACCGCCCTACACCCTCATGGCGTCTCTATCTTCGCTCCTAAATTCCAGATGGCCACCATTGACCACTCTATGTGGTTCCACCGCCCAGTAAACACCAATGAGTGGTTGCTGTATGCCATTGAAAGTCCTAACGCGAGCAATTCCCGTGGGTTAGTACGAGGCGAGATCTTTAACCAGAAAGGTGAACTGGTCGCCTCGACGATTCAAGAAGGCGTGCTGCGCTTTAACGACTAAAATGAAAACGCGCCTTATCAAATCGAGAAGGCGCGTTTTTTCGTTTACCGTGATTCACGTTACTGTTTCGGGTTTGGATATTTACCAAACTTTCTATTAATCAGATAGTTAATAACACGTCTTGCAAACCCAGAATACGGAGAGTACAAAAAGCCTGTCGAAGCCCACTTTCCTTGCTGCATCACTGGGCGCATTTTTGAAAAGGTTTCAAACCCTTCTTTGCCGTGATAATGCCCCATTCCACTTGGTCCTACACCGCCAAACGGCAAGTCATGCTGAGCCACGTGCATCATCACTTCGTTAATGGTAAACGCGCCAGACATAGTATTTTCCATCACCGCATTTTGCAGCTCTTTGTCATCAGAAAATAGGTACAGCGCCAGCGGTCTGTCTCGCTCTCCAATAAAGTGATACACATCATCCATCGACTTGTAAGTGATCACCGGTAGAATCGGCCCAAAAATCTCACGCGTCATGACCGCTTCATCGGTGCTCGGTGACACCACCAAATGAAGAGGAAAGCGACGCGTTTCTGGATCGGGTTCGCTTGCAGGGATCAGGTTAATCACCTCTCCCTGCCCTTCTTTTGCAAGCGTTAGAGTGTCCTGTAAGCGCTCAAAAGAGACCGTATCAATCACAGCGGTATAGTCAGGGTGGTCGATGGACTTGAAGCGACTTTTCATTACGGATTTCGCCGCTTTCACGACCTGATTCAGTTTGTCCTCTGGTACTAATAAGTAGTCCGGCGCTACACACGTTTGTCCCGAGTTATAAACCTTGCCACCTAAGATACGTTTCATGGCCTTTTTGATATCGTAATCGGGACCAATAATCGTCGGCGATTTACCGCCCAGTTCTAACGTCACTGGCGTAAGATTTTCCGCAGCCGCCGCCATGACCTTGCGCCCCGTACCACCAGAGCCAGTAAAAATCAGATGGTCAAAAGGAAGCTTGGCGAATGCCTGTCCGGTACCGCCCGTTTCTGCAATAAAGCAGATCTCATCTTGGGTAAACGCACTCGCAAAAATGTTGGCCAGTGTTTCGCACAAATGCTGGGAATTTTCTGACATTTTGACCATCACACGGTTGCCCGCAGCGAGCGCTGCCGTCATTGGCCCTATCGCTAAAAAGAGTGGGTAATTCCATGGCACGATGATCCCTACGACACCCAGAGGCTGAGGGACAACTTTGTTTTTTGCAGGCCAGAACCAAATCGAGGTATGACGTTTTTTGTCACGCATCCACTTTTTAAGCTGCTTGCGAGAATCGACAATACCTTCAATAGAGGAAAACAGTTCGAGTAGCGCCGTTTCGGTAGACGAACGATGACCAAAATCTTTACCAATCGCCTCACAAATGGCTTCTTGGTTATCTCGTAATACTTTTTCGAGCTTGAGTAAGTTTGCCCTTCTTAGCTCACGACTGATAAACGGCGCTTCCTTAAACGCTGCTTGCTGCTCTTGCAGTCGCGTCATCATTTGCTGTTCATTTAGGGTAACCATACTCATTTATTGTGCTCCTTTAACAAGTAACGCTTTTAGTATTTGTTGGCATTGAACTACGTTCATCTCTTCGGGAACCGGATATTCTCCAAAGGCTTCTTTAATGGCTTGCTGAGCAAGCGCCGGAATGTCCTCAGCTCTTAACTCAGTAATGTGTTTTGGAATGTTCAGTAACTCCAACAGCGCTTCGACTTCTTGAATGAATGTTTGACTGTTTTTATAACCGAGGGTGCGCGCTAGCATTGTCAGTCTCTGGTTATCTCTTTGTGCAATAAACTTGAGCACATGTGGCAGTACCATGGCATTCGCTCTGCCGTGAGGTACGTGATAAAACGCACCAAGCTGATGGGCGATGGCATGCACGTACCCGATATACGTTCGAGTAAATGCTAGACCTGCTTCAAAGCTCGCAACGGCCATTTTCTCTCTGGCTTCGCTGTCTTGACCATTTTGATATGCGCGTGGCAAGTATTCAAAAATGGCTGCAATCGCATTTAGCGACAAGGTTTCGGTTTTGGCGTTAGCGTATTGGCTCAGATAGGATTCAATTGCATGTGTGAGTGCATCGATGCCGGTTTCTGCCGTGATTTGTGGCGGAAGGCCTAGCATGATTTGTGAATCTAACACAGCAGCCTTAGGCACTAGAAATGGATCGGTTATGGCTCGCTTGGCCTTGGACTCAATATCACTGACAACCGCAGCTACCGTCCCTTCAGAGCCGGTACCCGAGGTTGTCGGGATGGCAATGAGCGGCATGATTGGGCGATGCACTTTGAGTAAGCCGGGTAGCTTGGCAACATCTTTGTTAGTTTTTACACTTGCCGCAATAGCTTTCGCGCAATCAATGGGAGAACCACCGCCAAACGCAATGATCCCATCACAGCCCGACTGACGATAACGTTCTGCCCCAGCGCGAACCGTTGCGTAGTCAGGGTCGGGCTTGACTTCATCAAATACAGTAAACGGCATATCGGCTTGTTTTAATGCCTCTAGCATACCATCAAGCAATCCTAATCCACGCAGCACACTGTCAGTAACGATAAAGGGTTTCGTCACAGAAAGATCACGGCAATAGCTTGCTACATCCAGCACTTTACCGTTTCCAACGATGCATTGAGGCTCGGGAACAGGCACCATTTTGATAAATGGTTTTTTCACCGATACCAACATCTGATGCAACATAAAAACACTCCTTCGTCTTTATCAATCAACCTATATTTGAGCCGCCACTAGCAATTGATAGTTGAAACTGTCTATAGGTTATAGAGTGATTACTCAGAGCTGGCAAGACTGCCGAGTCTAAGTTGAGAACCCTTACCCAATCAGCACATAGGTAAATCAACACATTGGTAAATCAACGTATTGGCAACGCAGTGGTGTATTTCAAAGGTTCCATTGCAAAGGTCGAAGTGACATTCGACAATCCATCGATACTGTTGACCAGTTTTTTATAGAACTCATCAAAACACTTCATGTCTTTAACGAGCACTTTCATCATGTAGTCATACTCTCCCGCCATACGATAAAACTCCATCACTTCAGGAAATAGCGATACCGTTTCGACAAACGCTTGGTACCATTCATGGGAGTGATTCGTCGTCTTGATTTGCACGAATGCGGTAAACGACAACCCGAGTTTCTCAGGGTCTAGAAGCGCGACACGTTTATCAATCACACCACTCTCTTCAAGCTTCTTTAGGCGCTTCCAACACGGCGTTGTCGTGAGGTTTACGGCTTCAGCAAGATCATTCAGTGATAACGTGCCATCCTGCTGAAGCAGCGACAACAGCTTCTTATCTGTACTATCTATATCCAAAATAGCTCCAAGGTAGAAAATTTTTCTACTTACTAGCAAAAACCAAGTAAATATAGCAAAGTTTTTCTCCCGTTTAGTAGGTAAATTATCATCGTCGAAATCGTGAAATAGGAAACCGCCGCCATGTGTACTGACCATCAATGGATTAACAACGCTGTTCGTAAACTTGAAGCTGACTTTCAACGCTCGGCAGACACGCACCTAATCAAGCTTGACTTACCAAGCATTGATGGCATCGATGTGTACCTTAAAGACGAGAGTACACATCCTACGGGGTCACTAAAGCACCGTTTAGCACGTTCCCTGTTTCTGTACGCGATTTGTAATGGTTGGATTGGCCCTGAGACAACGGTCATTGAATCGTCTTCTGGCAGTACCGCAGTATCGGAAGCATACTTTGCGCGTCTACTTGGGTTGCCATTTATTGCCGTGATGCCAAAGTGCACTGCACGCAAAAAGATCGAACAAATTGAGTTTTACGGCGGTAAAGCACACTTGGTTGATCGCTCGGATCAAATCTATGCTGAGTCACGCCGACTGGCTGAAGAGCTAGACGGTCATTACATGGATCAGTTTACTTATGCTGAGCGTGCGACTGACTGGCGGGGTAACAATAACATTGCGAACTCTATTTTCAGCCAAATGAAGATGGAAGATCATCCGGTACCAAGCTGGATTGTGATGAGCCCAGGTACAGGCGGCACGTCGGCAACCATTGGACGTTTTATCCGCTACCAACAGCACGACACCAAACTGTGTGTGGTTGATCCTGAGAACTCCGTGTTCCATGACTACTTCAAAACAGGCAATGCAAACATCACTGGCGATTGTGGCAGCAAGATTGAAGGTATTGGTCGTCCGCGCGTTGAACCAAGCTTTATTCCGGGTGTGGTAGATGAAATGCGCACGATTCCGGATGCGGCAAGTATCGCGACGATTCATTGGCTAGAGAAGACCTTAGGTCGCAAAGTCGGTGCTTCTACGGGTACGAACCTTTATGGTGTGCTGCAACTGGCGAGTGAAATGAAAAAACGCGGTGAGACCGGATCGATTGTGACTCTACTGTGTGATAGTGGCGAGCGCTATCTTGATACTTACTACAACCACGAGTGGATTAATAACAATATTGGCGATCTGCGCCCTTACCTGGATAAGCTCGAGACATTCGAGGCGACCGGTGAGTTGGCCTAATAGCTGTCATTTGGCTTGATGACAAGTATTTAAAATAACAACCATCAGTTGGCAGGGAGTGATTCGTCACTCCCTTTTTTTATGCGCTACTTGTGCTCGTACGACGCTTTCACTTTGTCCTGCGCTAGAGCGATGTAAGAGACTAAATCGCGATACGCTATATCCATTTGCTCCACAATACCCACATCATGACTGCCATCGGCGACCATTCTCAGCCCATCATGAAGCGCCATTGCCTTAATATGGAAGTACTCTAATGGACCACCCGCCGATGCCAATTGCTGTGTTTCCTCATGGCCAGCTATCACTTGACCAAAAATCGTATCGTGTTCACCTAACGTCAGCAGTGATGCATCAAAGTCAGCGCCAATCAGTTTAGAATGCGCTGTCGCCCACATGTTGGTGTATTGCGCGATGGCGCTGGAGGCATAAATATCGACGGTGGTGGTGTAAATCACATCAACGGTATCGGAAGATAGCGACAAAATCGATTGGGTATCGCGGACAATGTCAGAAGCACCTGTGGAAGCATCCGCGACTTGCGCTGACACCAATTCAATATTTTCACCCGCTTGGTTGGTGCTGCTTTCGATTCGCTCTACCAAACCCGAGATCTCGCTGGCGGCTTCATTCGCTCTCCCCGCCAATGAGCGCACTTCATCTGCAACTACGGCGAATCCACGGCCATGCTCACCCGCTCGAGCCGCTTCAATAGCAGCATTCAGCGCAAGCAAGTTGGTTTGCTCTGAGATCTGGTGAATGATGCTAATAAACTGTGTGATATCGCCGGTCAGCACTTGAAGCGCCGCGACGGTTTCTTTGCTCGCCATCGCCGACTGCGACACTTGATCCAAAGATTGGTACATCTCCTCCAACTGCTGCTGAGTACTATCAAACACACCCAGATTCGCCTGCAATTGATCGCTTTGGTTGATCAGTTGGTTATTCGCCTGCTCGATATTGGCGGTGGCGCCAACAAGTTGCGAAGTCACACTGCTTAAAAACAGTCGCGAGCGCTGCTTTTGTCTTTCTAGTTGGGACTCTAGTTTTTGTATTTGCTGCTCTTTGTCAGCTAACTCTTGTTGCAATTGCGCCAGTTGGCAAGCGAAGGCATCTTTCTGTTCGGTTTCAGACTGCAACTGCTGCTGGAGTTGTTGTACTTGTTTTTTTGATGCAAACATAAGACCACTTTTCGGTTCGTGCTTTATTTATCGTTATTGTCATATAACGGTAGCATTGGTGCGGGAAATGAAAATGGCTGGAAGAGTAAGTTGTGATAGGGGGTTGGTGGTATCACCCTATTGGGGTATGGACTAGAGGGGTGTTGGGTGGGTGTTTTTGCTGGGCGTTGTGGTGGTAGTCGCTAGCCAGTTTCTCCCCCTTAATAACGGGGCGCGTAGCTGGGGGAGTCAGAGGGGATGCTCTTAAGCTCTTTTCTCTTGCATTTTAGTAAGTTGAAAAACAAAGAGCCCCCTCCCAGCCTCCCCTTATAAAGGGGAGGAGCTACTGGCTCGCTACGCCTCGCTGATGTTTTCGCGGGCGTAGCTGCGGTAGCCGGAATACTTAAGCCTAGAAGGAATTAAGCGTCCCCTTCCTCAGCATTGCGCGCTGCAGCTTCTTTAATGATCGGCTGAAGTTCACCCTTCTGGAACATTTCCACGATGATATCGCAGCCGCCGATTAGTTCACCTTCAACCCATAGTTGTGGGAACGTTGGCCATTGTGCGTATTTTGGAAGTTCAGCGCGGATGTCTGGGTTTTGTAGGATGTCTACATAAGCGAATTTCTCGCCACATGCCATCAGTGCTTGAGCCGCTTGAGAAGAGAAACCACAGCTTGGTAGCTTAGGTGAACCTTTCATGTATAGAAGAATTGTGTTCTCTTCGATTTGCTGCTTAATTTTGTCGATCGTTTCCATTACGTCCTCGAAATACTTGTACTGCGAATGTGTTCACATTCTAGCGAATCGCCGCAGAATAAAAAGCACATTAATAGTGCGGTTATATCTTTGTTACTAGGTTGTGATGTAGTATACCCAAATACCTTGCAAACAAAGGTGATGTAAACAAATCATCACAATTATTTTATCACGGACTCTTTTAATAAAGTAAAAACTTGCTAAAATAGCAAGCAGTCGGTCATCACATGACTCAACAATAAATATACTTGGAAGCAATCAGGGTAAAAACCCGCTAATAATCAATGGAGAAGCGAGCAATGGCATTCGAACTACCAGCACTTCCTTATGCAAAAGATGCTCTAGAACCACACATCTCAGCAGAGACTCTAGATTTCCACCACGCAAGCACCACAACACTTACGTGGTTAAGCTGAACGGCCTAATTCCTGGTACTGAGTTTGAAGGTAAAACTCTAGAAGAGATCGTTAAAACATCTTCTGGTGGCGTATTCAACAACGCAGCTCAAATCTGGAACCACACGTTCTACTGGCACTGCCTAGCGCCAAACGCGGGCGGCGAACCAACAGGTGCAGTAGCAGACGCAATCAACACAGCATTCGGTTCTTTCGAAGAATTCAAAGCGAAGTTCACTGATTCTGCAATCAACAACTTCGGTTCTTCTTGGACTTGGCTAGTGAAGAAAGCTGACGGTTCTCTAGACATCGTTAACACGTCTAACGCAGCGACTCCACTAACTGAAGAAGGCGTCACTCCACTACTAACCGTAGACCTATGGGAACACGCTTACTACATCGATTACCGTAACGTTCGTCCAGACTACATGAACGGTTTCTGGGCACTGGTTAACTGGGCATTCGTAGAAGAAAACCTAGCTAAGTAATCCGCTCTTCCCAAGTTTCGTGTAAAGACCTGTCTCGACAGGTCTTTTTTGTTTCTAGGCTAAAGCTCCCTGCCCTTTTGCCGATAAAGTCTTTGTAACGAGAGGGCTTTATGCAAATTCATCATTTAGACAAAGCAAATTTAATCAACGAACTGCAATGTGGTACGTCGCTGAATCGCGCCGTAGAACAAGGCAGACGCGCCGACTTTGCTTTAATGCTCTCTATGTTTTCACCGGACTCGCGTGAAACGACGGTAACAGAAGATGTTGATACTAAAGTTACAGATGAAGCGCTGCTAAGAAAGCGCTTTGACGTACCGACCGCTCAAAAGCTACAGGGCGAACTTGATGACTACGCCGTCTCAGCGTCTATTGCCAAACAGTTCCATGACGGCGGCTTATCGAGCGCTAAGCTTCAGCACTACAGCACGCCAGAGCCTTTAAACTACAGCCCAACCGATACTCATGGTCTTGCGGAAGAGGTCTATCACAACCTATCAGGTCATACACGGCGTCAGCTTGGTCAGAAATCACTGCCAAAGCCGTCCGTTGATGTGCTTTACAACCAATTGACCACAGCCAGTCGAAAAGACGCCTTATCAATTCAGCTTTAATTCCTACTACCAGAGTACAAACTCTAAGATCTATCCCAACTTTTGACGCTTTGTAATGTAACGCTGACCACTCTTTCGGTACAGAGTGTGATTCAATCCAAAGTTACCAACCCTTTCTGATTTCTATACACAAAAACTTGAAGTTATTCACATTTGAATCACAGTTTTTCTACCAAGTTATTACCTAGGGAATGGTATACGTAATCCGTAGCCCACTTTTTGGGGATAAACATGATCATTAAAAATTCAGTCGTGTTGGTGACATCTGCTGGTACCAGTTTAGGTGCGATGATTGCTCTGCATTTCGCTAGGCTCGGTGCCTATGTCGTTTTATGCGATGTCAATGAAAGCACTTTGACCTCAGCCTATCGACGCTGTCTAGAGGTCACTGAGCACGTAGAAAAGGCGCACGTGAGTGACCTATCACTCAAAACCGTCGAGACTTTGTTTTCTTCTATCGAGTCCAAACTAGGCCGAGCCCCAAACGTTCTAGTCAACCATTGGACTTCCTTACCGAAGCAAACCCTCACTGGGGGCACTCTGGCGGTAAATTCATTACCCAGTTTTCCTTACTGGCATCCAATCTATTCTTATTCGGCCAAGTCGCTGCAGAGCGAATGTCACAGAGCCAATCAGGCGTGATTGTCAACGTGGTCGCCCAAGAGCCCGATCAGTATTACAGTGATTTAGACAACACCACGTCTATGGTGACGGGATTTACTAAGAGCTGGGCGAAAGAGCTAAAGCAGCACAACATTCGAGTGGGCGGGGTGATACCGGTGAGCAGCCATAGCCATCATGCCAACGGCAACTGGTCTCAGATTCAAGATGAATTAACACGGACGACAGAATACATCGTTAGTAACGACTACTTTAGCGGCCGTGTTGTAAGTGCAGAGGCTTAGGCAAACTAGGATAAGCTAATACGTAAGCGCCATGACCTCCTTCTTGAACGTAAAAAGCCCCTTCATTTCTGAAGGGGCTTTGTCATTTTTCCCGTAAATTTCGTGCTAGCGAAAATCTACTACTGAATTAAGCTTCAGCTTTCTCTTTTTTAGCTTTAGCAGCTGGCTTCGCTTCTTGGTCTGCTTTCTTCTTGATAACAGTTGTACCTTCGAAAGTTTCGCCTTCAACGAATGCGTTACCGTAGTAAGCCGCTTTCAGAACTTCTTTAAGCTCAGAGATTAGTGGGTAACGTGGGTTCGCACCAGTACATTGGTCATCGAACGCTTCAACCGCTAGCTCATCAAGCTTAGCTAGGAAGTCAGACTCAGCAACACCTGCAGCTTGGATAGAAGTTGGGATGTCTAGGTCTTTCTTAAGCTCTTCCAACCATGCTAGTAGACGTTCAATCTTCTGAGCAGTACGGTCACCAGCTTGGCTTAGGCCTAGGTGGTCAGCGACTTCAGCGTAACGACGACGTGCTTGTGGGCGGTCGTATTGAGAGAACGCAGTTTGCTTAGTTGGGTTGTCGTTCGCGTTGTAACGAACAACGTTAGAGATTAGTAGTGCGTTCGCCAGACCGTGTGGTAGGTGGAACTCAGCACCAATCTTGTGCGCCATTGAGTGACAAACACCTAGGAATGCGTTCGCAAATGCTACACCAGCGATAGTTGCCGCGTTGTGTACTTTTTCACGAGCGATTGGGTCGTTTGCACCGTTCGCGTAGCTTGAAGGTAGGTACTCTTTAAGCATCTTAAGTGCTTGTAGAGCCTGACCGTCAGAGTATTCGTTCGCTAGAACTGATACGTAAGCTTCTAGAGCGTGAGTGACTGCATCGTAACCACCGAATGCTGTTAGAGACTTAGGCATGTTCATAACAAGGTTCGCGTCCACGATAGCCATGTTAGGCGTTAGTTCGTAGTCAGCTAGTGGGTACTTAGCACCAGTCTCGTCGTCTGTAACAACGGCGAATGGAGTAACTTCAGAACCCGTACCAGATGTTGTAGTGATACATACAAGCTCAGCTTTTTGACCCATTTTAGGGAACTTGTAGATACGTTTACGGATGTCCATAAAGCGCATTGCAAGCTCTTCGAAGTGAGTTTCTGGGTGCTCGTACATTACCCACATGATCTTCGCAGCATCCATCGGAGAACCACCACCTAGAGCGATGATTACGTCTGGTTGGAAGCTTTGCATTGCTTCTGCACCTTTCTTAACAACAGATAGCGTTGGATCCGCTTCTACGTCGAAGAAAGTTTGAACTTCCATGCCTTGAGCTTTAAGTAGCTTCACTACTTCATCACTGTAACCGTTGTTGAATAGGAAACGGTCAGTTACTAGGAATGCGCGTTTCTTACCTTCTAGGTCGCTCATTGCGATTGGAAGGCTACCACGACGGAAGTAGATAGACTTAGGTAGTTTGTGCCACAACATGTTTTCAGCTCGCTTCGCTACAGTTTTCTTGTTGATTAGGTGCTTAGGACCTACGTTCTCAGAGATAGAGTTACCACCCCAAGAACCACAACCTAGAGTTAGAGAAGGCGCAACGTTGAAGTTGTAAAGGTCACCGATACCACCGTGAGTAGTTGGGATGTTTACAAGGATACGTGCAGTCTTCATCTTGTCACCGAAGTAACGGATGCGGTCAGCGTTAACGTCTTGGTTTGTGTACAGACCAGATGTGTGACCGATACCACCGATTTCAACCATAGTTACTGCTTGAGCAACTGCGTCTTCGAAATCGTCAGCGCGGAATAGACCTAGAGTTGGAGATAGTTTCTCGTGAGCAAATGCGTCGTCGTAAGAAACTTTACCTAGACCTTCACCAACTAAAACTTTAGTGTCAGCTGGAACTTTAACGCCTGCCATCTCAGCGATTGCTGGAGCTGGTTGACCTACGATCTTAGCGTTTAGGTTGCCGTCGATTAGAAGAACTTTACGTACTTTTCTCAGCTTCAGCTTTGTTTAGTACGTATGCTTTGTGAGAAGCGAAACGCTCTTTAACTTCGTCGTATACAGAGTCAACAACGATCGCAGCCTGCTCAGAAGCACACACTACGCCGTTATCGAACGTTTTAGACATAAGGATAGAAGCTACTGCACGTTTGATGTCAGCAGTTTCGTCGATAACTACTGGAACGTTACCTGCACCTACACCGATTGCTGGCTTACCAGAAGAGTAAGCTGCTTTAACCATGCCTGGACCACCAGTTGCAAGGATAAGCGCGATGTCATCGTGCTTCATAAGAGCGTTAGAAAGCTCTACAGATGGTTGGTCGATCCAACCGATGATGTCTTTTGGAGCACCCGCTGCTACTGCTGCGTCTAGTACTAGTTTCGCTGCGTCGTTAGTAGAGTTCTTCGCACGTGGGTGTGGCGAGAAGATGATACCGTTACGAGTCTTCAAAGAGATTAGAGATTTGAAGATTGCAGTAGAAGTTGGGTTAGTGGTTGGTACGATACCGCAGATGATGCCTACAGGCTCAGCGATAGTCATAGTGCCTAGTTGTCGTCTTCTTCAAGAATGCCACAAGTTTGCTCGTCTTTGTATTTGTTGTAAATGAACTCAGACGCAAAGTGGTTCTTGATAACTTTGTCTTCAACGATACCCATACCAGACTCTTCAACTGCTTGCTGTGCAAGAGGAATACGAGCTTGGTTAGCTGCTAGAGAAGCTGCACGGAAGATCTTGTCTACTTGCTCTTGAGAGTAAGTTGCAAATTCCGCTTGCGCCGCTTTAACGCGTGCAACCATTGCATCTAGTTCAGCCATATTTGTTACAGGCATAATGAATCTCCTAAAATAAAAAAACTAAAAACTTTTTAGTAAGTTAGCTACTTCTGCTAATGAATCTCTTAACTACAGAACAACTCTACTTAGTAAACTGCTTTCAGAGCTGAGTATAATCTTTCACGCTTTGAAAAAAATTGACTCAGATCAGTTCTGAAAAGTAATTTACCTACATAGTAGTAACCCCAAAGGGTTGCGCGACGTAAGCTATTGTTTTTAAAAGTGTTACCCGAGTAAAATACCGAGGTCAAAAAAACACCGATCAGTATTTTTTTTTCATATTCCCATGCAGTTGTGTAAAAAAGTTTCACTTTTGTACCAGAAAAACAAGTAAAACGTCGCTCTCGTGCTACTAAGTATATGTAGATGACATTAGTTTCTTTCAACCCATGACACAAAAATAATCAAAATTAGACATGCCCAACACTTTAGCAACAAAAAGGTATGTTACCCACGCTGTGGCACGAACTTTTCCTTCACATTCCATTCATATCTTCACATCACGTCGAACGGCTGATTCACTGACGTTATACGTTAAAAATAGTCATCAAGTTTTAGTCGATTCTCTGCCCACAATGTCGTACATTAGCCGCACTTTTTACCCGGGCATAAATGCCTTGCATTGTGTCCCTTTTCTATCATCGAGATTCGTCTATGAGTAGCATCGAATTTGCAATCTATTTGCAGTTTTTCTTAGGTTTGGTCGCTGCGGTAAACCCTGTTGGGATCATGCCAATTTTTGTGTCTTTAACCAGCCACATGTCTCCAGAAGACAAGAACAAAACGGCTGCGACAGCCAATATTGCCGTTGCCGTTATTCTGATCACCTCACTGCTGGCAGGTCAGATACTTTTGGATATGTTCAGTATTTCTCTCGATTCGTTCCGTGTTGCGGGCGGCTTGCTGCTTCTTAGCATCGCCTTTTCGATGATGTCGGGTAAACTCGGTGAAGATAAACAGAACAAACAAGAGAAGTCCGAGTACGTCAGTAAAGAGCAGATTGGTGTTGTGCCCCTAGCCATGCCTTTGATGGCAGGCCCTGGTGCAATCAGTTCGACCATTGTTTATGGTGCTCGTTATCCTGGGATGGTGGAAACGGTTGGTATCATTGTTAGTGTGGTAGTGTTTGCGCTCTGCTCTTGGTTATTGTATCGCTCGGCGCCGCTTATCGTTCGCTTCTTGGGACAAACAGGCATCAACGTGATCACACGTATCATGGGTCTGATCCTAGGTGCGCTGGGTATTGAATTTATGGCCAACGGGTTAAAAGCCCTATTCCCTGGCCTTGCATAACCAGCCCTGCGACTCTCTCATTCTTTGATTATCTTCACTCAAGCACTTTGCCACTAAAGTGCTTGAGTTCCTCTTATAAAGCGTAAAACTGCCCCTTGGCGATTCTTGGGTATATACTAGCCATATTGACGGCTTATAGACTCTTGCTATGGAAAACAACCGCTTAAAGCACAAGCTTTACATCATTATCTTTGGTCATCACACCCGTGCGGGTCGAATTTTTGATATTACTCTTATCATTGCTATTTTGATGTCACTCGCTGTACTGGTGTTGCACTCAATCGAAGGATTTTCTGCCGAGTGGAATCACACCTTTGTGATGCTCGAGTATTTCTTTACAGCGCTCTTCACTATTGAGTATTTAGTGCGCCTGTACTGTTCACCAAAACCCAGGGCCTATGCTACTAGCTTCTACGGCGTTGTAGACTTGCTCTCGATTTTACCGACCTATTTGGCTCTTCTTTTCCCTTCGGCTACCTTTATGGGTGTCATTAGATTGCTTCGTGTGATGCGAATATTCCGTATCCTGAAGCTAGTTCGCTATTTGCAAGACTCGAATGTTCTGCTGCGTTCGCTGTTGATGTCACGCCGTAAAATCTTTGTTTTCTTCAGCACCGTCGCCATATTGGTGACCATTTTTGGTTCACTCATCTACGTAATAGAAGGTCCCGAGAACGGGTTTACCAGCATCCCACAAAGCATCTATTGGGCGATTGTGACTATTACTACCGTTGGGTATGGCGATCTCGTGCCAAGTACGCCGCTTGGTAAAGGTTTGGCATCGCTCACTATGTTACTTGGCTACTCCATCCTTGCTGTTCCCACCGGGATAATCACCGCTGAACTCAATCAAGAAATGAAAACCCATAGGAACTTGGTGAAATGCCCAAACTGCTCAAAATCAGGTCATGAAAGTGATGCGCTGCATTGCAAGCATTGCGGTAGTGAATTGGCGACACCAGACAAAAGAATTGTTGACGTCGATTCGGAAGAGATGAAATAGCAAAGACAGAAAAGCCCTCTTCCGAGGGCTTTTCAATGACGCTTTCTTCACATTAACAATGAGGAGCGAGAACTTAACCAGCCTTCTCAGCCAAGATAATACGCAGTGTACGACGCAGTGGCTCTGCCGCGCCCCATAATAGCTGATCACCCACAGTGAAAGCGTTAAGGAAGTCGTTACCCATCGCCATTTTTCTTAGACGACCCACAGGGATAGACATGGTGCCTGTCACTTTCGCTGGCGTCAGCTCTTGTGCGGTGATGTCGCGATCGTTTGGAATCACTTTCACCCAATCGTTGTGCGTTGCGATGATTTCTTCGATTTCATCCATCGGTACATCTTGCTTAAGCTTGATAGTCAGCGCCTGTGCGTGACAGCGCATCGCACCGATACGTACACAAGTGCCATCAATCGCGATTGGGCTGTCTTGCAAGCCTAGGATCTTGTTCGCTTCAACACCGGCTTTCCACTCTTCTTTGCTCTGGCCATTTTCACGCTTCACATCGATCCATGGGATCAGTGAACCTGCTAGTGGTACACCAAATTGATCCGTTGGGAACGAAGAAGAACGGATAGTTTCAGCCACTTTACGGTCAATATCGAGAATAGAGCTTGCTGGGTTGGCCAGTTCAGACGTCACACAGTCGTTCACCACACCCATTTGAGAGATAAGCTCACGCATATTCTTAGCACCAGCGCCCGACGCTGCTTGGTAAGTCATCGCACTCATCCACTCAACCATGCCTTTCTCGTACAAGCCGCCAAGACCAAGAAGCATCAAGCTAACGGTACAGTTACCGCCAACAAAGGTGTTCGTGCCCTTGATTAGACCGTCTTGGATTTGACCAAGGTTCACTGGGTCTAGGGTAATGATTGAATCTTTGTCCATACGGAGAGTAGAAGCAGCATCAATCCAGTACCCTTTCCAACCCGCTTGACGAAGCGCTGGGTAGACTTTCTCAGTGTAGCTGCCACCTTGACAGGTGATCACTGCGTCCAGTTGTTTTAGGCTTTCAATATCAAAAGCGTCTTGTAGAAGGCCGGCATCTTTACCAAAGTTTGGTGCAGGGATGCCAATTTGAGATGTGCTGTAGAATACGGGCTCGATGACATCAAAGTCTTTTTCTTCGACCATGCGCTGCATAAGTACCGAACCACCATGCCACGCCAACCGACTAAACCTACTCTCATTGAATTACTCTCCGTGTGAATTGAAATTAAGGCTCCCCCATCTATAAAATTTTCCGAGCCATAACACAAGAGCTAATTCACAAATTAAAGCAACTTTTTTCACAAACCCAACCAGTTAGCCGCCCATAATCGTTTGATACATAGTAAAAAGACTCTTTTCAGAGCCTTTTTCACCACTAGTTTGCTGTTTTGGTTTCTTTTCTCAGTTGAGCCCTTTTACCTAGCGCATAGCCAAGCCCTAGGGGAGCAAAGAAGATCACTAAAATGAACAAAATAAAGTAAACAATGGTGCTCTTAATCAACTGAATTAGCTTTTCGACGGCAAGAGTTACGACATCCTGAGAAATTTTGTCGAGATCTTGAGCTAACAACTCTCGCTCGCTATTGACGATGACGGCAATCTCCTTGCGCTCACGTTCAATCATCTTAATAAGCTCTTCGCGTTCGCGCGCCACCATGTCATCGAGTGCCTGACGCTCTGCACTAAGTTGAGTGAGCTTATCTTGGGTCTTAACATCTAAATCGTTAAGTAGCGGCTGAAGTTCAATCGCCATTTTTTGAGCTAAATCGCGCATATATTCAGGGTTGTTTTCAACAAAGTCTTTAAACGCATCGGCACTGATTTGGAAGCTCTTAATCGCGCCGCGAATATCATCACCACTCACATTACTATTGAGCGCAATCAGCTGGGCTTTCCACGTCATCAGCTTAGGTGTTTGCTCCGACATTAACGACAATCTATCAGACACATCGGAAAGCGCCTCTGGCATGGTACCAAGCGTTGTCGTCACTTCACTTTCATCGATACCCTCGGATTTCAACCATTCTCGATAAGCCGGCACTCGGGCAAAGCTTAAGTTTTCAAACGGATGTAGCGCCGCAAACTGGTCAACAAAGGCCTTGGTTGAGCCATAGCTATCCGATTTAAACAACGACTTTGCCAACTGATCGATTTCTTGCCTCAGCTTAGTCGCCGTTTGAGCCGCCTCTTCAGTGACAAACAGTGTTTTACCATTGCCGTTTATAAAAAACTGCTCCATTTGCACCGTAAATACCCAGGTATCTATGAGACCAGCCGTTGGAGACACTTGATAAGCGGATTGCCCTAACCCTTCTTCAGCATGGATCTTCCAGAGTAAAATATGAGATTGATTCACTATGTCAGTTTCATCATACTTGGCGGCTAAAGAGTCGGAGGTTGCTTCGACTTGAGTAAAGAACTCACGACTAAACTCACGCGTCATTAAGCGCATATTGAGCTCTTGCTTCGTCAGTGGCGTGGTTTGGCTATCGAGCTGAATTTCTAGCAATGAACAGCCAGAAATTAGAGAGATAAACAGCATTAGAAGTGCGCAGCGCAAGCGGTGCATTGGTTTCATCGTAAGCCTCAACGTCGAAAAGTAGCGAGTGTTTAGTGACTTCAACAGTACGGTGAAGCCACTAAACTATATATTACCGCCACTATAAATCGCCCAAGTAAAATTCACGTTAACTATTGATATTTATAGCCTAAATTTCGCGATTTACTAGACGTTATTGTTGGCTTTGGTTGGAGATGTAGTCCTCAGCCGACACAATCGCTTGTTTAAGGCGCTGCTCGAGTTTATCTATCGCTTCAGAGTCTATGGCTTGGGTCTGTTTTAGTTGCAACTCAGCGGTAATGGCCGTTTGACGAAGCTGCTCGGCAAAGATGCTACCAGACACCCCTTTTAGGGTATGGGCGACACGGGTCGCTTGGTCAATATCGCTTTCAGCAAGGTTGCGCAACTTATCGGCATCTTGACTGTGCTCGGAAACAAACACGCCGAGCAGTAGTAGCATCGACTCTTTGTCTCCATCCAACGTATTGAGCATTTCAGAAAACTGGATTGGCGCGCCTTCCTCATCCATCTCTTCAGACTCCGAGACTACCTCATCACCCACGACTTCGAGCTCGACTCGCTCTGCTTCGTTCAGCGACTCTACCTCTAAAGAAGACGGAGGCTCGTCATCAAGTGGTGTACGATTTTCGGTTTTTACCTTTTGTGGTTCATTGGCCTTATTCAACTGTGGCTCACGAGTCACCGAATCGGGTTCATACGCCTTTAAGTCATCATGACCACTCGTCAATAGTGATTCAGGCTGTTTTCTGACACTGCACAGCAGTAGACACACAATCGCAACAAGGCTGGCTAATACGACTATCAATACTTGTCTATTCACTGCGCGCTCAGATTGCATTTCGCGCAGCGACAGTTCTGTCATAACGGGATGGTTCACCACACGTTCAACCAAAAACTCAGTATTCGCTGCTTGTGATAGCAGCACCGATGCTTGCGAGTTGAGTTCCAAAACGTGCACACGGTCTCCGCCAGAGAGCCCATAGGCCTCGCGCTGAATGTCTTCAAGCTTCAAATACACTTGACGCGGTTCAACCGTGTCATTAAATAAAGTATCCAGTACCACCGCAGAGAGTCGGTCACTCAGCGAGACTGCTTCTGAGCTCAGCCGTGTTGGTTTGGCATTAATGCTAGCAATAAAGGTATCCATGCGCGCTTCATCTTGTGCGAGGAGCTGAGCCTGCTCCACAAATCGTTCAAGTAGATAGACGGTATGAGAAACATCCGAGAGCAAATCCGATTGAGTCAATGATTTGAGCTGCACGGTTTGGGCATGTATAAGCTGTATTTCAAGCTCAAGTTGCTCAGAAAAACGTGAGCGATAAGGCTGTGCTAAGAACAGGGTTTGCCTTAGTTTGTCGATGCTAAATGAAATTTCATCAATGAGGTGGGTAATTTTCTCTTCTTGCGACGAGATATACACCACTATAGCCACGGCAATAGACCATAACAGCACTATGGTTACGGCAAAGCCATTAAGACGTTTTAATACATTCAACCGTCGTTCCCTCTCAACAACAATAAGGCTTATCCCTGACCTTTCTTGAGCATGCAAAAAAGCGCTACCAAGTAGCGCTTTTATCTGCTTAACGATTTCGAGTCAGTTGATCTCTTAAATTCGGCGGTGTGCCTTTGATAGTAAGAGTATCGGTATCTGGATCGTAAAACACGCGCTCACCTAGAAGCAGGCTATCAAAACTCAGATTCAATCCGCCACCCGCACCGACAAACTTTGTGAGCTTACGTACCGTCGAGCGATCGGCTGGAAAACTCTCTTCCAATTCATAGCCTTGTTCTTGAGTGTAATCTAAAAAGCTCGAGCCTTCATTACTAGGAAGCTCACCAGAAAGCTCTTTGATTTGCACTTCGTCGCCCGTTTTTAGCTGATCACTACAGTAGTCGTAGACCTGCTTTTTGTAGTTAACGGTTTCATCTTTATCAAGCTGTGCGTCGGCGCAGTAATCTTCTACTGCTTGCATCAACAATGTGTTTTGCTTTTTAGTGTCCAGACCCACTTCTGCTTGAAGAAAGTCTAAGAAAAAGTCAGCGACTTTGCGCCCTACGCGACCTTTGATATAAGTCAGATAGCGGTTTGAGCTTTTATCCAGGCCGTAACTGGTTAAATCGATACGCGCGGCGATATCCATTTTTGCAATATCAAGGTAATCGATGGAACCGATGTTCAATCCTTCGGTGACTTGCAAACTGTTGTACGAAGGCAGCAAACCGATAAACAGATAATCCGTTGCGAGTGACTGATACTGAGCCATCACCAATGTGCCCGCTTCTGCAAACGGGTATTTGGCAAGCTCGGTTTTAAGGCGCTCAGCACTTTGCTGAGAGAAGCTATAGAAGTCTTTTTCACCCTTTAATAGATCGCTTAGCCAAATTTGAAAATCACTCTCACTGGTAAAGGAACCAAATCCTTTTCCTGCTTTCGAATTAAAGACACGGTGCAGTTCCGCCACTAAGGTTTCGGTTGAATTGTCGTTGTTCAGCATCTCTTCGCGATATTGAACGACGAGCTCTTCCTGCTCATTTATCGCTAACTGGTGTAAAATTACGTTAGATAGGTTCAAACTCATTGTGAATTTATCATGGTTGCTGTTTCGTTTGTGATGCAGAGTAGGGTATCATAAGCCGCTTTCATTATCATTAGCAGAGTCTTTATGCCAATTACATCTAAATATACCGACCAACAAGTTGAAGACATCCTTGCCGAAGTTGCCGCTGTTCTAGACAAGCACGGTGCAAGCGCTGAACTTTCACTGATGATTGCAGGGAATATCGCAACCAATGTCTTAAATCAAAACGTTGCGCCTTCACAACGCCAAGCAATTGCGGAAAAATTCTCTAAGGCTTTGATTTCATCATTAGAAACTAAAGATCAACACTAATCTTTACAACGGATAGATTACACGGCAGATGGTAGATAGCGAAAACTCATACGGGGAAAAGGTCTCCCGCCTAGTGGGCTGGGGTCACTGGTTTGCGTTCTTTAATATAATTGCGGCAATGCTCATCGGTACCCGCTATATCGCCTCTTCTCCGTGGCCGGATACCTTGCTGGGACAGTTTTACTTGTTCGCATCGTGGATTGGCCACTTTGGCTTTTTGGTATTTGCCCTCTACCTGTTAGTGCTGTTTCCGCTGACCTTTATTGTTCCTTCGCGAAAACTGTTTCGATTAATTGCGGTGTGTTTTGCCACATTTGGCCTTACTGTCCTATTAATTGATACCCAGGCCTATCAAACCATTAATCTGCACTTATCTCCGGTAGTTTGGGATCTGCTGTTTAGCGACGAAAACAGCACCATTAGCTCGGATTTACAGCACCTCTTCATTGTCCTCCCACCGATTTTCTTAGCCGAGCTTGCGCTCGCGGAATGGGTATGGCGTAAACAGCGCAAGCTGTCTCACAAACATGTTGGTCGCCCACTGGCAGCGCTGTTTTTCGTGTGCTTTATCGCTAGCCACCTCATTTTCATCTGGCAGATGCGTTTTTCTATAACCCTGTCACCGTGCAAAAAGCCAATTTCCCTCTCTCCTACCCAATGACAGCGAAGTCATTTATGGAGAAACATGGTTTACTAGACAGAGAAGAGTACTTACAGAAACTCAAAGATAATGAAGGCGCTGCGGATCTGGTTCGCTACCCGCTAACAGAGATTGAGTTCAATCGCCGCTCTGAGAATTTGAATGTACTGATCGTTAGCATCAATAACCTACGTAGTGACATGCTCAACCCAGAGACCATGCCTGTTTCGTACGGATTTGCGCTCAACAATCAAAACTTCATTAACCACTACAGCTCAAGTAATGACGACTTCGGCGCTTTCGGTTTGCTATATGGTCTTCCAAGCAGCTACGCCAGCAGCATTAAGTCTCAGGGCACTGAACCTCTACTGATGTCTGTCCTCGCCAATCAAGGCTATCGATTTGAGCTTTATAGTGGTGATAACTTTGAAGATGATCTCTACAGTGAGACCATTTTTAGAAAATTCCCAATGGTTGATTTGACCGCAACCAAGTCAGAAACACTGGATAAAACCATCTCTGACAATTCAGCTATTGAGCAGTGGAGCGATGCGATCATTAATGGTTCAAGCAAACCATGGTTTAGCTTTATTGAGCTGTCCACTGTCGATAACTTTAGCGACTACCAGCCACAAAGCGACGCACAAACGGCGGAAGAGCGCTTTGTAAGTGCGTACTCATCTGCCGCTACGGCTGCTGATGCTGAGTTTGGAAAAATCCTGCAAACCCTGGTTGACCAGGACTTGCTTGAAAGTACTATCGTGATTTTGACGTCAAACCACGGCACTGAGTTTAACGAAACGAAAACTCGAAGCTGGGGGTCAAATACCAACTACAGCCAATATCAGCTGCGCGTACCTATGGTTATTCACTGGCCAGGTAAGCTTGCTGCTGACTACACACATATGACCAGCCATCTTGATGTTGCGGCTACCATATTGGAAGATCTCAGCGGTGTGTCCACCAATGCAAAAAACTTCAGCAGCGGACGCAACCTGTTTGATGAAAGAAAACGTAAGTGGATCATCGCAGGTGATACAAGGGAGCTCGCTTTGGTCACTGCAAATGACACCACGGTCGTCGACAAGTTTGGTAACTACAGCCTGTATGACAAAGATTACAATAAGCTGGATAACAAGAATCCGAAGCTTCCCATCTTGATGCAAGGATTCACTGAGCTGCAACGTTTCTACGCCAAAAGTCAGTAAATCAAGCAGTTAATCACATTAATTGCTCTTGACCAGTAAAACGCTCTGGTTTAGATTAATCCCATCGGACTGTAGCGCAGCTTGGTAGCGCACCGTCATGGGGTGTCGGGGGTCGCAAGTTCAAATCTTGTCAGTCCGACCATATTCAAGCCCTAAGACTCGTCTTGGGCTTTTTACTACTTAAATGTGTAGTTTTTAGACACCCAAACCATTATTTTGAATCAGTTGCTTATAAATAAAGCAAACAGTAAAAATAGGGGTTTACAAACAGTAAGATGCCCATTATTATGCGCATCAACACGGAGAGATGGCTGAGTGGTCGAAAGCACCGGTCTTGAAAACCGGCAACCGTTAATAGCGGTTCTAGGGTTCAAATCCCTATCTCTCCGCCACATTCTAAGAAGCCGCTGATAATTCAGCGGCTTTTTTTCGTTTCAATGCCCGGCGAACCTTCCCTGTGGCGACCCCAACTGCTACTCAGCCATAAACTGCTACAATCAGCGTAATTCACTCATCCAAGGCAACTAACATGATTATCCTAAGCACAACGTATGGCGACATTGAAATTGAACTTAATATGGACAAAGCGCCTGTCAGTTCGAAAAACTTTCTGCGCTATTGCCAAGAGGGCTTCTATGAAGGCACCATTTTCCATCGTGTTATTGACGGTTTTATGATCCAAGGTGGTGGTCATACCGAAGACATGACCGAGAAAGAGACCCACGCCCCATCGTGAATGAAGCAAACCGCGGTCTTAAAAACTTAACCGGCACCATTGCTTTTGCTCGCACCGATGCGCCGCACTCAGCGACAGCGCAGTTTTTTATCAACTTAGATGATAACGATTTCTTGGATCATACTGGTAAGACAAACTCCGGTTGGGGCTATGCGGTGTTTGGTAAAGTAACCGCGGGAATGGATGTGGTCAATAACATTGGTAAAGCCATGACTGGCACGAAAAAAGGTCATGATGATGTGCCGCTAGATACGATCAAAATAAACAAGGTCACCATTGTTGACTAACCCCCAAAATACGTCGCGTTGGCCTACAGCAAATCTTCTGTTGTAGGTCAGCATGACAAAAAATGGTGCGTGTCTTCTACGCCCTTTGACCAACCGCTAAATTTGCCATCTATCGCACTCCTTCTCTCTAATCTGCTGATTTCAAGCAATTCATCTATGCAACAAATCACATTTCAACAAAATTCAATGTGATGCCTCGAAAAACAATTGTAAACACAATGTGAACGGTTTTCGCCGCCCTATTTCCTCGTTAATTTAGTCTCGCCTGTTTTAAGGAGTTTCAGACAGGAACATTCTAAATAAAGACATGAGGTCACAAATGAAAATTCGCATTAGTCGTTTATTTGCGGCGATGCTCACCGTAGGCATTGCCCCTACAGCATCCGCATACGATCCACTCTATTCTGAACAATGGCACTTAAATAACACTGGGCAAACCTCCTTTGCTGCCAATCCCGGTGTTGTTGGCAATGACCTAAACACACAGCTCACCCAAGCGATGGGAATTGCAGGTGTTGGCGTGAAGGTCGCCGTGATTGATACTGGGGTACAAATTGATCACCCGGATCTGGCCGCCAACGTGGTTCCCGGTAGCCGAAACCTAGTGGAGGACTCCGAGTTTCCAATTGACTATCCCATTGATAAAAATGGTCACGGCACCGCTGTTGCTGGTTTGATAAGCGCTGTGGGCAATAATGGTGAAGGCGGCCGCGGCGTTGCGTCTCGCTCTTCATTGGTGGGCTTTAACTGGCTTGATAGCCAAACTGTCGAGGGCTGGCTGATATCTCACGGGGCAGACCCGTCTACCAGCGATGTTCGCGTGTTTAACCAAAGCTATGGCTTTAGCCCTACCACACCGATTCCTTTCGATGACACAGATCCTGAGTTCAAACTCGAATTGGACGTGATGGAAGACGTCAGCAACTATAACGCATGGGGACGCGGGGCAATATTCGTTAAATCAGCAGGTAATGGTTATCGCTACTTCAACACAGGTCGCTTCTTTGTTCTACCTGGTGATTTCTTTGCCGGAGCAATAATCTAGGACTGCCAATGCACAACTCACAGCAGTCTTACGACAACGCCAACTACTACAACCTCGTTACCAGTGCGCTAAGAGCCGATGGCACTCGCACGAGCTACTCTTCGGTCGGTACTAACGTCTGGGTGGCAGCACCTGCCGGCGAATACGGTCAAGACTACCCTGCAATGGTCACCACCGACCTCATGGGCTGTGAGCAAGGACAAAACACCAGCAGTGACTTAGGTATCAATGGCCTACATGGTGGGACTGAATTCGATCCAAACTGTAATTACACCAGCACCATGAACGGTACCTCTTCTGCGGCGCCGAATACTTCAGGTGCCATTGCAGCCATTATGTCGACCAACCACGCGTTAACCGCGCGCGATGTCCGTGCTTTGCTCGCAGAGACTGCAAGCATCACCGATGCTGAAGATCCCGGCGTGTCACTGGATTTTGAGAACAGCGAAGGTCAACTGGTGAGTTATCAAGCGATCTCCCCATGGCAGAAAAACGCCGCTGGTGTTGATTTTCATGCCTTCTATGGATTTGGTGCGGTTAACTTAGATGAAGCGATGAAACGCGCTCGCATGACCAACAATGTCCTACCGCCACAAGTCATCACGCCATGGATGAACAATGCAGCCAAAGTTGCGGTGCCCGATGCGAGCCTGGCAGGAGGCGAGTCATCTATTAGCATTTCTGATGAACTCACGGTGGAGTCGGTACAGATCAAGCTCACACTTGATCATACTCGCCTACCAGATCTAGCCATTGAGCTTATCTCCCCTTCCGGCACTCGCTCAGTGCTACAAACACCTCGTAATGGCCTAGTTGGCCAATCGCTTGAGCCAAACGTAGCGGGTTACGAAAACCAGCTCATGCTATCGAACCAATTCTATGGTGAAAGTGCCAAAGGTGAATGGACGCTGCGCGCTATCGATACCAACGGTGATGAAGTGTTCTCATACTTAGCCTACTTCAACTCTTCCACTATTTTTGAAGTGCCAATGGCCAACAACACACAACCAGGCGTTCTCAAAAACTGGTCTATGCGTATCTTCGGTCATTAAGGAGCCACCTCATGAAAACAATTACATTCTCAACTCTTGCGCTGTCGATGGCTGTCTCTAGCGTGAATGCAAAACAGTTGGTCGAGCAAGCAACGCCAAATCTCTTTGCCCCTTCTGATGCACTTGAAGTCAATGGCGAACAATATCGCAAACTATCCGTCGACGACATTGCTAACGTGGGTGAGCTACACGCGGGAGATGAAGTGTTTAAAAACCCATTCAGTAACGTCTCCAAGGCAACTGGACTGGTTTTCATTACCGTCGATAATGCGAAAGATGCCAAGGCGGTTGCTAGCGAGCTAAAACTGGATGTGGTCTTCGCTCAAGGAGAGTCAGCAGTACTTCGTGCATCACAAGGCCAAGATCTACTGGCGATCAGTGATTACCTCAATGCGGATAGCCGAGTGAAAGCGTCAAAAATTGAGCTTAATAGCGGTAAGTATTTGCAGCAATAGCGCTGAGCGACTAAAAAATGCCTCACAAACGTGAGGCATTTTAACTCGTATCAGCACCCATACTACTGCCAGACATGCTGCAGGTTCCTGTTGCTACCTACTGACAAGCGCCGACCAACGTCCACACATCCCACTGCGCCGAGTTATCAGCAGGATTGTCTCCTCGTGTCCACCACTTAGCTTGATACTGCGAGCCCTG
>NZ_JYJK01000093.1 GCF_003263785.1 Vibrio variabilis
ATACCTGCTGCAATACCGCCCCAAGCGCCACAGAGCCCGTGTAACGGCCACACACCCAACACATCATCAATTTGCGTCTTGTTCTGCAGATAGGTGAATACCCAAACAAACAGTGCCCCGGCAACACCACCAGTAATTAGAGCACCAATAGGATGCATCAAATCCGAACCCGCACAAACCGCCACTAAACCCGCTAACGGTCCGTTATGGATAAAACCAGGGTCATTTCTGCCCGCAAACAGAGAAGCTAAAATGCCGCCTACCATTGCCATTAGTGAATTCATCGCAACAAGACCACTAATGCCTTCGAGCGTTTGCGCAGACATCACGTTAAATCCAAACCAGCCAACACTGAGGATCCACGCACCCAAAGCCAGAAAAGGAATATTAGAAGGCGCAAAGTTGGTGTGTTTACCAGCGCGAATGCGTCCTTTACGCATGCCAAGGAAAATTACTGCGACTAAAGCAATCCATCCACCAACACCATGAACCACCACTGAACCGGCAAAATCATGAAAACCTACGCCAAAGGCTGACTCTAAAAGGCTTTGAAATCCGAAATTGCCATTCCAAATCATCCCTTCAAACAGCGGGTAGACAATACCTACGGTAAAAAATGTCGCTAGCAACACAGGGTAGAACCTTGCGCGTTCAGCAATACCTCCAGAAACAATGGCTGGTATTGCGGCCGCGAACGTCAACAAGAAGAAGAACTTAACGAGCTCATAGCCATTTCCTTGCGACAAAGTTTCCGCATCCGCGAAAAATGTACCGCCGTAAGCAACCCAATAGCCGATAAAGAAATAGGCAATCGCAGAAACACCAAAGTCCGCCAAAATTTTCACTAGCGCATTCACTTGGTTTTTATGCCTAACCGTCCCCACTTCGAGAAACGCAAACCCAGCATGCATTAAGAACACCATAATGGCACCCAGTAGTAAGAAAAGCGTATCTGAACTCTGAGTGAGTGTTTGTACTGCACCATGTACGTGCTCTACAGAGGGGGTCATAAGTCGATTACTCCTTTATCGTTTAGTTATGACACGCACCAAAAACGTGCCACATGTTCTTCCTTACACCATTTTGGTGAGGGCAATTTTTGCTGAACGACAGTTAGAGCAAAGAACGTTCCAAGTTGACAGAAATAAAAGAACGCCACTTAAGCCATTGATTATTAATAAGTATCAACGACATTAATTTTGAACAATTACGACGTAGAGTTCCTTTATTGCACCACTGGAGGGAAAATGCACCAATTTGGAATGCACTAATAAGTTGCAATTATGTTGCAGAAAATCTATCAGCTAATAAAAAAGGAGTGGTAGCTAGCTACAACTCCTTTTCGATAGACCTACTAATTTTTATGGTAGATGCTTAATTGGCTCAGCACTTTCACCAAACGTCATTGGTATGTTTTGCTTCAGTTTGTTCATACCAGCAAACATACGAATAATCCAAACAACAATTGCGACTGACGCAAACAACATACCCACATAAGGAATGAAGTTAGCAATCTGGTCGAGCCACGTTGCCTGATACCAATAGTGCGTGACACCTTTGAGCAAGCCGTTAGAGGTTGCTACGGTGACGATTAACACGACAAAGAAGGTTAGATTGAGAAAGAAAGTTCTAATCAACCCATAGTAATGAGAGTTAATCACATCACTATCCTCCCCTTTGTCCAAACGATAACCCGCATAGACAATAGCAATAACGCCTGAGATTAATAACGTAAAAGGCGTGAAGAGGCTAAGAATGTAAGCTATCCAAATACCTTTGTGTTGTTGGTGCATATCTTAGTACTCTCCTTTAGCTCACATCGCTTCGCGTCTTGCCATCAACGCCAGATGAAACGGACTCTTCTTTTGGCTTGGGGTTGTCCAACTCATGTTTGACTTCCTCATACCAAAGATCGTGATGCTCTTTCGCCCACGTTTCGTCAACTTCACCCGTCACCATACCTTCTAACGCCCCTTCCATACCGAACAAACCGATATAAATATGGAAAATGAAGCCACAGATCAGTATCAGTGCCGCCAGCATATGAATTAGGTTCGACCATTCCATATCACGACGTGTTTGACCAAAAATAGGGAAATCAAGAATAAGACCACTGGCGGCGACAACAGCACCAACAATGATCAACATCCAAAACAGAACCTTCTCACCCGCATTGGAAAACCCAGCAGAGGGGTGACTGCCTTTGTGCTTGCCTGCCATACCGCCAAGTTTCATAAACCACTGTACATCCACCTTAGTGAAAATGGATTTACTCCACCACTTAAACAGTAAAGCAACGAGTAGCACTAAGAACATTGGCCCCATATAATTGTGGTACTGCTTCGCCAAATACACGGTCCAACCCCATAAGTCTGTAGGCACATAAGGCTTCATAAAGTGCTTACCGTAGACCAGCATCAGTCCACTAAAGGCAAGCGTTAGGAAGACAAACGCCATACTCCAGTGAAGCGCTCTGTCCATTCGGCTCCATCTTTGCAGTTTACGCCCTGTTCTCGCGCCAGATAGCTTCATTGGACCACCAATGAAATACGCGAGCATCACAAGCGTAATACTGCCGAAAATGGCCACGGCACCCGCAGGAGACATCCATTTTTCTTTCAAGATATACCACGTTTCACCAGGCGTACTGATCAACACACCGTGTTCAGGAGACGCAGAGGTAGTTGTCCCCTCTACACCTTCTCTCACCATGCGCCAATAGTCAGCACCAGCAAGCTGTGTCATCTCACCTTGAACAACTTTATTGCTTTTACTTTCTTCAGCATGAACGCCAAACGACATCACAAGAACCACTGCTGCCAACACTGACAGCAGTAATTGGAAGACAGAGCCAAGCAAACCTTGTTGTTTAGACAAAATAGCCATCGCTCTCTCCATTAGCTTTTAGTCGCATCGTAAGCTAGATCGTTACCATCGGTCCAACCTGCATCTTTCGCACCACGTTCAACCACACGTTGACGGAAGATATCCGATACTTTCGCTGCATCACCTGCAAGTAGCGCTTTGGTTGAACAAAGCTCAGCACACATTGGCAGCTTACCTTCAGCAATACGGTTTGCACCGTACTTAGCGCGTTCTTCTTCTGAATTGTCTTCAGTTTCAGGACCGCCAGCACAGAACGTACATTTATCCATTTTACCGCGTTCACCAAATGCCGCTTGTTTCGGGAACTGAGGCGCACCAAACGGACACGCAAACAAGCAGTAGCCACAACCGATACAGAGATCTTTGTTGTGAAGTACAATGCCATCTTCTGTACGCTCAAAACAGTCTGCAGGACATACCGCCATACATGGCGCGTCGGTACAGTGCATACAAGCCACAGAGATCGAGTTTTCGCCTGGAAGACCATCGTTCAAAGTAACTACACGACGACGCTGGATGCCCCATTGAAGCGCATCGTCATTTTCGTTTTTACATGCCGTGACACAGCCGTTACATTCAATACAACGTTTGGTGTCACATAGGAATTTCATATTAGCCATTAGGTGACTCCTTACGCTTTCTTGATGTTACAGAGAGTGACTTTGGTTTCCTGCATTTGAGTCACTGGGTCATAACCATAGGTGGTTGCCGTGTTAGCCGCTTCACCGATGACGTAAGGCACGGTACCCTCTGGATACTTATTGGTGAGGTCTTCACCTTGGAACTTACCGCCAAAGTGGAATGGGATAAATGCCAGACCCGGTTTCACACGAGGTGTCACCATTGCTTTCACCTTAATTCGCCCTTTCTCTGCACCTTCAACCCAAACCATGTCACCGTCTTTGAAGCCAATGTCGTTAGCATCTTTCGGGTTCACCTCAACAAACATTTCACGTTGAAGTTCAGCTAACCAAGGGTTAGAACGCGTTTCTTCACCACCACCTTCGTACTCAACCAATCGGCCTGACGTTAGAACGATTGGATACTCGCCGGAAACGTCTTTGTCTTGAATGGATTTGTACATGGTAGGAAGACGGTAGATCGACTCTTTGTCATCCCATGTTGGGTAATCTGCGACTAGATCACGTCTTGGCGTGTAAAGTGGCTCACGGTGCAAAGGCACTCGGTCTGGGAATGTCCAAACAATCGCACGCGCTTTGGCATTACCAAAAGGCATACAGCCATGCTTAATGGCTACGCGCTGAATACCGCCAGATAAGTCCGTCTTCCAGTTTTTACCTTCTGCAGCTGCTTTTTCTTCTGCAGTTAAGTCATCCCACCAACCTAATTGCTTGATGAGTTTGTCTGTAAACTCTGGATAACCATCTTCAAGTTCACAACCCAAAGAGTAGCTATCTTCAGCAAGCAGACTATTGCCTTCGAACTCAACACCGAAACGAGCACGGAAATTACCGCCACCGTCAGCGACCGCTTTAGATGTATCATAGAGAATATGCGTACCCGGGTGCTTCATCTCTGGTGTGCCCCAGCATGGCCAAGGTAGACCGTAGGTTTCACCATTGATTGGGCCACCTTCCGCTACTAGTGAAGTCTTGTGGAACGTATGCCAGTTTTGTTGGTGCGCTTTGATACGCTCTGGGCTTTGACCCGTGTAACCAATCGTCCACATGCCCTTATTGAACTCGCGAGTAATGTCTTCGATATTTGGCTCGTTGTTCTCAACTTTAATGTTTTTAAACAACTCTTTCTCAAAACCAAGCTTCTTAGTAAGAAGGTACATGATCTCGTGGTCAGGTTTTGAATCGAACAAAGGTTCAACGATTTTGTCTCGCCATTGAAGCGAGCGATTTGAAGCTGTTACCGAACCGTAAGTTTCGAATTGAGTTGTCGCTGGCAGTAGATATACGCCGTCAGTACGGTTGTTCATTACCGCTGCGTGCGTTGGATATGGGTCGACAATGACCATCATGTCCAATTTCTGCATCGCTTTTTGCATTTCGACGCCACGCGTTTGCGAGTTAACCGCATGCCCCCAGTAGAACATGGCGCGAATGTTATCGTTTTGCTCGATGTTGTCTTTATTTTCTAGTACACCATCTATCCAGCGGGACACAGGAATGCCCATGTTGTTCATGGGTTTCTTGCCACGATATTCATTCTGGTCAAAACGCGCTTTCACCCATTCATAGTCAAGATCCCACACTTTCGCCCAGTGCTTCCAAGAGCCGTCTGCTAGACCGTAATAGCCAGGTAGTGTGTGGGACAGTACGCCTAAGTCCGTTGCACCTTGAACGTTGTCATGACCACGGAAAATGTTTGCACCGCCACCAGACTTACCAATATTACCCAACGCCAGCTCAAGTACACAGTAAGCGCGAGTATTGTTGTTACCTGTGGTGTGCTGAGTACCCCCATACACCAAATGATACTGCCAGGGCGGTTTTCAGAAAGGATTTTCGCCGCTTTGTAAACATCGGCTTCGCTAACGCCAGTGACGCGCTCCACTTCTTCTGGATTCCATTTCGCCACTTCAGCACGGATCTCATCCATACCGTAAACGCGTTGGCGGATGAACTCTTGATCTTCCCATTTGTTAGCGAAGATATGCCACAAAAGACCCCAGATAAACGCCACATCCGAACCTGGTCGCAGCGAGCAGTAATGATTGGCTTTTGCTGCAGTTCGAGTACGACGAGGATCGGCTACAACGATCTGACAGCGGTTTTTCTCTTTTGCGATCAGGATGTGCTGCATCGCAACCGGGTGTGCTTCTGCTGGGTTTGAACCAATGAACAGCATCGACTTACAGTTGTGCATGTCATTGAACGAGTTGGTCATCGCACCATAGCCCCAAGTGTTAGCAACACCAGATACTGTTGTAGAGTGACAAATACGAGCTTGGTGGTCGACGTTGTTGGTGCCCCAAAGAGACGCCATTTTACGGAACATATAAGCTTGTTCGTTACTGTGCTTCGCACTACCCAGCCAGTATACAGAGTCTGGACCTGATTCTTTGCGGATCTCTAAAACCTTGTTACCGATCTCCTCAATCGCATCTTCCCAGCTAAGCTTCTTCCACTTACCGCCTTCGAGTTTCATTGGGTACTTAAGACGACGTTCACCATGACCATGCTCACGCAAAGCTGCGCCTTTCGCACAGTGACCACCCGCATTAAATGGGTGGTCAAACGCAGGCTCTTGGCCAGTCCACACACCATTTTGAACTTCAGCATACACGCCACAACCCACTGAGCAGTGAGAACAGATGGTGCGTTTCACTTCCGTTTTTGCATCCACAGGAACCGATTCAGCCTGTGCTTTTCTGATCATACCTGGTGCGAACGTATAAGCACCCGCAGCCAAACCACCAGCAGCGATGGATGAGTTACGCATAAATGCACGGCGGCTAAGGCCTAGCTTGTTTTCATTTTTGCTCACATTGTCGGAGCGTTTTGTTAATTTCATGCTTTGCTCCTACAGTGTGTCGTAATAGTCTTTAACGTGCTGCGTTTCACGATAACCGGTTTTCTTCTCGTTATCGGGTTTGGCTTCAACTAACTCAGTATTAGTCGTGGCGTGTGCAGTACCTGAAATTACAGCGCCGGCGACAGCCGCAGTAGTCAGGCCTTTTAGTAGGTTTCGACGATTTTCGTTAAATTCACTTTTTATCGTCACGTTTGGTTTGTTTACTCATAGTTTGCTCCCTGAGTGGATACCTATCCTTTGTGATGGCATCTCTCGTTAGCTGACATTACTTAGTGGTTATATTTTTTACGTCTATCTTCATTTTCGTCTGCGTAGTGCCCGGGTTTTGCGCATAGCTCACCTGCTCTACATCGAAAAATGCTTGCATCAGTACCGCAACAGATGGATAAAACTGACCACTCGGTGCAGCTTCAATCTGACGGCACAAATCTGTGTACCAAGGGGAAAGATGATGATTAAAGAAGGCCTTCGCTTCTTGCTCTTTCTGTTGGTCAATCAAGTGTGCTAACACTTCGCACACGGCTGAAATATGATCTTCTGGCTCTTTGACGGATTCTTCACGCTCTAGGCCAAGGTGATTAAGATCCTGACGAAGTGCCGCCAGCGGCTTATCCATCAGAGATCCCGTCAAGTGCAAGAAGCAAAAGGAATCACCTCGCCTTTGCCGACACCAATGAACAAATCTTGATACTCGTCCTCAAGTGCACTGACTTCGGCGACTTTTGCGGCTTCAGCTAACCCTTGCCATGCACTGGTCATTTGATTGATGCCGGACTCGATCTCTAACGTTGAAAGAAAATCAAGCAACTCACGCTCAGGCGCACCGCGACATAGCGTTGAAATGAGTAGGTAGATGTCACTTCTTAGCTGATTGTTATCGTTATCCATTGACATACTTTCCTAGTATTTAAGTTGTTGTTCTGGGTTTTCAGCCATGTTTTCAAACATGTCCACGACTCGACAATCTTCACACATCGCAATACGACGCAGTGCCGCTTCATTGTCGAAGTGAGAGTGACCACGTAACTTATCTTGCAGCATGGTAATCATCGATTGCGGTGCAAATGGCTTACCACAGCTTAAGCATTCCGCCGCTTTCTCTTCATGCAGCGCGACGACTTTAGTGCGTGCTTCTTTATCCCAATTAATTTGTTGAGTCAGGGATAACGCAGATTCTGGACACGCTTTTTCACACATTCCGCACTGAACACAATCTTGCTCTACAAAGTCTAGGGCGGGTCTATCCCCTTTGTTATAGAGCGCCTTCGTTGGACAAACGGCAACACAGCCCATACACAAGGTACATTTATCGGTATCACAGTGAACGGTGCCATACGGTGCGGTCGTGGGCAGTGGCTGAATGGTGTCGGTCACGCTTTGTTTAGCGGACAGCACATCCAATGAGTGGAACAGTCTTTGACGTTTGTTGCCTTCAACATCGCCAATACGAAGTCCAAGGTCGAGATCAACTAATGTCGGCAACCCTTCGCGCAATGACTCAAGGTACAAGATGTCGATGGTTTCACGTGCTAAACTAGGTTTTCAAGTAGCTGTTGCGCCATGCCGACTTCACTATTGAGAACCGATTGAATGGTTTCCGGCATATGACGACTTGCAGCAAATATGACTTGAGTCGCGCCATTGGCCAACGCAGCAAACCAAGTATCAATGCCTACCGATGGTAGCTCTTCGACCACGACGGGAATCACATTGTCTGGCAATACCTTCAGCGCCATCACGTTATAGCTCTCATGACGTGAGCTACAGATCAGTACAATGGCATTCTCGCCACCCTGCTGATGATAATTTGCCAGCGTACGTTCAATGAACTTTTGAGTTTCTTGTGGTGTTGGAAGCGCGTAGTGAATAGCCTCCGTAGGACATGCCGTCGCGCATGTGCCGACGCCTTGGCAAAGGTAAGGATTGATTTCGATCTTGTGACCGATTTTGTCGTTGCCTTCGCTGCTAAGCGCTCCAGCAGGACAAGCGTCTACACAGCGCTCACAACCCTTTACACCTCGTGAACTGTGGGCACACAAATCGGTATCGAGTCGAAAATACTTTGGTTTGTCGAACGTCCCCATTAAGCCCGGAATTTCTTCCAGTGCATCGGCCAGGGTTGGGTAACCACGACCAACTGGGTAGTAACCAGGTACAGGCACTTCTTCAGACATACAGCCGTTAAGAGAGTGATCCAAAACAATGTCGAAACAGTCTCGACCGATAGACACTTCCGCTAAATTGCTGTGCGTGTGTTTATTTTGGATGTGAACGCTAAAAGTACCTAAGAATCCCGTGATTTCGATGCTATCAGCATAGTAGAGGTTACTATGCTCAGAAGGCTCACCGTCAGTTGACAGTAGTGTGACTGAATGCATCGTCGTCAACTGTTCTGCGGTGCTGGTAATAATTGCCGTAGGCCCAACGATTAACGTGTCACCGTGGCTTTCATAACTCACCGTTGGTGGTATTAAGTTTGATAACTCAACGGTGTTTTCAAAAGCAAAGCTTCGCGCGCGTCCGTTTTTAGATGTCGCTTGTTGTAATAGTTGTTTTATCATCGCTTGTTTCCAGTGTTGGAGTCTTTGCGCTCCGTTTTTTGGTTTTATATGAACCAATTACACTGGTTAGCAATTACTGTTCCAACTATAAATACGATAAAAACACCCTATTTATTAATACATTACCTCTCTTTTCCCTTGGATATTTGAGGCTATTTGTCGCGTGAGACATTTTGTCTCACTCATTGAGAAACAAAAATGAGACAAAATGTACCTACTTTCTATGTGGTAAATTTTGTCTCAATATCAGCTTGTTAGGTTGGCTTGGTGTCAGGATTTATCTCAGAAGTCGTTTCATCGTCCGATTTGGTTTGGTGCTCTGTTCTAGAGCTTTCCACAGACGCGCTCGTAGCAGACTCACTAGCGTCGGACTCAACACCTTTGGTGCTATGCTCGGTATCACTCGATGCCAGTGCCGTTGGTTCCTGAGACTCTTCTCTAGTTTCCAACTTCTCATCAATCTCTTTTACCCAGCCCCTAAGCGTCTCCGCTACTTCTGTAGCGAGGGGTTTAACGGCTGAGTAGTCATGGTCATAATCATTCAATCCATCGACGACATTGAACTCAGGCTGCATAAACAGCTTTCTAAGCGCGGCTTTTTTAACCGCTTTATCCACTTCAGTATTAGCAAGCAGTTGCGATATAGAAAGCTCGCCTTCTTCTGTATCGACGGTGGTTTCTGTCTCGGCTTCAACCCCAGGCTCTGATTCCAGCGAGTCTGTTGGTGCATCCAGTTCAACATTATCTTCCGCGCCTGAGATCTCTGTTTGCTCACCGTCAACAGGCAAGATTTCTGGCTCAGTCTGCTCCTCTAATTTACGCTGAGACCAACGTGATAGAAAACTATTTGCCACTTGAACGCCCCGCGCCTTTGCGTTTTTTCCGTCTTACTTCGAGCAGTTCACCATGCCGACCGATGAACGCTTCCATCCACGCTTGAATGGGCAATGGAATGGGCTTAGATAGCACCAAGTAGTCACCGTCCATAAATGAACCAGCCACGGCCTGTGACGCTGTCACTACAATCGGCTTAAGACTAAGTTCATCGTGACTATCAAGCACAACGAATAGCATTGGATTCTGGGAACTAAGGTTAAAACGATAGTCGGTGCGCTCATCTCGATAGAGCTCTAAGATGGCATGAGGTTTGCTGCTATCCGTGACTTCTAATTGAAAGCCTTCAAGCTCGCGCTGGGTGCTTGTCCAGCGTCCTACTTGCTTTTCAACAACAGACAAGTCGATTTGTATCGGCCATTGATGCTCGTTTTTTTCAATAAGCTGAGCATCAAAAGTAGAAGAATGGTTAGGAATGGATTCAGGAGTTTCTGACTGCATTTCATATCCCTAAATTAGCGTAAGTTATTTGCGCGCCAAAACTTTATTGGTAATAATCGTTTAAGCATTAGTGAAAACTAAGCAAATATCAAGCCAATAGCCAAGTGCTACTGCCAGACCAAAAGGATATACGCGTGGTTAAACCCAACATTATTAGAACAAGCGAAAATCCCCTTCAAACCATCGAAGT
This sequence comes from Vibrio variabilis, assembly GCF_003263785.1. Lineage (GTDB taxonomy): Bacteria > Pseudomonadota > Gammaproteobacteria > Enterobacterales > Vibrionaceae > Vibrio > Vibrio variabilis. The sequence continues at coordinate 10,480 of NZ_JYJK01000093.1, forward strand.
CGACGTGTACGACGAATATGGTGAAAAGTTGACCAAGCAAATCGCCTGCGAACGCCCTCTTACTGTCATGCTGAACTGGAAAGAGATCGTGACATTGATGACGCTCGGCTCACGGCCTGACTCTCTCGTATTAGGCTACTTAAAGAACCAAGGTTTTCTGTCTGATCCTGCTGCCATTGAATCATTAATTATCGACTGGGAGACGCATTCAGCGGCCGTCATCACCAAAGAAAATACCGACTTCCTTGAAGAAGCTTTGAAGAAGAAAACCGTTACCTCAGGCTGCGGTCAAGGCACCATGTATGGCAACGTTATGAAGCAACTTGAAGGCTATCAAGTGCCCCAAACACCACTCAAGCAGTCTCAGATTTACGCGACGCTCGAAGCCTTGACCCATTACAACGACACTTACAAAAAAGCCGGTGCTGTTCATGGCTGCGCGATTTGTAAAGGTGACGAGGTCTTATCGTTTGTTGAAGATGTAGGTCGTCACAACGCGGTCGACACTCTTGCGGGTGAAATGTGGATCAATGAAGAAACGGGCGATGACAAAATCTTCTATACGACGGGTCGATTAACCTCGGAGATGGTGATCAAAGTAGCACAAATGGGTATTCCAGTGCTGCTTTCTCGCTCTGGTGTGACTCAAATGGGGCTCGATCTCGCCAAACAGTTTGGGATTACGACTATCGCACGCGCTAAAGGCCTGCGCTTCCAAGTCTTTACTGGCGGTGAAAAAGTCGATTTTGATGTGAAAGGTAACAGCTAAGCTTTGTACCAATGGATTGAGATAAACAGCCTCCTAGTTTTGGAGGCTTTTTTAATCAGATTACCATCCAATAAGAAAATCCCCCTTGGCCTCACTCGTCTCACCCAAGCATTCACATTACTCTGTGACGAAATACTCACCATTGCAGAGTCAGCATGAATCTTATCGTCAATGTTCATAAAGGTGTCCGTAAACTCGGATTTGAATGGCTACGCGCCAAGCGTGGAAATGCGGCATGAAAGCGAACCTAGTAACACGCGTCGTTGGTGTTGCCAAAGGACAAGTCGTTTGTGTGATTGAAGGCGTGCGCGCAGAACTCTCTACCGAGATAAACAACCCCCATCACAATGAGGAAAAACAAGGTCGATACGTATTCGTTGGTGGCGAACTGTGGGAACCCAACAACCTACTTGCCCCAGCATTCCCGAGTTTTATGTTTATGCATGTGCGTAATCTTGGCAGCAAGCATAAGTATATGACGGACGATGAACTGCTGTTTAACTTAGCGTAAGCCGAAAAAATGGTCGCTCTATTTCTCAAGTGTTTGATTGGCGCAGCGGCTGTGATGCTGATTGCCATCCTATCTAAAAGTAAGAACTACTTTATAGCGGGGCTGGTTCCGCTGTTTCCGAGTTTTGCTTTGATCGCCCATTACATCGTCGCGACGGAGCGCAATATGGAAGCGCTTCGTATGACAGCTTTGTTTGGGCTTTATTCGCTCATGCCATATGCGGCTTATTTGATTGCGGTGTATTATTTTTAGCTATCACTTGTCGGTCGTGGGGACGTTGGTGTCGGCGGTGTTGGTTTGGGTGATGTTTGCGTATTTGTTGTTGATGGTTTGGGTTCGGGGTGTGGTTGTGGGGTGATTTTGGTATACAAAAAAGCCCCGCATCCGCGAGGCTTCCATCAAAGCAATCTAAACAATTACCCATCAATACCTTTCGATCTCAAGAACTCAGCATACGTGCCGCGGAAGTCATTAATCTTCCCGCCTTTGATCTCAAGAATACGAGTCGCTAGCGAGTCTACAAACACGCGGTCGTGCGATACGAAGAGCAGTGTGCCTTTGTACTGCTCAAGAGCGTTGTTCAGCGATTCGATAGACTCCATATCCATGTGGTTGGTTGGTTCGTCCATCAGTAGCATGTTTGGTTTATGCATCATGATCTTACCAAGAAGCATACGACCTTGCTCACCACCTGATAATACTTTTACAGACTTCTTAATGTCGTCCTGACCAAACAGCATACGACCTAGGAAACTGCGGATAACTTGCTCGTCATCGCCCTCTTGACGCCATTGACCCATCCAGTCCATCAGGTTCATGTCTTCTTCGAAGTCATGAGCATGATCCTGTGCGTAGTAACCGATGTTGCTGTTTTCAGACCACTTGTACTCACCCGTGCGAGGCTCTAGTACACCAGCCAGTGTGTTTAGCAGAGTTGTTTTACCCACACCGTTTTCACCGATGATAGCCACACGCTCACCCACTTCGAAGATTGCATTGAAGTCAGAAAACAAGTCTTCCTCGAAGCCTTGGCTGAGGTTTTCAACGTTAAGTGCGTTACGGAATAGCTCTTTCTCTTGGTCAAAACGAATAAATGGGTTTTGACGGCTTGAAGGTTTCACTTCTTCTAGCTGAATCTTATCGATCTGTTTAGCACGAGACGTTGCTTGCTTCGCTTTCGATGCGTTTGCAGAGAAACGCGCTACGAAGGTGTTTAGCTCAGCAATCTGCGCTTTCTTCTTCGCGTTGTCTGCCAATAGACGTTCACGTGCTTGTGAAGCCGCAACCATGTATTCATCATAGTTACCTGTGAACAGACGAAGTTCACCGTAATCCAAGTCAGCCATGTGCGTACACACTGAGTTTAGGAAGTGACGGTCGTGCGAGATGATGATCATGGTGCAGTTGCGTTGGTTTAGTGTTTCTTCTAGCCAACGAATCGTGTCCATATCCAAGTTGTTGGTTGGTTCGTCTAGCAGCATGATGTGCGGGTCAGCAAAAAGTACCTGAGCCAAAAGCACACGCAGTTTCCAACCTGGAGCCACTTCGCTCATTAGGCCAAAGTGCTGCTCTTCTGGAATACCTACTGCCAATAGTAGCTCGCCAGCTTTCGCTTCTGCCATATAGCCATCAAGTTCAGCAAATTGAACTTCAAGATCAGCCACTTTCATCCCGTCTTCTTCGCTCATCTCTGCTAGCGAGTAAATACGGTCACGCTCTTGCTTGATTGCCCAAAGTTCTTTGTGACCCATGATAACAGTGTCAACAACTGTGAACTCTTCGTAAGCGAACTGATCCTGGTTTAGCTTGGCTACGCGTTCGTTCGGATCATAAGAGACGTTTCCGCTAGTAGGTTCCAGCTCGCCGCTCAAAATCTTCATGAAAGTTGATTTACCACAGCCGTTTGCGCCAATAAGGCCATAACGGTTGCCTTCGCCAAACTTAATAGAGATGTTTTCAAACAGTGGTTTAGCACCAAACTGCTGAGTGATATTTGCGGTCGATAGCACGAGCGTTACCTATGTGAATGAACAAAACTGCGCAACCCTACAGTCTCTTGCTCCGAGATGCAAGTAAGAACCGCTTCATGGATAAAAACAGACGTTTTTTCTGTTCTCCAGAGCAGAGCGCTAAGAGTCAAACTACACTAATAACAAATCACTAAGACTCAATCAGTTACGGGTGGGAAGCTGACAATGACAAAACAGATATTCTGGTTATGGTTGATGGTGATAACGCTGAGCTTCCCAAGCCACGCGCGCTGGGATTATCAAGACGATGCGCTACCCACTGCGTCAGAAGATGCGATCTCTTTGGAGCAAGAAATTTCGACTCTCCCAACAGCGATGTTTATGACGCCCCTGACATCAACAAAGTGCGGCGCCTACTCTCCTACACCTTAGATCAACAAGATCGCAGCATCATTGAGTTTAATGAAGCACTCGCCGTCTACAAAGATGAGCCAAGTGATGACCATTGGTTTGATGTTCAAAGTGACTATTTGACTTTAAACAGTTTAAGTTTGAGTAAACAGTCTTTATTGGAGCTGGCCTCAGAAAAGACCTTCTCTCAATTAACTGGCTTTGGTCCTGATGGCGTCACACAGTTCAAACAAGAGTGGCGCATTACTCAGCTCAACGCAGAATACTTCCTGTTCTTTCAGCTTCGCAGTCTCAAGACCCTTATTAGAGAAATATTCATCTCCCCTGTCCCCGTCATTTGGGTTGGCGTGCAGGTCTTTGTCATCTATTCGCTACTCATGTGGTGGTTAGCCAACCATCGCAGGTTATTTGAGCATTTCAAGGCATATGTCTCAACCTCAATGAATAAGCCTCCTATATGGGTGCGCTTGATCTGGTATTTAGGGCGTGCAAGTAAAGCTATCGCTTGGTTGATTGCCATTACCGTCTCTTTGCGAGTACTCAGCAGTATCGAAGCGCTTTCACAGCTTTACTACATCGAATTGTTTACTTGGTGGATATTAGGTGGATCTATTGCCATCTCCTTTATCCTTGAGTTTGTGCAGCGCAATAGTCTCGCCACCAATAAAACCGTGGCGGCACTGAGGCTGTCTACGGTTAGACGCTATGTGTGGAGCTTTATTGTTGTTGGCCTGGTTCTACAAATTGCCTCGCAGACACTTGGCAAGGGCACCATCTATTACTGGATAACCAGTGTCTTTTCTTTCTGGTTTGCCCTCATCACCCTTAGCGTCATCATCATGTGGAAACAGGTGGTGTTCGAATCGTTAGACAAGATCTCTGAAAAACCTATTATTGTTGTATGGGCTGCGGCGAGAAAAGACGTATTCATTATTGGATGGATCGCCACCGCTGTTGCGACTTTATGGATCGCTGTGCATCACTTGAAGAACCGTCTCATTGGTTTTTTGTCACGGTACACCATGTTCAACCAAGCTCTCACCTATTTGTTTAAGATTGAAGTCGCTAAACAAACTGGCAACAGCGCCGACGAAAACCTTGTACGTATTAAAGGTGATGCTGCGTTTGAATATATTCTTCCCGGTGATGACAGTAGCCCTCTGGTCGACTACGCGAAACAAGAAATACAACAACTTTCCAAATACCTGCTCACCAACAGTCCAGCGATCTGTATTGTTACCGGGGAGCGCGGTATCGGTGCTACCCGCTTGCTTACTCAAATTCTCAGCAAATTAAAAAACGCAGAGCCGATTTACATCAATTGCCCAAATTCCGGATACAACGATCTGCTGATGCACTTGGCGGTAAGTTTGGGGTTAGAAGAAGAAACCAGCGAAGTAAAAATTCTTAGCCACCTGAGAAAGAGTGACACTCACTATTTAATCGCGATTGATAACTGTCAGCGAATGGTGAAACCAAAGGTGGGAGGATTAAACGACTTAATTCGATTTACTAACCTACTTCGCCGATCCAAACAAAGTCATCGAGCAGTGTTCTCTATCGAAAAAGCCAGTTGGCGCTTTATCGATAGAGCGCGTGGCGAACGTTTGCTGTTCGACTGGGTCGCTTTTCTACCAAGATGGAACGAGGAGCAAATGTCTGCACTACTCGACAGTCGCATTAATCCTAATGTTAGCCACTCAGTAAGTTTCGAAGGGCTTGTCGTACCGAAACAGTGGGACAACGACAGTGAGTCTGAAGAAGATCGCGCGAAACAAGGCTTCTATCGTATTTTATGGCACTACTCAGACGGTAATCCTACGGTAGCACTAAGATTTTTCCGTTTCTCATTGAATCGAAACAAAGAAACGGAACAAGTTTCGGTGCGACTATTCCACGCTCCCGAATCAGAGGAGCTCGATAAAATGCCCAAACCTATGTTGGCTATATTGCGCTCCATCGTCCAGCTCGAATCCGCATCACCAGAAGATGTTTCTGATTGTACACAGCTCACCATTTCTGAAGTCATCGGTTCTCTCAGGTATTTCCAGAGCAGAGGCTATATTGAATGGCGCGAAGATAAGGCAAGGATTTCCGACCATTGGTTTCGACATATCACCAACGTATTAGACCGACAGCACTTACTGGTTAAGTAAGCAGTTCAATGAGGAATAAAATGATAATAAAGCGTTTACTCTTGCTGCCTTTGGCTTTGGTTGCATCCTTAACTTGGGCAAGTGAAGAGATCCCATCAGTGGATAGTATTACTCAGTTTGCCTCGCTCATTCGCTGGTCGGGTGTGCTGGCGAGTGTCCTGATCGTTATGGCGACGTGGCTGCTGATTAAGTTCATGAACTCTATGGTAGAAAGTATTGGCGGTCAGTTTGTTCAATATCGAATGCTACTGCAAAAGCTGCAATCCTTCCTACAGTTCTTTATTTACATGACCGCGGGCATTGTCGTTTTCATGCTCAGTTTTCGGATTAACGATCACATTCTCGCCCTGATTGGTGGGACATTAGCCGTATCTGTCGGCTTTGCGATGAAAGACCTCGCGGCATCGTTTATTGCAGGACTTACCGTGATGATAGACAGGCCATTCCAGGTTGGTGACCGCGTCACATTTGAAGGCAATTATGGTGATATTTTGACGATAGGTCTGCGCTCCGTTCGGATGCGAACCCTAAATGATGACATCATCACCATCCCAAACAACAAGTTCTTAAACGAAGTAACCGTCAGTGGTAACTATGGCGCGCTTGACATGCAGGTTGTGATTCCATTTTATGTAGGAATGAATGAAGATATCGTGTTGGCACGTAACTTAATCCAAGAAGCCGCGTCATCGAGTCGTTATATTCACCTACCCAAACCCGTCACCGTGCTCGTCAAACAGACCATTACCGATAACTATCTGGCGATCCAGCTAACATGCAAAGCCTATGTGGTGGATACCGCGTATGAAAAGCTATTCGAAACGGACATCACACTTCGGGTGATGAGCGAATTTCAAAAGCATGGTATCCATCCGCCACAGATAGCCGTTAAGAATGGTTAATCATTAGAACTCCTAGTGTAAGAGAAACTGACTTAATTATTGCTTCAAAAGGTTTGGCCAGTTTTGATCGGCGCTGGCAATGTTGCCTGGAATATCCTGCTGCCAGGTACTTTGCACTGACTTACTGTAATTAAGATACAGCTTATCGTGGTGTATATACCACGCAGTAGGGTCGATTTTTGCCGTATAGCCTTTACTCACTGCCCAGGCGCAGTAACCACCGTACTGGGGTGCGTAGCGGTCTGGATTGGCAGTGAACAAGTCTTGGTTTTGCTTGGATGAGAAGTACCAGGTCGCGTCATTCCATTCATAGGTGTAATCACCGTCACCTTTAACAGGCTTGCCTTGGGTAAAGTAAGCCACGGGATCATAGCCGCGAATCGCTTTACCAAAAAAGTCGCTATAAACAGGCTCGAGAGCATACGCACTGGTGGCCAACATCAGCCAAAGACATAGAGAAGCAAACAGTTTGTATAGTGGCATGGTCTCTCCTTGTTTTAAATACGTACCAGCATAAGTAGACAGGACGAGATAGGATTATCTTTCAGCTAAAACGGAATTTCGCTGCGTACTGTTAAGTCGAGAACAAAGACCCATCTCAGGAGGCAGTTATGAAGTGGTTTTGTATACTCGCGCTCACCATATCGAGCACTGCATTTGCAGGAGGCAACACAGGCGGTACCCCAACCGTTCCCTGCTGGGTGAATGGGGACTATCAAGGCAATATGTTGATAACCAAATGTTGGAATATGGGTGGTTTACCTAATAAAAAACGGTCAATGGAAAACTAAGCCACGCTCTTTGTGGCAATGACTCGTGGTGCTCACGTTCCAACTGGTCCAGTTAAAAATAATAATATTTGTCGTTTTCACAAAAACATCAAGTTGATACCTATTAGTGCGCTACCTACTATTCCACGCACGTAACGCTGCATTCATTACCCTTGAATGCAGCGTCGTTATAAAAATTTGGAGTAGTTGACTTGAACAAGTTATCACACATGAATGTCGATAGACTGGGTAAAGAGCGCCTTAAGCGTGAACATGACCTGATGATGCTAAACCGTGTTACCGACCGCGAATTCGAATCTAGAATGGCCATCTGGGATGCGCTTTCTCTAACAACGGCGCCTCTCGGTGAAGCGAAGCAGTTTATCGAAAATACCTTCAATAAACTTCAAAATGACATTTTCCAAGCGCGCAAAGAATTCACCATGAGCTTCAGTGATTTTGAAGTCATGGCGACCGAGGAGATTAACTACATTCGCGTTAATGTCGCTGATACCAAGTCTCAGAAAATTTGGTATGCCCTAATTACGGTAATGGTGCTTGGCACCGTTGCTATTTGTATGCAGTAAGTTTTTGTATGCAGTAGATTGATAGCACATATTAACCTATTGCTACAGATGAAAAACGCGAGGCTTACCTCGCGTTTTCTTTATGCACTCACCAACAGGTGATGGTCAGTTTTATTCGGTAGGTACAAAGTAAACTGACTGCCTTCCCCTTCCACTGACTGTACCTTTATCTCACCGCCGGTTTGACTCAAGATACTTTGCGAAACAGATAGACCAAGCCCAGTGCCGTCACGCTTTGTGGTAAAAAATGGGTCAAAAATACGCTTTAGATTACGCTTAGAGATACCGCACCCCTCATCAATGACGTGAATCAACGCGCCCACGCTCTCTTTGCCTTCAATCCAATCTTCGGTAAGTACTGTTAAGCGCCCTTTGCCATTCATTGCGTGGATAGCGTTCATTTGTAAGTTGACCAATATTTGCAGCAGTTGATGACGATTCACCTCTACTGGCGTTTTGGCATGCAAATCCACCACAAACTCAACATCGCGCTTTTTCGAGCCAGTGCGGACTAAGGTGACGCTTTCATCTACGATTGGATTCACGTGTTGCCAGGTGATTTCATCTTGAACGCCCCCTGACGACTGTATTGTAAAAGGCTTCTTGTGATATTTCTGATGCGGTCAATCTGCGCCAAAATAGCATCGACTTCCTCTTCGACACGATCGATGTCGGAGCCAAGCTCAAACTTAATCAGCTCCACGTTACCTAGAATTACCGCCGTCGGGTTATTTATCTCATGCGCAATACCCGCGGTCAGTTCACCTAACGCTGCTAGTTTCTCATTGATAACGAGTTTATCCCGAGTTTGATTAAGAAGTTGAATGTGGAGTTCTAGCTGCTCAGTTTTCTCTTTGAGGCTAGCGGTGCGAGAATGAACCTTGGCCTCAAGTTCATGAGCCGCTTCTTGGATTTGTTCATTTCGATGTTGAAGCTGATTGAGCATATTGTCGAACTGAGTGGCGAGCTGACTTAGTTCGTGCTTTGAGTTCAAGCCCAGCTCACCAATACGTTCCTCATCCTTGCCAAGCTGCACCATTTTGACAACGCGATGAATTTGCTCAATCGGTCGGAAGAGATCTCTTGCCCCCGATACACAATGAACCCTGAAATCAGTAATAGCGACAAAATGATGGCGGTGACTTCGCCTAGGTTAGTGATATAGGTTTTAATCAAAGGCCAGACTAAGTACCCAGTGTAGGTGATGCCCACTGTATTACCATGCCAATCCACAATGGGGTTGTAACCAGCGATATACCAAGAATCATAAACAAACGCTTTATCAATCCAAATCTCACCGCGCTCTAATACTGCCTCCCTAACCTGCTCAGACACGACCGTACCCAGCGCACGTCTTCCTTCGTAGGAGTCCTCCATAAATACGTTGGTCGCGATCCGCAGGTCATCAAGAAACAGCGTCACCGTGCCCTTGTAGCTATGACTAGAATAGATAGTGCTCTTTATCTCATCGACAAGCGCCAAATTATTGTTCATCAGCACGCCACCATCGAGGTAACCAAGTAACTTGCTATTGAAGTCATACACGGCAGTCACTGTCCGACTCACAAGAGCGCGAGTTTCATTGATATGCTTAGCTTGATGCCATACTTCTGCATGGTCAGAGAGCATAGGATCAATGGCGGTGGCTTGCGTACGCGACAGCACATCGAAAAAGCTCTTTTGGGTCGCCATCTGCGCATAATCGGTTAGATTGCTGATTTGTTGCTTAGGTATCCAACGCAAGTAATCCAGGCTATAACGCTCACGTTGAGAACTGACCCAAGAATCAAATTCATCATGGGTTTGTAGATGGTCTAAACGGGTTCGAAACTCATAAGAGGAAGCAAACGCATCCAAATGGTCGTACTGTCGGGTTTGCAAGCTTTCAATCTTGTCTTCAACGATGTTAAGGCGCTCTCCCACATCGACCAATGCACTTTGCCAAGTGTAATGCACCGACCAATAAGCAGTGATGCCAAACAACGCAATCAAGGTCAAAAATATTGGCGCTGAAGTGAGAAACAATAAGCGATATCGCACCATCGAAGTAATACGATAACGCCACTTGCTGATAAAGCGATTTTCTCTATTCATCGAACCCGCTCTCGTCCCACTCTTTGTATTTACGCTCCAAAGTCTTACGGGCAACGCCAAGATCACGTGATGCTGCAGATTTATTACCGGAGTGGAAGTCCACCACTTGCTGAATATGGGACTTTTCAACGTCCTTTAATGACCAAGAATTTGGATAACCAAAATCGCCTTCAACGACTTCGCTGGTATTTGGCATCGTGGTGAGATCGTTAACCGACATAGTGATGGATGTATTCACCGTACCACCTTTCATTTCATTGAAATGGTGAGCGGGCGGTTTATTAAGCAAAATGCAGCGCTCTAACATATTTTTAAGCTCTCGCACGTTGCCAGGCCAATCGTAGTCTTGCATCGCATGCATATCCTCATGTGCCCATTTGGGCTCTACAACACCCAGCTCTCTCGACAATTGGCGAGTAAAAAATGGCACAAGATCGGATAGGTCGGCAAGACGCTGTCTTAGTGCTGGCACATCTATCTTAAGTACATTCAATCGATAGAAAAGGTCTTCACGAAACTCGCCGCTGGCCACTTGCTCACGCAGATTTCGGTTAGTTGCAGCAACAACGCGAACATCAATACTGATCTCTTTCTCGGTACCAACGGGTCTAACAGTGCGCTGCTCTAGTACCCTCAATAATGATGCCTGCATTGCTAATGGCATCTCTCCAATCTCATCAAGGAATAATGTCCCCCGCTTGCCACGCGAAACAGACCTTCTCGCTTTTCTTCGCGCCAGTAAAAGCGCCTGCGGCATGCCCGAAGAGCTCACTCTCCAATAGCTCCGGCGCTAAAGCACCGCAGTTCACCGCGACAAAAGGGCCTTGTCTTTGACTGGCACTATGAATACCTCTTGCCACCAACTCTTTACCGGTACCCGATTCCCCTCAATCAATACTGACGCACGTGATGGCGCATATTGGGTGATCAGTTGCTTCAATTGCTTGGTTTTCTCAGAGCTACCAATTAAGTCTTTGCTAACACGGCGGCTGATGTCATGGCTAAGCGCCAAGTTCATTCTTTCTGTCAAACGCTTGTCCATACAGCGTTTAACCGCCTGTAGCATTTGCTCCAAATTGAAAGGCTTTAAAATAAAATCGGATGCGCCAAGCTTTAACGCGCTGATTGCGACTTCCAAGTCCGCATAGCCCGTCATAAATATCACATCGGCTCTTCGTTCTTGATCGTTAAACGCTTCTTTCCATTCAATACCAGAGCGGCCAGGAAGATTGATATCAAGGATGATCAGATCATAGTGATTCTGGATACGAAGGCTTTCTGCTTCTTCTACACTATTCGCTGTATCAACGTGGCCAAAGCCTTTACTGAGCGCCTTTTTAAGTACGGTTTGCATGCCAACTTCATCATCGACAACAAGCACCGAGAAAGCCAAATAAGGCGAAGATTGTTGGTTGGGGACATCAGAGGTTTGAAATAAAGTCATAAAGCGTTGTTATTGTTCCTATTTGAGACAGAGTGTACCAATCTATTGCAAAACATCATGAGTAAAAGTGCGACATTTTGTCCCAGCTCAAATTAATTGTAGTTTACCCTATGAAATTTTTAGCAAAATGTCGCACTTTGCCTCTTTTTTCCTATGGAAATTGTGGCATTGTCTTTGCTTAAGGATAGAGCTCGTAAAGAGCACATGGTTTTACGATAAAAACAACAATGGACAATACTATGACCACCTCTCTATCAATTGCCTCTCGTTTGAAGGCTCCTCAATTAATAGTGACTGCAGTATCGATGGCAACACTGTCTGTTTCGGCTTATGCAGACAATGGCGAACAATCCCGAGTCCGCCTCGCTACCACCACGAGTACGTATCACTCAGGACTACTTGACTACCTATTGCCGGAATTTACCCAAGAGACCGGTTACCAAGTGGATATCATCGCGGCGGGTACCGGAAAATCACTCAAAATGGGTGAAAATGGCGACGTGGATGTCGTCATGACCCACGCTCCCAAAGCAGAAGCGAGCTTTGTCGAATCTGGCTTTGGCATTGAACCTCGCAGCGTCATGTACAACGATTTTGTCATTGTGGGTCCAGAGAAAGATCCAGCAGACATTCACGACCAAAAAAGCATTGAAGAAGTCTTTGATCATATTGCCAAAACCAATTCGATTTTCATTTCACGCGGTGATGATTCAGGCACACACAAGAAAGAGCTGCAGATTTGGAAGCAAACCAAGATTGAACCTGACTTTGGCGGCTATCGCTCTGTAGGCCAAGGAATGGGGCCAACACTCAATATGGCGTCAGAAATGCAAGGCTACACCATGACCGACCGTGGCACCTGGCTTGCTTATCAAGCTAAACTTGATTTAACCGTCCTTTTCCAAGGTGATAAGCAATTGTTCAACCCTTACCAGGTCATCGTGGTCAACCCGGAGCGTTACCCTACTCTCAATACTAAAGGTGCTCGCGCACTCAGCGATTGGCTGGTATCAGAAAAGGGACAATCGATGATCAATAACTACCGCAAAATGGGCGAACAACTGTTTGTCGCTGATGCTGAGAAAAACAACAGTTAATGAGCATTACCGAAACAACAATGGAGGCGCTAAGCTCCTATTTAGCCTAGACAGAGACCTGTGGCGCATTGTGGCTGTCTCGTTCAGTGTATCCATCTCTGCGGTCTCTCTAGTCGTGCTGCCAGCGATTATCGCCTCTTACTTTTTGGCTTACACCAATTTTCCGGGTAAGTGGTTTTTGTTATCTCTTGTTAATACCATGCAAGCCATCCCAACGGTGGTGATCGGTCTGCTGTTATATATGCTGCTATCTCGTTCAGGACCACTGGGTGATTGGGAAATGCTGTTTACGCAGCGAGCCATGATCGTTGGACAGATCTTAATTTGTTTCCCTGTGTTGGTCTCTATGATGCACGGCGCGCTGCAAAGTACCGACAAACGTGCACTTGAAACCTCCGTCACGCTGGGCGTATCACGTACTCGCACCCTCATGACCTTGATTTGGGAGTCGCGTTTTCCACTGATGGCAGCGGTCGTTGCCGGATTTTCACGCATTGTGACCGAAGTGGGCTGCTCAATGATGGTAGGCGGTAATATTATGGGACTCACAAGAAACATCCCTACGGCTATCGCGATGGAAAGTCATAAAGGCGCATTTGCTCAAGGTGTCGCTCTTGGCATCGTCCTCCTCGTGTTGGCTCTAGTACTCAACTTCCTACTGTCTTCGATGCGAGGTAAAGGCGTACTTCGAACCTAGACAGTTTATACCTAGACAAGCCTGAGTTTGCCTCTCAGGAAAAACGTCAGTTTTTGACACTCAAACTATAATTAATCCAAGACACTGCTTAAGGGATAACAATGACAATACAACTAAAAGCAAAGCAGGTTTCGATGCGGTTTAAAGATCGTGTTCTTTTTCATATTCCCAGCCTCACGATTGGTCCTAATGAAGCGGTGTACCTAAAAGGTGACAACGGCGTTGGTAAAACAACACTACTTAAAATTTTAGCAGGGCTTCTCAAGCCCACTTCTGGCAAGATTGAGCCTCGTAGTCATTCTATTGTTTCACGGCTATTCAGTGGTTCAGGCCGTAAAGACGTCATCTATCTTCATCAATCACCTTACTTGTTTGATGGCACTGTCTATCAAAATGTTGTCTATGGTATCAAACACAAACGCATCGATATTCACGATAAGCGCGCCGCAGTCATTTCCGCGCTGCGACTTGTTGGTTTAGAGACGCTAGCGGATGAGCATGTATCAGTATTGTCTGGCGGCGAAAAACAGCGAGTTGCGATGGCAAGGGCGTGGGTATTAAAACCGTCTATATTGTTGATGGATGAACCTAGCGCCTCTCTCGATCAAGAGTCCATTGAGCGCTTAGTTTTTATGGCGCAAGACCTATTAGAACACGGTTCAAGCATCGTGGTGACCAGCCATCAGACCAACGCCCTTACGCGCTTGTGTCGAAAACAATGGTGGATTAAAGACTGCACCTTGATAGAATCACCGCTGCTTCAGATCATCGATAAAAAACAGAAAGATAAAGAGAGTATTTATGTTGCATCCAACTCAGACTAGTTGGGTTATTCTTGCTGGTGGACAAGCTTCTCGCATGGGAGGCAATGACAAAGGGTTAATTGAGTTCAACGGCAGGCCACTTATTGAACATGTGATTGAACGCCTTAGCGCGCAAACCGATGACATCACTATTAATGCCAACCGAAACCAAGAGCGTTATCAACAATACGCACCGGTTATCAGCGACTCGTATCCTGATTATCCCGGACCTTTGGGTGGCATACATGCCGGACTGAAAGATTCAAATTCAGATTGGGTTGGTTTTGTACCTTGTGACAGTCCATTTATTGATGCTGCGGTCGTCGAGCGATTCTGCCAATCCGTGACTGAGCAATCCGACATCCTAGTGGCTCACGACGGAGATTTTCATCAACCCGTATTCACTATGTTTCATAAGCGAGTGCTTCCAAAACTAGAAGCCTTTTTGGAACGTGGCGATCGCAAAATTATCTTGCTCTATAAAGAGTGCCACACCGACTATGTCGACTTCTCAGACAGTCCCGAGTGTTTTGTGAACCTCAATACGCCAGAAGAATTGGCGAAACTTGCGACATCAAACGATCATCATTAAAGAGCGCACTATGACCATTAAGTCTATCAACAATGTTCCCCTTCTCGGTTTTGCAGCCTACAGTGGTACCGGTAAAACCACGTTACTTGAAGCCTTGTTGCCAAAGCTAACAGAAACTGGCCTGCGCATCGGTGTATTAAAACACGCTCACCACAATTTTGATGTCGATAAGCCGGGTAAAGACAGTTACCGCTTAAGAAAAGCGGGGGCGAGCCAGATGCTGATTTCATCTCGCTACCGTCACGCACTTATGACTGAAACACCGGACTCTGAAGCGGATTTTGAACACTTACTATCGCGATTTGACCATCAAGCACTCGATCTTATTTTGGTCGAAGGCTGTAAAAATATCGCTTTTCCAAAGATTGAGCTCAACCGCCATGTAGTCGGAAAACCTTGGCTACATCCAAGTGATGACAACATCATCGCAATAGCGTCTGATAGTGAGCTTGATGTTGCAATCCCAACCATGAGCATCAATGATCTCGATGCCATCAAACAGTTCATCTTAGATTATGCAAAATCTCGCAATGCAAGTTCACCGGCCGCGGCCTGTTGCGACACACTCTCTCCTGCATTTTTATCAGTCGTGCAAGGACAGCAAAAGATATTAGAAGCGATTTCTCCTATTAATGCGACAGAGACTATCGCACTGGAACGCGCCTACGGACGCGCACTGGCCGAAGATATCAGCTCGCCAATCAATGTTCCGGCTTACACCAATTCGGCAATGGATGGTTACGCTATTCGTGGAGAAGACATTGGTCATGACCAATTTGACGTAGTCGCAAGTATTATGGCTGGGCACGGTTACGACAAAACTCTGACAAAAGGCCAAGCCGCCCAAATAATGACAGGTGCACCGATGCCTGACGGCGCAGATACCGTGGTCATGCGTGAACAAGCGATCGTAGATGGTGAGCGTGTTGGTTTCGCTAATGCCTCGATTAAACAGGGACAAAATGTCCGTCAGGCTGGAGAAGATTTGGCGATAGGTCAAGCTGTGTTCACCTCAGGGACATTACTGCAAGCACCAGAGATGGGTATGATTGCCTCTTTAGGTATGAATACCGTCAGCGTAAAACGTGCACTGCGCGTTGCCGTATTCTCGACCGGTGATGAAGTACAAGCGCCAGGTACACCGCTTAATGCTAACTCCATTTACGACTCAAACCGATATACCATTATGGCCATGCTTCAAAAGCTTGGTTGTGAGATCGTTGACCTGGGTATTCTAGAAGATAACGAAGCCGTTATGGAGAATGCTATTGTTGAGGCAAGCAAGAGTGCGGATCTCATTATTACCTCCGGCGGCGTCTCGGTGGGTGATGCCGACTTCATCAAAAATGTTCTAGAGAAACGTGGCAGTGTCGATTTCTGGCGTATTAATATGCGACCAGGTCGCCCGCTTGCATTTGGTGATATCAGTGATGTGCCATTTTTTGGTCTTCCAGGCAATCCTGTTGCCGTCATGGTGTCGTTTATTAACTTTGTGGAGCCTGCCATTAAGAAAATGCAGGGAGTATCGGAGTTTGAACCACTCAAGGTATCAGCAGTCGCGACAGAATCGCTGCGTTCTCGTCAGGGGCGCACAGAGTTCAGCCGTGGGGTCTACGAAATCGATAACATTACTGGGCAATTAAGTGTTAAAACAACGGGCAAACAAGGCTCTGGTATTCTTCGTTCAATGAGTGAAGCAAACTGTCTGATTGAAATAGCTCCGCATATCGATACAGTAAAACCCGGTGAAAGCGTGACAATCATCCCGCTTCAAGGCAGAATCTAGCGCTCAGATTTGTCAGGCATCAAATACAATAGGTAATACCATGGCTCGTACCATCATCTACGAATACAAAAACGAAGAGAAAACACTCACGTTTTCTTATCAACAGCACCGTAATATCCATGAGGCGGTAGCAGAAGCAGAAGGGATCGACCTGACAGAGTTCCTGAAAATGGAACAGCAAATCGAAGCCATTTCTGATACCAAAGCGGTTCGTAACTATCGCGATAATCACTTTAAAAAACTTGGTTTTGGTAAGATCACGCTCAAGCCGAAAGAGAATTTTGGTGTTGGCAAAAAGCCAATGTAAACGCCTTATAGGCTCTCTAATCAAACATCCCCAAACACCGAGCTTTCGCTCGGTGTTTTTTCACTCGTCATAAATCCTTCACGACACTCTCAGTTTCGCCGCGCTAAACTCATACTAACGTCCTGAAATGCGTGGTATTTAACAAGTCATGTTTGCTGCAACGCCAAGAGAGCTAGGTCATATCCAAGAGTATGCCGAGCGCTACTCTGAACTATCACTCTCAACTCTAACACATATAGAGCATCAAGGTTTTGAGATGCCAGTACAGCAGCTCTCTTTTGGCTCTAGTCATCCCACTGCACCCTGTTTGATCCTTACAGGATCGATTCATGGCGTAGAGCGCATCGGTAGCCAAATCATCTTGGCGTTTATTAGGAGCCTGCTAAAACGTCGCCAATGGGACAGCCAATTGAATGAGACACTTAATAAAATCCGTATCCTTACCGTGCCCGTAGTGAACCCCTGGGGCGTCGCCCTAAAAACGCGCTCCAATCATCGTGGGGTGGACTTAATGCGCAATGCGCCTATCAACGCCAGTAACCCTCGCTACCAACTGTATGCAGGTCAAAGCATTAGCCCAAAACTACCTTGGTATCGAGGGAACAGTTCCAAAATGGAACAAGAGCTAGTCGCCCTTTCAAACAGCATTCTAAAGACCACACAATCCGCGTCATCAACTATCGTGCTCGATTTACATAGTGGCTTTGGTACTCGAGATCGATTGTGGTTTCCATTTGCCCACCACAACCGTCCGCCAGAAACACTGCATCAGTTCTACTTAATTTACTCACAGTTTCGCAAAAGCTTCCCGCATTACGAACTGTATCAGTTTGAACCTCAATGGCACCAATACACGACACATGGTGATTTTTGGGACTGGATGTACCTGCGCCACTATCAACAAGCGACCTCTCCGTTCGTCCCACTCACATTAGAACTGGGGTCTTGGCTCTGGGTTAAAAAGAACCCAATGCAATTGCTGAGCTTTAGCCAATTATTTCATCCCACTAAGCCACACCGAATTAAACGCGTACAAAGAAGACACAGCACACTTCTAAGCTATTTAATGCAAGTTTTGTATAATGAGTTGTTAACACAGGTAAGTGACAATGACCGGCTGATGCTGACGAATAAGGCAAAAAAATTATGGTACCCATCGTCTTAGTGAGAGGTTTATTACGTGAAGCGGGTCACTGGCATTTAATGGTAGATGCATTAAAACGCTTGATGACGAGCTACTCATCATAACGCCCAATGTGCCGGGAAATGGCTGTTTGTATCACCAGACCAGCCCGATGAGTATAGAGCAGATGCTTGATCCCTTGCTCGAACAAATTCCCCAACAAATCGAACGTTATCACGTGGTCGCCATATCCATGGGGTCTATGTTGGCGTCTCATTGGGCGCATCTAGATAGCAATAAAGTTGCCAGTTTAACGCTCATCAATCCAAGCTTTGCCCGATACAGTCCAATCCATGACCGCTTTAATCTGCAAGCGATTCCAAAACTCCTGATGGCTAGGCTTCGCGGTCGAGAGTGCTTTGAAAAAGCGATTCTAGATATCACCTTTCCTGATCATGTCACTAACCCGAGTATTTTGGCCTACCACCTTGCCCTAAACAGCAAGCACCCGGTTCGGTTTAGCAATGCGCTGCGTCAGTTAATAGCGGCAGCTAAGTTTGTCGGTCCGAGTCAGCCTCCACCCTGTCCTACTCAGGTTATTACCAGTAAGCATGATAAGTTGGTACGTAGCCGAGCCGGACAAGCTGTCGCCGATAGTTGGAATGTCCACCATCGTTCGTTTTATAGTGATGCTCACGATTTACCAGCCGACTCACCCAACGAGCTTGCCGACTATTTGTATCAATGGCTAAAAAAATTGAAACTCTAATGGAACTTGTGGCGCAAAAAGGCAACTAAATTCTCATTGAACCGCTACTATGCGTTAAATGCTGAACGACTACCGGATCACGATGATTAGAACCCCAGTTACATTCGCTCTAGCTGCTAGTTTACTTTTAACTTTGGCTGCTGCGCCACTCATAACGAGTTCGCTTCAGAAGCAGCTCTCCACGACCATAACCAGCAAGCACGTGATTTTTGTAAACAGCTCAATGACGGAGCGGAGTATTATCAGTGCTTTGACCAATACATTTTAAAAGCATCGTCAGTCACCGTTCACAAGTTGAATGCCACCCAGCGCTCACTGCAAAAAGCAATAGAAACTCGTTCAAGTTAAGATTGGAGCCTGATTAGACCGCAGGCTCCTCCATCAACAGCTTCACGCCCAGTCCAATCAAAACGGCGCCCGTAGTCGCCTCCATCCAACGTGTAAATTTCGCACTCTTTAACAGAGATTTAGCCGAATTTAACATCCCAGACAAACCGCACTGCCAAAGCATAGCAATAACAAAATGGATCGTCGCCATTAGCATCGATTGTGCGAATGGAGAGTATTCTGGGTTAATAAATTGTGGGAGAAAGGCAAGATAAAACACTGCGGTTTTAGGGTTGAGAACATTAGACAGGAAACCTTCACGAAGCGAGCGCTTTCCCGAAACTTTGTTCACTACCGAGTGTTCAACAGCCATAGAAGAGGCGTGTTTAAGTGAACGCAAACTAGAAAGTCCTAGCCAAATTAGATAGGCCGCACCAATCCCTTTAACTAGAGAAAACAGCTCTGCAGATTGCGTCAAAACAACCGAAATACCGAGTGCAGAAAACGTTGCATGAACAAACAGTCCTAGGCAAATCCCTAAACTCGTGACAGCACCATCCCGGAATCCACCACGTGTTGTATTTCGAATAACCAACGCAGTGTCCAGTCCAGGGGTTAATGTGAGGATAGTGATGGCGACAATAAACGCTTCAAAGTTTTGAATATGCATAGTTGATAACTGTGTTCTAGGACAATACCCCGATTCTGCTTTAACTCGCCGCAAAAAGCGAATGTCTTTTGAGCGTTATATAGCATTAACCTTTTCGCAACTCATTGTTAATGTTAACGTATAGCCCTCGTTCATACGATAGGTCACAGACATGGAATACTACAATAAACTGGTTGAACACTATAAAACGATTGCTAATTTTGGCCACCTTTCGTCTATTTGTGGCTGGGACGCCGCAGCTATGATGCCCTCTGGTGGCAATCAAGCTCGCTCAGAAGCGATGGCGCAGCTATCTTTACACATCCACCAACTTTCTACTGCACCACAGCTCGGTGAATGGCTTGACAAAGCAGAGTCTGAATCACTCGATGCAATGCAAATTGCCAGTCTTTCTGAAATGAAACGACAGTGGCGTTTAACGACAGTGGTCCCAGAAGATCTTGTCAAAGCTAAGTCACTCGCTGGCTCTAAGTGTGAGCATGCCTGGCGCACTCAGCGCGGTGAAAATGACTGGGACGGCTTTTGCTCTAACTTTGAAGAAGTTGTAAACCTATCACAGCAAGAAGCTCAAATTCGCGCAGAACAAGCCGGGCTAACACCCTATGATGCTATGCTCGACATCTATGAACCTGGAGTGAACACAGCTCAGCTCGATGCTTTGTTTGGCGATCTCATCTCATGGTTGCCAGATCTAACTCAACAAGTCATTGAAAAGCAAAAGTCTGAATCGGTTTATACCACACAAGAAAGTTACTCGACCGCTCAGCAAAACGCGCTTGGTTTAGAAGTCATGAAGCTGCTGAACTTTGATTTTGAGCACGGCCGCCTTGATATTAGCTCACACCCATTCTGCGGCGGGGTCCCGCAAGACGTTCGTATAACGACCAGATACGATGAATCTGATTTCGTTCAGTCTTTAATGGGTATTGTCCACGAAACTGGCCACGCTCGCTATGAACAAGGTCTACCAACAGCCTACGCTGGCTTACCAGTTGGTGAAGCGCGCTCAATGGGCATCCATGAATCGCAATCGTTGTTTTTTGAAATGCAGTTAGGTCGAAGTGACGGCTTCATTCAGCACCTATCACCTTTGGCACAAAAGCACTTTGCTTCCAATGACACTAAGGTGTTTGAACCAAATAACCTGCAAAAAATCTACACCCGAGTTCAGCCGGGTTACATCCGCGTAGACGCTGATGAGCTCACCTACCCTGCTCACGTGATCCTCCGCTATGAAATTGAACGTGATCTTATGAACGGCAAGATTTCATATAAAGATATCCCCGAGCTGTGGGATCAAAAAATGCAGCAGTACCTGGGTTTGTCGACAAAAGGCAACTACAAAGATGGCTGCATGCAAGATATTCACTGGACAGATGGCGCATTTGGCTACTTCCCTTCGTATACTCTTGGTGCGATGTATGCGGCACAGTTTATGGCCGCTATGAAGCAAACCGTTAATGTCGATGAAGCGATTAAGAGCGGTAACCTTAACCCGATTTTCACTTGGTTAAGTGACAATATTTGGTCAAAAGGCAGCTCACTGTCAACAGAAGAACTCGTGAAGCAAGCAACAGGTGAAACATTGAATGCAGCGCACTTCCAATCCCATTTAAGAAGCCGTTATTTGTAATACCACAAACAACAAAGGCGACATCTCTGTCGCCTTTGTACATCTTAACCACGAAAGGTAACGCTTAGAAAATATGAAGCGTTGCGTTGATGGTGAAGCTGTCTAGATCTTTATCGTTTGAGAACGACGTCTTAATGCCGTTGAAACGCTGCCAGCTTGCGCCCACAGAAAGCATGTCTGTTACAAAGTACTCAGCACCTACACCGTACATAAAATCAGTACCGCTGTCGCTGCCGTTTAGATTGCCTTTATAGTCTGCATTGTAGTAATGGAAACCACCTTTTGCGTATAGCTGGATTGGACCAATATCGATACTTGGCTTCAGTGCCGCATACCATGAACCAAGCTCTGCATAGCCTGAGCTACCATTACTTGCACTCATATCGTAGTTACCGTGCTTCCAGTAACCACCTTCAACACCAATGATAGGTAGGATACCAGTACCTACATGGAAACCCATTGGTGTGTCGCTGTTACCATTGTAGTCTGCACGACCTGCAGAAACACCACCATACAACCAAGCATCTGCAAATGCAGATGTTGAGGCACCAACAAGCGCAAGCGCTAAAAGTGTCTTTTTCATTTGTAACCTTCTTGTTTAATAGAATGCGGCGAATCCAATCAAAGCCACCGCGGAGCTTTATATA
>NZ_JYJK01000094.1 GCF_003263785.1 Vibrio variabilis
TAGAAACCGCCTGCGGCCTTAATTTGCTTACGGGTGCACTCGCACAGATAGGCTTGCTTTTCAGCTAGCCAGCGGTCAATTTGCGCTTGATAGGCTTCTATTCGCTGGCTTTGGAATAAGACCTCACCATCCCAATGAAGCTCATAGGCCTTTAGGGTTTGCAGAATCAGCTCTGCGGCGCCTTCAACTTCTCGCGGGGATCGATATCTTCGATGCGAACCAGCCAAAGTCCATTCTGCGACTTAGCTTGAAAGTAACTGCCTAGTGCAGCCACGAGAGAACCAAAATGAAGGGGGCCTGATGGAGAGGGGGCGAATCGACCAATATACATAGTTCTTAATATAGACAGTGCTTAAATATAGACAGTACTTAATTGTGCTTGAGGAGTGGATCAAAAAAGGGAGCGTGTGCTCCCTTTTTTCGCTTGTTAGCCTTGCATCTGTCTTTCTTTGATTTCTGCAAGTGTCTTACAGTCAATACACAAATCAGCTGTAGGACGTGCCTCTAAGCGGCGGATACCGATCTCGATACCACAAGACTCACAGAAGCCAAAATCGTCTTCTTCAATCTTGTTTAGCGTTTTTTCGATCTTCTTGATCAAACGACGCTCGCGGTCACGGTTACGTAGCTCTAGGCTGAACTCTTCTTCTTGAGAAGCTCTATCAACCGGATCAGGAAAGTTAGCCGCTTCGTCTTGCATGTGGTGCACAGTACGATCAACTTCTTCCCTAAGTTGGTTGCGCCAAGCGCTTAAGATTTTAGTAAAGTGATCCAATTGAGGCTGTGACATGTAATCTTCACCAGCTTTTTCTTGGTATGGATCAACACCTGCAATGGCTAGGATGCCTAGCGCTTTTTTCTTTGATTCTGGCATGCAGCATCTCCTACTTACACCTAGTCAACTGTGCGAACAGTTAATTTTAAGGCGGGTATCTATAGCAAAAACAAATGCCGGTGGCAAACGATGTTTGTTAATCTTCTTCTCAATGTGAAGTGGCATCACTTTTGACTGAAATCCAGCGCCGATACGAGCCTAATTTCATTGTCAGAAAACGCTGCCTTGTAACAAATCACTTCCACTCCAGCTTGCCTTGCTTGCTCAAGTAATTGTGAATATTTCGCATCTATATGGTGTGCCACTGACACTTTTTCAATCCCTGAATGCAAAACTGCGAAAAATAATACGGCTCTATGTCCGGTTTGAACCATTTCTGTGAGCTCTCGCAGATGCTTCTGACCACGAGTGGTCTTGGCATCTGGAAAATACCCTTGTCCCGTATTGCCTTCATCCAGCAGTGTGACACTTTTTACTTCGATGTAGCAATCTGCGCGATCACTATCTTGCAATAAAATATCCACTCTGCTGTTTTCTTGACCGTATTTCACTTCTGTCTTTAGAGTTTGGTAACCCATCAGCTCTTTTACAACGCTATTTTCAATCGCTTCAACGACTAAAGTGTTGGCTCTGGCCGTATTGACGCAAATCGAGTGTCCCGCTTTGGTGTGGGTCAGCTCCCAACTGTTTGGGTATTTGCGCTTTGGGTTGTCGGAGGTGGAGTACCAAACGGTAGAACCCGGCTCAGCGCAGCCCGTCATGGCACCCGTATTGGCGCAGTGAATGGTGATCTCCTCGCTATCATTAAGCGTGATGTCAGCGAGGAAGCGTTTGTAACGCTGGATGAGTTTCCCTGATTTGAGTGGCGGATCGAAGTGCATTTTGAGGCCGTTTTTTATTAGAATGATGAACGTCATTACAACATAAGGTCATGCCCTTGTCACAGTTGCCTATCGAACTCGTGTTGCCACAGCTCACTCAAGCTATTGCTGCATCGAACCAAGTTATCCTTAAAGCGGCCACTGGCGCTGGTAAATCGACCCACTTCCCTTTGAGATTGCTGCAATCTGGCACTGTTAGCGGCAAGATCATTATGCTGGAGCCTCGGCGCATCGCGGCACGTAATATTGCAGTCTACATCGCTTCGCAACTCGGTGAAGCCGTGGGGAAGCAGGTGGGCTATCGCGTGCGTGGCGAGAGTAAAGTCAGTGCAGAGACAAAGCTAGAGATCGTGACTGAAGGTGTATTAACCCGCATGCTGCAAGACGATCCTGAGCTGACTGACATTGGGATGATCATCTTCGATGAGTTCCATGAGCGCAGCTTGCATGCAGATACTGCGCTCGCTTTTGCTTTGGAGAGTCAAGAAGCGCTGCGTGATGATCTTTGTATTGTCGTGATGTCGGCAACGTTAGATGCCAATGATCTCAAGCGCGTACTCCCTTATGCGCAATACATCGAATCTGAGGGGCGCTCGTTTCCCGTTGATATCGATTATCAACCGATGTCGCAAAACGATCGATTGCCCGAGTTTATGGCGAAACAGATTGAGCGCTTGCTACTTCGTGAGTCGGGATCGTTACTCGCATTTTTACCCGGTGTGGGCGCGATCAAGCGAGTGCAAGATCTACTTGAGCAAGCGCAAATCGAGGCCAGCGTTTGTCCATTGTACGGCCAGCTCGATTTTGCTGCGCAGCAAGCGGCGATAGAGCCGTCAAAACTCGGTGAGCGTAAAGTCGTACTGGCAACCAACATCGCGGAAACCTCACTGACGATTGAAGGTATTCGCTTGGTGGTCGATTCTGGCTAGAAAATCAAGCATGGTTTGATTTAAAAACTGGCATATCCCGTCTTGAACAGGGGCGTATCGCTCAATCTTCAGCGATTCAGCGTGCTGGCCGAGCAGGACGAATAGAGTCAGGGCTGTGCGTTCGCTTTATAGCGAGACTCAATTTCAATCACAGCCAGAGCAGAGTACCCCGGAAATTTTGCGCAGTGATTTGGCCTCATTGCAACAAGAATTGATCCGCTGGGGCTGCACCAATGCCGATGACCTTGCTTGGATTGATGCGCCAAAACACACTCATCTTCAGCAGGCACGCGACTTGCTGACTAAGCTCAAGCTCATTGATAGTGCAGGAAAAGCCACGCCACTTGGTCAGAGGGCTTATCAGCTTGGCGTTGAGCCTCGCTTAGCGAGCATGTTATTGCAAGCAGAAGCGCTTGGTGAGCAAGCACTTGGCTGTGCTATTGCATTGTCTGCCTTGATTGAGGAGCCAGAGCGTAATGAAGTCGATGTGCGCCAATCGCTGCATCGTTGGCAGCAAGGCACTATCGCGCGCCGATCGCTTCTCATGCAGCGAGCCAAAGCCATCGCCTCTCGCTTTAAGCATCACTTCTCGCTTGGAGGTGTTGAGGAATCTTTACTTGGCGTTGTCGCAGCGTTGGCATTCCCCGATAGAATAGCGCTGGCGCGAAATCAATCAGGGCACTATTTGCTCGCAAACGGTCACGGTGCTTCGTTAGATAATCAGCATCGTCTTTCTGATGAGAGACTGCTGGTGGCACTGGATTTAATGCGCGCAGGACAGGGCAGTAGTGCGATTTACAAGGCATTGCCAATAGATATCGATGAGTTGGAAAGCACTCTGCCGGGACTGATTGAGACGGTGAACGTTGTTGATTGGGATGACGACAAGGGTCGACTCGTTGCCAGTGAGCAGCGCCGTATTGGCGCTGTGGTGATGACCAGTCGTGAGACCCCTGTGCCAGATGACGCAGACATTGCCAGTGCCTTGCTTGGGTATGTTCGTCGCAAAGGGCTTAGCGCCTTAAATTGGACTGACAGTGCCGAGGCGCTTATCCAGCGAGTGCAATGCGCAGCCCTATGGTTGCCAGAAGATAACTGGCCAACCATGAGTCAAGAAGCATTACTCAATGATCTTGAGCAGTGGCTACTGCCGTTTATGTCAGGCATTAGTAACGCTAAGCAGCTAAAGAAAGTGGACTTGATGGCCGCCTTACAGGCGATGCTGGGTTGGGACAAGCAAAGGCTGCTCGACGAGCTTGTACCCACTCACCTTACCGTGGCGTCAGGCAATCGCAAACGGATTCGTTATCAGGCAGGAGAAGCGCCGACGCTATCAGTTAAGCTGCAAGAGATGTTTGGAGAAAAAGCGTCGCCAACCATTGCTCGCGGTACTCAGGCGATTGTGCTTGAGCTGCTTTCACCTGCGCAAAGGCCACTGCAAATCACCCGCGATCTCGCGGCGTTTTGGCAGGGAGCCTATAAAGAAGTACAAAAAGAGATGAAAGGGCGTTACCCCAAACATCCTTGGCCCGATGATCCGATGAATCATCAGGCGACCAGTAAAACCAAAAGACAACTAAATTCATGATAGTAAGAAATAAACAAGCGGCGGCGGGCAAGAAGCCAGCGCCAAAGAAAACGCCTGCCAAAACGGCGACCAAACGCAAAACAACGCCACGTCGTCCAAAGCGCAAATCGACGCGCGGTAAGAAAGGCAAAGTGGGCTTAGGCAAACGTCTATTTTCCATTGGTTGGAAGCTGGCGCTGGTTGGCGCGGTTGCGATGGGGGCGGTTCTTTACTATCTGAACCAAGTGGTAAAAGAGCGCTTTGAAGGGGAGTTATTTGAGCTGCCGACAGTGGTTTATGCACGGGTACTCAACCTCTCTGTGGGGGATGCCATTACGCCGGCTCAGCTTCGCAATGAGCTCGATGTACTTAGCTATCGCAAGGTGTCTGAGCCAAGGCATCCTGGTGAGTATTCCTCCTCATCAACGAAAATAGAACTGATTCGTCGTCCGTTTGAATTCGCGGATGGCCCTGAGCCTGATCGCCATGTGATGCTTTATTTCAATGACGGCACACTGTCTCGTATTCAATCGTTAGAGCAAAAGGGCGATCTGGGTTTCTACGAATTGAGCCAAAAATGCTGGGCATGCTTGAGAAACAGGCCGATGAACAGCGTCTGTTCTTAAGGCGTGATCAGTTTCCAGAGATCATGATCGATGCACTGATTGCTACGGAAGACAGAGACTTCTATCAGCATGACGGCATTTCGCCAACGGCGATCGCCCGTGCCTTTTTGCCAACATTCGCGCCGGACGTACGGTGCAGGGGGCAGTACGCTGACCCAGCAGCTAGCGAAAAACCTATTTTTAACCAGTGAACGAACCTTATGGCGTAAGGTGCGTGAAGTACTGATTGCGCTGATTTTGGATTATCGCTACAGCAAAGATCAGATCCTAGAAGCGTATCTGAACGAAGTGTACTTGGGACAAAGCCGCGGTGAGGCGATCCACGGCTTTGGTCTGGCGGCGCGTTTGTACTTTGGGCAGCCGCTGCAAGATTTACGAATTGATCAACTCGCGCTGTTGGTCGGCATGGTCAAAGGACCGTCTTACTACAACCCAATCCGTCACCCAGAGCGTGCCAAACAGCGTCGTGATTTGGTACTCAAGCTGATGATGGATCAACAGATGCTCACAGGGCGTGAATTTGAAATGGCCGCATCGCGCGATTTAGATCTGCAAAAAAATCCGCAGATCGCCAGTCGTCAGCCGGCTTATTTCCAGCAGCTTAAGCGAGAGCTTAGCCGTAAGGTCGGCGATAAGATCAAGGCTTCAAAAGGTGTCAGGATCTATACCTCGCTCGATCCGGTGTCGCAAGACAAGTTAGAAAAAGCGATCGCCAAACGTGTCCTCAGCTTGAAAAAACCTCGGGCAAAGGACTAGAGGCAGCAGCGGTTGCAGTAGATAGAACGACAGGTGAGATCCGCGCAATGGTGGGCGGTAAGCGCACCGGCTACAGCGGGTTCAACCGAGCGCTGAATGCCAGTCGCCCGATTGGCTCATTGGTGAAACCCGCTGTTTACTTGACGGCTTTAGAGCAGCCAGAGAAGTACGACTTAGCGACGACATTGCAAGACACCCCGCTAACCTTAAAGGGCAGCAAGGGTAATGTGTGGCAGCCGCGCAACTACGATCGTCAGTTCCGTGGCGATGTACCTTTGTATCAAGCTCTGGCGAAATCACTCAACGTACCGACAGTGCGCCTTGGCATGTCGTTGGGCATCAAAAATGTGTCAGATACTTTAGTGCGCCTTGGTGTCGATGCTGACGAAATCCGTCCGGTACCATCGATGTTCCTAGGGGCAATCTCATTAACGCCTTATCAGGTGGCACAGATGTTCCAAACGCTATCAAACTCGGGTCGTCAAGCTGAGCTATCAGCGCTGCGCTCAGTGGTGACCGTTGATGGTGATGTGATTTATCGTTCGCT
The DNA here is from genome assembly GCF_003263785.1 of Vibrio variabilis. GTDB lineage: Bacteria > Pseudomonadota > Gammaproteobacteria > Enterobacterales > Vibrionaceae > Vibrio > Vibrio variabilis. Next base: position 6,142 of record NZ_JYJK01000094.1, read on the forward strand.
ACCGAAAGCGAGTCAGAAAGTGCCCCAGCAAGCGGCTTGGCTGACCACCTTTGCGATGAAAAAAGGCGTAGCAGAGGGCACGGGGCGTTACTTGAATAGTCAATTTGCTTGGGCGGCACTGGCAGGTAAAACCGGTACCAGTAACGATACCCGCGATAGCTGGTTTGTCGGTGTGGATGGGCGTGAGGTCACCACCATTTGGGTCGGGCGAGATGACAACAAATCGACCAAACTGACGGGTTCAAGCGGTGCATTGCGCGTTTACTCTGATTACTTGGCTGCGCGTATCCCAGAGCCGCTCATTTTGCCGTGGCCTAAGAATATCAGCATGATTGGTTTTCAGTCGCAGCAAGGCGGTGCGCTTCAGCTTGATTGCGGTAATCAGTTCGAGCTACCGGTATGGGACGAAGGCGGTGAGCTAAAAGCATCGTGTGACAACCAACCCAAACAGTGGATAAAAAATCTATTTGATTGGTAAATTGGATTAGTGTTAATTATATGGAGAGTGGTTAATATACTGATATATTAACCATAATTATTAAGCGCTTTTAGGGATGAATGTGAAACGCCTGACTCATTGGCTCTTAGCCGTTGCCACCTTCTCTTACAGTGGAGTGTTGGCTGCACAGAACACGACACCGGAGGCAGAACATGCCAATGAGCGCCCAACCATTGGGGTGGTGCTTGCCGGCGGCGGTGCAAAAGGCGCCGCACACATTGGTGTTCTAAAAGCGCTCGAAGAGATGCAAATACCGGTGGACATTATTACCGGTACTAGCATGGGTGCGTATGTCGGTGGCTTTATGCCACGGGCATGAGCGCCGAAGAGATTGAAAGCTTCATCTATACGGTTGATTGGAATAACGGTTACCGCGATCGCGTTAACCGCAGTCAGCGTCGTATCCGCGATAAAGAAGCGGAAGACCGCTATCAAATCCGTACCGATATTGGTCTGCATTTTGGTTCCATCGAAGCACCGAAAGGGGTGGTTCAGGGGCAAAATATGCTGCGTATCTTACGCAAAACGACGGGCAACCTTCCACAGTTTGAATCCTTTGACGAGCTCGCTATTCCATATCGCTCAGTTGCAACTGATATCCTGAAACTTGAACCAGTGGTCATGGAAGGTGGCTACCTAGTTGATGCGATGATGGCCAGTATGTCTGTACCGGGTGCCCTTCCTCCTTATGAAGTTGATGGCTATCTGTTGGTCGATGGCGGCGTGACCAACAACATGCCCGTTGAACTCGCTAAACAGATGGGTGCGGACATCATCATTGCGATAGATATCAGTAGTGACTACAAAACCCGTGAGGACTTCAATAGTTTCTTTAGTGTCGGTGAGCAGCTGTCGAACTACTTGGTAAGGCGAAGCACTGAGGAGCAGATGCAAGCGCTGGAGGAAGATGACATCTATCTGCATCCGGGTGTTGGACAAATTGCAACGACAGACTTCTCCTCTATGCCCAAAGCCTATGAACTTGGTTATCAAGTAGCGTATCAAAATGAGCAGAAGTTGCGTGCCTTATCGGTCAATGGTGCGCAATATCAGCACTATATTGATGACAAGCAAGCGGCGAGACGTGAGCTGGTGTACGGCGACGAGAATGTGGTCGATAAGATCGTTATCAATAACCAGAGTCACTACAGTGATGAGTTGATCACGACACGTCTTGGGTTAGCGGCAGGTGAAGCGCTCGAGACGGATGAGATAGAGAAGCGTATCGAGGAACTGTATGCCCTCGATCGTTTTGAGTTGATTACCTATCAATACGAAGAGGTTGATGGTGAGACCAATCTATTGGTGAATGTGAAAGAAAAGTCGTGGGGTCCAAACTACATGGACTTTCGCTTCTACCTTGAGGAAGATTTTAACGCCAATAGCTTCTATTCCATTGGTGTGAGTACCAATTTTACGGATCTCAACGACCGTGGTGCAGAACTTCGTGTCAATGCTGACTTTGGTACCGACAAGCGCGTCGAAGCTGAGCTATATTCGCCGTTTATGCTCAATCAGGATTTCTTTTGGTTAGCGGGTGTGAAATACAGCAGCGACAAACGCAATGTACTTTGTGAGATTAACGCTACAGCAGATGATTGTGTAGATCCTGCTCTTAAAGGCAAGGCGGACTTTATTCCTGTTACGTACCGTGAGTGGGAAGGTGAGCTCGCTGCAGGCTATCAACCAACATTATGGCAAGAGTTTAAGTTTGGTGCCCGATACACGACGGGTGAATCGCTGGTATCTCCGTTGCCATCGGCAGGGAAGTTCGACTTCGACCGCAAAGGTTTGTTTGTCAACTACCGCCTCGACACCCTTGATCACTTTGTCTTGCCAACCAAAGGGTGGTATGTGAATTTAGAGTATCTGCATTCGCAAGATAGTGGTGATCAAAATATCAATACTGACGCTTCAAGCTTTTCGGATTACGCTCAAGAAATCACTGTTGAAACCAAGTATGCGCGTACAATTGGGCGTAATACCTTTGTGGGTTCGGTGGATGTTGGCATGATTTCGACTGAGAACGATTCTCTCCCAGTTAGCCCAAGAGAGCTAGGGGCTTCTTGAACTTGTCGGGTATCCCTCGCAACAGCTTGATAGGTCAGAATAAAGCCTATGGAAGCTTAGTCTACCGCTACCGCTGGTTTGATAATGACTTTGGTATGTTCCAGTCCCCAGTCTATTTGGGGGCCTCCGCTGAATATGGTGGTGTTTGGACGGATGAGAACTTCTCGGACGCACCGTTATTTTTAGCAGGCTCGGTGTTTGCGGGTATCGACTCACCCGTTGGACCGATTATGCTTTCATATGGGCAAGTGGAAACGGGGCTGCGCTCGTTCTACTTGATCATTGGTTCAGCATACTAGCCCAGTTATCACTCAAGGTAATACCGAACATAAATGCAAAAAATGAAGGGCCAATTTGACGCTAACGCGTTGCGACTTTAGTCGGAAATCGTTGATTTTTACTCAAACTTGCAATGTTGGTCAAAATGGGAAGATTTTAATTTAACGTTAAATTTGGTATCCTTCGCCCCACAGTTTGGCCTCTCTGGCGCTGTTGATTCAATTAGTTGAAGACGACCAATGGCAAGGGAGAGCCAAGTTTCCAAGGATGTCCACTCCGAATTCTAATTATAAGGAGGGACCGCAATGAGAGGAAAAAAGTCGTGCTTGAAGCCTACCGTAAACACGTCGAAGAGCGTGCTGCCGAAGGAGTTGTTCCTAGACCCTTAGACGCTGAACAAGTTGCAGGACTTGTTGAATTACTAAAGAACCCACCTCAAGGTGAAGAAGAGTTTATCCTCGACCTCCTAGAGAATCGTATCCCACCAGGTGTAGATGAAGCTGCTTACGTTAAAGCCGGCTTTCTGACGGCCATTACCAAAGGTGAAGTGGAATCACCTCTAGTGAGCCGTGAAAAAGCAGCTGAACTGCTGGGTACGATGCAAGGCGGTTACAATATTGAATCTCTCGTGTCATTGCTTGATGATGCAGAGCTTGCCCCTATCGCGGTTAAAGCCCTTTCACACACGCTACTGATGTTCGATGCCTTCTACGATGTCGAAGAGAAAGCAAAGGCGGGCAATGCTTATGCGAAGCAGGTGCTAACGTCTTGGGCTGAAGCAGAATGGTTCCTATCGAAACCTGAACTTCAAGAGAAGATCACGCTGACCGTATTTAAGGTCACAGGTGAGACAAACACCGATGACCTATCTCCAGCACCAGATGCATGGTCGCGTCCAGATATCCCTGTACACGCATTGGCGATGCTTAAAAACGCTCGCGATGGTATTGAACCGGATCAACCAGGCTCAATTGGTCCAATCAAACAGATCGAAGCGCTTAAAGAGAAAGGTCACCAGCTCGTTTATGTTGGTGACGTTGTGGGTACCGGCTCATCTCGTAAATCGGCAACCAACTCTGTGCTTTGGTTTATGGGCGATGATATCCCGAACGTACCAAACAAACGCGCGGGCGGTTACGTACTTGGCGGTAAAATTGCCCCTATCTTCTTCAACACCATGGAAGATGCAGGCGCGCTACCTATCGAAGTTGACGTGACTAAACTGAACATGGGTGATGTGATTGATGTTTACCCATACGAAGGCAAAGTCTGCGACCACGCAACAGGTGAAACGCTGGCTGAGTTTAGCCTAAAAACAGACGTACTGATTGATGAAGTCCGTGCTGGTGGTCGTATTCCACTTATCATTGGCCGCGGTCTAACAGACAAAGCACGTCAATCACTAGGTCTTGCACCTTCTGAAGTGTTCCGTCTTCCTGTCGCTGCTGAAGATACCGGTAAAGGCTATACACTTGCTCAGAAGATGGTGGGTAAAGCATGTGGCGTTGAAGGCATTCGTCCGGGCACATACTGTGAGCCTAAGATGACAACGGTTGGCTCTCAAGATACAACTGGTCCTATGACGCGTGATGAGCTAAAAGATCTTGCGTGTCTTGGCTTCTCAGCTGACCTTGTGATGCAGTCATTCTGTCACACGTCTGCGTATCCAAAACCAGTTGATGTGAATACGCACCACACGTTGCCGGACTTTATTATGAACCGTGCAGGTGTGTCGCTTCGTCCAGGTGATGGTGTTATCCACTCATGGCTAAACCGCATGCTACTGCCAGACACAGTAGGTACTGGTGGCGATTCACATACTCGTTTCCCACTAGGTATTTCTTTCCCAGCAGGTTCGGGTCTGGTTGCGTTTGCTGCGGCAACGGGCGTAATGCCATTAGATATGCCTGAATCAATCTTGGTGCGCTTTAAAGGTGAGATGCAGCCGGGTATCACGCTACGTGACCTTGTTCATGCCATCCCTTACTACGCGATTCAGCAAGGTCTACTGACGGTTGAAAAAGCCGGTAAGATTAACGAGTTCTCAGGTCGCATCCTAGAGATTGAAGGTGTTGAGCACCTAACAGTTGAGCAAGCGTTTGAGCTATCGGATGCATCCGCTGAACGTAGTGCAGCGGGTTGTACGGTTAAACTGTCTCAAGACTCTATTTCTGAGTATCTAAACTCGAACATCACTATGCTTAAGTGGATGATCTCTGAAGGCTATGGCGACCGCCGTACCATTGAGCGTCGTATCACAGGCATGGAAGAGTGGTTAGCAAACCCAGAGCTAATGACGGCTGACAGTGACGCTGAATACGCACACGTGATTGAAATCGACTTAGCTGACGTAACAGAGCCAATCCTATGTGCGCCAAACGACCCTGATGATGCTCGTCTGCTATCTGACGTTCAAGGTACTGAAATCAATGAGGTATTCATTGGTTCATGTATGACTAACATCGGCCACTTCCGTGCGGCTGGTAAGCTTCTAGACAAGTACAACGGTCAGCTTGATACCCGTCTATGGGTAGCACCACCAACGAAAATGGATCGCGACCAGCTTACAGAAGAAGGTTATTACGGTATCTTCGGTCGTGCGGGAGTTCGTATCGAAACTCCGGGATGTTCGCTATGTATGGGTAACCAAGCTCGCGTAGCGGATGAAGCGACGGTCATGTCGACATCAACCCGTAACTTCCCGAACCGTTTAGGTACAGGTGCGAATGTATACCTAGCGTCTGCAGAGCTTTCTGCTGTGGGTGCGATTCTTGGTAAGATCCCAACTAAGGAAGAATACCTAGAATACATGAAGCAGATTGACCCAACGGCTGCGGATACTTACCGTTACCTAAACTTCCATCGCATGGCAGAGTACACGGAAAAAGCCGACACGGTGATTTTCCAAGAGCCAGCGTAATTTAGCTAGCAGTAAGCAATAGGCAGTGAAAAGCCACGGTGATGACCGTGGCTTTTTTATGGCTTGAGAACTGGCTTAGGCTCGGATTTGAGCCTAGCTAGCTGGTGAGAAGGCGCTGCAGCTTATCGCGCAAACTAATGATGTAGTCACGCTCTGGCCCTTGCTTGTGGCAATGCTCTAGGATGTACTCCACCGAGCTTAGGACGGTGCGCCATCGTGGCGTTTTCGGCAGCGTTTCAAGGCGCAGGTACTTATCTAATGTTCGGGTTTGAAGCGTGCTGCGGTCTAAGTAGACGCGCCACAAACCACTTTGCTCAGCGAAGGCAAACTTGCTTTGACCTGTGACACTTTCCCAATAGCTCAGTGAGGTGGTCATGGCTTCGACCAGGATCTCGCGCATGATTTCCGGACGCGACTTCTCTTCACCTTCCGCTTTATCGGCTAAGCGAGTGAACTCGCCACCGAGCTCTTTGAGTTCTTTAAGCTTGGCTTTATCACCTTCAATAGCATAGGTGGATAGAGCATCGATGGCGGTTTCGAGGTTCTTCACTCGGCTAGCATCGAGCGACATTCCTTGCTCAAAGATATAAATACTCTTCAGTCCAGAACCTTCAGGAAGCATTAGGATGTCGGCATTAATGTGCTGTCGAACATCATCGACGAAGGCATCAATTTCACCAAAGTAATGTTCCTGGTTTAGGTGAATGAATTTCGGCGCGATTAATTCTTCAATGCTGGCACGCTTGAGCTGCTCAACAGAGCGCTTAAATAGCGTCCGGCACTTTGGTTGGCAAACTGAACTTTAAGATCTTCTCTAATACACAAAATGGCTTCAGGAGCATTATCGAGTTGTTCAATCAAGCGCCCTTGGGTTTCGAGCAAGCTAGCTTCGACCATAGCTCGTTGCTTGAGCTCGTATTTCAGGTTTTGGTTTTCAGCGCGGCGCTCTTCGGCTTTACTCGCCTGTAAGTGAGCCGCGATACGTGCAGCGAGTTCTGGCTTACTGAACGGCTTCGCCAAGTAATCATTGGCACCTAGCTCAAAGCCACGTACTCGGTCTTCTGGCTGGTTAAGTGCGGTTAACATGATAATAGGCAGCGCTGCGTGGTCATAAGTTTCACGTACCGACTCACACACCTCAAAGCCGCTCATACCTGGCATCATAATGTCGAGCAGTAGCAGTTCTGGCTTTTCTTTCTCAATCTGATCCAGCGCTTCAATACCGTCTTTGGCCAGGCGCACTTGATAGCCTTCTAGTCGCAGGAAGCTTTCGAGAATACGCAGGTTCACGGGCTCATCGTCAGCAATGAGCAATACTGGGCCATCAGGGTTTTCAGGTAGCACTTCCTCCTCTTCCAGTGCGAGCTCTGCGGATTCCGAAATTTGAAAGTGGCTCACTGAACTGGCTTGTGATTGCGCCTCAATTTCTTGCTGGGTTGCCAGCGGCAGCGTAAAGCTGAACGTGGTGCCGACATGTGGTTGACTGCTTACGTAGAGCGAGCCTCCCATAAGTTCGATGAGCTGGCGGCTAATGGAAAGGCCTAGCCCTGCGCCTTGGCGGTAATGGCCGGAGTCGTGGCCAGCCTGCACTAAAGGCTCAAAAATGTGTTCTAGCTGCTGTGCTGGGATGCCTTGGCCGGTGTCGACCACCTGAACGCGAATATGGTCACTCATGGCAGTCGCAGAAAGGACAATTTTACCTTCGTTGGTGTACTTAATCGCGTTGCCAAGTAAGTTGTAAAGCACTTGCTCAAGGCGCTGCGGATCGGCCGAAATCAACGGCAGCGGTTCAAGGACTTGGTTGATGATGCGGATCTTTTTGTCGCCAAGTAAGTGGTTAGAGAGCTCAATCACCAGTTGAGTCGTGCTGGTTAGGCTCAGAGCTTGGCGTTCGATATCAAGGCTACCGTAGCGCATCTTGTGGTAATCGAGCAGATCGTCAACCAAGCTTGCAAGACGTTGGCCACTGTTGACGATGATATCCAGCTGGTACTTGTGATTGGCGCCAATGGGGCCATTTGCACCCGAAATCATCGCTTCGGCAATGCCAATCATGCCATGCAGTGGGGTACGCAGCTCATGGGATGTGGTAGCAAGAAATTCATCTTTGAGTTTGTCGGCCAGCTGTAACTCTTCGTTTTTGTTTTTTGATGATCGCAAGGCTCTGTTCTAGCTCTTGGTTTTGACTTTTGATGAGCTCAATCTTGTCCTTGATTGAGCGGCGCATTCGTTCAAAACTGAGCGCAAGGCGGCCAATTTCATCGGCGCGTTCCAAACTAATTATCGAAGGGTCAAGGTCGCCGCCAGAAGCACGCTCTGCAGCCCAAGTGAGTTTCAGTAGCGGTGATGTAATGAAGTTCGATAGGTAGTGTGACGCAATGACCACGACAACAATTGCGGTCAACATGGCAACCACAAATAAGGTCTCTAGTTGATTAACGCTGGCAAACGCAATGGCCTCAGGCGTTTCGACAACCAATGCCCAATGGGTTGTGTTGAGCGCGATAGGCGCGAAGGCGGCGAAGTACTTTTCACCCAATGCACTTTGGTAGCGACTGACATCGGTGATGCCTGATAAGGCGTCGGAGATCACCGTATTACTATTGGCGATAGTTTCTTCCGTTAAGCAAGAATTTTCGCAGAGTGGTCACTTCCTACCAAGAGAACGCGGATGTCTTGCGGTGTTCCATCGGTAATCAGTTTAGTGATGCCGCTAATTGGCAGTCGGAACATCGCGTAACTGTGCAAGTAACCCTGCTGGATGATTGGAGCGCCCACCCATGCATATTGCTTACCTTCATATTCGGCAAAGTCCGAGACGATGACGGGCGTGTATTCTTCGTTCTCTTTGCGTTTGAGCTTTACTTCCGATGCAAGGCGCGCGAACGTCTCGCCTAAGACACGAGTCGAGTAGCTTCCTGTTTCGAGATTCGTGCCGAAGTAATCGAACTTGTACACCGAGTAAGTCACGTTACCCGCCAAGTCAACTAAGATGATGTCATCGAAATCTGAGCGTTTTAGGTGTTCCATAAAAGCGCGGTGGTAACGCTTGTGCAGTAAGCGATAGCGCTCACTGCCGACGTAACTGCTGGAGTCGGGGAGTATGGTGGTTTTCACTTGGTCGCCGGAGCCAAGAATGTAACGCTCTTGAGCATGTTGGCGCGCTTGCTCAATATCGTCGCCGAGGCGTTGGAATGCATTGACTAGACCGTAGAAACGGCCGCCACTGGCAAAAGCAAGCTCGGAGCGAACAAAGCCCATGACTTCGGACTCTTGGGCATTAAAGTAATCGACGATTTGCTGCTTTTTAGTATCGCGTAGTGAGACGAGGTGAGAGGTACTTTGGTCGCGAAGATCTTGGCTATGTGCATTCAGAAAGAAAAGCGCAATGATAGTGAGTGGCGTAATACTGAGTACCAAAAACGCCATCATTAGGGTGTTTTGCAATCGTTTAAATTTCTGTTTGCGACGCAGCTTTAACATGGGGAAAAGTTTCTCTCACTCAATCAACTAGACACTCTTAACCTTGCCAATCTATAGACTTATTTTTTATTGGCAAGTAAGTGACAGGTAAAGCGTGTGGAGACACACAAAATTCCCCTTTGCTTGTTGGCTTTGTAAGAAATTACCGGGACTTAGATAGAGGAACGCGCCACTTGGTGCTAGCTGATTAGGCTGGAACTGAATGGCGCGATGAATTGGGACTTCGAGAGTCTGAGTTTAGAGAGTTATTTTGCGGCGTGATAAATGGCAAACTTACGGTTTTTAGCCACCGTTTCACAATGACCAAACTGCTGCTCAATAATCGGCGGATATTTGAGGAAACTGTTGGCGACAATCCAAAGCTGGCCTTGCTTGTTCAGATGCTTAGGGGCATCAGATAATAGAGTTTCTGTCGCGGAGTAACTGGTATCGAGCCCGGCATGAAAAGGCGGGTTGCTGACGATAAAATCAAAATCGTTATCGATATCGGAATACACATCAGAGGCAAAAACCTCACCTGATAATCCATTAGCAGCGAGGGTCTGCTTACTTGATTCAATCGCGAAAGCATTGATATCACATAGGTGAAGCTTACTCGTTGGGTTCTTCAGCCCCATATAAGCGCCAATGATGCCCGCGCCACAACCAAAGTCGAGCACTTTACCTGTTAGTGCTGGCAGGTTGTTGAGCAGTAATTGGGTGCCGTGGTCGAACTCACCGTGGCTAAATACTCCAGGTAGGCTCTTCACCGTGATAGCAAGGCCATTGAGCTCCACATGGTAAGTCTTGAACTGACTTTGTAAATCAAATGAGTCAGGCGCTTGTTGGCAAATGCCCCAATAAAATGAGCAGCGTCTAGCGGAGTCGTACTTGTTGATGGGGCCGTAAGCGGCAAACATTTTCTCAATGCTCTTTACACCCGAGCGGTTTTCACCCACCACCACGATTTCGGTTTCATCGCCAAGTGCTGCCAGAGACATATGCAGTAGCATTTGAGCTTCTGCCTTTGCCTTTGGCCAGTATAGTAAGACCATATCCGCATCAATATCAGCCGGTAGCGACGCGCCAAAGAGGGTGTCGATTTTCGATGACGATTGCAGTGAGCGATAGGTAATGTAGTTGCTGGTGAATACCGTTACTTTGTCGCAGTGGCGACTCAGTTCAATCGGGAAGCTATCTTCTATTTCGCCAATGACCAACACACGTTTTCCGGCAAAATACTCTAGTTGTCGTTGTGCAATTTGACTGGGTGCGATGTAGCTTGCCATAGCGATGTTTCTCTCGAAATAAAAAGGGAGGCGATTCTCTCACAAACCCCTCCCTGAAAAAAGACTCTAGCTTCTATCTTGGCCATCGAGGAATTCCTTGAACTCCTCTTCATACATATTGAACAAGACCATGGTAATCGCGAAAATCAGTGGGCCGTAAATTAAGCCGATAAGACCAAACAAATGAATACCACCAAGTAGCGAGAAGAAGATCATGAGTGTGTTCATCCCCGCACTGCCTTGCATTAACAGTGGGCGCAGTACGTTGTCAATTGAGCCAACGACGGCAATGCTCCAGATAGCTAAGAATAAGCCCCATCCTGTGTCACCGGTGATCAGCAGGTACGCGGTCGCGGGAATCCAAATCAGTGCAGTCCCCACCACTGGAATGAATGAGGCAAAGCCCATCATGGTGCCCCAGAATAGTCCTGGGAATCCTGCCATCCACATACCAAAGCCGCCAGCAGCACCTTGTGCGATTGCGGTTAAGAACGAGCCCATGACTGCAGACTTGGATACTTTTTCAATTTCACTGAGTAGGCGGTCTTCTTGGCTACGAGAAAACGGCAAAATATGACGGATTGCTGCGATGAGTTTGTCGTGATCGCGCAGTAGGAAGAACAACACAAACAACATCAAGAAGAAGTTCATCAAGAAGTTCGTGGCATCGCCAAGAATTTTTGCGCTCATGGCAACCAAGTTGGAGCCAAGAGAGGTGGCAAATTCCGCTGCTTTTTGAGCGATGTCTTGCGGATTAATGGCATCGAAAGGTAGGTACTCGTTGACGAAATCAAGACCAGTGACCACCCAAGGATGAGCGATAACTTCTTGAATGCCGCCGCCAGTCACCCATTGGTACATGTTCTGGGAGAAGACGGAACCTTGTTGAACAATCGCGCTAAAGACCAGCATGAGCGGCATGACAATAATAAAGGTCAGTACGATGCAAGAGAGCAAGGCGACAATGTTCTTGTGCTTAGGCAGCTTTCGCTCAATCCATTCATGGATAGGAAACATCAATAGTGACAAAATAAATGCCATGATAATGGAGTTGATGTACGGTTCCACTAGGAGATAGCAGGCAAACGCGGCAAAGAGTAGGGCGACAATCAATACCCAATGGCTGGCCGTCACGTTCATTTTGTTGTTCACGGAGTTTCCTTTTTACTGGAAGTGTAGATGCTAGATCGTCATGGTTCGACAAACGCTGACAGACATAAGCAGTGTTGGTCATATAATGGACGTAAATCTTTGAGTGATCAATTTAAAATCTTGTCAGTTTTGGTGTGCTAGGAGGGGGCGATGGGCTGTTGCAACGGTGATAAAAACTGTGAGAAAGACAAGAAAAAAACACAACCAATTCCCTGGTTTTCAATCACGATTGGGCTTTTGGTGTTGCTGGTGATATTCAACTGGCAGGCGTAAAAGATGGAACTAAAAAGGGCTGATATGCTCAGCCCTTTTCTTAACTTCTTAGACGTTAACTCTCGATTATGCTTCTTGAGCAAGGATCGCAAAGCAGCGGTCTGCCGCTTCAAGTGTCGCATCGATCTCTTTCGAGCCGTGCGCTAGTGACGTGAAGCTTGCTTCAAACGCTGATGGTGCCAGGTAAACACCGTGATCCAGCATTAGGTGGAAGAAGCGCTTGAATCGCTCAACGTCGCACTTCGCGACATCTTCGTAACACGTGATGCTTTCTTGCTCAGTAAAGAAGAAGCCGAACATGCCACCCACTTGGTTAACGACCAGTGGAATGCCGTGCTTGTCTGCGAGAGACTTGAAGCCATCGGCGAGCTGTTTGGTTTTTTGTGCAAGGCGCTTTTCGTTGCCTTCTTCAGAAAGAAGTGTCAGACACGCAAAGCCAGCCGCCATGGCAATTGGGTTACCAGACAAAGTACCTGCTTGATACACAGGACCGGTTGGTGCAATGTGCTGCATTACTTCTTTACGGCCACCGAACGCGCCAACTGGCATGCCGCCGCCAATGATTTTACCCAGCGTCGTTAGGTCTGGTTTGATGTTGTAGTAAGCCTGCGCGCCGCCTTGTGCAACACGGAAACCTGTCATCACTTCATCAAAGATAAGCAGTGCGCCTTCGTCATCACAGATCTGACGCAGGCCTTCGTGGAAGCCTTCAACCGGTGGAATACAGTTCATGTTGCCTGCAACAGGCTCAACGATGATACAAGCAATCTCACCTTTGTTTGCTTCGAATAGCGCTTTGACAGACTCAAGGTCGTTGAAGCGTGCTGTTAATGTGTACTTAGCAAAGTCAGCCGGTACGCCTGGTGAGCTTGGCTGACCAAGTGTTAGTGCGCCAGAGCCTGCTTTTACTAGTAGGCTGTCAGCGTGGCCGTGATAGCACCCTTCGAATTTGATGATCTTGTCACGACCCGTGTAGCCACGAGCGAGACGAATCGCACTCATGGTGGCTTCCGTACCTGAGCTCACCATGCGCAGCTGTTCCATAGAAGGCACCAGTTTGCGAACCAGCTCTGCCATGTTGATTTCCATTTCGGTTGGCGCACCGAAACTAAGGCCGCGCTGAGCTGCATCGATCACAGCATCACGAATCACTGCGTGGTTGTGACCAAGGATCATTGGACCCCATGAACCTACGTAGTCGATGTAGCTTTACCATCAGCATCAAACATCAATGGACCATCGGCACGTTCAACGAAAATAGGTGAGCCACCTACGCCATTAAAGGCACGAACCGGAGAGTTAACACCACCAGGGATGGTCTGTTGCGCTTTTTCATACAGCTCTGCTGATTTGGTCATGGAAAGTTCCTCTTTGCTTGTTCGGACCAAGTGTGCTGCATTGTACATCTACAAATCGAATCGAGAAGTGTTTTGAGCACATTTTCTCATATTGATACGAGTTTTAGGTACATCTCTATTAATTTGGGTTTGTCTAATACTTGAACGAAGCACTCAGGTATTAGATAATCACCGACAATAACTTTACAAAATACAATGATGCTCGGCTAAGTATTGAGCGCTGTTAATTCATCGCCGCTTGTTTTGAACACTAGGGTTTGCAATGGTCTTGGTTGATGCAAACAGGCGTGTGCGGCAGAGTAGCAAGAGAGGTTCCCGTGAGTGATGTAGCTATTCCATTAAATTTTTCTGAAGCAGCGGCGACGCGCGTTAATGCGTTGATCGCGGAAGAGGAAAACCCAGAGCTTAAGCTTCGTGTATACATCACCGGTGGTGGCTGTAGTGGTTTTCAGTACGGTTTTACCTTTGATGAGAGCGTTAACGACGGTGATACGACGATCGAAAAGTGTGGTGTGACATTGGTTGTCGATCCGATGAGTTTGCAATACCTAGTTGGCGGCACGGTGGACTACACCGAAGGTCTTGAAGGTTCGCGCTTCTTCGTTGATAACCCGAATGCAACAACCACATGTGGCTGTGGTGCATCGTTTAGCGTGTAGCTGTAATCAGACATAGAGATAGAAAGGCGAACATTGGGTTCGCCTTTTTTCGACCTAAAGCACCAGTGACGTTAAAAAAACTTCACAACCAAGCAAAAACAATGTTATTTACCAAAGCGGTTTTTGTTACACTCAAGTCGGTAGTCAGCGCGTAGTACCTGGCAGGAGATTGTCGTTTAGCGATTGATTATTAGTGGTTTTTAAACCGAATACTGCACCTCCTCGTAGAAGGGTGGCAGTCTCAAATTACTATAATAGGGAAATTATTATGCCAACTACGCAACGTGGCAACTTTCTATCAAAACGTCCTTGGTTAATATCATTGGTGTGCGTTATCGCGCTATCCACTTGGCTTGGTCTGGGCGTATTAAAAGCCGAAGAAGCGCCAAACCAGAAAGAAGAACAAACCATTCCACTCGCCCGAGTGGTTTATCAAGAATTCAGCGCAGAAAAGATCGATAAGAAGATCGATTTATATGGTCGTACCGCACCCGATCGCACAGCTCGATTGGGCGCTGAAATTGCCGGCAAGATCATCAAACTCAATGTCGAGAAAGGCGATGAAGTAAAGCAGGGCCAGGCGATTGCACAAATAGATAAAGGCGACCTTAATATTCAATTGGAGCGCGCTCAGGCGATGCTCAATGTTAGGCAGCAAGAGTTTAATGCATCCAAGTCTTTGAAAAGTCGAGGACTGCAAGGTGAGGTGGCTTACTCGACTGCGGCAGCTAATCTAACCGAAGCTAAAGCAATGGTGAGTGCAGCGAAGCTTGCATTGCGTAATACCACGGTGACGGCTCCGTTTACTGGAATTGTCGACCATTTGTCGATTGAACTGGGTGACTTTGTTGGAGTTGGTGATCCTGTCGCGACGCTGATTGATTTAGATACCTTAGTCATTGAAGCGGATGTCAGCGAACGTCATATTCAAAAACTCACGCCTAACCAAACCTCTACAATTCGTTTTGTTGGTGGTGAAGAAGTCACTGGTACGCTGCGTTACATCTCGCGTGTTTCATCCGTTTCTACCAATACCTTTCCGATTGAAATTGCTGTGCCGAATCCAAATCAGCGCATTCCTGCAGGTGTCAGTGCTGAAGTGGAATTGGCATTGGATGAGCAACTGGCGATCAAAATCACGCCAGCCATGTTAGCTCTGGATGAAATCGGCAATCTGGGTGTGAAGACGCTCAAAGACAATCGTGTGGACTTTGTACCTATTCAGTTGGTTAAGGCTGAGCAAGATGGTGTCTGGCTGACCGGACTTGGCACTAAAAGTGACATTATCGTCCTTGGACAAGGTTTCGTTCGTCATGGCGACCAAGTCGAGGCTATCAGCGTCGATGAGGCCAATCAAATCGCTGAACAGCAGCAGTAGGGAGGCCGCATGTTTGCATTAATTGATGCGTCGCTGTCGCGCTCTAGAACCATGCTCAGCTTGCTGGCTCTGGTGCTCATTGCCGGTGTTGTGACTTACAACACGATTCCAAAAGAATCGAGTCCAGATATCACCATTCCAATTATCTATGTGTCTGTGGGGCACCAAGGTATTTCACCGGATGACAGTGAGCGATTGCTCGTCAGACCGCTAGAAAAAGAGTTGCGCTCGATTGAAGGCGTAAAAGAGATGACGGCGGTGGCATCGGAAGGTCACGCTTCAGTGACACTTGAGTTTAATGTCGGCGTTGACTTGACCAAGGCGATGGCAGACGTACGTGACGCCGTTGACCTTGCTAAGCCTAAATTGCCAGAAGACAGTGATGAGCCAACAGTTAACGAGGTGACCTTTGCGTCACAGCAACCTGTTCTCTCGGTTGTACTTTACGGTACAGTGCCAGAGCGCACGATAGTGCAGCTTGCTCGCCAGTTGCGTGACAAGCTTGAAAGCTACCGTCAAGTATTGGAGGTAGACATTGCTGGTGACCGTGAAGACATTGTTGAAATTGTGGTCGACCCATTACTGATGGAAAGCTATGGTCTCGACCAAGGTGATATTTACAACCTAATCGCCTTGAACAACCGCGTTGTAGCGGCTGGTTTTGTGGATACCGGCTATGGCCGTTTCTCAGTCAAAGTCCCATCAGTGTTCAACAGCCTAAAAGATGTGTTAGAGCTGCCCGTTAAGGTGGATGGCAAACAAGTCATCACCTTTGGGGATGTTGCGACAGTTCGCCGCGCTTTCCGAGATCCTGACAGTTTTGCGCGCCTTGATGGTCGCTCTGCGGTGGTATTGGATGTCAAAAAGCGTGCTGGCGAGAACATCATCGAGACTGTTTCGTTGGTTAAAGAAGTACTTCGACAAGCTCAGCTTCGTGATGAATGGCCAAACAACCTGCAAGTGAAGTTCACTAAAGATGAGTCGAAAGATGTGAAGATCATGCTTAATGATCTGCAAAACAACATCTTATCGGCAATCATTTTGGTGGTCATTGTCATCATCGCCATCCTTGGTGTTCGCACTGCGCTATTGGTCGGTATTTCGATTCCTGGTTCGTTCTTGACTGGCCTGCTTGTACTGTCGGTGTTTGGGCTTACGGTCAACATCGTTGTGCTGTTCTCACTGATCATGGCGGTGGGCATGCTGGTGGACGGGGCTATTGTTGTTACCGAATTTGCTGATCGCCGTATGCAAGAAGGGATGGAGCGTAAAGAAGCGTATCGTGATGCCGCCAAACGCATGGCGTGGCCAATCACGGCATCCACGGCAACCACTTTGGCTGCGTTTGCACCGCTGCTATTCTGGCCGGATATCACTGGTGAATTCATGAAGTACTTGCCGATGACCCTCATCGCAACGCTGACGGCGTCGTTGGTGATGGCGTTGTTGTTTGTGCCAGTACTCGGCGGCCTGATTGGTAAGCCGCAATACGTTTCACCGACTCAGCAAAAGAAAATGGTGGCGCTGCATGAGGGCGAGTTTGATAAAGCAACGGGTATTACCAAGCTTTATTATCACACGCTAGATATTGCTCTGAGCCATCCTCTGAAAGTGCTGCTACTGGCGATTGCAATGGCAATCGGTGTTGGAGTGGCTTACAACAAAGCAGGCCTTGGTGCTGAGTTCTTCCCTGAAGTGGATCCGCCTTACTTTAACGTCAAAGTGCGTTCTCACGGTGACTTATCTATTAATGAGAAAGATGAGGTGATGCGCGTTGTTGAGAAGGTAATGCTGGGTCATGACGAATTTGAAAGTGTATACACCAAAACAGGCGGTAAAGATGAAATTGGTGTGATTCAAATTACGCCATTGGATTGGCAGTACCGTCGTAAGGTGCCCGCTATCATCGAAGAGTTAAAGCAAACGACGGATCAGTTTGCGGGTGTTGAGATTGAGTACAAGTTCCCGGATGCCGGCCCCCGGTTGAACATGATTTGGTGGTCGAACTTTCTGCTCGTATCCCGGATGGTTTGGACGCAGCTGCAAAAGAAGTGCGCCGCTGGGCGGATGGTAATGCCAAACTGACGAACGTTAGTGATACATCCAACAAACCAGGCATTGATTGGCAAATCGACATCAGCCGAGATGATGCCGCTCGCTTTGGCGCGGACGCGACACTGGTGGGTAACACGGTTCAGTTTGTGACCAACGGTCTGAAAATTGGTGATTATCTCCCCGACGATTCTACCGAAGAAGTGGATATCTTGGTGCGATTCCCAGAAGAGCATCGTGATATTGGCCGTTTTGACGAACTTCGCGTTAAGACGCCAGCAGGTCTGGTGCCGATAACCAACTTTGCTGAAATCACACCGGAGCAGAAGCAAGACACGATAAACCGTTTAGATGGCGTACGCGTTATCAATGTCAAAGCCGATATGGCGGACGGTTACAATCTCGCGGTTGAGCTACCCGGCTTTATGGAGCAGCTTAACCAGATTGAACTACCAAGTGGTGTTGAGTTTGTTATCAAAGGCCAAAATGAAGAGCAGAAGAATTCATCGGAGTTCTTACAAAGTGCCTTTATGGTCGCTCTTGCCGTTATGGCTCTTATCTTGATTACTCAGTTCAATAGCTTCTACCAAGCTCTGTTGATTCTGAGTGCGGTGATCTTCTCCACCGTAGGGGTGTTTGCAGGTCTATTGGTGTTCCAGCGTCCGTTTGGCATCATTATGTCGGGCATTGGTGTGATTGCGCTGGCGGGAATTGTGGTTAACAACAACATCGTACTGATTGATACCTACAACCAACTGATTAAGCGCGGTTTGGAGAAGCGGGAAGCGATCTTAAGAACGGGTGTACAGCGTTTGCGTCCGGTTATGCTCACAACGGTCACGACGATTTTAGGCTTAATGCCGATGGTGTTGGAGATGAACGTCGATCTTATCAATCAAAAAATTGAGTTTGGCGCACCAAGTACTCAGTGGTGGTCTCAGTTGGCAACCGCGGTAGCAGGCGGCTTAGCCTTTGCCACTGTGTTGACATTGGTATTAACGCCTTGTCTTTTGATGTTAGGTAAAACCGAACAGCAAAAACAACAACCTTCAATGTTGCGGCGCACGTTACGACGATTGAGGTCGAAACCTGTAAAAAAGCCGTTAAGGCGGCCTAGCGAATCAAAGCCCCATAATTAATCAAAATATGGGGCTTTTTGATTATTTCTTCATAGTGATTTTGAGTGACTAATCAGAATTGCTGATGCGTTTTCGCCAGTTTTAACTAATTAATGCAGAATTTAACTCTGAATTTACGCCAATGTTGGGTGATTGGTTTGGCTTTGTTTCTCTGGGTAAAACAAATGTTGGCAAACCTATCATTTCAAAGCTAAGTGTGTTTTTTGTCGCCTTTGTCGGGTTAGATCTTGTGCAAAGAAAGCGTTACAGTTGTTGCGTAAACATATTGCTTGTTATGACAAGCTATGTGACATAGCCGAAAAGTGAGTAGTTTCGATTTAGGCTACGAATAAGACCTAACTATGTAATGCCAGCTCAGCAACAACCTGATTGTTGAGGTAACTGGTAAGGAGACAATATGGCAGATTCAACCCCAGAAATGCTATCTGGTGCAGAGATGATCGTTCAATCTTTGATTGACGAAGGTGTACAACAAATCTTTGGCTACCCAGGTGGTTCCGTTCTAGATATCTACGATGCGCTGCATGAAAAGCGCGAGAATATCCAACACGTCCTCGTTCGTCACGAACAAGCCGCGACACACATGCTGATGGTTACGCACGTGCTACCGGTAAACCGGGTGTGGTACTGGTGTGTTCTGGCCCTGGTGCGACCAACACTATTACTGGTATCGCGACTGCTTACATGGACTCGATCCCTATGGTGGTGCTCTCTGGTAACGTACCGAATAACCTAATCGGTAATGATGCGTTCCAAGAGTGTGATATGGTGGGTGTATCCCGTCCTGTGGTTAAGCACAGCTTCCTATTACAACGTGCAGAAGATATCCCTGAAACGCTGAAAAAAGCCTTCTATATCGCATCGACTGGCCGCCCTGGCCCAGTTGTGGTTGATATTCCGAAGGATGTTATGAATCCGCAAATCAAGTTTCCTTACGAGTATCCAGAAACGATTAAAATGCGCTCATACAACCCGACGACTTCGGGTCATAAAGGGCAAATCAAAAAGGCGCTCAAAGCGATTTTAGAAGCGAAGAAGCCGGTTTTGTATGTGGGTGGCGGTGCCATCATGTCGGAAGCCGATCAGCATCTTATTAAACTGGCAGAAACCCTGAACTTGCCGGTTGTTAGCACGCTAATGGGATTAGGTGCCTTCCCTGGCACACACAAAAACTCACTGGGCATGCTGGGTATGCACGGTACCTATGAAGCTAACCTAGCTATGCATAATGCAGACCTTATTTTTGGTGTGGGTGTTCGCTTTGACGATCGTACTACCAACAATCTCGATAAGTACTGCCCAGACGCGAAGGTTGTACACATTGATATCGATCCTTCTTCTATCTCGAAAAACGTGCGCGCTGATCTGCCGATTGTTGGCTCTGCGGATGTGATTCTGGAGACCATGTTGAAACTGCTGGTAGAGCAGGGCGGCACCAATGACGAAGCCGCGCTCAATACTTGGTGGGATGATATTGCTTCTTGGAAAGAGCGTAACTGTCTTGGTTACGAAACCTCAGAAGAGCGTATTAAGCCACAGCAGGTCATTGAAGTGCTGCACAAGCTGACGGGCGGTGATGCGTTTGTGGCATCCGATGTGGGTCAGCACCAAATGTTTGCTGCGCTCTACTATCCGTTTAACAAGCCACGCCGTTGGATCAACTCAGGCGGTCTAGGCACTATGGGCTTTGGCTTCCCAGCTGCGATTGGGGTGAAATTTGCTTACCCAGATGAAGAGGTGGTCTGCGTCACCGGTGATGGCAGTATACAGATGAACATTCAAGAGCTGTCGACGGCCATGCAATACGATGTGCCGGTTAAAATCATCAACCTCAACAACCGTTTCTTAGGAATGGTAAAACAGTGGCAGGATATTATTTATCAAGGCCGTCACTCTAACTCCTACATGGATTCGGTGCCTGACTTTGCTGCTATTGCTGAAGCTTATGGCCACGTAGGTATTCGCATTTCTAACCCAAGCGAGCTTGAATCTGGCCTGAAGAAAGCGCTAGAGATGAAAGATCGCCTCGTGTTCGTTGATATCAATGTTGACGAAACAGAACACGTTTACCCGATGCAAATCAAAGGGGAAGGCATGGACAAGATGTGGCTAAGCAAGACGGAGAGAACTTAATATGAGACATATCATTTCGCTACTAATGGAAAACCAACCGGGTGCGCTTTCTCGCGTGGTTGGCCTGTTCTCTCAGCGTGGCTACAACATCGAATCCCTCAACGTATCACCAACCGATGATGAGACGTTATCACGTCTTAATATCACGACTGAATCGGATGAAATGGAGCTTGAGCAGATCCAAAAGCAGCTACACAAGCTGATTGATGTTCTTAAGGTTCAGGAAGTGACTGAGTTTGAGCATATTGAGCGTGAACTGATGATGGTGAAAGTGAAAGCGAGCGGCTTTGCACGTGCAGAAGTGAAACGCACAGCGGATATCTTCCGTGGTCAGATTGTTGATGTCACATCATCACAATACACCGTTCAACTCGCAGGGACAGCTGAAAAGCTTGACGCGTTTGTGTCTGCGCTATCAGAAGTAACGGATGTGGTTGAAGTGGCTCGAAGCGGTATTGTCGGCATTGCTCGTGGTGAGCGTGCACTGAAACCATAAGCCAAATGAGTTATTGAAATAAAGAAGGCCAGTCAAGTGACTGGCCTTTTGCTTTGCTTAGCTTAGCGATTGAGTTGGAAGGTTAACCTTCGATTTCCACAAAAGGAGCAGGCTCTTCGATGATTGGCTTCATCTCCTCTTCTTGTTGAGGTTGCTCTGCTGCTGGTGCTGGCTGTTCAGGCTCGGTTTCTGTGTTCAGCTTCTCTTGTTGCTCACTGAACTGGAAGGCACGGATAACCTGTTTCACGCCGGATACATTTCTTGCGATGTCTGTTGCCACATCGGCGTGCTCTTTAGACACATAACCGAGTAGAAACACCTCACTGTCTTCAGTGATGACTTTGACTTTTACGCCGTTGAGTCTTTCGTCGGTCAATAGCGCTGACTTCACCTTAGTCGTCAACCAGCTGTCATTGCTGATTTGCGTGAAGCTAAGCGGCTGTTTTACGCGAACTTGGTTGTAGACAATTTTTACGCCATTAAGACCTTGAACTTGCTTTTCCAGCTGACTACGAAGCGCTTCCGTATTCGCCTGTCCCATCAGGACGACGGTACCACGCTGTGAGCTGGCTACGACGCGAACATTGCCGACGTAAGGGGCTTTGTTGCCCATGCCCGCCACTTCAGACTCCAGTGCACTATCATTCCAGATCTCTTTCGCGCTGCGCGTATCGGTCACTAAATTTACCGTTGTCGCCGCACCTGCCACAAATAGACCAGCGCAGCCAGAGAGGAACATACTGGCCATAAGCAGTGCCATTACTTTATACATTTTCATAGTGTTACTCCTCGTGAGATGGGAATAGCACTTGGTCGATGAGATCGCACAAGCAGTGGAGTGTCACCATGTGGACTTCATGGATGCGTGCGGTACGTTGTGAGGGGATACGTATTTCCACATCGTTTTCGCCCAACAAGCCTGCCATTTCGCCGCCATCTTTGCCGGTAAAGGCAATGATGGTCATATCTCGTGTTACAGCCGCTTCCATCGCTTTAATAACGTTTTTGCTGTTGCCGCTGGTGGATATAGCCAACAAAATATCGTTATTTTGGCCGAAGGCACGCACTTGTTTGGCAAAGATATCTTCAAAGTTGTAGTCGTTTGCCACGGCTGTCATGGTGGTGCTGTCGGCGGTCAGTGTCATCGCTGGCAGACTTGGTCGCTCGGTTTCAAAACGGTTCAGTAGGCAAGAGACAAATTGCTGAGCATTTGACGCTGAACCGCCATTGCCGCAGCAGAGGATCTTATTGCCATTAAGCAGTGTGGCGACCATAGCTTGTGCAGCGTGAGTGATGGCGTCTGGCAGCGCTTCAGCTGCGGCGATTTGAATTTGGATGCTTTCAGTAAAACTTTCTTTGATGCTATCGCGCATGGTTATCCTTGAGTGATGGCGTTTTTTATCCAGTTGATGTCGTTGCCTTGTTCGTGAATGGCAACCACATCAAATCGAAATTCGGTCTCGTATGGCGATAGGCCATTTTTGAGAAGCCACAGTGTGGCGGCTTTTTCGAGCTTTTTAGCTTTGGCTCGCGTCACCATTTCTTGGGCGCTACCATAACATTGATTGCGTCGGTATTTGACCTCCACAAACACAATGCTCGATTTATCTTGCATGATCAGGTCAACTTCACCGCATTTTACCGTGAAGTTTTCTGATAGAGGAACCAACCCCTGACGACCGAGATAGTCTTTGGCCAGCTCCTCATAACGTTTACCAACGGCGCGTTTACTCGCTGATTGGCGCTTCCACGGCAGTAGTGTCATCGCTGGCCTCATCCTGAGTTGTGCTCGCTTCCTGCTCTGTAACAGGCGGGTTTTCCGGTTGCTCACCGTAGACCCCCAAGCGATCTGGCGTTGAACCACGCAGTCTGGGTCAATAGTCAGCACACCGGTTTGCCCATCGACAGAGTAACCTTGTACTGCTTTCAGTTGCGGTAATTCTTTTGTCAGCGTGTAGGCATCCATACCGAGTGCTTGCAGGCGTTTCTCTGCATTTGAGCTCTTAGGCCAGAACTTAGTCATTTGTGCATCAAGGTCGACATTTTGCTCCACTAGTAGTGGAATATCGCTGTATACCACACCAGTGAGGTCTTCATACTGACGTTTCTCACTGTGGCTGTGGGAATCAGCAAACAGCTGTGGTTGTTTCGCATCCGGGTTGATGGCGACTTCGATAAATGGCTTGATCAGCGTAAGATCAGCATTATTGGCAACGATGTACACGGAATCAATGTCACGACGACTACGTGGCTGATTTTCGAGCTTCATACCCGTTAGCGCTTCCATCTGAGCAATACGTTGCTGACTTTCTTGCAGGCCAAACACATTATTGATGGTTTTTTGTAGTTGTGCGCGATTCGCGTACTGCGCCACGGCGACGTTGTTGTCACTCAATTTCGCCCATTCAGCTTCAAACGCTTTGGCTACGCGATCACCTAGCGTGCCACGCGGCGCAATGATGAGCGGGTAAGCATATTGGTTCTTAGAGAGATGCTGAGCCGCTTGAGCCACTTCTTGCTCTGGAGACAGAGTCAGGTAACACATCATTTGTGTTGGCTCTATCTCACTAGGAATATTCAGTGCGAGTGCTGGGATCGGTGTTTCAGAGCTTTGCTGAGCTTGCTGTAGCTTCTCTACGTTTTCTTTCACTAGCGGACCGACAATAAAATCCACTCCATTAGCGACGAGCTTTGCTTTGATGTCGGCAGGGCTGGCTTCGTTAGTATCAATAACGGTAAAAATAGCTTCTGGATCGCGTAGGTCGTCATCCATCATTGCCATCATAAACCCGTCGCGTACCAACTGGGCTTGCTTCGCATACTTACCAGAGAGCGGTAGTAGTAGAGCTGTGCTTTGAGGCGAAGCAATTTCTAGGTTGAGAATGTCGACAATGCTTTGTGGTGTATAGATTGCCGCTGGGTGAGTTGGATTCTCTGCAAGCCAGTTATTTAGCGTATTTTGCAGTTGTGGCAAGCTCGCTGCCATGCCTTTCATGTAGGTAGCCAGTTGTAACCAGCCATCCAGTACTTCCTCATTAGGCTGGGCAACTAAGGTTGATAGATCCTGCGCTGTGTACTGGTTCATGTATTCCCAGATTTGAGCGTTGATCGCTTCTTGCTGGTCACTGGCGCTAAAGCTTGCTTGCGCAATCAGCTCACGGCTGGCATCAAAGTAATTGCCCATGGCGGCAAGACTTTGTGCGCGCAATTGATGATAACGCTGCCATTGCTGCTGCGCGAGTGGCCACTCAGATGGAAAGCTCAGCTGCAGATACGCCTGTTCTGCTTTGCCCTGCGCAAGATTCAGCTCCGCGCGTGCGAGTTGCCATTCGGCTTGCTGCACCGTGGTGAGATTTTGTTTGGCCAGTCGATTAGAGAGTCTCTGAGCCTGTTCGACATTGCTTCTTGAATCGATGCCTTGAATGCTAAGATCAACCACTCGTTTGCAAAACCGTCTTGACCGGCGTCAGCACGCATCAGATAGGTCTCCGAAGAGGCAGTAGGTGCTAGGGTGATATCAACGCTTTCTGGGGCACTTGGCTGAGTAGAACAAGCGGCAATGGACAAAGCCAATGCGATTGGAGTCAGTAGGCGTGTTACACTATTTCTCTTTGGGTTCATCATTGCCATGAGCTCTTTAATCACTATTCGTGTAAAATCATTATATTAATCGTTGAAGTGCTGGTAAACAAATGACAAGCAACAAAACTACTTATATTGAGCAACCAACGCTCTTTATTGTACCGACACCGATTGGAAATCTCGGTGATATCACACAAAGAGCGCTGGATGTACTCCATAGCGTCGACATTATTGCTGCTGAAGATACGCGCCATACGGGTAAGCTTCTGTCTCACTTCAATATTCAAACTAGAACATTTGCGTTGCATGATCACAATGAACAGCAAAAAGCGCAAGTTTTAGTCGATAAACTGCTTGCGGGTGAATCCATCGCATTGGTCTCTGATGCTGGCACACCGCTTATCAGCGATCCAGGGTATCACTTGGTGACTCAATGTCGTCAGGCAGGCGTTAAAGTTGTGCCATTACCAGGGGCGTGTGCCGTGATTACTGCGCTGAGCGCATCTGGCTTGCCATCTGATCGCTTTAGTTTTGAGGGCTTTTTGCCAGCGAAAAGCAAAGGCCGCAAAGACAAGTTCATGGAGATCGCCAAAGCCGAGCGCACCTGTATCTTCTACGAATCACCACATCGAATTACCGAGTCACTGGCCGATATGCTTGAAGTGCTGGGTCCTGAACGTGAGGTGGTATTGGCGCGCGAGCTGACCAAGACTTATGAAACCATTCAAGGCCTGCCACTTGGTGAGTTGATTGCGTGGATTGAAGAAGATGATAACCGCAAGCGTGGTGAGATGGTGCTATTGATTCACGGCCATCGCGAGCCTGTGAATGAAGAACTGCCAGATGAGGCGACCCGCACACTGGCTATTTTGGTGAAAGATTTACCCCTTAAAAAAGCGGCAGCGGCGACCGCTGAAATCTATAACCTCAAAAAGAATGCCCTGTATAAATGGGGTCTAGAAAACTTATCCTAGAAAAACATTGAGTAATCACGCTCGCTTGGTTACAATCCGCGCCCTGAAGTTGACCGGATAGTCGCTGCTTCGTTGACGTCCCCTTGAGCTTGTCTTGGGGGAGACTGACGGAGGGGAGGAAAGTCCGGGCTCCACAGAGCAGGGTGCCAGGTAACGCCTGGGGGCGAAAGCTACGACAAGTGCAGCAGAGAGAAGACCGCCGATGGCTCCATTTCTTCGGAAGGAGCACAGGTAAGGGTGAAAGGGTGCGGTAAGAGCGCACCGGGCGACTAGCAATAGTTCGTTGCAAGGTAAACTCCACCCGGAGCAAGACCAAATAGGCCCCCACATTGCGTGGCTCGCGTAAGGGGGCGGGTAGGTTGCTTGAGCCAGTGAGCGATTGCTGGCCTAGACGAATGGCTATCACCGCTTCGGCGGATACAGAACCCGGCTTACAGGTCAACTTCACCTATTATTGAAAAACCCATTACAAATTGATTTTGTGATGGGTTTTTTGCTTTTTTATCACCTATCTTTACGATAGGCTGAACTTAACCAGATGACGTTACTGAAGGAAATCAGTACACTTGTCGTCTTTGCAAAGCAACTCTCGAGATCACCCATGAGCGAATCCTTTCAACACATTTCGGTACTACTTCACGAATCCATTGATGGTCTAGCGATCAAACCGGATGGAACTTACATTGATGGAACGTTCGGCCGCGGTGGTCACAGTCGTCAAATTCTTTCACTACTGGGTGAAAACGGTCGCCTATTCAGTATTGACCGCGATCCGACGGCGATTGAGGAAGCCAAAAAGATTGATGACCCGCGATTTACCATCATCCATGGCCCATTTTCAGGCATGGCTGAATACGCAGAACGCTATGATCTTGTGGGGAAAGTCGATGGCGTGTTACTTGATCTAGGCGTGTCTTCGCCACAGCTTGATGATGCTGAGCGTGGCTTTAGCTTTATGAAAGATGGCCCGCTTGATATGCGTATGGATCCAACTTCGGGTATGCCTGTTTCTGAGTGGTTAGCGCAAGCCGATCTTGATGACATTACTTGGGTGATCCGCGAGTTTGGTGAAGACAAACATGCTCGCCGTATTGCTAAAGCGATTGTGGCGCATCGTGAAGATGAAGAAAAAGAGCCGCTGACGCGTACCGGCCAGTTGGCAAAGTTGATCTCTGAAGCCGCACCTAAGAGCTTTAAAGAGAAAAAGCACCCAGCGACACGTGCTTTCCAAGCATTTCGAATCTACATCAACAGCGAGCTTGAAGAGATCGATACGGCGCTAAAAGGCGCGGCCAGTATTCTTGCCCCACAAGGTCGATTGTCGGTGATCAGCTTCCACTCGCTTGAAGATCGCATGGTGAAACACTTTATGCGTAAAGAGAGTAAAGGACCGCAAGTGCCACATGGCATCCCGATGACCGAAGATCAGATTCGAGCTTTGGGTAGTGCGAATCTAAAGACCATTGGTAAGGCGCTCAAGCCTTCGGGTCAAGAAGTGGAAATGAACGCTCGCTCACGCAGCTCAGTACTTCGTGTAGCGGAAAAACTGTAACGGATGACGGGATGTCTAACCAACCGACTCATAATCTCGCGAAACTGATTGCCTTAGATATCATCACGGTAGGCCGTATTCCGCTTATCGTGTTTCTAATGATATTTGCTACAGCGATGGGGGTGGTGTTTGCCACGCATCACACTCGTGAAGCGATCAACGAGAAAGATATTGCGCTTCAAGAGCGTGAACGACTTGATAATGAGTGGCGTAACCTTTTGCTTGAGGAGAATGCGCTGTCGGAGCATAGCCGCGTTCAGGCTATGGCCAAACAAGAGTTAGAGATGACGCGCCCAGACGCAGACAAGGAAGTAGTGGTTTCCCTGAAATGAAAGGCAAAAAAGTCGTTAAGTCCTCCAATAAGAAACAATCTCAGCAAGCCGCTAGCCAACCTGCGCTGATTGCTTGGCGTTTTCGTCTCATTCTGGGCGGCGTGCTGCTTATCTTTACCGCCTTAGTCGCGCGTATCGGTTATATCCAAGTTATTGAGCCGGACAACCTGATTAAACAAGGCGATCTGCGCTCGGTGCGTGTAAAGGCGTTGCCCTCGGCGCGCGGTATTATCTCTGATAGAAACGGTGAGCCTCTTGCAGTGAGTGTGCCAGTTCAAGCGGTATGGGCCGATCCCGCCACAATTTTCAAAGATGATGGACTTAAGCAGTTAGACCGTTGGCATGCACTTGCCGATGTCCTTGGTCTTGACCGCGATGCGCTTATTGCCAAAATCAACAAGAATAAATCACGCCGATTTATTTACCTACAGCGTCAAGTGAGTCCTGCGATGGCGAAGTACATCAAAGAGTTGAAACTCTCTGGCGTAGGGCTGAAAGCGGAATCCAGACGTTACTATCCTGCTGGTGAGGTTAGTGCTCACTTAGTGGGGGTGACCGGTATCGATGGTCACGGTCTGGAAGGTGTTGAGCGCAGTTATGACAAATGGCTGACCGGTGAAGCGGGTAAGCGCATTATTCGCAAAGACCGCTATGGCCGCGTGGTGGAAAACATCTCTCTTGAAGACAGAGAAGAGGGTAAACCACTCGAACTTACCGTCGATCAACGATTGCAAGCCATCGCGTATCGCGCCATCAAGCAGGCTGTAGCAGATTACCGCGCCACGTCGGGCAGTGCCGTTATTATTGACGTGAAAACCGGTGGCGTATTGGCATGGTAAATGCTCCTTCTTATAACCCGAATAACCGCTCTTCACGCCAGTCTTTCACAATGCGAAATCGCGTAATTACCGATGCAATGGAACCGGGCTCGACCGTTAAGCCATTTGTGGTGCTAGCAGCGCTTGAGGCAGGTATTGCCGACGAAAACACGATTATCGATACCGGTAATGGCATCATGCAGATTGGTGGTAGCCGAGTGCGTGATACATCGAAAGTGGGTAAAGCGAACCTAGCTAAGATCTTGCAAAAGTCGAGTAACATCGGTGTGGCAAAATTGGCTTTAGATATGCCGCTAGAGGCACTACTGGGGATGTACAGCTCTATTGGTTATGGTCAGTTGTCTGGTCTTAACCTGGTTGGTGAGACAACGGGTATTTTCCCTAATCGTCGCCGTTGGTCGCAGTTTGAAATCGCGACACTCGCATTTGGTTACGGTATCTCCATCACACCTCTTCAGTTAGCACACGCCTATGCCACACTCGGTAATGGCGGCTTGTATCAGCCTGTACATATTATTGAAAGCAATCAGCAGGATTTGTCTAAGCAGGTTATAGACCATGACGATGCTATGTCAGTTCTGCATATGCTAGAGGCGGTCACCCAGCCTGGCGGTACCGCAACACGAGCGGCGGTGCCAGGGTATCGAGTTGCCGCGAAAACCGGTACATCAAGAAAGGCTGCAGCCGGTGGATATAGCGATGAATATGTGGCGATCACCTCAGGCGTCGCGCCGGTAAGTGACCCGCGCATTGCCTTGGTAGTCGTGATTAATGAGCCGCAAGGCGATCAATACTACGGCGGTGCGGTGGCAGGTCCTGTCTTTTCCGAAATCATGAAAGGAGCGCTGCAGATACTCAATGTCGCTCCTGACGAAAACCAATTTCAGCAATAGGTGAGAAACAATGTTGACCTCTTTGACATTGGCAAAGCTATTAAAACCATGGCTTGATGACAGCAGTAAGCTGATGGCGGATGACACGCTCGGTGCCATCAATGTGTCTAACTTAGAGCTTGATAGCCGTGCCATTAAGCAAGGCGATACGTTCGTGGCGATCATCGGCCATACGGTAGATGGGCGTCTGTTTATCGAGCGTGCGATTCAGTCTGGTGCCGATTCAGTGATTGCTCAGGCCGATGCCGAGCACAAACATGGCCAAGTAACTCTGGTTGATGGCGTACCTGTTGTTCATATTTATCAGCTCGACACTTTGCTATCAGTGATGGCCGCGCGTCTTTATCAATACAGACAGCAAGTGATTGGCGTAACGGGGACGAATGGTAAAACCACCATCACCCAACTTATCGCGCAGTGGATCGAGCTTGTCGGTGATAGAGCCGCCATCATGGGTACCACGGGTAACGGCTTCCTGAACGATCTGCAACAAGCGAAAAATACCACGGGCAGCGCCATTGATGTGCAGCGTATTTTGTCTCAGCTTGATGACCAGGGGGCGCAATACACGGCGATGGAAGTCTCCTCCCATGGTCTGGTTCAAGGTCGTGTGGCCGCTGTATCATTCTCACTCGGTATTTTCACTAACCTTAGCCGTGACCACTTGGATTATCACGGCACAATGGAAGGTTACGAAGCGGCCAAAAAGCTCCTCTTTACCGGACACCACTGCGAGCATGCGGTGCTGAATGTCGATGACGAAGTGGGTCGCCGCTGGCTTTCGGCGCGCAGTGATGCGATTGCTGTGTCTGTTGAAGGACGCCAGCTCGGTGAAAAGGGCGTCTGGGCAACATCGGTTGAGTACAGTGATGGCGGCATCTCTTTAGAATTTGATGGCTGCTTTGGCGGTGGCAAGCTCGATGCGCCGCTGATTGGTCAGTTCAATGCGAGCAATGTATTGTTGGCGTTTTCCGCGCTACTCGCGCTTGGTTTTGACAAGCAAGCGTTGATGGATACAGCTCCAAGCTCCAACCCGTACTTGGGCGTATGGAGCTGTTTCAAGCGGATGGCAAACCTAAGCTGGTGGTAGATTACGCTCACACGCCAGATGCACTAGATAAAGCCCTACAGGCACTTCGCGTGCATTGCGATGGTCAGCTTTGGGTTATTGTCGGCTGCGGTGGTGACCGAGACAAAGGCAAGCGCCCAATGATGGCCGCTATCGCTGAGCAACTGGCGGATAAGGTGATCTTAAGTGATGACAACCCACGCAGTGAAGATCCTAAAGCCATCGTCGAAGATATGCTGGCGGGAATGAGTGCGCCCGAGGCGGCATTTGTAGAGCATCAACGTTTTAACGCGGCTCAGTTGGCGGTGACGCACGCGAGTGCTGCTGACATTATTTTATTAGCGGGTAAAGGACACGAAGATTACCAAGTGATTGGTAATGACAATGTCCACTATTCAGACCGTGAAACGGCGGCACAGCTACTAGGACTGACGTTATGATTGAACTCAAGTTAACGGATATCGCGGCCATTGTTGACGGTCAATTGATCGGAGAGGATCTCAGTATCAAAGATGTCACCACAGACACGCGAGCCATCGAACCGGGTGCTCTGTTCATTGCATTGGTGGGTGAGCGTTTTGATGCTCATGATTTTGCTAAGCAAGCAGCAGAGAAAGGCGCTGCAGCGCTGATTGTGGAGCGCGAGTTGGATGTCGCCATCGCTCAAGTTGTGGTTGCTGATAGCAAGCAAGCTTTAGGTAAACTTGGGGCGGAAGTTCATAAGCGTTGCCAAACCAAAACGATTGCCATTACCGGCAGCTGCGGTAAAACGACAGTCAAAGAGATGATTGCTAGCATTTTGTCGACCAAAGGTCAGGTGCTGTATACCGCGGGTAATTTTAATAACGATATCGGTGTGCCGCTGACTTTGCTGCGCTCAACGCCGCAAGACGACTTTGCCGTGATTGAACTGGGTGCTAACCATATTGGTGAAATAGCTTACACAACAACATTAGTCCAGCCAGATGTCGCGCTGGTGAACAATGTGGCTGAGGCGCATCTGGAGGGCTTTGGCTCTCTTGACGGTGTCAAACAGGCCAAGGGTGAAATCTATCAAGGACTGCCAGCCGGTGGTATCGCACTGGTGAACCTTGATAGTGAAGGTGGTGACTATTGGCAATCGATATTGAGCGATAAACAGGTCGTGCGCATCGCTAAACAAAACGCTCACGCAGATTTTTACGCCTCTGACATAACCTTGTCATCTCTTGGTAGCCCGTTGTTTACACTCCACACCCCAGCAGGCAACATCTCGATTGAGTTAACGCTCATCGGTGAGCACAATGTGGCAAATGCAGTGGCGGCAGCCGCTTTGGCAACGCAAGTCGGTGCAACTCTCGAGCAAATTCAACATGGTTTGCAATCACTAAATAAAGTGAAGCGTCGTGTTGATGTTGAGAAGCTTAGCGACTCGATCACTTTGATAGATGATAGCTATAACGCCAGTGTTCCCGCAATGAAGGCGGCGGTCGATCTGTTGGGTCAGTTTACTCAAACCCAGCGCTGGTTGATTTTGGGGAACATGGCAGAATTGGGGCATGAAAGTCTTGCACTTCACAAAGAAGTCGGAGAACATGCTGCACCTTTCGCATTTGAACACGTTTTAACCTATGGTGAGGATGCGAAAGTTATCAGTGACCTTTGCGGTGGACAGCATTTTATTAGTCACGACGATATGCTCACGCATATCGAACACACATTAACACAGTTAAACCAGACCTCTCATACCTTGTTGGTTAAAGGGGCGCTAAGTGCTGGCATGTTTACTATCGCCAATGCACTGAAGGAGAAATACACATGATCATTTGGCTTGCAGAATTACTACAGCCATACTTTTCTTTTTTTCGTCTGTTTGAATATTTGTCATTCAGAGCCATTGTCAGTGTATTAACTGCGTTAGGTATTTCTTTGTGGATGGGGCCAAAAATGATTGCCCGTCTACAAATGCTGCAAATTGGCCAAGTCGTTCGAAATGAAGGTCCGGAGTCACACTTTAGCAAGCGTGGTACACCGACGATGGGGGCGTGATGATCCTATCGGCGATTTCTATTACGGTGTTGCTTTGGGCAGACTTGAGTAACCCATATATTTGGGCCGTCCTTGCCGTGCTACTTGGCTATGGTGCCGTTGGTTTTGTGGATGACTATCGCAAGGTAGTGCGCAAAAACACCGATGGTCTGATCGCTCGCTGGAAGTACTTTTGGCAGTCATTGATTGCCTTGGTCGTCGCATTTGCTCTATATGCTCACGGTCAAGACACGGCGGCTACACAGCTCGTAGTCCCTTTCTTTAAAGATGTGATGCCACAAATGGGGCTG
Organism: Vibrio variabilis; assembly: GCF_003263785.1. Taxonomy (GTDB): domain Bacteria; phylum Pseudomonadota; class Gammaproteobacteria; order Enterobacterales; family Vibrionaceae; genus Vibrio; species Vibrio variabilis. Next base: position 38,860 of record NZ_JYJK01000094.1, read on the forward strand.
TTCTACATCGTCTTCACCTACTTTGTGATTGTTGGCACCAGTAATGCGGTAAATCTAACTGATGGCTTGATGGCTTGGCGATTATGCCCACGGTACTGGTGGCGGCAGGTTTCGCGGTGATTGCTTGGGCAACAGGCAACGTTAACTTTGCAGCTTATTTGCATATTCCATACATTCCATACACCTCTGAGCTTGTCGTGTTCTGTACCGCGATGGTGGGTGCGGGTCTTGGTTTCCTTTGGTTTAACACTTACCCAGCGCAAGTCTTTATGGGTGATGTGGGCTCACTAGCACTTGGCGGCGCATTAGGTGTCATTGCCGTACTAGTACGTCAGGAATTCGTACTGGTGATCATGGGGGGTGTGTTTGTCATGGAGACATTGTCGGTCATTCTTCAGGTTGGTTCTTACAAGCTGCGTGGTCAGCGTATTTTCCGTATGGCACCTATCCACCATCACTATGAGCTAAAAGGCTGGCCAGAGCCGCGCGTTATCGTTCGCTTCTGGATCATTTCAATCGTATTGGTACTTATCGGCCTAGCAACGCTTAAAGTACGTTAATTAACAGGCTAGGGATCCTTGTTCATGGAACGTTGGCAAGACATTCAGCAAGTGGTCGTCGTAGGGCTCGGTATTACCGGGCTCTCCGTCGTTAATCACCTTCGTAAATATCATCCTACATTGACCATTCAAGTCATGGACAGTCGAGAGAATCCGCCTGGGGCCGAGCAATTGCCACAAGGCGTTGCCCTCCATACCGGCAGCTTTGAAGCCGATTGGTTGATGCAGGCTGACTTGGTAGTGTGTAACCCGGGCATCGCTCTAGCGACGCCGGAAGTTCACGCAGCCATGGAAAACGGCGTCTCTGTCATTGGTGATATTGAGCTGTTTGCGTGGGCAAATAACAAGCCCGTGATCGCAATTACCGGCTCAAACGGCAAAAGTACCGTGACTGACTTAACGGGTGAAATGGCCAAGGCGGCTGGCTGAGTGTCGGTGTGGGGGCAACATTGGTGTCCCTGCCCTTGATTTGCTTGAGCTTGATGCCGATCTCTATGTCCTTGAGCTATCGAGTTTCCAACTGGAAACGACGTCGTCTCTAAAAACGCAAGTCTCGACGTTTTTAAATCTTTCAGAAGACCACATGGATCGCTACGTAGGTATGGCGGATTATGCCGAAGCCAAGCGCCGAATCTTCTTACATGCTGAACATGTGTTGGTAAATCGCGACGAACCTGAAACTTACCCAACAGAGTTCCACCCTGTGATATCGACGTTTGGTTTTGATGCTAAGCAATTCGGCATGCAGGTATTTGATGGACGTACTTGGTTGATGGACGGCGATGAAAAAATCCTCGCAGTTGATGAGCTGAGCATTGTTGGTAAGCACAATTGGTCAAATGCTTTGGTCGCTTGTGCGCTGCTCAAACTCGCAAATATCGATTATCGCACGGCATTGGAGTGTCTAAAATCTTATCGAGGCTTAACTCATCGTTGCCAAGTGGTGGCTGAGCAAGCTGCGTGAAATGGTCAATGACTCAAAAGCCACCAATGTGGCGAGTACGCTTGCGGCTCTGTCAGGCTTAGCGCTACAAGGAACACTGTACTTGCTTGTCGGCGGAGTGGGTAAAGGCGCTGATTTTTCTGAGCTAGCCAAACCACTGGGACAACTCAATGTTCAGTTGTGCTGTTTTGGTCGTGATGGAGAAGAGTTTCTGCCGCTTCACGATAGTGCGCGCTACTTTGTATCAATGGACGATATATTGCTGAGATCACGCCAAAATTGAAGCAAGGTGATATGGTCATGTTGTCGCCTGCATGCGCTAGCTTTGATCAGTTTGCCAATTTTATGGCTCGCGGTGATCACTTTACCGATCTGGCGCAGCGTTATTCAGCGCAAGTTAGTTAACACGGATTCGTCACTATGTTTCATCAAATTCGACAACGCACCATGGGATGGATGACCCACAGTGCTCCAGATACGCTCTACGACCGACAATTGGTTTGGTTGGCGTTTGGGTTGATGGTGACGGGACTGGTGATGGTCACTTCCGCCTCGTTTCCAATCAGTTCTCGACTGACGGATCAGCCATTCCACTTTATGTTTCGCCACGCTATCTTTCTGGTGTTAGCGCTTGGTACGTCGGCTGTGGTTCTGCAAGTCCCTATCGCTAAATGGTTCAAATACAGTACTTATTTGCTAGCGATATCCATTTTCTTGCTAATCGTTGTTCTCGTCGTCGGTAAGTCCGTTAACGGCGCGTCTCGTTGGATCCCGCTTGGACTGTTTAACCTTCAGCCTGCTGAGGTAGCCAAACTGTCGCTGTTTATCTTCATGTCCGGCTACTTGGTGAGAAAACAAGAGGAAGTCAGACAGTCGTTTTTTGGCGGTTTTATCAAACCGATTATGGTATTCACCACGTTTGCCATTTTATTGTTGGGACAGCCTGACTTAGGTACCGTGGTGGTGATGCTGGTGACTTTGTTTGGCATGCTGTTTATCGCTGGTGCCAAATTATCACAATTTATCGCTCTATTCGTTGCAGGCGTTAGCGCGGTCATTGCGCTGATTTTGGTCGAACCATACCGCGTTAGACGCGTAACGTCGTTTTTAGACCCTTGGGAAGACCCATTTGGCAGTGGTTATCAGCTTACACAATCACTTATGGCATTTGGTCGCGGTAACTGGATGGGGCAAGGGCTTGGTAACTCGGTACAAAAATTGGAGTACCTGCCAGAAGCGCATACCGACTTTGTATTCGCCGTGCTGGCTGAAGAGCTCGGGTTTGTTGGTGTCGTCTTAGTATTGATGCTGGTATTTGCACTGGTGATAAAAGCCCTGTATATCGGTAAGCGTGCGTTTGAAAAACAGCAGTTTTTTGGTGGCTACCTATGTTTTGCCATCGGTATTTGGTTTGCGTTTCAAACCTTAGTTAACGTTGGCGCAGCAGCGGGTATGGTGCCAACCAAAGGTCTCACATTGCCGCTGATAAGTTATGGTGGCTCCAGTTTGATCATCATGTCGGTGGCGGTATCGATCTTGCTGCGAGTGGACCATGAATGTCGACTACTTCCAGACATTGAGCCTGCACCGAGCAGCGAGCCTGAAACAGATAAGAAACAGAAGCAAGATGAAGCAAAATAAACGTTTAATGGTGATGGCTGGTGGAACCGGCGGTCACGTATTTCCAGGGTTGGCGGTTGCAAAACGCCTGCAAGAGCAAGGCTGGGAGATCCGCTGGCTTGGTACTGCAGACAGAATGGAAGCAGACTTAGTACCAAAGCACGGGATTGACATTGATTTTATTAAAGTGAAAGGGTTGCGTGGTCAAGGCATTGCGAAACTGATCAAAGCACCGTTTCAGATCATCAGTGCGATTTTCCAAGCGCGTCAACATTTAAAGCGCTGGCAACCTGATGCTGTGCTCGGCATGGGTGGCTATGTCAGTGGCCCTGGTGGCGTTGCGGCTTGGACTATGGGTATCCCTGTCGTACTCCACGAACAAAATGGCGTCGCGGGACTGACCAACCAGTGGCTGTCTAAAATTGCCAAAAAGGTGTTCCAGGCATTTCCGGGCGCTTTTGCCGATGCCGAAGTAGTTGGCAACCCAGTGCGCCAAGACTTATTAGATATTGAAGCGCCAGAAACACGACTCAACGGCCGTGATGGCGATATTCGCATTTTAGTGATGGGGGCAGCCAAGGTGCTCGCATCCTTAATCACACTTTGCCGCCCGTCATGGCTGCGCTGGGCGACGGTTACACGATTCGCCATCAAGCGGGCAAAGGTAGCGAGCAAGAAGTCGCTGCGCTTTACCAGCAAAATCAGGTGAGTAGCGCAGAGGTGACGGAGTTTATTGATGACGTTGCCGAGGCGTATCAATGGGCCGATCTTGTGGTGTGTCGCTCCGGCGCATTGACAGTCTCTGAGCTTGCTGCTGCAGGCGTTGGCGCTATCTTTATCCCATTTATGCACAAAGATCGTCAGCAGGCGCTCAATGGTGACCATTTGGTCGACTGCCAGGCGGCCTATATGATTGAGCAGCCCCAATTGAGCGTGGAAAAACTGACAGAACAGATACGTAGCTTAGACCGAGCGCAATTAAAAACGCTGGCTATTAATGCCCGAAAAGCAGCTAAGCTCGATGCGGATACACGCGTCGCGAAAGAAATTATCGAATTAACAAAATAGATTAACGAGACAGACTCATGACACAGCAACAAACACCAGACTTAGCGCAGATCCGTGCCCTGATACCTGAAATGAGACGCGTGAAGTGTATTCACTTTGTCGGTATTGGTGGTGCGGGTATGAGTGGTATCGCCGAGGTGCTACTCAACGAGGGGTATCAAATTACCGGCTCTGATATTGCTGAGAATGCTGTGACCGCGCGCCTTACACAAAAGGGGGCGACCGTCTTTATTGGTCATGCAGCAAGTAACATTGATCTTGCGAGTGTGGTCGTAGTGTCTACGGCGATTGATCCTGAAAACCCTGAGTTAGTTGCGGCGAAAGAAAGGCGAATCCCAGTGGTTCGCCGTGCTGAAATGCTCGCTGAGCTGATGCGCTTTAGACACGGTATTGCCGTTGCGGGCACGCACGGTAAGACCACAACTACAGCGCTAGTCACGCAAATTTATTCAGAAGCAGGCATGGATCCAACTTTTGTTAACGGTGGCCTGGTGAAAAGTGCCGGCACGAATGCGCGTTTGGGATCAAGCCGTATCTTGATTGCGGAAGCCGATGAAAGTGATGCGTCTTTCCTACACCTTCAGCCAATGGTCAGTATCGTCACTAATATTGAAGCTGACCACATGGATACCTATGGCGGTGATTTCGATACGCTCAAGCAAACTTTTATCGACTTCCTACATAACCTGCCGTTTTACGGACAGGCTGTGATGTGCGTTGACGATCCCGTGGTTCGTGAGCTGATTCCAAATGTGAGTCGTCAAGTGATCACCTACGGTTTTTCAGAAGATGCCGACGTACGTATTGAGAATTATCGCCAAGAAGGGCAGCAAGGTAAGTTTACCGTTGTCAGAAAAGACCGAGATAATCTTGAGATTACCCTGAATATTCCGGGTAAACACAATGCGTTGAATGCGTCTGCGGCTATTGCTGTTGCGACCGAAGATAATATCAGTGATGAGGCTATCGTTAAGGCGATGCTGGGCACTGAAGGGACAGGACGCCGCTTCGAGCATTTGGGTGAATTCGAAACGGGTAATGGCCGTGTTATGCTGGTCGACGACTATGGTCACCACCCAACAGAAGTGGATGTCACCATCAAAGCGGCGCGCAATGGCTGGGCAGACAAACGATTAGTCATGGTATTCCAGCCACACCGTTACAGCCGTACTCGTGACCTTTACGATGATTTTGCCAATGTACTGGAGCAGGTCGATGTGTTGGTCATGCTGGACGTGTATTCGGCCGGAGAAGCCCCAATTGCTGGCGCTGATGGTCGTTCGCTGTGTCGTACTATTCGTACTCGCGGCAAGCTTGATCCAGTTTTTGTCCCAGAAATGAGTGGTTTACCATCAGTTTTATCCAATCTTTTGCAAGACGGCGACTTAGTCTTGACGCAAGGTGCCGGTGACATTGGTAAAGTGGCTAAACAGCTTGAGAAGATGAAGCTAGACATTCAAGTGATGCAAAATAGCTAGCTTCTCGATTTTCGAGAGTATTGAATAATTTATGAGTTCGAATGAGCGATATAGTGAATTGATCGTCCATTCGAACTTTTTTGTTGTTTCAGTGCGCAAAAGCCCAGTTTTCTTGGGTTGAGTGTTTGATAGTTTGATATTGATTAGTATAATCGTTAGGTTAAGACCATTAGATTAGACTCTTATTCCACTATCTTAAGGAAAGGCGAAGAGAAGTTAATAAGGGACCAAAGAGTTTGACTGAAACTTCAGACAGCAGTGTAGAGCGAACGCGTCGAGCTTCCATGTTTTCACAACACGGGATCGGGGCGATTTTTTTATTTGCAGTGATCGCAGTCATCGGTTCAACACTTTATTCCACCATTAGCTGGATGTGGGACGACCAGCGCCTTCCCTTATCTAAGATAGTGCTACAAGGGGATCTAACCCATGTAAGTGCTAAAGATGTGCAGCACGCCTTTGCCAATTTGGAACATATCGGGACCTTCATGTCTCAAGATATCGATGTTCTGCAGCAAAGTGTTGAGCAAATTCCATGGGTCTCGCAAGCATCGGTACGTAAACAATGGCCAGACACCGTTAAAGTGTTTTTGACCGAGTACCAGGCTAGTGCGATCTGGAATGGCATCGATATGCTTGATATTCATGGCGTCGTGTTCAGCGGTGATGTTTCTGTGATTGAAGAGCAGAAAGTGAAGCTATATGGCCCGATGGGCACTGAACGCTTTGTGCTGGATACTTATCGTGACAGTAATGCTAAATTAGCCAGCTTAGGGCTAGCGATATCCTCACTAGTGTTGAATGAGCGCCGTGCATGGCAAGTGATCCTCGACAACGGGATCCGTTTAGAGCTAGGCAAAGATGCATTGGATGAGCGCTTGCAGCGTTTTATCTCTCTGTATCGGGAATTGGGTGACAAGGTATCTCAAATCAGTTACATCGATTTGCGATACGACACGGGTGCAGCCGTCGGTTGGTTCCCTGCTGAAATGACAGCAGAGGGCACGGCAGTTGAATCTGCAGGGTAACTGGTTTTATGTATCGATAGGCTCTGGCGTATCGATACTTAAGTTCAGTTAGGAATTGGGCAACCCAAGCGAGTTGTTCTCTGGGATTTGAGATAGCAAAACATAAGAGAGTACAGATGACGAAGACCACGGATGACAATATTATTGTCGGTCTTGATATTGGCACTGCGACCGTATCTGCGCTAGTCGGCGAGGTTTTGCCGGACGGGCAGGTAAATATCATTGGTGCAGGTTCTAGTCCTTCTCGCGGAATGGACAAAGGTGGCGTTAACGACCTTGAGTCAGTGGTTAAATCCGTACAACGTGCTGTCGATCAGGCTGAGCTGATGGCGGAATGCCAAATCAGCAGCGTGTTTATCTCTCTTTCTGGTAAGCATATTGCTAGTCGAATAGAAAAGGGCATGGGAACCATTTCTGAGGAAGAGGTGTCACAAGATGATATGGACAGAGCGATTCATACCGCTAAATCCATAAAAATCGGTGATGAACAGCGCATTCTTCATGTGATTCCTCAGGAATTTACCATAGACTATCAAGAGGGTATCAAAAACCCGCTTGGATTGTCTGGGGTTCGAATGGAAGTCAGTGTTCATTTGATCTCTTGCCATAACGATATGGCAAGAAACATCATAAAAGCAGTAGAACGCTGTGGACTGAAAGTCGAACAACTGGTTTTCTCCGGCCTGGCGTCAAGTAATGCTGTTATCACCGAAGACGAGCGTGAGCTTGGGGTTTGTGTGGTTGATATTGGCGCTGGCACTATGGATATCTCCATCTGGACTGGCGGAGCACTGAGACACACAGAGGTGTTCTCTTATGCTGGCAATGCGGTGACCAGTGATATCGCTTTTGCTTTCGGTACACCTTTGAGTGATGCCGAGGAGATCAAAGTGAAATATGGCTGTGCACTGAGTGAACTGGTGAGTAAAGACGATACCGTGAACGTTCCAAGCGTCGGTGGCCGTCCATCACGCAGTTTGCAGCGTCAAACATTGGCGGAAGTGATAGAACCGCGCTATACAGAGTTAATGGGACTTGTTAATCAAACCATTGATAATGTTCAAGCGAAACTCAGAGAGAGCGGTGTAAAGCACCATCTCGCAGCGGGTGTCGTCTTAACCGGCGGTGCAGCACAAATTGAAGGGGTTGTGGAGTGCGCTGAGCGTGTATTCCGTAACCAGGTTCGTGTAGGTAAGCCTTTAGAGGTGAGTGGCCTTACGGACTATGTAAAAGAGCCGTATCATTCTACGGCCGTTGGATTACTTCATTACGCAAGAGACAGTCAGGATAATGACGACAATGATTATAACGAGCCAAAGCGTCAATCGGTGTCGACAATCTTTGGTAAGTTGCGTAATTGGATACAAAAAGAGTTTTAACCTGAGTTGCAGGAAAACGGAGATAACAAATGTTTGAACCGATGATGGAAATGTCTGACGAAGCTGTCATTAAAGTAGTGGGTGTAGGCGGTGGCGGTGGTAACGCTGTAGAACACATGGTACGTGAGTCAATCGAAGGGGTTGATTTCATTAGTGTTAATACCGATGCTCAAGCATTACGCAAAACGAGCATCAACCACGTTATTCAAATTGGCGGCGATATCACAAAAGGCTTGGGTGCAGGTGCAAACCCTCAAGTTGGACGTGATGCAGCTCTTGAAGACAAAGAAAGAATTAAAGAAAGCATTACTGGCGCCGATATGGTGTTTATCGCAGCTGGTATGGGCGGTGGTACCGGAACCGGTGCAGCGCCAGTGATTGCTGAAGTCGCGAAAGAGTTAGGTATTCTTACAGTCGCAGTGGTCACGAAACCATTTAGCTTTGAAGGTAAGAAACGTCTCTCATTTGCGGAGCAAGGTATTGAAGAGTTATCAAAGCACGTTGACTCTTTGATCACGATTCCAAACGAAAAGCTTCTTAAAGTATTAGGCCGTGGCGTTACGCTACTGGAAGCGTTTGCAAGCGCAAACGACGTACTAAAGAATGCGGTTCAAGGTATCGCAGAATTGATTACTCGCCCAGGCATGATTAACGTCGACTTTGCGGACGTACGTACCGTGATGTCAGAGATGGGTCATGCAATGATGGGTAGCGGTGTTGCTAAAGGTGAAGATCGTGCAGAAGAAGCGGCAGAGATGGCAATTTCTAGCCCACTTCTAGAAGACATCGATCTAGCAGGTGCACGCGGTGTGCTTGTAAACATCACTGCGGGTCTTGATATGCGTCTAGACGAATTCGAGACCGTTGGTAACACAGTGAAAGCCTTTGCGTCTGACAATGCAACGGTTGTTATCGGTACTTCTCTAGACCCAGACATGAGCGATGAGATTCGCGTGACTGTGGTTGCAACGGGTATCGGCAACGAACGTAAGCCAGATATTACGCTAGTCGCAGGCGGTAAAGCGCCAGTGACGGCAAGTCAGCCTCAACAGCCAACTCAAGCGCCAGCTGCAAAAGTAGAGGACAAAGTGGCACAATCTTTGCCTGTAAATAATCAGGAGAAGGTTGAGGTGAACACGCCAAATACTGCAAGCTCTGCACCTGTGTCGAGCGGCAATACCAGCGCTGCACCTAAGCCTGAGAAGGAAAGTGGCTACTTAGACATTCCAGCATTTTTGCGTCGTCAGGCAGATTGATAATCTGCGTGAATTTGACATAGCTCAAAATTCTGGTAGGATTCGCGGTTGGTTACATAATCAACCGTGATATGTAGCGTAGATTAAGAGGTTTGTAGATGATCAGACAACGTACGCTTAAAGAAATAGTGACTACTGTAGGGGTGGGTCTCCACTCTGGCCGTAAAGTAACACTAACTTTGCGTCCTGCGGCTGCGAATACTGGTGTTGTATACCGTCGTACTGACGTGAATCCGCCTGTGGATTTTCCTGCGGATCCTCTTTCTGTACGTGACACTATGTTATGTACTGCGCTTGTTAACGATGAAGGCATCCGTATTTCTACGGTAGAGCACCTCAATGCCGCTTTGGCTGGTATGGGTATCGATAACATTATCGTTGAGGTTGATGCACCTGAGATCCCAATTATGGATGGTAGCGCAAGCCCATTCGTATACCTGCTACAACAAGCGGGTATTGAGACTCAAAATGCACCAAAACGATTCATTCGTATTAAGAAGACTGTGCGTTTTGAAGACGGTGACAAATGGGCTGAGTTCCGTCCATTTAACGGCTTCCGTATGGATTTCGAGATCGACTTTAACCATCCAGCAATTGATGCAGACGAGCAGCACTTACTGTTCGATTTCTCTTCACAAGGCTTTGTGAAAGAGATTTCTCGCGCAAGAACGTTTGGCTTCATGCGTGATATCGAATACCTGCAGTCTCAGAACCTTGCGCTTGGCGGAAGCTTTGATAATGCAATCGTACTTGATGACTACCGCATCCTAAATGAAGATGGCCTTCGTTTTGATAATGAGTTTGTGACTCATAAAGTGCTAGATGCGATCGGCGACCTTTATATGGCAGGTCATGCCATTATTGGTGAGTTTGCTGCTTACAAGTCTGGTCACGGCTTGAACAACCAACTGCTTCGTGCGGTATTGGCTGATCAAGAAGCGTGGGAGTGGACGACCTTTGAAGAAAAAGAAGGCTCTCCAGTTGCGTTTGCAGACCCGAGCATGGTATTGGCATAAACCAATCCTCCTCATTGAGAAAAATCAGGCCTAGCGCCTGATTTTTTGTATCTGTGATTTGGCTTTTTTAGTTTGCACCGCTTTCGCAAATTGAGAGTCAATTCGGTGGCAATAGCTTGCCAAGTACTTTCAGGATCGCGACGATCTCTTGCCGATCATGGGGATCTTCCCTTGATGCTTACGTCGACCTCTTCGGCGAAACACGACTATAGGCGGCGTTTGCGCAGTTTAAGTTTGCAAATTTGAGCCGCGCTATCTTTATCAAATGGCGTTCTTTTCAGCGACAATATCTTCCCTTTAGCGGTTTATTCCTCAAAACTTCCAAACACATCAAACTAATTGCGGTTAGTTTCGATAGATGCTTGGTTGTTGGGTCAAAAATTCCTTAAACTATGTGCCATTAATTGGTATGTCTGCCTTGAATTCTAGCCGCTTGAACTCAATATCAGTTGGTATAGATTTTATCTCAGTTAGGTCGCTTGGCCTTAGTAGAGACGGAAGGCAATTTTAATAGGTCGAAATGATCTAATGGTAGAGAGAACAAAAACACAATGATTACTAACCTACTGACAAAGGTCATTGGTAGTCGCAACGACAGAACACTGCGTCGACTAAGAAAAATCGTAAAACAGATTAATAACTACGAGCCGCAGTTCGAAGCGTTGTCTGACGAAGAACTGAAAGCGAAGACGGTTGAGTTTCGTGAGCGTTTGGACAAAGGTGAAAACCTAGACCAAATCCTACCAGAAGCATTTGCCACTGTTCGTGAAGCCTCTAAGCGTGTATTCGGCATGCGTCACTTCGATGTTCAGCTTATCGGTGGTATGGTTCTTAACTCTGGCCAAATCGCAGAGATGCGTACTGGTGAAGGTAAAACGCTAACGGCGACACTACCTGCGTATCTTAACGCTCTACCAGGCAAAGGTGTCCACATCGTTACCGTGAACGACTACCTTGCGAAACGTGATGCGGAGACTAACCGCCACTATTCGAATTCCTAGGCATGACCGTTGGCATCAACGTGCCAAACATGCACCCTCAAGAGAAGAAAGACGCATACCAAGCCGATATTCTGTATGGAACAAACAACGAGTTTGGCTTCGACTACCTACGTGACAACATGGCTTTTCGCGTTGAAGATCGTGTTCAGCGTGAACGTTTCTTCGCTGTTGTCGATGAAGTGGACTCAATTCTAATCGATGAAGCGCGTACACCGCTAATTATCTCTGGCCCTGCTGAAGATAGCTCTGATCTTTATACTCGCATCAATACCTTGATTCCTCACCTTGAGCAACAAGATCAAGAAGACTCGGAAGAGTACCGCGGTGACGGTCACTACACAGTGGATGAGAAGTCTAAGCAAGTTCACCTAACTGAGACCGGTCAGGAGTTTGTTGAAGAGCTACTTATCAAAAATGGCTTGATGGAAGAGGGTGATACACTTTACTCGCCAACCAACATCAGCTTGCTGCACCACGTGAATGCAGCACTTCGTGCCCACGTTCTGTTTGAGAAAAACGTTGACTACATCGTTAACGAAGACGGCGAAGTGGTTATCGTTGATGAACACACTGGCCGTACTATGCCGGGTCGTCGTTGGTCTGAAGGCCTTCACCAAGCGGTTGAAGCAAAAGAAGGCGTTAAGATCCAAAACGAGAACCAAACGCTGGCATCGATTACCTTCCAGAACTACTTCCGCCTATACGACAAACTGTCGGGCATGACAGGTACCGCGGATACTGAAGCATTCGAATTCCAATCTATCTACGGCCTAGAGACAGTGGTTATCCCAACCAACAAGCCTATGGTTCGTAACGATATGCCAGATGTGGTTTATCGTACTGAGGTTGAAAAATTCAACGCCATCATTGAAGACATTAAAGAGCGCGCGGCAAAAGGTCAGCCAATCTTGGTTGGTACCGTATCGATTGAGAAATCAGAGCTACTGTCTAACGCCCTTAAGCAAGCGAAGATCAAACACAACGTACTGAATGCGAAATTCCACGAAAGAGAAGCGGAAATCGTCGCTGAAGCAGGTACCCCAGGTGCGGTAACTATCGCGACCAACATGGCAGGCCGTGGTACCGATATCGTGTTAGGTGGTAGCTGGCAAGCGAAGGTTGAGCAACTAGACAACCCATCACAAGAGCAAATTGATGCGATCAAGGCGGAATGGAAGGTGGTTCATGACCAAGTGCTAGAAGCAGGTGGTCTACACATCATTGGTACTGAGCGTCACGAATCTCGTCGTATCGATAACCAGCTTCGTGGTCGTTCTGGTCGTCAGGGTGATGCGGGTTCTTCACGCTTCTACCTATCGATGGAAGACCAACTACTGCGTATCTTTACTTCTGATCGTATGGCAAGCCTAATCCAAAGTGGTATGGATGAGGGCGAAGCGATTGAAAGTAAGATGTTGTCTCGCTCAATTGAAAAAGCACAGCGTAAAGTAGAAGGTCGTAACTTCGACATCCGTAAACAGCTTCTTGAATTCGATGACGTGGCGAACGACCAACGCAAAGTGGTTTACGAGCTGCGTGATGAGCTGATGACCGCTGAAGACATCAGCGAAATGCTTGAGCAAAACCGCAGTGATGTGTTCACGTCTGTTATTGATGAATACATTCCACCACAATCGCTTGAAGATATGTGGGACATCGAGGGTCTGCAAGAACGTCTTAAGAATGACTTTGACCTTGATCTGCCGATCAAGTCTTGGTTGGAAGAAGACGACAAGCTCTACGAAGAAGCGCTTCGTGAGAAGATCTTGGATACTGCAGTAACGGTTTACCAGCAGAAAGAAGAGACGGTTGGCGCGCAAGTACTGCGTAACTTCGAGAAATCAGTGATGCTACAAACGCTAGACACGCTTTGGAAAGAGCACCTAGCGGCGATGGATCACTTACGTCAAGGTATCCACCTACGTGGCTATGCCCAGAAGAACCCGAAACAGGAGTACAAGCGTGAGTCGTTTGAACTGTTCGAGCAACTGCTAGATTCTCTGAAATTCGACGTGATCACCATTCTTTCTAAAGTACGCGTACAGCAGCAAGAAGAAGTGGAGCGTATGGAAGCTCAGCGCCAAGCTCAAGCGGAAGCAGCAGCGGCAAAAGCGCAAGCACAACACGCGAATGCTGAGAATCAACTCGCTGATAACGCAGAGCAAGATGGTTCACAACAACCTATGGTACGTGAAGAGCGTAAAGTAGGCCGTAACGAACCATGCCCATGTGGAAGTGGTAAGAAGTACAAGCAATGTCATGGTAAGATCAACTAAGCCATGATGCTGAAAATCAAGAGTCGCACTATGCGGCTCTTTTTTTATGCCCCGCACCGCACAAGCAGGTAAACTAAGAACAAATAGTAATGAGGAAAGTAAAGTGAAACGCATCCACATCGTTGCCGCGATCATTTTCAATCAAGATAAGTCTCAAATCTACATTACCAAAAGACCGGACAATCTGCATAAAGGCGGTTTTTGGGAGTTTCCTGGCGGTAAAGTTGAAGCCGGAGAAACCATCAGTGAGGCCATCACTCGTGAGCTGTACGAAGAGATTGATATCACAGTGACCGAGCAAACCGTGTTTGAGCATCTGCTGTACGACTATCCAGAGAAATCTTTGGAGTTTGACTTTATTTCGGTCACTGCCTTCGAGGGTACGCCATTTGGAAAAGAAGGGCAGGAAGGTCGATGGGTAACCATCGGTGAGCTGGCTGACTACGCTTTCCCAGAAGCCAACGTACCGGTGTTGAATAAAGTGATAGAAAAATTCAGCTAAATCCTCATAGGTGCTAGCAGCCCCAAGGGCTTTACGTTACATTGGTAGCAATAAGTAACGGTAGCAACACAAAACAACGGAGAATAGCGCAATGGTAAGAATTGCGATTGCAGGAGCAGCGGGCCGAATGGGTCGCAACCTAGTAAAAGCAACATTTCACAACAAACAAGCGACCGTGGGAGCGGGCTCAGAGCGTCCTGAGTCTTCACTCGTTGGTGTCGATGTTGGCGAACTATGTGGTGAAGGGCGCTTTGATGTCGCGCTTGTGGATGATCTGGCAAAGTCGATTGAAGACTTTGATGTGATCATCGATTTTACCGCACCAAAAAGTACCCTTGCGAACCTCGAGCTGTGTAAACAACACGGCAAAAAAATGGTGATTGGTACCACTGGCTTTAGCGACGAAGAGAAACAACTGATCGACGAAGCGGCTAAAGTGGTTCCAGTGGTGATGGCGCCAAATTACAGCGTCGGTGTTAACCTCGTTTTCAAGCTGCTAGAGAAAGCGGCGAAAGTGATGGGTGATTACTGCGACATTGAAATTGTTGAAGCACATCACCGCCATAAGGTTGACGCGCCTTCTGGCACAGCCATTGGTATGGGTGAAGCGATTGCTGGCGCTATGGGTAATGAACTAAACGATGTGGCCGTTTATGCTCGCGAAGGGATTACTGGTGAGCGAACTCGTGATGAAATCGGCTTTGCGACTATCCGTGCTGGTGACATCATCGGTGAGCACACCGCGATGTTTGCCGATATCGGCGAGCGTGTTGAGATCACTCACAAAGCAACCGATCGTATGACCTTTGCTAATGGAGCAGTGAAAGCTGCGGTGTGGCTCAACGACAAGCCTGCTGGTTTTTACACCATGACCGAAGTGCTCGGGTTAGACAGTATTTAGAAAAAAGCGCCAGTTTGGCGCTTTTTTTATACCCAAAGTTGACTCAAGGATTCACTGCAAGAAATACATAAATATTCTAGGAATGATAGCCTGGGTCACTAAAAGCGCTTTTCCCTTCAGTTTCTATGAATGGATGGAAAGTGTACTGAAATTGAGCTTTTTACCTGTTGTTATGGGGCTTTTTTGTTGCTTTTCAATTTAAACCCCTATTTTTGTATGTTTTGTCTGTTTGGCTATCGTTTGCGCAAATAGTTGTTGCAAATTTTGTAGTGTGACGGTGAGTTTCTGTGTCGAAAAACTATGCTTGCCGTTAACTGATTGAATTTTTCTTTGTAAATGTTCATTTTTGGCGGTTTAAAACAAAAAATTCGCCAGTGACTATAAAATTTGAATTTATTTTTCCGTGCTTGTTGACACAAATCTCGGCATCATTAGAATACCGCCAATTTGTCTGAACTACCTGAAACCGCTTATTTATGGCGAAGAGGAAGGCAGATTTGCAATTTAATTTAAAATTTATGCATTTTTATTCTGGAGGTTGTCTTGAGTAAATCAGCACTGTTAGTCCTAGAAGATGGGACAGTGTTCCGCGGTGTTTCCATTGGAGCAGATGGTTTATCCGTTGGTGAAGTTGTTTTTAATACCTCGATGACGGGGTACCAAGAAATCCTCACTGATCCTTCCTATTCTCAACAGATTGTCACTCTTACTTACCCTCATATTGGCAATACTGGTACTAATAAAGAAGACGAAGAGTCTTCAGCAATCCACGCACAAGGCCTTGTGATCCGCGATCTTCCTCTTATCGCTTCTAACTTCCGTAATGAACAGTCACTTTCAGACTACCTTAAGTCTCAAAACATCGTTGGTATCGCAGATATCGATACGCGTAAGCTGACTCGTCTTCTACGTGAAAAAGGTGCACAAAACGGCTGTATCGTTGCTGGTGATAACCTAGACGAAGCGCTAGCGCTGGCGAAAGCAAAAGAGTTCCCAGGTTTGAAAGGTATGGACCTTGCGAAAGAAGTAACAACGCAAGAAACGTATCAATGGAAGCAGGGTTCGTGGACACTTGAGGGTGGCCTTCCTGAAGCGAAAGACGACAGCGAGCTGCCATATCACGTTGTTGCTTACGACTTCGGTGCAAAACGCAACATCCTACGCATGCTTGTAGACCGCGGCTGCCGCCTAACAGTGGTTCCTGCGCAAACTTCTGCTGAAGACGTGCTTGCACTTAACCCAGATGGCGTATTCCTATCAAACGGCCCTGGTGACCCAGCGCCATGTACTTACGCTATCGAAGCAACAAAAGTATTCCTAGACAAAGGCCTACCAATCTTCGGTATCTGCCTTGGTCACCAAATCTTGGCTCTAGCGTCTGGTGCGCAAACAGTGAAGATGAAGTTTGGCCACCACGGTGCAAACCACCCAGTTAAAGACCTAGACCGTGACGTAGTAATGATTACTTCACAGAACCACGGCTTTGCTGCGGATGAAGAGACGCTTCCAGAGAACCTACGTGCAACGCACAAATCTCTGTTCGACGGCACACTTCAAGGTATCCACCGTACAGATAAGCCAGCGTTCAGCTTCCAGGGTCACCCTGAAGCGAGCCCAGGTCCACACGATGCAGCGCCATTGTTTGACCACTTCATCGACCTAATTAAAGAACATAAAGCGTAATTCGGAGTAGTTGAGAATGCCAAAACGTACTGACTTAAAAAGTATTCTAATTCTTGGTGCTGGCCCAATCGTTATCGGTCAGGCTTGTGAGTTTGACTACTCAGGTGCTCAAGCGTGTAAAGCACTGCGCGAAGAAGGTTACCGAGTTATTCTTGTGAACTCGAACCCTGCAACTATCATGACAGACCCAGACATGGCAGATGCGACTTACATCGAGCCTATCCAGTGGGAAGTGGTTCGCAACATCATCGAGAAAGAGCGTCCAGATGCAGTACTGCCTACTATGGGTGGTCAAACAGCACTTAACTGTGCTCTAGACCTAGAAAAACACGGCGTACTAGCTGAGTTCGGCGTAGAGATGATCGGTGCAACGGCTGACGCTATCGATAAAGCAGAAGACCGTTCTCGCTTCGATAAAGCGATGAAGTCAATCGGCCTAGAGTGTCCACGTGCTGACACGGCTAAGTCCATGGAAGAAGCGTACGCGGTTCTTGATATGGTTGGCTTCCCTTGTATCATTCGCCCTTCTTTCACTATGGGTGGTACCGGTGGTGGTATCGCGTATAACAAAGAAGAGTTCGAAGAGATCTGTCGTCGCGGTCTAGACCTTTCTCCAACTAACGAGCTGCTTATCGATGAGTCGCTAATCGGTTGGAAAGAGTACGAGATGGAAGTGGTTCGTGACAAAGCGGACAACTGTATCATCGTTTGTGCGATTGAAAACTTCGACCCAATGGGTATCCACACTGGTGACTCAATCACAGTGGCGCCAGCGCAAACGCTGACGGACAAAGAATACCAATTGATGCGTAACGCTTCTCTAGCGGTACTGCGTGAAATCGGTGTAGAAACAGGTGGTTCAAACGTTCAGTTTGGTATCAACCCGAAAGATGGCCGTATGGTTATCATCGAGATGAACCCACGTGTATCTCGCTCTTCTGCTCTAGCATCTAAAGCAACAGGTTTCCCAATCGCGAAGATTGCAGCGAAGCTAGCAGTTGGCTTTACTCTAGACGAGCTAATGAACGACATCACGGGCGGCGCAACACCAGCATCGTTTGAACCAACAATCGACTACGTTGTGACTAAGATCCCTCGCTTCAACTTCGAGAAGTTCGCGGGCGCTAACGACCGTCTAACGACTCAGATGAAGTCAGTTGGTGAGGTAATGGCCATTGGTCGTAACCAACAAGAATCTCTACAAAAAGCACTTCGTGGCCTAGAAGTTGGCGCGAACGGCTTTGACGAGATGGTTGACCTAGACTCTCCAGACGCACTATCTAAAATTCGTCACGAGCTGAAAGAAGCCGGTGCGGAGCGTATCTGGTACATCGCAGACGCATTCCGTGCAGGTCTGTCTGTGGATGGTGTATTCAACCTAACGCAAATCGACCGTTGGTTCCTAGTTCAAATCGAAGAGATTGTGAAACTAGAGAACGAAGTAAAAGCAGGCGGTTTTGCGGGTCTTACTGAAGACGTGCTTCGCAAGATGAAGCGCAAAGGCTTCGCGGATGCTCGACTATCGACTCTACTAGGTGTGTCTGAAAGCGAAATCCGTCGTCTACGTGACCAGTACGAGATTCACCCTGTTTACAAGCGAGTTGATACATGTGCAGCAGAATTCTCATCTGACACAGCTTACATGTACTCATCTTACGATGAAGAGTGTGAAGCGCAGCCAACAGACAAAGACAAAATCATGGTTCTGGGCGGTGGTCCTAACCGTATCGGCCAAGGTATCGAATTTGACTACTGTTGTGTACACGCATCTCTCGCACTGCGTGAAGACGGTTACGAAACCATCATGGTTAACTGTAACCCAGAGACAGTATCAACGGACTACGACACGTCAGACCGTCTGTACTTCGAACCAGTAACGCTTGAAGATGTACTATCAATCGTACGCGTTGAGAAGCCAAAAGGCGTTATCGTTCAGTACGGTGGTCAAACGCCTCTGAAACTAGCTCGTGCTCTTGAAGCAGCAGGCGTGCCAATCATTGGTACTAGCCCAGACGCTATCGACCGTGCAGAAGACCGTGAGCGCTTCCAAGTTGCTGTAGACCGTCTAGGCCTACTACAACCAGAAAACGCAACAGTAACCACGCTTGAGCAGGCGGTTGATAAGTCTCGTGAAATCGGCTTCCCACTGGTTGTACGTCCTTCATACGTACTGGGTGGTCGTGCGATGGAAATCGTATACGACGAGCAAGACCTACGTCGCTACTTCAACGAAGCAGTAAGTGTGTCTAACGAATCACCAGTACTTCTAGATAGCTTCCTTGACGATGCAGTTGAAGTGGATATCGACGCTATCTGTGACGGCGAGCGTGTGGTTATCGGTGGTATCATGGAGCACATCGAGCAGGCAGGTGTTCACTCAGGTGACTCAGCATGTTCACTTCCGGCTTACACACTAAGCGCAGAAATCCAAGATGTGATGCGTGAGCAAGTTGAGAAGCTAGCGTTCGAGTTGGGTGTACGCGGTCTAATGAACACTCAGTTTGCGGTTAAGAACAACAAGGTTTACCTAATCGAAGTAAACCCACGTGCAGCTCGTACTGTACCGTTTGTTTCTAAAGCAACAGGTGCACCGCTTGCGAAAATCGCAGCGCGCGTAATGGCAGGTCAATCTTTAGAGTCTCAAGGCTTTACCAAAGAGATCATCCCACCATACTACTCTGTGAAAGAAGTCGTATTGCCGTTCAACAAGTTCCCAGGTGTTGACCCACTACTAGGCCCAGAAATGCGCTCTACTGGTGAAGTTATGGGTGTTGGCGCAACGTTCGCAGAAGCTTACTCGAAAGCAGAACTAGGTTGTGGCAATGTTTACCCAGAAGGCGGCCGCGCACTACTGTCTGTTCGCGAAGGCGACAAGCAGCGTGTTGTTGACCTAGCCTCTAAGCTAACTAAGCTTGGTTACCAGCTAGATGCAACACACGGTACAGCGGTAATCTTGGGTGAAGCGGGCATTAACCCTCGCCTTGTGAACAAGGTGCACGAAGGTCGTCCACACATCCTAGACCGCATCAAGAACAACGAGTACACCTACATCGTGAACACGACTGCCGGTCGTCAATCGATTGAAGACTCAAAAGTTCTACGTCGCGGCGCTCTGGCTGAGAAAGTGAACTACACAACAACGCTAAACGCAGCGTTCGCTACGTGTATGGCTCACACTGCTGATGCGAAAGTATCAGTAACGTCAGTACAAGAGCTGCACGAGCAGATCAAAAACGTGTAATCGCGTAACACAATAAGAATAGAGAGGTGAGTTATCACCTCCTAGACAACCTCATTGCCCGCTCATTTGAGCGGGCTTTTTTTGTTCTCAATTCGAATGATTCCTAACTGGAATAGGTTTGTAGCGATGGTTTCGCTAGTCCTTAAGATGTAAGTCGCTACAATTTAACAAAATTACACTTTTGAGCGCCTGACATGGACGTAACTTACGACATTCTTGTTTTATTGTTTTTTGTAGCTGGATTGGCTGGCTTTATTGATGCCATGGCGGGTGGCGGTGGTCTGTTGACCTTGCCCGCGCTGCTCTCGGCGGGTGTGCCGCCCACTCAGCACTGGCGACCAATAAACTGCAAAGCTCGTTTGGTAGCTTTTCGGCCACTTGGTATTTCGTTCGCAACGGCATTGTTGATCTCAAAGATATGCGCTTGGCGATTGCCTGTACCTTTGTCGGCTCTGCGGTAGGTGCTGAGCTTGTGCAGCATATTGATGCGGGCGTTCTTACCAGCCTTATTCCAGTATTGCTACTAGGTATCTCACTCTATTTCTTACTCGCACCTCAGGCCGGGGAAGGTGGTGGCAAACCTAAGATGTCGGAAACCTTGTTTGCCTTTTCGGTGGGTACTGGCGTGGGCTTTTATGATGGCTTCTTTGGTCCGGGTACAGGTTCTATTTTTACTATCTGCTTTGTTGCTATTGCACAGTTATCGATTGTCCATGCGACAGCGCGTACTAAGGTGCTCAACTTTACCTCGAACCTAGCTGCGTTGATTTTCTTTATCATTGCCGGTTTACCAGTATGGGAGATTGGTTTAGTGATGGCGGCGGGTGGCTTTTTAGGTGCGCGCATGGGAGCCAAAGTTGTCGTGTCTAAAGGGAAGAAGTTTATTCGTCCGCTGGTGGTGATTATGTCGATGGTGATGGCATTAAAGCTACTTTGGGAACAGCATCCTCAATGGTTTCAATCACTGTTTTAAGGCGTGATTGCTTGAGGGCACTTGGCCGGTAAATAACATGAACTGGGCGCGTTAAGGTGGTCAAAAAATCAAAGTCAAAGCACAGTGACTCGCTAATGTGCAAGGTTTTGATGATAGATAACGGCACGAGTGCTGGTGCCACCCCTCGGATAGCGAGCTGAGCAGCTGCCGTGTACGAGTCCATCTGCATGCTTGGCGTTATTCCTGCTTGCTGTAGCAATCCAGCTTGGTACGTATTCGCTGGGTTGTTGAGATCGTTAGTGATAAGGGTCGTTGGCGACTCGGTTAAAGGCTGTTTGCTTACCACTTTAAATGGCTCATCAAAAAGATGCGTCGTTACTAATCCGAGTCGCGAGTTTAAATGGCCTGCGCACAGGCCAACGGCCGCTTCACCCGATTTGACATGCTCGATAATACGCGGCGTGTGGTTGGTGGTGACGGTGAGATAGTTGTCGTTGGCAAGTAGCTGCGGCATCACATCACTCAAGTAGCCTGCCACTAAGGTTTCTGAGCAATCGAGTCTCAATAGTGAGTGTGTTTCGACCTGCTGCTCTTCAGCAATTAAGCCGCGCAGCTCATTCAAACTCGGGCCAACGCGAGCAATGAGCGCTTCTGCCTCTGGCGTCAGACGTATCTGCCTTCCTTCTGGCTCAATTAAGGTTTTACCGAGCTTCTTTTCTAGATTGGCAATGCGTTTACTGACCGCAGACTGGCTGATATAGAGACGACTACCGGTACGTCCCATGGTTTTCTCTTGGGCAAGTACCAGCAGCGTTTCAATACCTTCTAAGAGCATGTCGTTTATGATGAATAAATGGAATCAATAGACCTAGAATAGCATGAATTAGTCGCCGTTGAGAGGCGTCTAAGAGGAAGAAGCGTGCCAAGATAAGCACCGGGCAATGCGATCACCAAAGTAATAGGCGGTCTCTAGATCGTTGGGGTGTACGGCTTGTTCGCTTTCATCATAGGTCGCGACAAGGCCATAAGAAGAGCCAGTGCGATTGAGGTTTAGGTTATCGTTGTGCTTTGATACATCCAAACCTACCCAGAGCATTGCGTGCTGACTGGCTAGCGTGAAAAACCCAAGTAGGGTTTGCTGCTGCTCGCCATTAATACTGCCGCCCATAGTAAACCCTGCGGCGAGTTTGTTGCGCCAATCTAAACCAACATACGCATCGCTGGTTGCATCCATAAACGCTTTGAATTGCCCGCTGGCAGAGCCCATATAGGTTGGGCTGCCAAACACGATAGCATCAAAGTCTTGAAGCGCCGAAATAAGCGCATCATTGGTATATCGCCCCTCGGCAATGTCACTGCCCACTATCTCAAATAGCTCGGCACTCGCACCACTGTCGTTGGCTCCTTGCTGTATCTGCTGCGCTAACTGTCGCGTTGTGCCATTTTTAGTAAAGTAGACAATGGCTATTTTTCCTGACACGGGACTTCCTTTTGCTTGGCGTTGTGGGCTGATTTTTGGCTTATAGTCTCTGGTGTGGTGATGACGACGTGGTAGCCCTCTCCATTGCCTGCCTCAACAAAATCGACAAAATAGCGAATGCTGTCTAGTTCATCTTCGACATAATGCGAGACATACAGCAATTGGCTTAGGTTTTCTTTGGCGATAAGATCTAACGCATTCATGACTAATTTACGCCCTAAGAAATCAAGGCCTTGATAGGGTTCATCCAAAATCAGTATTGTCGGCTGTTTGATAATGGCACGTGCGATAAGTAGCAAGCGCTGCTGACTGTATTCTAAAGACTTGAATGCGCAATCTTTCAGGTGCGACATGTGCAGCAGGGTCAACCATTCATCAGCGGCGTTGATCTGCTTTTTGCTGGGCTTGTCATACAGACCGATAGAGTCAAAGAACCCAGACAGTAGAACATCACGGGCATTGCAGTTCACTCGGTACTGCAGGTGCAAGGAGGAAGACACCATACCAGTGTACTGCTTGATATCCCAAACGGTCTCACCGCTACCACGTTTTATGCCGTAGATATCAATATCGTTGCTGTAACACTGCGGGTGGTCACCAAAAATCATCCCGAGCAAAGTGCTTTTACCACAACCATTGGGGCCGCGAACTTGCCAATGTTCGCCATTGTTGATTTGCCAATTGACTCCGGAGAAGATCTTCTGCTCAACGTACTCAACTTTACCGTCAGTGATTTTGACCAAGGGATCGGCAAACTTTGCCGTATGTTGATGTTTGCGGATAAGTTCGAGCCACTGTTCGCTTTGCTGAGAAGACTGCGCTAAAAGCTGTGAAATAATTGGGTGCTCGCACCATTCGCTATAGCTAAGCTGCTCCTTAAGAGCCCCTTTTTCAAACATCGCCACGTGGGACATCCAGCTTGGAACTTCATCTTCTCGGGATGTAATGATGATTAACTGAACGTGCAGGGATAGGTCTTTCAGATAGTCCGCTAGCATTTTTCGGTGCAGGGTATCTAGACCTACAAAAGGTTCATCGAGCACCAATACTTTTGGTGCGCTGGCGAGTGCTCGCGCTAGCATCACGCGGCGGGTTTCACCAGTTGATAGCTGTCTAAAACCGCGCTCTCTAAGATGAAGTAAATCTAGCTCTTGGATAAGCTGCTCGACTACATCTGGGTTATCAGAAAACTCGGAGACCAATTGCTCGACACTACGTCCAAAATCAATTCGATCTAAAAACTCACTGTCGTCATTAGCTTGCTCGAGTTCAAGCAGTCGCTGCTGCTCGGCAAGTGAGATTGAGCAATGCCAGAGTGAGGTCGCAGGATTTGCCCCTCATCGGCTTTCAGTTCGCCACACAGCAGATCGCCAAGCAGGCTGCCAACATTGCCATGGGTTTCAAATACCGCCCAGTGTTCGCCTGAGCGAATGGTCCATTGGGGTACAGACAGCGACAGTGGGTGGTTTAGTGAGACATTATCGAAGCAGATATCCATAGACGTTTCCCTGTCTGAATAAAAAGTGAGTGGCTTTTAACCAACATACTAAAGCGGCAGAGAAAAATGAAGAGGCTGACAGGAGAATTCGGTTTCTCCTGTCAGTTATTTGAAGCTACTTGTCGAGTGCGAAGGTTGGCAAAGAGAGGTGCCAACGAATTGCGCCAAGGCGGATGACTAGAGTGGCCACAACACAGCATAGGAAGGCGCTGCCTGTTGACGCGCCCATCATTAGAGCGCCTACATGGAAGGTACCGCCAATAATACAAGCAGTGGCATATACCTCGCGCCTTAACACCATAGGGACTTCACGGGCAAGAACATCACGAATAATACCGCCGCCACAGCCAGTTAAAACGCCCATTATTACCGCAATTAAGTACGAGTCTTGAAAGATAAGCGCTTTTTCAACGCCGATACCAACAAACACCGCAAGGCCAATGGCATCACAGACCGGCAGAACATACCAAGGTAAGCGCCGTGGGTGTCGGATCAGCATCATGGTCGCGATACAGGTGACGATAATGACCCAAATGTAGGTCGTGTCGGTGATCCAAAAAACAGGCGTTGCACCCAATGCCATGTCTCGGATGGTTCCCCCACCGATGGCCGTTACACTGCCAAGCACCATGACACCAAAAGGATCCATCCTAAGTCTTCCTGCAAGTATCACTCCCGATATTGCAAATATTGCCGTACCAAAAAGGTCGACCAAATAAAGCATGGAATCCACAGCTATATTCTCACTGAAGAAAAGTAATAGGAAAGTGCGCCAATTTTACGGGATTTAACGTTTGCGGATAGTGAATCTTACCTGAATGTGATCTATCTCTCATTATTTTTGGGTTCGTACCCAGTCTAAATGTTCGCACACTTGAGTAACGGCCATTAAGGTTCTTGGAGTCGGGCGATTCAGCCAATCTGAGGTTAAGGCCCATACATGTTTGTTTTGTACTGCGGGCAGCTCTTGCTGCCATTTTTGCCACATATTCCCGTTAGCGATGGCGTGCTCTGAGGTGAAGATAGCTTCAGGTTGGCGAACGATGACCTGTTCCGGACTGACTTGAGGATAGGGCGCCTTGCTGCTTGCGAAGATGTTTTCTCCGCCACAAAACTCAAACACTTCGCTAGGCCAGTTACCATCGGATAGAGTGATGATAGGCTTTTCACTCAGTTGGTAAAAATAACGCACCTTGTCGTCGGTGTCGTACTTCTGCTTTAACTCTGCAAGCTTAGCGCGAAACTGCTCTGCTTCATTGAGACCGATACTTGGGTCGTCGGCATATTGGCTCAGCGCTTCAAGGTTGTTGGCTATGCCTTCTAAAGATTTGGCTTTGGAGTAATAGAGGTTGAAGCCGAGGCGTTCTAGTTTCTCAAGCTCTCGGGCTGGGTTTCCTGTCGGCCATGCCAAAATAAGGTCTGGTTCTAACGCGACAATTCGCTCTAACTTGATGCCTTGATAGTTAGCGACGCGTTCGAGTTTTTCCGCTTGCTCTGGGTAGTCGCTGTATTCACTGACTGCAATTAGTTTGTCACCAAGCCCCGCCGCGTAAGCGAGTTCTGTGGTGTGTGGGGCGAGACTGATAATACGCTGGGTATCGGCAATGGCTGAGCAACTGGATAACAGAGCTAAAGCACCGAGCAGGGTTTTCTTCATTGATTACAATCCTTGGTAGATGATGAACATCACAGTGCTTTGTAGCATTAACCACACATAGATTCGCCATGCGATATGTTTTTGAATTTGAGCGATATGAAATGCCGCGGGTGCGATTTTCCCACCCACTCGAGCACGCTGGAGTTTGTCTGAGCCATAAATTGCAGGGCCGCCTAACGCGAGTTCAAAGCGGTTGGCATAACCACAGATAAGCCAACTGGTCGCCGCGTTTGGCCAGGCTTTTGCTTGTGATAGAGTTTGTTTGATAGCGTTAGTAGGAAGGCCGAGTAAAACCATCATTGAGAACAGTTTTTGCGGCGCAAAGTCGAGTATCAAAAATAGCCAAGCGGCGGGTTTACCAAAGGTCGCATAACCAGGCTTGTTTGGGCTCCAGCTGCGCGCGAGCTCCGCACAAAGCCGATACATGAGTGCGCCAATGCCACCCGTTAGGCCATACCAAAACAAAACGCCGATGACGTTTCTCGCATAGCCGATAATCACGCTTTCCGCTCCCGCCTTACCAAGTCCAAGTAACGACAGCGCGTCTGTTTCTCGATTGACTTTAGATGCGAGTATATAGCGAGCGCCTGGTTTATCTTCTTTTGCCAAAGCGTCGATGAAGCGTCGAGTGAATAGCTCATTACCACGCCACTCAATAGCAAGCAGTAGCAGGGCAAGCTGATAGAATTCTGCTTTCCAAACCAAGGTCTGAAGTGCGATCAGCACGGCCAAGGTTGGAACGAGTAGTAGCAATAACGCAAGCGTTCCGGATAGCTGCTGCTGTTGAGGTGATGCGCTTGGCGAGTTGACCTTGTTGGTAATATGGTTGAGTAGTAACTGCCAGAATCTGACTGGATGTGCGGCGGGTGGAATGGGGATGAGCAGATGAAACAAAAGTGCACCCCAAAGCGTTAGGAGTGCACCATTGGCATATAAACTCTCAATAAAAGAGCTCATTGACGTCGTCCTTGTACGTGATGTTGTTTACAACAAGGCGCGCTTATTTAAGCAGCTCAACCATTTTTACTACCATTTCAGACGAGCTTTGCGCCGCTAGTGGTAGGAACTCTTCAAAGCTCATTGGTGATTCTTTATCCGCGACATCAGAGATAGCACGAACCACGACGAATGGCGTGTTGAACTGATGACAGGTTTGCGCAATCGCAGACGCTTCCATCTCAACAGCAATAACGCCAGGGAAGTTCTCACGGATAACCGCTTGACGCTCTGGACGGCAAACGAATTCGTCACCGGTACAGATAAGGCCGCGTACCGCGTGCTTGTCTTCCATTTGTGCTAGTGCTTGCTCAGCCACGTCCATCAGTTTTTGATCGGCAGCGAACGCTGCTGGTTGACCTGCCATTTGACCAATCTCGTAGCCAAATGCTGTCACGTCAGCGTCGTGGTGGCGAACTTCAGTCGAGATAACGACATCACCTAGGTTTAGAGAAGACTCAAAGCCACCTGCAGAGCCTGTGTTAATCACAACGTCTGGCTGGTAATCGCTAAGAAGGATCGTGGTACCTACTGCTGCCGCTACTTTGCCGATACCCGATTGAAGTAACACGATGTCGGCACCGTTAAGTTGGCCAGTAAAGAAGGTACAACCGCCTTTCTTAGTTTCTTCAAGGTTTGTCAGTGCTGCTTTTAGGATGGACACTTCTTGTTCCATTGCGCCAATTACGCCGATTTTCATAGAGAGTCTCTCAAGTTGGAAAACGTATTTTGGCGTGCAGTATAGCAACAGTCGCCGCGCTTCCCAACCTTTGCGAGATGGAGTGGTTAGGGATTTGCGATGATTAATCCCGTTTCGATGAGCTTAGCGCGAAACGCTTCAACCCGCTTTCTGTTTACGTCGAAATCGTAGTAACCAATGCGTGCTTCGGAGCGCACGAGTAGCTCACCGTCTAGGATTTTCACCTCCATATCATCCACATACCGAAACACACTTGAGGTGTATTCCACGCGTAAATAATTATCCTCGAGCGCAGCAACCTCAGCGTTATCGAAGCTAAGCGCTACCGTTTCTATCTGATTGATGTTGGTGTCCGGGGCGAGCTTAAATGGTGCGAGTTTAAATTCTTCACGGCTATCTTGAGTGGAGACGCAGCGCGGACTGTCGCCACAAGGCTCCTCGGTTCGATCTGTGGTGGTCTTATAGCCTGCTCCACAGGCAGTAAGCAAAATGACAGAAGAGAGGGTAAATAGCTTAGTGATTGTCATAACGTTCCCTTGCAAAATGTAGCGCTAAAAAAGCCCAGCAGTAGAGCTGGGCTTAGTCTTAGTTGTGTACTGGCAACCCTATACTTCTAGGAAGTCTAGTATGCCTTCAGCGGCTTTGCGTCCTTCATCAATGGCCGTGACCACTAAATCTGAGCCACGCACGGCGTCACCACCGGCAAAGATCTTCTCATTCGTGGTTTGATACATAAACTCTTGAGATACCGGTGCTTTAATGCGGCCCCATTGGTCAAGTTCTACGCCATAAGGTTCCAACCACGACATTTGATGCGGCTGGAAGCCAAATGCCATGATAACCGCGTCTGCTTCCAGTACGTGCTCACTGCCTTCCACAGGTTCAGGACGTCGGCGGCCGGCTTCATCTGGCTCACCTAAGGCGGTTTTCACCACTTTCACGCCGCAAGCGTTGCCGTTGGCGTCCACCTCGATACCAAGCGGCTGAAGGTTAAACATAAAGTTAACCCCTTCCTCACGAGCGTTTTTGACCTCGCGGCGAGAGCCTGGCATGTTGGCTTCATCACGGCGGTAGGCACAAATGACGCTGCTCGCTGTTTGGCGAATGGAAGTGCGCACACAGTCCATCGCCGTATCACCACCACCAAGGACGACGACTTTTTTACCTTTCATATCAATAAAGGGCTGCTCTTCACCGAGCTCCATGACCTTGTAGGTATTGGAAACCAAGAACGGCAGGGCATCAAAAACGCCAGGTGCGTTTTCGTTTTCTAAACCGGCGCGCATGTTCTTGTAGGTACCTACACCAAGGAAAACCGCATCGTACTCTTCAACTAAGCTTGCCATCTCAACATCTTTGCCGACTTCGGTATTGAGGCGGAATTCCACGCCCATCTCAGTGAAGATACGGCGGCGGTTGAGCATGACCTCTTTTTCTAGCTTGAAAGACGGGATACCAAAGGTGAGTAGACCACCAATCTCTGGATAGCGATCAAACACAACCGGCTTAACGCCATTGCGCACCAGAATATCGGCGGCGGCGAGACCTGCAGGTCCTGCACCGATAATGGCGACCTTCTTATCCGTCCACTCTACATGAGACATGTCCGGTTTCCAGCCCATCTCAAACGCTTTGTCGGTGATGTACTTCTCGATGTTTCCGATGGTGACGGCACCAAAGTCGTCGTTTAATGTACATGACCCTTCACAAAGTCGGTCTTGCGGACACACACGACCACAGACTTCAGGCAGGCTGTTAGTTTGGTGCGAAAGCTCCGCAGCTTCAATGATGCGTCCCTCATTGGCGAGTTTTAACCATTGAGGGATGTAGTTATGAACTGGGCATTTCCATTCACAATACGGGTTACCGCAGTCAAGGCAGCGATCGGCTTGAGCCGTCGCTTGCTGTTTGGTAAAGGGTTCGTAGATTTCCACGAACTCGATTTTGCGAACCTTAATCGGCTTTTTAGCAGGGTCGACGCGGTTCACATCAATAAATTGGTATACGTTCTGGCTCATTATTCTGGCTCCTTCCAATTACTGTGCTTGAACGCGCAGCTCTGCAGCGCTTCGGCTTTGGTGACCAAGTAAGGTGCGAAGATCCGCAGCCTTTGGCTTGACGAGATAGAACTTCGGAATCCATTCATCGAAGTTCGCCAGAATGTTTTCGGCGTGCACTGAGCCCGTCTCTTCTAGGTGCTCAGCAATAAGGCCGCGCAGATGCTCTTGATGGATATACAGATCAGACAGCGAAATCGCTTCTACTGATTCTGTGTTGACGCGACCTTCAAAGTCATCGTTGCTGTCCATCACATAAGCAAAGCCGCCTGTCATACCTGCGCCAAAGTTAACCCCTGTCGCACCAAGGATAGCGACAATACCACCCGTCATGTATTCACAAGCGTTGTCACCGGCGCCCTCAATCACTGCAATCGTGCCCGAGTTACGTACCCCAAAGCGCTCACCTGCAGTACCTGCCGCGTAAAGCTTACCGCCCGTCGCGCCGTACAAACAGGTGTTGCCGACGATAGTGGCATCGTTACAGGTAAACGTGGTGCCAACGTGTGGTTTGATAACCAGCTTACCGCCCGCCATGCCTTTACCGACATAGTCATTGGCATCACCCGTTAGGTAGATTTCTACCCCGCCAGCGTTCCAAACGCCGAGGGATTGGCCTGCGGTGCCATCGAGGTAGAGCTTGATTGGGCTGGTCGCCATGCCTTGGTTGCCATAGCGTTTAGCCACACTGCCAGACAGTCTCGCACCGACAGAGCGATCGGTGTTTCTGACATCAAAGTAGAAACTGCCTCCAGATCGGTTTTCAACGGCCGTTTCGGTTTCCTCTACAATCTTCTGGTTGAGCTCAGCTTTATCAAAAGGTTGGTTTGGCTCAGTCCAATACAGTGGGTGAGACAGCGGAGATACTGGCGCTTCGAGAATGTTCGATAAATCGAGCTTGGATTGCTTCGCCGTCATCCCTTCGACAGCTTCTAATAAATCTGTGCGACCAATTAAGTCAGTGAGCTTTTCTACGCCTAGTTCTGCGAGCAGTTCGCGTACTTCATCGGCAAGTCCTGTGAAGTAGTTGACCACCATTTCAGGTAGACCTTTGAAGTACTCTTTGCGCAGCGTTTCATCTTGCGTGGCTACGCCTGTAGCGCAGTTGTTTAGGTGACAGATCCGTAAGAACTTACAGCCCATCGCGACCATAGGTGCGGTACCGAAGCCGAAACTCTCAGCCCCAAGAATGGCCGCTTTAACAACGTCGAGACCGGTTTTTAAACCGCCATCCACTTGCAGTCGGATCTTATGACGTAGGTTATTAGCAACCAGCGCTTGCTGCGTCTCAGCAAGGCCTAGCTCCCACGGACAACCCGCGTATTTCACCGACGTCAATGGACTTGCGGCTGTACCGCCATCGTAGCCTGAGATGGTGATGAGGTCGGCATAGGCCTTAGCAACACCCGTAGCAATGGTGCCCACGCCCGGCTCGGAAACCAGTTTTACTGATACCAGCGCATCTGGGTTAACTTGCTTCAAATCGAAGATAAGCTGAGCTAAATCCTCAATAGAGTAGATGTCGTGATGCGGAGGAGGGGAGATAAGTGTCACCCCTTGCACAGAGTGACGCAGCTTGGCAATTTCCGCTGTGACCTTATGTCCTGGCAGCTGACCACCTTCACCCGGTTTTTGCCCCTTGTGCAACCTTGATTTGCAGCACGTCGGCATTGGTGAGGTAGTGTGGTGTCACGCCAAAACGGCCGGAGGCAATTTGCTTAATGCGAGAGTTGCGGTTAGTCCCAAAGCGACGCGGATCTTCACCGCCCTCACCAGAGTTGGAATAGCCCCCAAGCTTGTTCATCGCCATGGCCAGCGCTTCGTGCGCTTCTGGGCTCAATGCACCAATGGACATCGCCGCTGAATCGAAGCGTTTGAAAAGCTCAGTATTCGGTTCAATCTGCTCAAGTGGCAGCGCGCTGTCCGCCTTTTTCAGCTTCATCAAGTCACGCAGCATCGCGACAGGACGGTCATTCACTTGCTTGGCATACGACTTGTAGTCGGATGCATCGCCCGATTTCACCGCTTGTTGCAGCGTACCGACGACATCAGGGTTATAAGCGTGATACTCGCCATCGTGGACGTATTTGAGTAGGCCGCCATGTTCAACCGGTTTGCGTTTTGCCCATGCCTTGCGAGATAGGTTAAACAGGTCTTGTTGGAAGTCTTCAAAGCTTGCACCCTGAATACGTGTCGTTACGCCAGTAAAGCATAGGTCACTACGTCCGTATGCAGACCAACTGCTTCAAATAGCTGTGAACAACGATAAGAGGCAATGGTCGAGATGCCCATCTTCGACATGATCTTGTAAAGCCCCTTGTTGATGCCGTATTGATAGTTTTGCATCACATCGCGGTAGCTCTTATCAATAGCACCATCATCGACCAGTTTACCTAGCGCTTCATAAGCGAGGTAAGGGTAGATGGCGGTTGCACCAAATCCAAGCAGTACCGCAAACTGATGTGGGTCACGAGCCGTCGCGGTCTCTACGATAATGTTGGCGTCGCAGCGAAGGTTCGCTTCAATTAATCGGGTTTGTACTGCGCCAACCGCCATAGCCGCTGGAATAGGCAGCTTGCCTTTAACGAGGGCACGATCGGAAAGCACGACGAGAACTGTACCTTCTTTAACGACGGTTTCCGCTTGATCACAGAGATCGAGTAGCGCTTGTTTGAGATCTTTCTCGTTCGGGTCGTAGTTGATATCGAGGATCGTGTTGCGATAGTGCTTGTCGCTCAGCTCCAGTAGCTGCTGCATATCTGAGTAAAGCAGCACTGGTGAATCGAACGTCACACGGTAGGCGTGACCATCGGTTTCACAGAATACGTTCATCTCTTGACCGACACTGGTCGCCAGCGACATCACGTGTTTTTCACGCAGTGG
The DNA here is from genome assembly GCF_003263785.1 of Vibrio variabilis. GTDB lineage: Bacteria > Pseudomonadota > Gammaproteobacteria > Enterobacterales > Vibrionaceae > Vibrio > Vibrio variabilis. The sequence goes on from NZ_JYJK01000094.1 coordinate 71,017, forward strand.
GTCGATAGGTGGGTTGGTAACCTGAGCAAATTTCTGACGGAAATAGTCAGTCACCAAGCGTTCTTTAGAGGATAGCACCGCCATTGGAGTGTCATCCCCCATAGAACCAACCGCTTCTTGACCCATATCGCCGAGCACACGAAGCACCTGATCGGTCTCTTCGTTGGTCATGGCGAACTGTTTTTGATAGGTCTTCAGTACCGTCTCATCAAAGCTGCGCTCGCCAACTTGGTCATCTTCGAGGGCGCTAAATGGCGTTAATTTATGGACGTTGTTTTCCATCCACTCTCGGTATGGGTGACGGCTCTTGAGATCGTTGTCGATATCATCCGAGTGCCACAATTCACCCTCTTGGGTATCGACAACCAGCAGCTCGCCAGGGCCGACACGCCCTTTTTCTGCCACTTCATCAGGGCGTAATCCCAAATACCGACTTCGGATGCCAGCGTGATGAGGTTATCTTTGGTAATCACATAACGCGCAGGGCGTAAGCCGTTGCGGTCAAGGTTACAGGCAGCATAACGACCGTCGGAAAGGACGATACCAGCCGGGCCATCCCAAGGCTCCATGTGTTTCGAGTTAAAGTCGTAGAAGGCGCGTAGGTCGGGATCCATATCCGGGTGGTTTTGCCATGCTGGCGGCACCAGCATTCGCATAGCACGGAAGATATCCATACCACCAGATAGGAATAGGTCGAGCATGTTATCTAGGCTTGAAGAGTCTGAGCCTGTTTCGTTGACGAAAGGAGCGGCTGTTTGCAGATCCGGTAGTAGCGGTGAGGCAAATTTGTAGGCGCGCGCCTTTGCCCATTGGCGGTTGCCTTCAATCGTGTTGATTTCACCGTTGTGCGCTAAAT
>NZ_JYJK01000095.1 GCF_003263785.1 Vibrio variabilis
CTATATTTTTAAAGAACATTTTCTAACTTTCGAACCGCTCTGCGTCTCGTCGTTAGGGGTGCGTATCTTACGCTTCCCATTTTGAGAGTCAAGCGTTTTTTCAAACTTTCTTTTCTCTCTCAACCGACTCCGCTTTGTGACTTTCGTCTCACTCCGTGTCGGTGAGGCGGCATTATAGAGATCGCAGCATCGATGACAACCCTTTTTTTGAAATTATTTTCCGTTCGTTCAAAAAGCCATCAAAGGCAGTGTTTTTCGATAAAAATTCAACATTTGAAATACATCACACCAAATAATTGGAAAAATAACGCTCAACTACGTAATATTCCTGTATCTATTTGTTAACGATAGATGCCATTATTCGTCAATAAGAAAAGTAGTACTTTAATATGGACTCCAATAAATCTCTTTTTCTAGTAATAGCGATCGCTATTTTAGGCGGAATTGTTTTTTCTCAGTTCGCCGACATCTCACCGGCTGTTGCTTTTGTACTTGGTGTAGTAGCTACATTTTTCGTTGTTAAGTTTTCTTCTGCTGCTCCAACCGTTTCGAAAGACAGTTCTCAATCAACAAAAACACTGTACGTAGGTAACCTACCTTATAAAGCTAACGAATCTCACGTTAAGGATCTGTTCGCTGAATATGGGGAAGTATTTGCGGTAAGACTAATGAAGGATAAACGCACAGGTAAGCGTCGTGGATTTGGTTTCGTCGTCATGGCGAGCTCCGATGCCAAGGGGGCAATCGAAGCGCTCAACGAAAAGGACTATATGCAAAGAACCTTAAAGGTTCGCATTGCTAATGACCCTAAGCATCCTGAATCTGCATCAATTGAACAGGACTAAAGCCGAGATCGTCTAAGGCTATATTAAGTGCTTCTTCTTGTTTAGGGGAAGCACTGCTAAACACCTCTTTACTCCCTAGCCCCTCTTTATCGCCACATTCCGTTAATAAACTCACCACTCTACGAGCAATCGCTGTGCCCGAATCAATCAATTCGACACCTTTACCAAGCACTTGCGATATCTCTTCTCGAATCAACGGAAAATGAGTACACCCTAATACCGCTACATCAATCACGTCTACGAGTGGCTCTAGGATCTGATGCAATTGCATCATGTCAATGGATTGCCCTCTCAGCTTTTGCTCAGCCATATCCACCAGCTGACTACTGCCAAGCAGCTTTACATCTTTATCATCAGCAAAGTCTCGGATCAGATCATGGGTATACTGACGAGTTATGGTAGCAGGTGTGGCAATTAAACCGACGGCTTTTTGTGAAAGTAGAGAAGCGGGTTTGATTGCTGGTACGACACCGACAACCGGAATAGACAACACTTCTCTTAAATGAGGTAGTACGATGGTGCTCGCGGTATTGCAAGCGATAACGACGATATCAATGCGCTGGCGCTGCATCATCTGTTGGATTAGACGACAGGTACGATCAACGAGTGTGTCCGGCGCAAGTTCGCCATAAGGGTAGGCTTCGTTGTCGAATAAATAGAAGTAGTTTGCACACGGCAGCAAGTTCGCTATCTCTTTATAGACAGAGAGACCACCTACTCCAGAGTCAAATATCAAAATGTTATGTCTATTCATCGCGTATTACACCGACGGTTGTCGTTATCTATCCGCCGACATGATACTCACTACTGGTTAAGCGGTAAACCTATCTGCTCTCGACGCCTACTTCACTTTGTACCTTAGATGGCTGAATCGATCAGCGGTTTCTATCGATAAGGGTTCAATCTCTATGGGATGGCTAAAGTACTTTGAATTACACACTAAAGTGTGGAACTCGCCATCTTCGCCACATGGATCAACATTGGTTGGTAGCTCTGTGATGAGGCAGTTGGTATAACGCTCTCCGCATAAAGACTCTGGTAATACTTGCCTGTCTATTGTCACCAATACTGTATCAATCCCTCTTGCTATTATTTCTCGAGCAAGATCTTGGCTATTTTCACCAACCAAAGGAAAAACCGCTTCCAGCCCAGCGGGCTCTACGTAGCTTTTTCGATACTCGACGATGCCATTGCAGAACATGTCCCCGAAGGCGATGCCGTCAACATTTAGTCCTGATGACTTTACGCCGTCTATAACTAGCGACTGGTAGATGTCATTTGCCGGGAACACCTCTGGCAACTCAATAAACACTAAGGGCACACCTAGTCTATCAGCTTGCATCTGAACAACTTCAAGAGGCGTGACTTGGAAAGGCACCTCACCATTTACGTGGGTGGTGTAGAGCCTACGACATTGTATTCAGACGACTCCATAAGACGCTCAAAGGTTAATGTGGAATCTTTACCTGATGACCAGCTGATAATGATGTTTTTCATGGGAACACCCTGAATATGCAAATAAACAAAGCCACTCCCTAGAGTGGCTTCGAAATAGAGACGCTAACTAGCTATTAAAAGTTTACTGTTGCCAACGCGAAGAAAGTACGACCCGGAGAGCGATAGCCTTTAGCCGTTTCGTACTCCTCATCAAGCAGGTTATCTACCCTTGCTCTCAAGGCAACATTGTCAGCTACCCAGTAAGAGACCGCGGCATCCCACAAACTCGCAGCAGGCAGATAGTCGTCAGCAGTTGGATTAGCTGTCGGTAAGTCGAGGCGCTTACCTGTATAGAGATAGGTAAGCGACAGATCGAAGTCACCTATGTTTGCTTCACCAATCCACTTGTAGTTCTCTTTGGCTCGTCGAGCTAGCTGAGTACCGTTATCATCTTTATGATCTTTATACTCAGCAATCACGGTATGATGAACTGGCCCCGTGCTAAATCGCCCTTCTAGCTCCACACCCTTGATATCTGCATCAACGTTGTAGGTTTTGCCCCATGGGTCTCCTGGTACTGAATACCAGATGTTTAGATTGTCGACCTTATTGTGATAAGCCGATAATTTCCAATCTAAAAAGCCACTCAAACCAGCAAGTCCAACTTCAAGGTTGCGCGAGTCTTCTGGTTGAAGATCCGGATTAGTGGTCAGACTGTTATAACTTGGCGCTTTAAACGCCGTACCAGCCATCGCATAAGCACGGTAGTTTGGAATAAAGCGATATTGACCACCCAATGACCACGTTGTGTAGTTGTCATATTTATCATGTCGATCGTGTCTTACGTTTGCTTCGGCAGAAAACTTGTCATAATCCGCTCTACCAGATACATAAGCGCCAATATTCTCGCGGCTTTCTCCCGCTAGTTTATGCGCACTCCCCCAGCTCTTGGCATCATCAGCAAGTTCCTCTTTACGGTAATCCAGACCACCACCGACCGAATAGTGTGAGTTAATCTGATATAGATTCGACCATTGCGCATTTAACGCATTAGTATCAACAACAGTATCAGCATTGCTCTCGCCAACAGATTGCAGGAAGTCCTTTTTCTCAACTTGGGCATAACTCAACGTCACAAATGATTTATACGCTTGGCTTTGATAGTCAATACGACCCGCTAGATTCTGATTATCAACCACCCCATTCTTCTTCGCACCTCCAGAATTGTATTCTGTCAGGCTATCGAACCAACGATAATCTAGCAGTGCGCTCCAATTACTGTTGAAGTCATGTTTATAACCAAGGTGCAAGTTTCGATTTTCATAACCATAGTTGGTGCCATCTTGCACGGCTTTAAAATCATAACCATCCGTTTTCTCATAGCCACCTGCTACTTGAATATGGCCATTTTCATTAAGCTTTGTCTTCGCAGTAAAGTTGGCCTCTCGACCATCATGACTCGATGCACCTACATTGATTTGTTTGCGCTCTTGGCCATTATTAGTACGAGTGATGATATTGATTACACCACCAATAGCGTCCGAGCCATAAATTGCTGCGCTCGGCCCACGAATCACTTCCACTTGTTCAACTAGCCCAATTGGAAAATGGTTGATGGATAATCCAGTGGTATCGCTGCTGTATCGAACACCATCAACCAACACTAAGGTTTGATTACTATTGGTACCACGCAGGAAGATAGACGTTGATTGACCTCGCCCACCGTTTTGCACCACTTCGACACCAGGAAGCCGACGCAGTACGTCCGACAAACTCTTTGCCTGAGATACCTCAATTTCTTGACGAGTCACAACGCTCATTGGAGCGATGACTTTGTCTTCCGGTTGTTCGAAACGATTGGCGGTGACCACCATTGTTTCTTTGGTTTGCGTTGCCGTAGAGCTTTCTTGAGCCAGTGAAAAAGAAGCATAAGAAGAGAGCGATGCAGCCACTGCTATCGCCAAACATGATTTGTTCATTTGTTGTGTTGTCCTAAATCGCGTAAGTCCTACCTACTCGAGCAATCCTTTTTTCGCATCGAGTTGGCTGCTGGCAGGTATTCGGACTTAAGAGCACGAAACCATATTGGTTTCACCTACTGCCTCGACTTCCCGTTTTATCTCAAACAGTGTCTTTGTGAGGGGTTGTTCTCTCTTACCGCTGCGCGTCAGTTCTGGATTTTCACCAGATTCCCTTTTCAGTGAGAACTCCATCTGATTCTCACACCAGCTAGGGGGCATGGTATTAACTGATTGATTATTTGTCCATAACGGATTGAACTAAGCTATAAGAGCGCAGAGATAATGCGAGACAATTCTGGGAAAAACTGGACAACGACGGGAGATTGAATAAAATCTGCCCTCCTTAATACAACTCATTACCGACGATAGGCAACCACCATGGCAAATCTCGACTTCACACCAGAAGGCTATCAAATCCAGCTTGAAGAAAAATCTCAACGTTTGATCGATATGATGGCGCCGTATTCTGCTCCTGAACTCGAAGTATTTACTTCTCCAGAAAAGCACTATCGTATGCGTGCTGAATTCCGCGTTTGGCATGAAGGCGACGACATGTACTACATCATGTTCAACCAAGAAACGCGTGAAAAGTACCGTGTTGATCAATTCCCTGCGGCGAGCCGTCTTATCAACGACCTAATGCCACTGCTGATGGACGCGATGAAAGGCAATGAGGTATTACGAAAGAAACTGTTCCAAGTTGATTTTCTATCGACGATGAGCGGCGAAATTTTGGTGTCTCTGCTGTATCACCGTCAACTGGATGATGCGTGGAAGGAACAAGCACAAGCACTGAAACAGCAGCTCAATGATGAAGGCTTTAAGCTGAACCTGATTGGTCGTGCACGTAAGATGAAAATCGTCATGGATCAAGACTATGTGGTGGAAACTCTGCATGTTAACGGTCAGCCATACCACTACCAGCAAGTGGAAAACAGCTTCACACAGCCCAATGGTCCAGTGGCTCAAAAAATGTTGGAATGGGCGGTTGATTGTACCCAAGACAGCAAAGGAGATTTGCTAGAGCTTTACTGTGGTAACGGTAACTTCTCATTGGCATTGGCGCAAAACTTCGAGCGCGTACTTGCAACAGAATTAGCGAAGCCTTCGGTAGAATCGGCGCAATACAACATTGCAGCGAACAAGATTGAAAACGTTCAAATCATTCGCATGTCAGCAGAAGAATTCACAGAGGCGATGGAAGGCAAACGTGAATTCCGACGCTTGCAGCAGCAGAACGTTGACCTTAAGAGCTACAACTGCAACACGATTTTCGTTGACCCACCACGTGCCGGTATGGATGTCGATACCTGTAAAATGGTTCAAGGTTACGAGCGCATTCTGTATATCTCGTGCAACCCTGAGACCTTGAAAGACAACTTGGACGTACTGGGTGAAACGCACCACATTACGCGATTTGCTCTATTCGATCAGTTCCCGTTCACTCATCACATCGAAGCGGGTGTACTGCTTGAGCGCAAAGCCTAATAAGTAGAAAACAAAAAACGAGCCAGCAGGCTCGTTTTTTTATGCTCTCGCTCTACGAATAGAGGCTTTAGAGTTAGGCTTCCTTAAGGATATAACCCATCTTTTTGCCAATCCAGAATAGCAGCACCAAGACCACCATGATGGCAATAAAATTAGAACCCGCTTCAGGTACTGCGCTTTGGTAAACGCAGAGTGACCAAATGCACCCACAAAGAATGCCGCTAGGCAACCATAGGGAAGTCTTCTGGGATTGGGTTTCTAAGATATTCTTGGTATAGAGCCTGAACTGACAGCACAAGCGCAATCAGTGGAAAAATAGAGAATGTCACTTCGCTGATGGTGAGCCAAGACAACATTGCATTACCACACATACCTGCAATCAGAGCAAGTACGAGCGTTTTTTTGCCGCTTTCGCGGTTTTCGGAGGACACTTCATTGGACATTAGTTGGACCCTTCTTTTTGACGGTTTCTTTCACGTTCTTTGCGATACCAGTGTGCACCCTTGGCCACTATCCTTAGTTGGACAATCAGCCTCTCGGCCAGTTCATATCTTTCTTTCTTGCTAAGGTCTAACGCCTCAGCGCCTGAACTGAACACGAGAATGACAGAAGCTTCCGCTTGAGCAAACGCTTCATCACGATCCATACCTGTGCTAACCAGATATTCAGTTAGCTCAGCCGAAAAGTGTTGGATTTCACGAGCTACCGCGGCTCGAAAGTCGAAAGAGGTACCAGAGCGCTCCCTTAATAATAGGCGGAACACGTTGGGACTGCTTTCAATGAACTCCATAAACGTTTCAACTGAAGTACGGATCACACTGCCTTCTTTGACAATACGCTGGCGCGCTTGTCGCATTAACTGCCTTAGCAGCAAACCTCCTTCATCTACCATGGTCAGCCCCAGTTCATCCATATCTTTAAAATGACGATAGAAAGAAGTAGGAGCGATACCGGCTTCGCGCGCGACTTCGCGCAGGCTCAAGTTCGAAAAGCTGCGATCGGCACTAAGCTGGCTAAAAGCAGCATCGATCAATGAACGACGCGTTTTTTCTTTTTGTTGTGCACGAATACCCATTGATTTCATGTTTAACCTAGGTGCTCTTGTTGGTTACCATCGATGACGGTAATTGAGGGAGTGGAGGTAATATAGCGCGAATAGTCACTTTGTATAAGTGTATGGCTGGCGATTTTTACTAAAAAACCTGTACGCATCTCACTTCATTTGCTCAACGCTATAGTTAAACAAGTTTCATTATTTTGCATACATCAAACGTTTATCCGATGCTAACTCTCGATAAAACTGCGTGATCTTTCACACTCTATTCACGCAGTCATGTTTACCAAGGTTAATAATCCGTTAAAATCGCGCCATTGCTAGTCTATGAATTGCACTCATCACTCCCAGTCTACTGTTGCTATTGAAGCTGAAATGTTTTGTGGGGGTATGAAGAACTACGAGGATACTATATGAGTCGCGCTAAACATTTTGATGCTATCGTAATCGGCAGTGGCCCCGGTGGTGAAGGGGCTGCGATGGGGCTGACCAAAGCTGGCCTCAACGTTGCGATCATCGAAAAAGAGAGCAGCGTCGGTGGCGGTTGTACCCACTGGGGGACCATACCTTCGAAAGCATTGCGCCATGCGGTCAGCCGTATCATTGAGTTCAACAACAACCCACTGTTTTGTGGTAACAATACGAGCCTGCACTCGACGTTTTCCAATATTTTGGGACACGCGAAAACCGTCATCGATAAGCAAACCCGACTGCGCCAAGGTTTCTATGACCGAAATGAGTGTACCTTGCTATTCGGAACGGCACGCTTTATTGATACTCACAGCCTCGAAGTCACCAAGTCCGATGGCACAATCGATACGTATACCGCCGACAAGTTTGTGATTGCGACTGGCTCAAGGCCGTACCGCCCTGCTGATGTCGACTTCAATCACCCACGTATTTACGACAGCGATTCGATTCTTTCTCTTGAGCACGACCCTAGACACATCATTATTTACGGTGCCGGCGTCATTGGTTGTGAGTATGCGTCTATCTTCCGTGGTTTGGATGTAAAAACTGACCTCATTAACACCCGCGAGCGCCTACTGGCGTTTCTAGATAACGAGATGTCAGACTCTCTGTCCTATCACTTCTGGAATAGCGGCATGATGATCCGCAACGATGAGACTTACGCAAGATTGAAGGCACCGAAGACGGCGTCATCATCCACCTCAATTCTGGTAAGAAAATGCGCGCGGATTGCTTGCTGTACGCCAACGGCCGAACGGGTAACACCGATGCACTTAATTTGGATGCCGTTGGACTCGTCGCGGATTCTCGCGGACAGCTTAAAGTCGACACCAACTACCAAACCGATATTGACCATGTCTATGCCGTCGGTGATGTGATTGGCTATCCGAGCTTAGCAAGTGCGGCCTACGACCAAGGCCGATTTGTGGCTCAAGCCATTACCCGAGGAGAAGCCGAAGGTAAGCTGATTGAAGACATTCCGACAGGTATCTACACCATCCCAGAAATCAGCTCTGTGGGAAAAACCGAGCAAGAGCTGACGGAAGCCAAGATCCCTTACGAAGTAGGACGTTCGTCATTTAAACACCTTGCCCGAGCACAGATTGCCGGTAAAGATGTGGGAAGTTTGAAAATACTGTTCCACCGCGAGACCAAAGAAATCTTGGGCATTCACTGTTTTGGTGAGCGTGCGGCAGAAATCATTCACATCGGCCAAGCATCATGGAGCAAAAAGGCGAAGCGAATACCATCGAGTACTTCGTTAACACCACCTTTAACTACCCGACAATGGCAGAAGCTTACCGTGTTGCAGCGCTCAATGGTTTGAACCGTCTGTTCTAACCCAATTGCAATGCATCGCACGTTAGACAGATACAACAAAGGCGACATCATGTCGCCTTTTTTTGCCTCTTACACAGATGACACGCTAAGCCAGCAAAAACTGACCACGACGCCACTGGTAGATAAATATCACCGCCAATCCCAAACCTCGAATGCCCATAAAGCTGAGCATCGCGAACCAAAGGGCATGATTTCCCAAACTGCTGGCAGCAAAGAACAAAGCAAAGAAACTGCAAGTAGCAACAAACATACTATTGCGCATATCTTTGCCTTTGGTCGCGCCCACAAAAATACCATCAAATAGAAAACACCACATGGACACCAGCGGCATAGCAACCAACCACGGTAAGAAGATTTCCGCTTGCGTCTGCACTGCGGCGATGGAGGTGATCATCGCAATTAGATGACTCCCCCAACCTGCAAAGACCAGTGTCAGCAACACACAAATAACCGCACTCCAGAAAAAGGTCACCACGAGCGAATCAATGAGTTGGCTGCGACTCTTGGCACCAATCGCTTTGCCTACCATGGCTTCCATGGCATAGGCGAAACCATCCATGCCATAAGAGATGAGCATTAAGAAGCTCATCAATACCGCATTCGCCGCGACGATATCATCTCCAAATGCTGCGCCTTGAAACGTCATAAAACTAAAGGTAGCTTGTAGACACAATGAACGAAGAAAGATATCACGATTAAGCTTCACAAAACGTCCTATATCCTGGCTCACTTCAGAAGCTAATTGCAGCACATTAGGCAAGGCTCGCTGACGCCAAGTGCGCGCGGCACACCATAGGCCAAATGCACAACCAGAGTAATCAGCGATGACCGAGGCCAAGGCTGCACCTTCGACTTTCCACCCCAATCCAATCACAAACAGGACATCAAGACCAATGTTAACCAAGTTAGTAATGATCACCATCCACATTGGCGCTTTCGCGTTTTGTGTTCCTAGCAACCAGCCAAGAAGCACAAAATTCATCAATGCTGCTGGCGCACTCCAAGCTCTGATCGCAAAGTACTGATGGCCATAATGTTTCACTTCTTCACTGGCTGAGCTAAACGAAAAAATCAAATCGGCGAGAGATGTATGCACGAGTAAGAACAACGCAGCAAACCCCAATGCCATTAGGCTCCCCTGTAAAAATACCAGCGCAAGCTGCCGCGTATCATTGGCGCCAAAGCTTTGTGCGGCGAGACCTGTGGTCGACATTCTCAAGAAGCCGAGCAACCAAAAGGTGACACCTATCATGGTACTGCCCAGTGCAACACCACCTAAATACCACGAGTGTTCCAAATGCCCAATCACAGCTGCATCAACTAAACCTAGTAGCGGTACGGTTATATTGGACAGCACCATAGGGATGGCCAAAAGCAATACTCGGCGGTGCAAAGGCAGATCTGACAGGATGGTCATTGAATGTTGAAACACGAAGACTCCAGCGCGTCGAGGCTCCACTTATGTGTGTTTGTGGAGAGGAAACTTGAAGCGCTATAGTAACGTTATTTGTCGATAGGTACTGCTACTACCATTCAATATTGACGATATTTGGCGTGAGGCGGTGCCGGTAGATAGGCAGTTTTGCCACCACACGCTGCCAACGAGACCAGCGCTGACAATGCTTATCGATAGGTGAATCTATCGAGACTTTGTATGTCCATGGCAACCAGTGAAGCAGCTTATCAAGCGGCTTTCGCATGCCATGCTGATAGCGCTCGCAACCCATCTTTTGCCCGAAATGACTCGCAGTGAGATCACCTGCCAGCACCAAGCAGGCTTTGGCGTGTTGAAAGTGACAACCGATGGCTTGTACAAAGTGCGCTATCCGAGTCTCGGTTTGCTCCAGTAGAGCGTGTTCACACACAACCAGAATCGGTTTGTCCGCTGGAATCAATAGTGTCGACAACCAGCTCATATCATCAATCGAACCACAGATAAGTGAGTAGCGCTCACTTTTGTGAAACAGCCTTTGGCGCCAAACCAAATGCTCATTGGTGTCCACTTCCAGCCAGCGACAGCGGCCATTATCTAAACGGTAGAAACGGGTATCAAGGCGAGCGCCGACATTAATGACCCAACCATCAGGGTTGGTCTCAAGAAATCGCTTAACTTGCAAATCGCAAAGCTGAGTTAGGGTCGCATGCAGTAACTGACTTTGGTCAACGTTACCTGTGAGGCAATCGGGCGCAAGTTGGCAACGGCGACAGGCATGGGCAGCGATAGGGTCATAAATGATGCCATCATCCAGCAAACTTTCACGACTGCGAAACCATAACGGCCTGAGCAGCTTGCTGGGTACATCTAGGGGAACGGTGTGACGATTGTTGCGATTGTCCATACTGCCTCCATGCATAGAGTCACAGATGATAATCGCTCTCAACAATCATTTCAAGATAAATGAAATTAATTATCATTTACGCACTGACTTTAGACGTAAAAAAAGCGACAGGCTGACCTGTCGCTTTCCATCACCATAGGGGGTGAAATTGTTGGCACTCTTTGAATGCCTCACAAATATCCATTTGTTATTTGTGCTTCCACTGCTAATTCTTGTTTGTCATCGTCCTGATGCGTTTTCACGATCCCTGGCAAAACCTTCTGCTCGAGTTCTTCCTAAACCCTGTCCATTTGTTTTCTCATCCTGAGAATAGTCGACCATCCGTATCTACTCACACTCCGAGTCTGAGCGATGTCCTTATTATTATTTTTGGCGCTCCTCGCCAAACATCCTTGAAGACCTTCTTGGTCTGAAATCCTTGTGTCAGCATCCTGTCGACAAGGAACAATTTACCTGACTCAGGATGGAAGACAACCTAGCACAACCTTTTTTCTAGTTCGCAACAACACACAAACAATTAAAGTGATATAAATCATAACCTTAACCATCAATGACAGCACTTTTTCGCTAACAAGTATGGCAAATATCTCACAAAGCATCTGGATAACTCGCCAATCAAGCTCGAACGACATCAAGATCGAAGTGAGATCTGAATCACCCAATGCGCGATACCAGTACCAACAGATATGCCAAAAACAACACTACCCGAGCACCGAAAACAACAATGCCCCTTCATCAGAAGAGGCACTGCAAGCTCGGTTTGGCGTTAAAGAAACCAGTGTTTAGACATTAAACAAACTAGTTAGGCTGCTAGTTTTTATAACGCGGTTCGGTTTAGTGAAGACCGCCCACATATTTAGAAAGAACGTCGATATCTTCGTCGTTCAGCTTTTTAGCGATATCACGCATCATAGCGTTCATGTCGTTGGCACGATCGCCGCTGCGGAATTTCTCTAGCTGTGATTTCACATACTCAGCATGCTGACCAGAGATTTTCGGGAACCCTGATAGCTCAGTACCGTTACCACGAGGACCATGACAGGCGATACACGCAGTAATGCCACGCTCTGCATCGCCAGCGGTGTAGAGAACTTTACCCACTTCAACCACATTTTCAGGGGTGCTATTGGCTGCGATTGGCATAGACGCATAGTAAGCCGCAAGATCCGCCATATCTTCCTCAGATAGTGGCATTGCCATACCACTCATCACAGGATCATAACGACCTTGCTTACCACCACTTGTCATACCAAGTTTTAGATCTTTCAGTTGTTTTTCAATATATTTTGCGTGCTGTCCTGCGATGCTTGGGTACATCGTTAGCAGACTGTTACCGTCCGCTCCATGACACGCTACACACGTTTGGGATTTTGCTTTACCAGCTTCAATATCGCCTTGGGCCCATACTGAGCAGCTGACTACAAGACTCAAGATTAGCGCTAATTTTTTCATGACATTCCATTATAATTATCAAGCTTCCAGTACCACTATACGCCTCACAAAACCCTACAGATTGGTGTCAAAGGGACAAAATAAGGTAACGCGGGCAATTAATACCGATCATGGTACAATGTGTGGCCATATGCCGAGCACGGTTATTTTACACAATTTCACAAAAAAGTAATCAATCGACTACACAAAGTCGAGATGGAGTTAACAGTGAGCGTAAAAATTCATTATCAAAACACGCATTTCATTACAAGTGCACCCGATATTCGTCACTTGCCAGAGGATGAAGGGATCGAAATTGCGTTTGCAGGACGCTCCAATGCAGGTAAATCCAGTTCACTGAACCGCCTTACTAACCAAAGAGCACTGGCGAAAACCAGTAAAACACCAGGCCGTACCCAGTTGATTAACCTTTTCAAGGTTGATGAAGGTTGTCACATCGTTGACTTGCCTGGATACGGCTTTGCTCAAGTGCCACTTGAGATGAAAAAGAAATGGCAAAAATCGCTAGGCGAATATTTGCAGAAACGTCGCTGCCTGAAAGGCTTAGTGGTATTGATGGACATTCGTCACCCAATGAAAGACCTTGACCAGCAGTTAATTGAATGGGCTGTTGAGTCTGGTATTCCAGTTCAGGTTCTGCTGACAAAAGCAGACAAGCTGAAAAGCGGTGCTCGCAAAGCACAAGTGTTGAAGATCCGTGAAGCAGCACTGGCATTTGGCGGTGATGTGCAAGTCGATCCGTTTTCGTCACTAAAAGGCATTGGTGTTGATCAATTACGAAATAAACTCGACACCTGGTTTGCCCCTGCGTTTGCACACCTTGAGCAAGCTGACGAATTAGAAGATGGTGAGCACGACGCTTAACTGTCTTTGGTGGTAAAAACTACCTTTCGGTAGTAATACACCATCCTGCAGAAACAAAACGCCCCGCCTTCCTGGCAGGGCAATGGGAGAGAGAAGATTTAGTATTATTGTTTGTTTCAAGCATCTATGAAGCTTTCAAACAATGCAATCACCAGCCATACAAAGTGTGAGCTAGTCTTCTCTTACCATCCCACTTTCCACCATAATCACACCCCAATAAAGCCTTATATTTCAGACAGTAAAACTCTGATCACTCGCTGTTTTTCTACGCTTGATTCTAGTTGAGAATTATACAAAGTGTGAAGGTCGTTTAATTACAGAATTTGGTCATCGAATGTCGTAATGACGAGGAGAGAAAAGCGAGAATAGGCACGCTAAAAAATTTCCTTTGCCACAAGAAAAAACGCCCCAGTCAAATACTGACTGGGGCGGCTGAATCAGCCTAATCCAATAACGTGAAACAAAAGGTCTGAAAGATAGAACATCTTACCTCTGTACCCTACGCGTTCTAATGTACAACAAGTGATCAGAAAATGAAACTATTTTTGTAGTTTTTTTTCATGAAGTTTTTGTTAACAGACATAAGTAACTTAGATGCATGAACTTTTTTAACATCAAAAAAAAGCCAGCGACTGTGCGCTGGCTCATGTTAATTTAATAATTTAGCTCAAAATATGACTAGTGAGCCTGATCCCAGTTGTCTCCGTGACCTGCATCGGCAACAAGCGGCACAGCTAATTCTGCTGCAGATTCCATCAATTCTTGTACTTTACTTTCAATTTCGCCTAAAGATGACGATTCCACTTCAAAAACCAGCTCATCGTGCACTTGCATCAGTAGTTTAACTTTGCCATCACCTTCGGCTTGGATCCATTCATCCACCAACAGCATCGCTTTCTTAATGATGTCAGCAGCAGTACCTTGCATTGGCGCGTTGATCGCGGCACGCTCCGCTGCTTTGCGACGCATGCCATTACGAGACTTAATCTCAGGTAGGTGCAGTCTGCGACCAAAGATGGTTTCAACGTAGCCTTTCTCCGTCGCTAGAGCACGCGTATCTTCCATATACTGCATTACGCCAGGATAGCGCTCGAAGTAAGTATCCATGTACTGCTGCGCTTCACCGCGAGGGATGCCGAGTTGCTTAGACAGACCAAACGCACTCATGCCATAGATAAGGCCGAAGTTCACCGCTTTGGCACGGCGACGCTGTTCACTGGTCACTTGCTCAATATCGACACCAATGATCTCCGCCGCTGTCGCAGCGTGGATATCTTTACCTTGTCTAAACGCATCCAATAGCGCCTTATCTCCTGATAAGTGCGCCATGATACGAAGTTCAATCTGAGAGTAATCCACCGCAAGGATCTTCCAGCCATGGGGAGCAACAAACGCCTGACGAATGCGTCGGCCTTCATCGTTACGGATAGGAATGTTCTGTAAGTTTGGATCGGTCGATGACAAACGACCAGTTGCCGTGACAGCCTGATGATAAGACGTGTGTACTCGACCCGTTTCTGGGTTGATCATCTTCGGCAGCTTGTCTGTATAGGTGGATTTGAGTTTCGCTAGGCCGCGATACTCCAGAATCAACTTAGGCAGTGGGTAATCCAACGCCAACTCTTGCAGCACCTCTTCGTTAGTAGAGGGTGCGCCTGATGGTGTTTTCTTTATAACCGGCAGTCCCATTTTCTCAAAGAAGATCGCTTGCAGCTGTTTCGGTGAGCTCAAGTTGAACTCTTCTCCAGCAATCTCGTAAGCTTTTTGCTCTAGCTCATCAAGGCGAGCTGCGATCTCTTGAGATTGAGCGCCCAACAGCATGTCATCAATCAACACGCCGGTGCGCTCGATGCGAGATAACACAGGCACTAATGGTACTTCGATTTCTTGATAAACGCGGTTCAGGGCTTCGTTTTTCTCAAGCTCTGCATTAATACGCTGATGAAGGCGCAAAGTCACATCCGCATCTTCTGCCGCGTATGGCGCAGCCTGATCCATCTCGATTTGGTTGAAAGTCAGTTGCGACTTGCCTTTACCGGCAATTTGCTCGAATGAGATGCAGCTATGCTGCAAAAAGCGCAGCGCCAAGCTGTCCATATCGTGCTTACCGCCGACACTGTTGTAGACGTAAGAAGCGAGCATGGTGTCGTATTTGATGCCCTTAAGCTCAATACCATAGCGTGCAATCACACTGGCATCGTACTTAAGGTTTTGACCGACTTTCACTACGTTGTCGTCTTCAAGCAACGGCTTTAATTGTTCAAGAACCCAATCACGGTCAAGCTGCTCTGGTGCGCCCATGTAGTCGTGCGCAACAGGCAGATAAGCGGCCACGCCTTCTTCGGTCGCAAACGACAGACCGATAAGATTCGCTACCATATAATCCAAACTGTCCGTCTCAGTATCGAACGCAATCACTGAAGCCGCTTTTAGCTTCTCTAGCCACTCAGCAAACTGCTCTTCGGTTAGGATGGTTTCGTACTGGCTGCGGTCAATTTTCACGGCTGATGTGTCCATCGCAGCTGCATCGTCATCGCTAGAAATGCGTTTTGCTGCACTCTCTGCGGCTTGCACTTCGCCCGTACCACCTTCAAGAAGCTCATTGAGCCAAGATTTAAAGGTCAGTTGGCCGTACAGCTTGGTCAGCTCATCAACGTTTGGTGTCTCTTTCAGCAGAGATTCAGGGGTACAATCGAGTTCCACATCCAGTTTGATGGTCGCAAGATCGTAAGAAAGCAGTGCATTTTCTTTGTTCTCAGTCAGCTTTTTCGCCATGGTTTTTGAACCACGGAAGCCAAGAGGGGCGATATCGTCGAGTCTATCGTAAAGGTCTTTAATGCCACCGATGCCTTGCAATAGTGCTGTTGCTGTTTTGTCACCTACACCAGGTACACCAGGGATGTTATCCACTTTATCGCCCATCAGTGCGAGGTAGTCGATAATAAGCTCAGGTGGAATACCAAACTTATCCACTACGCCTGCTCTGTCCATCACCACATTGGTCATGGTGTTGATAAGGGTAACGTTATCATCAACCAGTTGAGCCATATCTTTATCGCCCGTGCTGATCAATACCGGCATACCCGCTTGTGATGCTTGATGCGCCAAAGTACCAATGACATCATCCGCTTCCACGCCCGGCACACAGATAAGCGGTAAACCCATCGCACGAATCACGTTATGCAAAGGTTCAATTTGGCAGCGAAGATCATCCGGCATAGGAGGACGATTTGCCTTGTACTCTGGGTACATATCATCACGGAATGTTTTGCCCTTGGCATCAAATACCACCGCAATACGATCAGAGGCAAACTGACGCATCATGCTTCGTAGCATGTTAACAACACCGTAAACCGCATTGGTTGGAATTTCGCCATTGCTCATCGTTTCTGGATAAGCATGAAATGCTCGATAGAGATAAGAAGAACCATCGATAAGGATCAATGGGTTGTCTGGTATTTGCGCCATGTTTAGTTGTCCAAAATTTTTGGTAGTGGTCTATAAGGATGCCATGACTCGCAGCGCGATGCTACGCTCTTTCACTGTCTATATACACAGTTACCAAATTAAACTGCGTTCTTGCACCCCTAAGCCTGTGGATAAATCTGTTTATAGAGTTGTTTTAACAAATGATAAAGTTATTCAAGGCTATCAGAAAACAAATATAAACCACTGTAATTAAAGCATTAAATATCAGATCCCCCACCCTTACCATGATCCTTCTCGGATCATGCCATGTGGAAAACCTAATTTTGCGTTTAATGTCAGCGATAGGATTATATTCTAGTCAGAGTGTGCAATTAATCTGCAAAGAGTAGATAGAAAAAAAGCGACACCAAAGGTGTCGCCTAGCAATAATTTAAGGAGGTTATCTCGTTTAACGAGTACGGCTAACCAACTAAAAGCTATAAATACACTGGAAGCAATGTGAGCAATGTCGTGTCAAAAAAGAACCGATTAAGTGAACTGAGCCATGTCGCTAGTTGCTTAACCTTTTCCCTTAGGACGAGTTAATAGTAATCATTCTCATTTGGTGCGTCAACCACTAATTGAGAATATTTATCATTTAATTTCTGACCACAAAAAAACCGGCGTCGTGCCGGCTTCTCATGTCGTGGTGTTTATTAATCTTGCTGGCTATCTTGTGCCAACCACTCCGCCACATCTTTCGCGAAGTAAGTCAGGATGCCATCCGCACCAGCGCGCTTAAAGCACAGCAATGATTCAAGTACCGTTTCGCGCTCTTTGAGCCAACCATTTTGAATCGCGGCTTTGTGCATTGCATACTCACCAGAGACTTGATAAGCGAACGTCGGCACCTGAAGCTCGCTCTTCACACGACGTACTACGTCTAGGTATGGCATACCAGGCTTAACCATAACCATGTCCGCACCTTCATTGATGTCCATCGCCACTTCGTGCAAGGCTTCATCACTGTTAGCAGGATCCATCTGGTAATTTTTCTTGTCGCCACCCTTAAGGTTAGATGCCGAACCGACCGCGTCTCGGAATGGACCATAGTAGTTTGATGCATATTTTGCCGAGTAGGCCATGATCTGTGTGTGTACATGACCCGCTTCTTCTAGCGCTTCACGAATACGACCAATACGACCATCCATCATATCCGACGGAGCAACAACATCCGCACCCGCCTCGGCATGGGACAAGGCTTGTTTGATCAGCACTTCAGTAGTCTCATCATTTTGAACGTAACCATCCTCATCGATAATGCCGTCTTGACCATGAGTCGTGAACGGATCTAACGCTACGTCTGTGATCACACCCATTTGTGGCACATTTTCCTTTAGTGAGCGCACAGCGCGCTGCACCAAGCCTTCTGGGTTATAGCTTCTGCCGCACAGAGACTTTTTGCATCTTGGTTAACCACTGGGAACAGCGCAATGGCCGGAACGCCCAGTTTCGCTAGATATTCGGCTTCCTCTAGCATCAAATCAATAGAAAGACGCTCAACCCCAGGCATAGACTCCACCGTTTCGCGGCGGTTTTTGCCCATCAGAATGAACATTGGTAGATCAAGTCATCCACCGACACCTTGTTCTCTGCCATTAAACGTCGGCTGAAGTCATGTTTGCGCATACGGCGCATACGGCGTGCTGGAAATTGACCTTGAATCGATACAGACACCTTTCTCTCCTTGTCTGGAAAAATGCGAAAATCAAGCATATCACTCTCGCTTGTTCATGCTAGTAGTAAAATTGGAAAATGCTAAACCACAAACGATATACTGAGCCTATTACTCACCAAATTTAGTTAGCCATGATTGATACACACGCCCATATTTACGCCACCGAATTCGACCAAGACCGCGATGAAGTAGTACAGCGCGCACTTGATGCCGGTATTGAACACATTTTGCTGCCGAACATCGACCTCGACTCCATAGAACCTATGTTGGCGACCGAAGCGGCTTATCCACAAGTATGCCGTTCAATGATGGGGCTGCACCCATGCTATGTCGATGGCAATGTCAATCAAACGCTCGACACCATTCATTCTTGGTTCGACAAGCATAACTTTATTGCTGTAGGTGAAATTGGTATCGACTTGTACTGGGATAAAACCTATCGCAAGGAGCAAGAATATGCCTTTATTACTCAGTTGAATTGGGCCAAAGAGATGAACCTACCAGTGGTGATCCACACTCGAGATTCGATTGAAGAGACATTAGCTCTGCTTAAATCCGAGCAAAATGGAGACTTACGCGGCGTGTTCCACTGCTTCGGCGGCACAATTGAAGAAGCGAAAGCCATTAACGATCTTGGCTTTCACCTCGGCCTTGGCGGCGTCTCTACCTTTAAAAACTCGGGCATGGACAAGGTGATTCCACAGCTAGATTTGAGCAAAGTGATTCTAGAAACCGACTGCCCTTACCTAGCACCGGTACCACATCGTGGGAAACGCAATGAGCCAGCGTATACTGATCTGGTGCTAAATCGCATAGCAGACCTCACCGAATTAAGTAGTAAAAAAGTGGCACAGATAACAACAAACAATGCAAAATCACTGTTTTCATTGTAGTTTTTCATAATTTATTACTCATTCCGTGACGGAGATCTAGTTTGGTGTACACAAGATAACGTCAAGTTAACGTAGAATATGCATCACTTTTATATGCCACCACCGACAAAGGAAGTGTGGCAAAGATCACGCAGTTCTGTCTCGGAGGTGGAGTATGTGTCAACATGGAAATCTATTGCAACGTCAGCATCGCACATTTTGGCAAAAGTTAATGGGCGTGAAAGAAGTGTATGTATGCTCTAATTGCGGTTACGTTCTGAAAATCCGCTAACCTTAAAGCTCAGTTGTCAGAAAGAAGTAGCCAATATTGCCAAAACAAAAAATGCAGATAGTAAAATAGCGGCCTAAGCCGCTACTTTGCTATCTAAGATGATGTCATCAATTCATCACAAGCTTTACTCTTGCTCAGCCTCTTCGCTGTCATCTGGCTTACGCGTATAGAAACGCGCAAAGAACAGTCCCACTTCAAACAGCAAACACATAGGAATCGCGAGCAGGGTTTGTGAAATCATATCCGGCGGAGTAAGCAGCATGCCGATCACAAACGCACCGACGACGATATACGGACGCTTCTGCTTCAAGCTTTCAACATCCGTCGCCCCTGTCCAACACAGCAAGATAATGGCCACAGGCACTTCAAACGCAATACCAAACGCCAAGAACAGCGCTAAGACAAAATCCAAATAACTGGAGATATCGGTCGCGAACTCTACGCCGCCAAGCGATATCGCAGTGAAGAAGCCAAACACCAGCGGAAACACCACGAAGTACGCGAACGCAACACCACAATAAAACAGCAGCGAGCTCGAGAACATCAATGGCATAACCAATTTCTTCTCATGCTTATACAAACCGGGTGCAACAAATGCCCAAACTTGATAAAGAATGTAAGGCACAGCAATAAACACCGACGCAATTAGGGTAAGCTTAAGCGGGGTAAAAAATGGCGATGCCACATCGGTGGCGATCATGGTCGCCCCTTCTGGCAATCTTTCTACCAAAGGCTTAGAGACAAAATCGTAAATATCGCCAGAGAAATAGACCAAAGCTAAGAACACCACCAACACTGCGACAATCGCACGCAATAGTCGGTTACGAAGCTCTAACAGATGGCTAATCAAAGGCTGTGTCTGTTCGACGGAAGACATGAAAACCTCGAATAAAATACCGTGAAGATGGACAAACTAGCGGCCTATCCACGGGAGACATATATACAGACAAGGGCTGATGTTCAGCCCTTGTTTAGATCTTTTTCTGGAGACTCATTCTCGGCAGGCTTAACAGGCTCCGGTTGCACCGTCTCTTGTGGACGGGAATCAGATTCTGCAGTTGTCGCCTTGTCACTTGCATAAGGACGGGTGACTTCTTTTGCCGCCTGCTTCAATTCTTCTACCGAACTTTTCAGTTCCGGTGAGAGGTCTTCCATGCCCATTTTCTCAGCTTTTCGCAGGTTCTCTTGAAGCTCTTGAACTTTAAGCTCATGCGACAGCTCGTCTTTGACGTTGTTCGCCATCGCTTTTGCTGAGCTGATAAAACGAGAAACACTCCGGATAGCCGTTGGTAGGCGCTCTGGTCCCAGAACCACCAAACCAACTACAGAGATGAGTACCAGTTCCCAAAAACCGATATCAAACACGAATTATGCCTGCTCTTTGTCTTTCTTTGTTTCAGTAGAAGCGTCTGTTTTTTGTTGCTCAATGTTCTTTGGTTCAAAATCTGCATCTTTGTCGTCAGATTTTTTTGCCGTTGGCTCATCTTCGCTCATGGCTTTCTTAAAGCCTTTTACAGCACCACCTAGGTCGCCGCCAATACCACGCAGTTTCTTGGTTCCAAATAGCAGAATCACAATCACTGCAATGATAAGAAGTTGCCAAATACTAATACCGCCCATTCTTTCTACCTCGGGTCTTGATTAACAAACAAATGATTTAATACGAGTTTATCGCTTAACGCCTGTAAGTACGCCAACTGAACAACCAAAATGTGATACCAGCAACGCCAGATGCGACTGACAGCTGATCGTAAGGTCCTTCAAGTAGTATGGCGGAGCATACGATTAAAGTTGCGCCAACGCCAAACAAAAATTTACCGGTTCCATGTTGCCGTTTTGTTTCACGGTATCCTTGATACAAGGTATCTATGCGTTGATTCATCGCTTTACCTTGTTTCAGGCTATCGTACAGCAACTCTGGAAGTTCCGGCAATTTTTCTGCCCAAAACGGCGCGCGATCTTTGATACCGTTAATTACTGCCTGCGGTCCAACTTGATTCATCATCCAGTTTTCAAGAAACGGCTTCGCTGTCTCCCATAAGTCTAGCTGTGGATAAAGCTGTCTGCCGAGCCCTTCAACATAGAGCAAAGTCTTCTGCAGCAATACCAGCTGTGGCTGCACTTCCATATTGAAGCGGCGCGCGGTATTAAACAGGTTCAGTAGCACGTGGCCAAAGGAAATTTCACACAGTGGCTTGGCAAAAATCGGCTCACACACCATGCGAATCGCAAACTCGAACTCGTCGACATTGGTATCGCGTGGCACCCAACCAGAATCCACATGAAGCTCGGCCACTTTACGATAGTCGCGATTGAAGAAGGCGAGGAAGTTCTCCGCTAGGTAGCGTTTGTCTTCGCTGTTAAGCGTTCCGACAATGCCGCAATCGAGACCAATCCACAGCGGATTCTCTGGGTGTTCATAGCTAACAAATACGTTGCCCGGATGCATGTCGGCATGGAAGAAGCTATCACGAAATACCTGGGTAAAGAACACGCTCACACCGCGCTCCGCCAGTAGCTTCATGTTAGTGCCGTTGGCTTCTAGCGTTGGGATGTCGGAAACCTGAATACCATAGATGCGCTCAGAGACCATCAAGCTTTCACTGCTAAAGTCCGGAAGCACCTCTGGCACATACAGCTCTTCGCTGCCTTCGAAATTGCGGCGCAGCTGAATCGCGTTGGCCGCCTCTCGGCGCAGATCGAGCTCATCAAGCAAGGTCTTTTCATACTCACGAACGACCTCGACTGGCTTCAATCTACGAGCATCAGGCAGTGCCTTCGATACAATGCGCGCCATGCGATACATGAGTTTTAGGTCGGCATCGATCACCGGACGAATATCCGGGCGGATGACCTTAAGTACCACCTCTTGGCCGGTCGATTTCAGCTTAGCGGTATGCACCTGAGCAATAGACGCAGACGCCAGTGGCTGGATATCAAAATCGTCAAACCAGTTTTCAATCGGTCCACCGAGTGCCAGCTCCATTTGTGACTTCGCCAGTTCACCGTCAAACGGAGAGACCTGATCTTGTAGCAGCGCCAGCTGGTCGGCAATGTGTGGAGGAAACAGATCGCGACGCGTCGACATCATCTGACCAAACTTGATCCACACAGGACCCAGCTCTTGCAGTGCCAAGCGCAAGCGCTCTCCTAACGGCTTCTCTGGATGCTTGTTCTTCATCCAAAACAGCGAACGTCTGGCAAGCAGCGGTGCTTTGGTCAATTGATGCGTTGGCATCAGTTCATCAAGGCCATACTCAAGTTGTACCTTGATGATGTGATAAAGACGTTTTATTTCACTCGGAGTCATACACGCTCCGAGTCGGCATTGTCACTGCCAGCGGCTTCGAGTAGCGCATCAAGGCGAGCATTGAGTCGCTCAGCTTGGCTGCGCACGTCATCGACGTCGTCGCAGAACGCTGCAATCGCTAATGGTGGCGGAGCAATCTTCCACTCTTCGGTCAACACCTGGCCGAAATGGTCTTGATGTTTCGCCGCCTGTGACGCGATAAAACCAAACAGGTTTTTCGCCCCTTGCACTGCGGTATGCGCAACCACATCACCGGTCACGCGTGACAGCCACTCTTCAATGTCTGGCTTGCAATCGGTCAACAATGCGGAGAATTTTTGTGCTAACTGAATATCACCTTCCAATTCCAGCTTATCTTGTTTAATCAGCTTAGTGATGTTGGCCTGCTCTTTAAGCTCAGGCAAAACAGAAAGGTTCAGTGACAGATAGCAATCTGGTTCACCTTCGTAATTAGCCAGCACATCAAGCTGATGGCTAAACACAAAGGTCAGTGATTTGTTGAATTCGCGCAGGTGAACTTGAATCACCTGGCCTTTAAGGCGAGTGACACGGCTAACTAGCGCATCGTCATCGTTGATCAACGTATTGAGTGTGGTTTCCACCACCGCGGTCACTAATGGGTCAAATGGCATGACTCAATCCTTAGAATTTGTATCCACGGTGCAGGGCTACAATGCCACCGGTTAGGTTGTAGTATTTGGTTTGCTCAAAGCCCGCCTCTTGCATCATGCCTTCCAGAGTGTCTTGGTCTGGGTGCATGCGGATCGATTCCGCAAGATAGCGATAGCTTTCTGCATCATTCGCCACTAGCTCACCCATTTTAGGCAATAGGTGGAATGAGTAAGCATCATACACTTTCGACAGTGGCTCAATAATCGGTTTGGAGAACTCCAACACTAACAGACGACCGCCTGGCTTCAATACGCGGAACATAGAGCGCAGAGCTTTATCTTTGTCGGTTACGTTACGTAGGCAAAAACTGATAGTAATACAGTCGAAGTAATTGTCTGGGAATGGCAGCTCTTCGGCGTTCGCTTGCACGTAATGCACATTGCCAACGATGCCAGTGTCACGCAGCTTGTCGCGACCGACATTGAGCATTGAGTTGTTGATGTCGGCAAGTACACATGGCCTTTGTCGCCAACAATACGAGAGAACTTGGCCGTCAAATCACCCGTACCGCCACCTAGGTCAAGAATGCGCTGACCCGGTCTTGCACCACTGCAATCAATAGTGAAGCGTTTCCATAAACGGTGGACACCGCCCGACATTAGGTCGTTCATGATGTCGTATTTCGCCGCGACCGAGTGGAACACTTCCGCAACGCGCGTCACTTTTTCTTGTTTCGCGACTGTTTCAAAGCCGAAGTGCGTGGTGTCGTCTTGTTGATTTAGCTGATTCGATTGCACAGTACTTTCCGTCATTATTCTTCCTCTTGGGCAGCGTTACGTCTCTGTCGCCGCAAGCGGTCAGTTTACTTTATCCATGTCTGGTTGTCTTTCCACCAGTGCCTCATTTTGTGCGATTTCTGTGAGCGAAGGAGAAATCGAGCGTTTTACCTCAACGCCAAGCTGTTTAAAGCTTTCCGCCTGACGAATCGCATTGCCGCGTCCGGTGGCTAACTTATTCATCGCACCTTGGTAGCTTTGGTTGGCTTTATCCAGCGCACCGCCCAGCCCTTCCATGTCATCCACAAACAGTCTTAGTTTGTCATAAAGCTTGCTGGCCTTGTCAGCAATGACTTGAGCGTTTTGATTCTGTCGGTCGTTGCGCCATAAATTATCAATGGTGCGTAGCGCTACCAGCAAGGTGGTTGGGCTGACAAGAATGATGTTGCTCTCCAAAGCGTCCTTAACCAAACTAGGATCAGCTTGAATCGCCACTTGGAACGCGGGCTCGACGGGAATAAACATCAGTACATAATCCAGCGAGCGAATGCCTTTGAGCTGGTGATAATCTTTTTGTGACAAACCACGGATGTGATTACGCAGCGCCAGTAAGTGGTCACTTAGGGCGCGATCGCGCTCGGCATCGGTTTCTGCATTGAAGTAGCGCTCATACGCCACCAGCACCATTTTCGAATCAATTACCACCTGCTTCTCTTGAGGTAAGTGAATAATCACATCGGGCTGGTAACGCTTGCCCGCTTCATTTTGCAGACTCACTTGAGTTTGATACTCATGACCTTCACGCAATCCCGATTCCGCAAGTACGCGAGCAAGCACCACTTCACCCCAGTTGCCTTGCTGCTTGTTGTCCCCTTTCAGTGCTTGAGTCAGGTTCATCGCCTCTTTGGTCATCTGATCGTTGAGGCGCTGCAGGTTCTTAAGTTCATGCACTAAGGTGTGGCGCTCTTTGGCTTCTTGGCTAAAGCTGTCGTTTACCTGCTTCTTAAAACCCTCAAGCTGCTCTTTAAGCGGCGTTAAGATGCCTTCTAAGCTCTGACGGTTTTGTAGGTCGACTTTGGCGGTTTTGGCTTCAAATACCTGATTGGCGAGACGTTCGAACTGCTCCTTTAATCGCAGCTCGGATTGCTGCAACAACTCTAATTTCTCGCTGTCCGAGCGCTGCTGCTGTTGATAGGTAGCAAGCTGCTCACGCAGTTGGGCTTCCGATTGGGCGCGCTGCTGCTTCACTTGCTCAAGCTCGCTGGCGTATTGCTGACGCTCTTGCTTCACGGCATCGAAATAACGCAGCTTCTCCATCGCCGCCATCACCTTGCCATGCGCTTGCTTCAGTTCAAATGCCGACTTATCTCGCTCATCATCAAGCTCATCAAGCTCTTGTTTTGCTTCTTGTAGTTCGGTTTTCAGACGCTCGATTTGCTGCTCTAACACAGAGGCTTCTAGCCCTGCTTTGTGCTCTGCCAAAGCTTGCAACTGACGAGATTTAAAATGCAGTACTGCGGCGGCGGAAAAACCGACCACTGAGCCTAGTGAAGTGATTGAAAGTAGGAGGGTTTGATTATCAATGATCCATTGCATGCTTTGCTTGCCATCAGCCGAAACTCTTACGCTAATGGTAATTTATACTGGATAAATGTCCAGATATTTACAGGTCGCG
This sequence comes from Vibrio variabilis, assembly GCF_003263785.1. Lineage (GTDB taxonomy): Bacteria > Pseudomonadota > Gammaproteobacteria > Enterobacterales > Vibrionaceae > Vibrio > Vibrio variabilis. Next base: position 25,996 of record NZ_JYJK01000095.1, read on the forward strand.
ACGCTTGAAACGGGCGTTGATAATGTCTTCGATAAGCTTTTGCTCACGCTTCGCTTTTTCGTAATTCTGTTTTTTGTTCCAGCGCTCAAGTACCTGCTCCAAGCCTTGTACTCGCGCCGCTTTTTGCTGAAGCTGTTTTTGAACCGACTGACATTGAGCTTCCATCACGGCCTGCTCTTGCTGATGATGAAGCAGCATTTTTTGCAGCATTTGGTCGGCGAGATTGAGGTTCATCAAACCCACACTGCAGGTTTTAGTTGCCCCTTGGAAGTTGCGTGCTTTGAGTTCGGATAGTGCCGCGAGTTGCTGGCTTAGGTGCTCACTTTGATGACGCATCGACTCTAGCTGAGCGCCAATTTGATCACGTCTTAGCTCTTCTACTTGGGTCATCTTACCGACGGCGCGAATCTTACTTTCCACTCTTCCCCTCCTTAGCCTACGTTGTTAATCCTTAACGAGTGATTCCAATCAAGCACTCGGCTGAGCCTGAAACAGCGTCGCGAGCTCAGTCAAGCTACGGGTAAGATTCACCGCTTCGTTGGCGTCTTGCAGTAGATAACCTTTGAGCTGAGGATGCATCGCTACCGCACGGTCTAGTTCTGGATCTTGCCCCGGTTGATATCCGCCAAGTGGCAGCAGTTCTTTGACCTGCAGATAGCTCGAGTAAAGCTGCCTGAATTGATTCGCAATGGTGGAATGCGCTTGCGGGGTACAACCCGACATACAGCGGCTGATCGAGCATTGATATCAATCGCCGGATAATGACCTTGCTCCGCGAGCTGACGAGACAGCACGACATGGCCATCAAGAATAGCTCGCGCCGAATCGACCACAGGATCTTGCTGGTCGTCACCCTCTGCCAGCACAGTATAGATAGCGGTTAAGCTGCCATCAGGGTGTTCGCTGTTACCGGCACGCTCCAATAGCTGCGGCAAGACACTGAATACCGAAGGCGGGTACCCTCGTGAAGCCGGCGGCTCGCCCAGTGCGAGCGCGATTTCACGCTGCGCCATGGCATAGCGGGTGAGTGAATCCATCAGCAGCAACACGTCATTGCCTTTATCTCGAAAATACTCCGCCACGCGATGACATAGCTGAGTCGCTCGCAGTCTCATAAGCGGTGATTCATCAGCAGGAGCGGCAATGATGATCGCTTTGCGGCGCATCTCTTCGGTAAGGTTGCGCTCGATAAATTCACGCACCTCACGGCCACGTTCACCAATGAGTCCAACCACAATCACGTCCGCTTCGGTGTTTTGAGTGATCATCCCCATCAAAACACTTTTACCGACACCACTGCCCGCCATCAAACCGATGCGCTGACCTTTACCCACGGTGAGCAAACCATTAATGGCGCGCACGCCGACATCGAGCGGCGTATCCACCGGGCGTCTTTTAAGTGGGTTGATGGGATTTGGCTCCAACGATACTCGCTCGCCGCCTTTGAGTTTCACGCCATCATCAAGCGCTTCCCCCAATCCATTCACCACACGCCTAACCAGTGATTGCCCAGACTTGACCGAGCTATCGCCATCGAGCGGCACCACTTTGGCACCAGCAAACAGTCCGCCCAGTCTGCGCACAGGCATGAGATAAGCAATATTATGGTCAAAACCCACTACCTGAGCTTCAATCATGTCGCCTTCGTCGGTTTCTACCAAGCAGCGCTGCTCGAGCTTAAATCGGCAACCGACCGCTTGTAGCATCAGGCCATTCACTTTTACCAAACGCCCTGTCACTCGCGCGACGGGAATGGTACTTAACGAGGCAATCGCATCGTGTAAGCGGTCGTTAAGAAGCGGCGAGATGTTAGACATCGCGTTCCTCAGCGTCATTGGCAATCACTTCATCCAGCAAGTGCTCTTTTACCGCATCCATGCACGTCTCTAAGCGAGAGTCACAACTGGCATCCGCTTCTGCCTCATCGGTGACCAGATGACAGCCACCAACTGGAAGTTCAGCTTTCGCCACCAGCTTCCAGCCTGCGGCAAGTTCTGGATTGATATCAGTAATACGCTCTAGGTCTTGAGGGTTTAGGAACACGGTGACCTTTTCCGACTTACCCGGCATGGCTTCCAGCGTTTCATCAACTAGTGCGAGTATTTGCTGCGGCATTAGTGTCAGTTCCGCGCGGATGACTTGCTGGGCAACCTTTTGCACCAACTCACAAATCACATGCCGTTGCTGCTGCTCTTTCTCTTCCTGCCAGCGCGAGAGCGCCACATAAATATCGTTCACCGGTTTGACGGCGTCCAAGTAGGTCTGCTTGCCAGCTTGCTCACCTGAGACAAAGCCTTGCTGAAAACCTTCTTTCTGGCCTTCGGTTATCCCTTGCTGCTTGCCTTGTTCAACGCCTTGGTTAAACCCTTCGCGATGACCGCGCTCAAGGCCTTGTTGAAAACCCTCTTCCAGACGCTGCTGAATATCCATTTGCGTCGGTGCGTCATCCCAGTTGAGATCCGCCGCCAGTTCTTCACTGGCAGAAGGCTGAGCAACAGGCGGAAAGCGGTGCTGACGATAACCTGTTGCTGGCAATGTGAATACTTTGCTGCGCGTCATGATTACTCCACCGTCTGCTCTTGATACAGAGTTAGTTCAATCTCACCAGCTTCCGACATCTCTTTGATGATTTGCATGATCTCATTGCGGGCACGCTCCACAGCACTCAGCGGTACGGCGCCGCGCAGTTGCATGTCATCTTCTAGCGCTTTGACCATACGCTGCGGCATCGAGCTTTGATTGCTTGCTGCAAGGTAATTTCCGCGCCTTTCAGTGCAACAGACCATAGCTCGACAGGCACCTGTTGTACCAAGCATCCATAGTGTCTTCACGCTGTCTGCCAAGTACCATAAAGTCGAACATGTTCTCTTCAATTTCGCTCACCACCTTCTCATCATGCAGCTTGAGCATTTCCATCAACATGGCGCGGTCGCCAGAGAAGCGGTTGATGATGTCAGCCACTTGCTTCACGCCAGACATTGGCGCACTCTGACTCACCGAAACTTGCTCGATGCAGCGCTCAATCAGCTCATTCAGATCGCCCACCACTTGATGATCAATATCTTGCAATGTGGCAATGCGATACAGCAGCTCATCATGGTAGTCCGATGGCAAGTGGTTCAGCACTTGCGATGAGGTTTCTGGTGGCAAGTAAGCTAAGAAAATCGCCTGCATTTGCGGGTGTTCACTGGCAACAAAGCGCGCCAGGACTTCAGCTTCGACCCATTGCAATCTCTGCATGTTATTGCGAATTTCATCGCCGTATAGGTTGTTCAGTAGGCCTTTAGCCAAATCGTTACCCAAAGCCTTGCGCAGCGTATTCGACAAGTACTCTTTTGATGCGCCGCGAATACCACTGTGCTGCCTAAAGTCGTCAAAGAAGTGCTGAATAACATTCTTCGCACTGTCACTCTTGATGCCACTGAGCTTTGCCATGCTTTGGTGACGCGCTGAGTTTCATCACGAGAGAAGTGACGCAATACCTGTGCGGCGGCATCTTCTCCCATGCCGAGCAGCACCAATGCCGTGCGTTCGACGTGACTAAGCGTTGCTGGCGTTGACTGTGCTGTTTTCATTGACGTTTACCCATTGTTTAAGGACTTCGGCCACGCGCTCCGGCTCTTCGGTCGCGATAAGTTGTAGATGTTTCAATTGCAGTTCAAGCGGTGATCCCGGCGGTGGCAACATATCGCTGCTCGCATCCAGTCCAGACGATGTCGACTCAATTCCGCGCTCCGTTAGCTTGCGGTTGAGACGCTCTTCGCGCTCACGCTCTTCGCGCGTTTGAATGTTTTCTTGGTACTCTTCTTCTTGAGGCTCAGCGAACTCCAGTTCATGACCACGCTTGTCGGCGCCGGTTAAATGCATGATCAGTGGACGCAACACAAAGAAGATCATTGCCATGCCAAGCATGCCACCAATCACGTAGCGCAGCGGCTGCTGAACCGTAGGATCTTGCCACCACGGCATCGCTGGCGGCGCTTCAATTTCGATTGGCGTGAAGTTAAAGCTCATCAAGCTCAGACTATCGCCACGCTCGGTAGAGATGCCCACTGCATCGGTGATCATGGTAGAGATTTGTGCACGCTCTGCCGGTGTCCACGCCGTGCCGTTTGGCGCTGCGGTTTCGTTAAGTAGAACAGAAACACTCAACTTATCGATTTGACCTTGTTGGTACTGAGTGCGACGAACGCTGCTACCGACCGCATACTGACGATTCAGCTCACTACGTGCGTTGGTATTTTGACTGTCGTTGGTTGGCACCTCACCCGTGACTGGCGGTTGGTTACTTAAAGAGCCCGGAATACCAAGAGCAATCTTATCGACGGTGTTATTTTGAATGCTGTGCTCGTTACGTACCACCGGGTTGGAATCGAGTATTTCTTGAGTCTCTTCAACTTGGCTGAAATCCATATCCGCTGCGACTTGAACACGGAAGTTACTTGGCCCAACAATCGGCGTTAGCATGTCGGCGGCGCGCTGGATGATCTGCTTCTCAACGTTCTTTTGATACTCCAGATATTTCGCATTCACCTTGCCGGTTGCCGCCGAAGCAACATCCGCACTGAGCAAGCGGCCGTATTGGTCAATGACCGATACCGCCTCAGACTTCATACCGGTGACACTGCCCACCACCAAGTTGATGATCGCTTCCACTTGATCCGGCTTGAGATCTTCACCCGGTTTTAGCTCAATCATCACCGACGCCGAAGGATCTTCACCTTGTTGGCGCACAAACAGGGTTTGTCTTGGAATGGCTAAATGCACACGAGCATTGGAAATGGCATTAAGAGAGATGATGGTGCGAACCAACTCCCCTTCTAAGCCATGACGATAGCGCGCGTTTTCCATAAATTGGCTGGTACCCAGTGAGCTGTCTTCTTTGAGAGAATCCAGACCGGTTGGCAACTGAGCTTTAACGCCCTTCGCTGCCAGTAGCATACGGATCTTCGCCACTTGCCCTTCGGCAACAAGCACTTGGCCATTTTGTTCTTGAAGACGATAAGCGATGCCTTCCGACTCCAACACCGAAACAATTTCGCCAATATCAAAACGCTCTTGCTGGCTATACAGAGGACGATAACTTTGCGATGAACTCCATAGCGCGACCACAATGATCGCCGCAACAATCGCCGCCAACACAGCAGACAATACAAGATTTCGCTGCGAGCTCGACCATAGCTTTTTCAATCTGGCTTGAACGTCGTCTGTTTGGGATGCCGACTTAGGCGCGACATCAATAGAGCCCGGCATGGTCGCCGTTTGAGGTGCTAATTCAGACATAGGTTACACCGGCATCTTCATGACATCTTCAAAGGACGCCACGACCTTGTTGCGAACCTGCATCAGTGCCGAGAAAGACAAGCTGGCTTTTTGGCTGGCAATCATCGCGCCCACCAAGTCATCACTTTGACCCGTTTCCACCGCCGTCATTTTCTTCGATGCTAGCGATTGGTGCTCATTGACCATATCGAGGACATTTTTCATCGCCCCAGAAAACGCCAACGGTTGATTGACCTTTTGCGTATCCATAGGATTGTTGGTCACCATAAAGTCCGGTTGAACTTGCTGCTGCATCGCTTGCATCTTGGTCAGCATCAACTGCTCTGCGGATACGGCATTATTGATAGGTTGCATCGCCATCTAATTTCTCCTTTATGCAGCCGAGCCGATGGCTGACTGTAAATCAATTCCTTGCTCACGCATCGCGGCTAGCTTGTAGCGCAGTGCACGTGTAGTTACCCCAAGCGCATCCGCTGTTTTCGTGCGGTTACCGCCAAATTGGCGCAACTTTTCGAGAATAAACTGGAACTCGGCCTGTTTTTTCACTTCCACATGCCCCATACCTTGTTTTCCCATCCCTTGATGGATAGCCGCGCTTGCCGTTGGCAGTTCGACTGGCAGCATCAAGTCGTGCGCAGTAATGTAGTCGCCGTGACGCATGACTAAGGCACGCTGAATGACGTTTTCAAGCTCGCGGATATTACCCGGCCAGTGGTAGTGACACAGCGCTTGCTCGGCATCCGCCGATAAATGGCAATTGCTGTGCTCTTTGTATTTGTTGATGAAGAATTGGCTGATCGGCAAAATGTCTTCTTTGCGATCGCGCAGTGGTGGCCAGTGCAGTGGCAGCACATCTAGACGGTAATAGAGATCTTCTCGGAACTGACCTTTACGCACTTCCTCACGAAGGTCTTTGTTGGTCGCGGCAATCACACGAATATCCAAAGCGATCGCTTTATGGCTGCCAACACGCTCGACCTCTCGCTCTTGCAGCACACGCAGCAACTTAGCTTGTACTGCTGGTGACATTTCACCAATTTCATCGAGCAAAATGGTGCCGCCATTAGCCTCTTCAAACTTACCCGACTGAGAGCCTGTCGCGCCGGTAAAGGCACCTTTAACGTGACCAAACAGCACGGCTTCGAGCATCGATTCTGGGATTGCTGCACAGTTCACTGCCACAAAAGGCTGATTGCTGCGTGGGGATTGATCGTGAACATAGCGAGCCAATACTTCTTTACCGGTACCCGATTCACCCGTAATCAATACGCTAGCGCTCGTGCAAGCGGCACGATGCGCCAATTGCAATACTTGTTTACTGCGCCATGATTCCGCCACGATGTTTGCCATCGGTTTTTCCAGCGCTTCCACGCGCTGAATTAGGCTCAGTAGCTGCGCGCCTTCAAATGGTCGCAATAGGTAATCCGTCGCACCTGCTTTCATTGCTTCGGCCGCCAAGATCCCCTGGTCTTGTTCAACAATGGCAATCGCCACACCCGGATTGGATTTACGTTGATGACAAGCAATCCATTCACGAACACTCATGTCCGGCAGCGCTGAGCTGATTAAGCTGATGGTGGCTTTATCTTGGAGCAGTGCCGCACGTCCTGTTTTCACATGCGTCACGCTAAAGCCCTGCTCTGTCAGCAAGTCGATTATCGGCGCGGCATTGATGTCGCAAGGCTCAACGAAGAGAATATCCTTATGCATTAGCTGAGTTGGCATTTATTGCACCTCTGTCTTCTGATCCATTGAAGACGCTGATTGTGAAGAATCGTGTCTGACTACGCGTACGGTGACGCGACGGTTTTTCGCTTGGCCAAATTCGGTATCATTTGGTGCTCACTGGGTAACGAGCGCCATGGGCACGGACTTCAATAAGCGACTTCGGTGCGCCAAGCTCCATCAAGGTGCTGGCCACATCATCAGCTCGCACGCGCGACATCTGTAAATTACTCGTGGTACTGCCTACATTGTCGGTATGGCCATCGACCAGCACTTTAGACACGCTATGGTCTGCATTGAGGTAGCTCACTAAGGATTCCAAGGTACGACGCTGTTCGCTCGACACCACACGTTGGCCAAATTCAAAGTTCAGCACCACGTCGCGTGCTTGCTGATAGCTCATTTCTGGAAGCGCAATACGGCAAGCGTTGAATCGAACAAACGCAGACTCAATGCGAGTCGATGGCAATACGTAAGCGTCGCTGGGCGTATGCGCATCCGACATCGCGCTCACTCGCATCCAAGCGCCTTTGCTCATAGCACCGAGCAACGGCTCAATGCCAACATCAAAGATCGCATAGCCCGTGGTGGTTTTTGCCGCTCTGTCGACCATGCTGTGCTGCGTTGGAGTTTGCCAAGGCGCAGTCAGCTGAAATAACTCGGCTTGTTGAATAGGTTTATTCGGTAAATAAAGAACAGCGGAAAGCGGATTATTTGGTTCCGCGTGGAAGTAAAACTTCCCCATATTATTTGGCAGTTGATGTTCAAGCAGACACTCAAATTCACCCTCTTTGGCCTGCCAATTAACCAAATCCATAGGTATATTAACGTCAGCGCCAAATGAGAGATTAGTCCCAAAAACAAAGCTGCTAGAAACAAGTAACACAAACAATTTATTAACAACTTTAGTTTGGAACTGTATTTTACAATCCTTTGACCAAGAAAAACTGGTCGATAATAAAGGAATTCTATTTTTCCCTGCCCGAGAATTCATATTGCCATCCATCTAATGTTTATGTTGCTGACATATACAAACCTAGTGTCATATAAGCCACACCGCTTGAAAGACATCAATCAAGTGCTTATAAAACATAAATTTAGGTAAATCACTCATTCTGACACTGATAGCCCATGCGGTGTACAGGCTATTTATCTGGCGAATTAAACACCGAGATATAATTATTATTGAAGTAAGCTACCTGCATTTATTTTATATTTAAAGATGGTTTATTAAGTGATAACAAACATATGAACCAAGTTCACAGATTTACATTCAAGGGCTAAAAACAACTAAAAAAACCAGAGTAGACTGACGAAAAATGACATTGTTAACGCCAATTAGCGTGTCATTTACAACAGGTAAATCAGTCAAGAGATTTAAGATGAATATGGATGAACAAATTGTAACCGAATCAGATTCTGTTCAAGCACTAAATGTTGAATTATTAGGCAAGCCTATTCATATCATCAAAAATAAGCTTGAGTCGATTATTAATAGCTCACAGCAATATTTAACCAACGAACTTCAAGCTTGGTTAAAAACGCCTAGCATTCATGTCGAACTGACTGACATTCAGCTCAGTACGCTAGGTGCAAATCTACTTGATAGCCGCAACTGCGCAGCGCAAAAGCACGCCACTCAAGGCGCACTGTATGTCTCTGTTGAGCCCATGATGCTCATGAGACTCTCCGATGAATTCTACGGTGCAGGCATCGAGCGCAGCCAAGCGGAACTCACCAACAGCGATGTTCGTTTGCTGCAACGTATCAGCAAACATGTAGCAAGCTGGATTGCCCCAAATGACACCTGGCAAACGCAAGAACTCGAGACCCTAACCGGGATTGGCATTGTCGCCACCCTAACGATTCAGATGCAAGATAAGCAGGCGCCCCTCACCATGGTGCTGGATAGCGATCTGATTCAGACCTTGGTCAGCGAGCTTGAGCTTACGGCCAACCCAGAGCTGGCCAGCGAATTCTGTCAGGCACTTCACACCACGCCAGTCAAATTGAATGTGCAATTGAGCAAGAGTGTCATGCCATTGACTCAGGTTCTCGATCTCAAACCAGACGACATTCTACCTATCGAATTACTTAACCACGCCCCAGTTAACATCGGCAAACAAACGCTGTTTACAGGTCGTGTCGCCGAACAAGACGGCCAACTGGTACTGATTTTAAACGAAGATAAGGAAACCCACCGATGAGCGAATCGCTAGATCAGACGGCTTTCGATAGCAACGATTTACAGTTCGATGATTTTGAACTGGAAGATTTCGATACCGATACGCCGGTTGCTGCCGCGCCGAACACCGCGACACGCAATCTGGATTTTTTCAAAAACATTCCTGTTACCGTAACGCTGGAAGTCGCCAGCAAAGAGATTGCCCTTGGCGACCTAATGACGGCGGGAGAAGGCAGCATTATTGAGCTAGATAAACTCAACGGCGAACCACTGGATGTGAAAGTGAATGGCTCCCTGATGGGACACGCGGAAGTTGTGGTCGTCAATGATAAGTACGGCCTGCGCCTTATCGACGTAGTGGAATCCGCGCTCACTTCCATGGGTAAGTAACCGAGCATGTTGAGCTTAAGCACTCAAACATTTCCTACACCGAGATGGCGCACACTCGCCTCGCTCTGTGTGGTTGGCGTGCTGCTATTACTTAGTAGCCAGCCAGCTTGGGCTGAGAATGGACTGACTTTTTTGACTGTCAACGATGGTCAGTCGGAACAAGAGTACAGCGTTAAGCTGCAGATTTTGCTACTGATGACAGCGCTGAGCTTTTTGCCGGCGTTCTTGCTGATGGCCACCAGCTTCACGCGCATCATTGTTGTGTTGGCAATCTTGCGTCAAGCCCTCGGCTTGCAGCAAAGCCCGCCCAACCGAGTGCTAATTGGTATTGCCTTGTGTTTGAGTATTCTCATCATGCGCCCAGTCTGGAGCGATGTGTATGAGAATGCGTTTTTGCCCTACGACCAGGGTGAAATCACTTTGATGCAAGCATTCTCAACTGCAGAAAAGCCGGTTCGTCACTTTATGTTGGCGCAAACCCAGCGCAACTCGCTGGAGCAAATGCTGCGCATTGCCAATGAGCCTGTTGATTCTGATGTGGAAGAGATCTCGTTCGCGATTGTGCTGCCTGCGTTTGTTATCAGTGAGCTAAAAACTGCATTCCAGATTGGTTTTATGCTGTTTATTCCTTTTTTGATCATCGACTTAGTGGTAGCTAGTGTCTTGATGGCCATGGGTATGATGATGCTGTCGCCGCTAATTGTGTCACTGCCATTTAAGTTGGTGGTGTTCGTATTGGTCGATGGCTGGGCGATGACGGTAGGCACACTTTCTGCCAGCTTTAGTACCGGGTAAGGACACGCTATGACCCCAGAAATGACTGTCGCGCTGTTCTCTAACGCCGTTTGGCTCATCATCACTATGGTGATGGTACTCGTGGTACCCGGACTCTTGGTTGGTTTAGTGATTGCGGTGTTTCAAGCCGCAACACAGATCCAAGAACAAACATTGAGCTTTCTCCCTAAGCTACTGGCTACCTTGCTGATGGTGATTTTTGCCGGCCACTGGATGCTGAGAAAACTGATGGAATTATTCGACTACTTGTTCCACAACATTCCAGGGATGATTGGTTGATGCAAATTACGTTCGCCGAAATTTCACAATGGCTCGGCCAATTATGGTGGCCCTTTTTCAGGATTGGGGCTGCTTTTTTGGCCATGCCATTTTTCGGCGACGCGTTAATTCCAGTTTGGGTAAGAGCGCTGCTCGCCCTATCGATTGTGGTGATCACCGCACCACTGATGCCAGCGATGCCCGCTGTCGACTTATTTTCTATGACGTCGCTGTTTCTCGCCTTTGAACAAGCCATGTGGGGCGTGTTCTTCGGCTTATTCTGCATCTGTTTTTCAATATCTTCACCATGCTGGGACAGATAGTGTCACTGCAAATGGGTCTCGGCATGGCCATTATGAACGATCCGGTCAATGGTCTATCGGTCGCCATTCTCGGTCGCATCTTTTTGCTGCTCTGTACCTTGCTGTTTCTGGCGCTTGAAGGACATCTGCTAGTCATCGACATTCTGGTGCAAAGCTTTGTCGTTTGGCCGGTAGGTTCAGGGTTATCGGTGTTCTCACTCGATAGTTTGGTCTCGCTATTTGGCTGGATGTTCGCGTCAGCTTTGGCACTGGCGCTACCGGCGATTGTGTCTATGTTGCTTGCCAACATCAGTTTTGGTGTGATGAACCGCGCCGCGCCGAGTTTGAACGTCTACGCGCTTGGCTTTCCTATGACCATGTTGCTGGGTCTATTTAGTATTTTGATCACGGTGAGCGGTATCCCAAGCCGCTATACCGCACTGGTGCACGAGACACTCTCTTACCTCAACCTGTTTATGGTGGGCGGCGCATGAGTGAGCAGTCGAGTCAGGACAAAACCGAAAAAGCCTCGCCCCAGAAAGTCAAAAAGGCGAGGCAAGAAGGCCAAATACCCCGCGCCAAAGAATTCACCACAGCCGTGCTGTTTTTGATAGTGGCGATGTTTTTCTACAGCAGCTGCCTTGGATTTGGGAGCATATCTCTGGGGTGTTTCACTTCAATATGTCGCTAACGCGCCACGATCTAGAAAACCCACAACAAATGCTCGAGCAACTTGGGCAGAGTCTGGCGATCATCATTGAGCTGCTGCTGCCGCTGTTTGCGGTCATCATCATTGCCTCCGTTGGCAGCAGTCTGATTTTAGGCGGTTGGATGTTTCGCCCTGCCAATATTCAGCCAAAGCTGAGTAAACTCAATCCTTTATCTGGCATCAAGCGCATGTTCTCTTCGCGCTCTGTAGTTGAGCTCATTAAGTCCTCACTCAAGGTCGCGGTGATTTTTGCCCTGCTTTATACCTATCTCGACAGCAACTTTTCACAGCTACTCGGGATGCAAAAGCTGACATTGAATCAGGGCATTACCCTGGTCATGACCATCTTGTTTGAAGGCTTGCTTTTGATGGGCGTAGCACTGCTGATTTTCGGGGTGATTGATATCCCTACCAGCGTTACGAGCACCTAAAGCAGCTCAAAATGACAAAGCAAGAGCTCAAAGAAGAGTACAAGAACAACGAAGGTCGACCAGAGGTGAAACAGCGCATTCGCCAAATCCAACAGCAGTTCGCTCGTCGCAAAATCGATCAAGCGGTGCCAAAAGCCGATGTGGTGATCACCAACCCGACTCACTACGCGGTCGCTCTCAAGTACGACACCGATTTATCGGAAGCACCCTTTGTGGTCGCCAAAGGCATCGATGAAACCGCCATGCACATTCAGCGCATTGCCAGAGAAAACAACGTGGAGGTGCTTAATTCACCGCCACTCACTCGTGCCATTTACCATACCACTGCGATAGAGCAAGCCATACCCAGCCAACTCTATATCGCCGTGGCGCACATACTGACCTACGTCATGCAGCTCAAAGCATTTCGTCGCGGCAGCGGTAAAAAACCGATGCCGCTACCGTCGTTTACTATCCCTAAGCACTTGCAGCATTAATCTGCTTAGCGCACTCGAAACAACAAAGGAACACATATGTTGAATCGTCTTCATCAACTTAGACGCTCAGGAAAAGGATACATCGGCATTCCCATTGTTCTGCTGATGATTTTGGCCATGGTGATTTTGCCATTGCCACCTTTGCTGCTGGATGCGCTGTTTACCTTCAACATCGTGTTGGCGATTTTGGTGCTGCTTGTCAGTACCACGGCGAAACGTCCGCTCGACTTCTCGGTATTCCCGACCATCTTGCTGATCGCCACCTTAATGCGTTTGACGCTCAACGTAGCCTCAACCCGTATTGTTTTGCTTGAGGGTCACAACGGTGGCGATGCCGCAGGTAAGGTGATTCAAGCGTTTGGTGAAGTGGTGATTGGCGGCAACTATGTGGTCGGTATGGTGATTTTTGTCATCTTGATGATCATTAACTTTGTGGTGATCACCAAAGGTGGTGAGCGTATTTCTGAGGTATCGGCACGCTTTACCCTAGATGCCCTACCAGGCAAACAGATGGCGATCGATGCAGACTTGAACGCCGGTCTTATCGACCAAGAAGCGGCGCGTACCCGACGTAAAGAAGTGGCTAACGAAGCCGATTTCCACGGTTCGATGGATGGTGCGTCCAAGTTTGTGCGCGGCGATGCGGTAGCGGGTTTGATGATCCTGTTCATCAACATCATTGGCGGTATCAGCATTGGTGTATTTGAGCATGGACTGCCAGCATCAGAAGCATTTAAAACCTACGCCCTGCTGACCATCGGTGATGGCTTGGTAGCACAAATCCCATCGCTGCTACTTGCGACCGCAGCTGCCATTATTGTGACGCGCATTAATGACAGTGACAGCGACATGGCCGACACCATGCAAAAGCAGCTGTTAGCAACGCCAGCCACACTGTACACCGTTTCGGCGATCATGCTGATTATTGGTTTAGTACCGGGCATGCCACACTTGGCCTTCTTTACCTTCGCCGCCGTTTTAGCCTTTGCGGGCTGGAAGCAATCCAAAGCCCCAAGTGATGATCCGCAGCTTGATGAAGTCGAAGCCATCAGCCATGCGATGCAAAACGACAGCGAACAACCGCTCTCTTGGGATGATATTCCCCACGTGCAAAGTTTGTCGCTCGCGCTGGGTTACCGTCTAGTACACCTGGTGAACAAAGAACAAGGCGCGCCAGTGCTGCAGCGTATTCGCGGGGTACGAAAGAACCTTTCAGAGCAAGTCGGCTTTTTACTGCCAGAAGTACGCATTCGCGACAACCTAAGCCTAAAACCCAATCAATACACCATTGCGCTCAACGGTGAGGTCATCGAAGAAGGCTTTATCGAGCCAGACCGCCTCATGGCAATCGCTGTGGGCGAAACCTATGGCGAAGTCGACGGTATCTTAGGTAGTGATCCTGCTTATCACCTACCTGCGGTTTGGATTGAGCACAACGACAAAGCCAAAGCGCTCAACATGGGCTATCAAGTGGTGGACGACGCCACCGTGATTGCGACCCATATCAGTAAAGTCATGAAGTCTCATCTAGCGGAGCTATTTACCCACGATGATGTCGACGCGATGAACCTGCGTTTAACCCAACAAGCGCCCAAGCTTGCTGAAGCACTCGGTGCAGCTTTAAACCCAGCGCAGCAGTTAAAGGTGTACAGACAACTGCTGCTCGATCAGGTACCGCTAAAAGACATTCGCACCATTGCCAACACCATGTTGGAGTCGGCAGAGAACACCAAAGAGCCGATCCTGCTTGCCTCGGACGTGCGTTGTGCATTACGCCGCACTCTGGTTAACCTCGTCGCAGGCCAGCGCAAAGAGCTCAACGTATACGCCCTTTCCGATGAGTTAGAACAAATGCTGATGCAATCACTGCATCAAGCGCAAGCGAATGGTAACGTGATTCTGGATAGCTTCCCGATTGAACCGAATATTTTGAGTCAGTTCCAACAGAATCTGCCTCTAATACAACAGCAGCTAAAGCAGCAAGGATTGGCACCAATACTCTTGGTGATGCCGCAGCTAAGGCCGCTGATTGCGCGCTATGCCCGCACCTTCTCACAGGGATTGGCCGTGTTGTCATACAACGAAATCCCTGAAAGCAAACAAATCAACGTGGTAGGAAACCTTGGATAATTTAAGTAGCTATAGGGCCCAGTTCCTCTTCGTGCTGCGCATGATAGAGGACAATGCGGTCACCGACGACGATCATAAACTTGCCGAGCTCATGGCCGCCGATGAGGTGTGTCATGCGTGCCAGCCTATTCGGTATTGCAGCAGTGACGAGATAGAGTATCAGTACATCACCTTGCGTTATGGGGACAAAAAAGATCTCAGTGTTTTCGCGCTCGATATGTCAGATACCGTGCGTGCAGCGCTCGACTTATTCGCCCTGTATCTGGCGGTTAGGCAAACCCAATTTGAGCTGGAAACCTTCCACCCAGATCTACTCAACAACCTAGTGTTTTCCATGAACGCCTGCACCTTGCTGCGCCCAGAAGGCAAACACTTTATCGACCAGCTCGGTCAGCACTTCAAACAGCCGATGTCGATGTTGATCCCGAGCCTATACCTCACACCAGGTGAGGCCAGCAATCCTGCCACCAAAGCCATGCTGGAGCGACTTGAAGATCGCTTCCATAAAGTCTGTTTTGATGTTCACCTACCGATCAGTGACTTAGAGTACTTAACGCCATTTGATCCGCAGACGATTAAGATTTCTAATTCACTCGATAGCCAAGATGAAAAGCGCGCGCTACTGCCGGTAATCCGCTACATCAAGCGCCGCAAAGCCACGTTAGTAGCAGGTCGCGTTACCAGCCAAAATACCTTGTCGCAATACAAGATGCTCGGCGCTAAATACTATTTTGGTTACGTCTCTGACGTGCCCATTCCCGTGCACTTCAAAGGCTTTGAAGATCCCAAAGCAGAAATGCGCAAAAACAGCGCGAGCGCGCCAAAGCCGAACAGCTGGCCGACCAACAAATCGAAGCCCAGCACCAACTCGCGCAGGAGCAAGCCGAACGCGACCAACAACAAGCGCTACTCGATGCCAGTATCGACAATATGTATCAATCGGCGAAGACCGAGTTTGTGGATGAAGAAATTGAAGCGATTGTTAGGCAGGTAGAAGAATAGATAAAAGAAAGGGTAAGAGCGGCCCTAGGTCCTTGGTGGTAGGAGCCCCGAGGATCAAGGACCAAGGAACAAGGACCATTTTACCCATCAACCTTGAACCAACATCACAACTTTCCCACTACTTTTCAATTTCTTAGCTTTTTTTCTTATTTCCAATTAATTTTCAAAATCAACCAACCGCCTCTAGTTAGTGAGCGGGGCGATAGTCCCACATTGAGACAAATCTAGGAGAATTCACAATGGCTCTATCAATGCACACTAACTACGCTTCGCTAGTTACTCAAAACAACCTAAACCGCACTAACGATCTACTAAACACATCGATGGAGCGTCTAAGTACTGGTCTTCGCATCAACTCAGCGGCTGACGATGCAGCAGGTCTTCAAATCTCTAACCGCCTTGAGATGCAAAACCGCGGTATGTCTGTTGCTATGCGCAACGCTCAAGACAGCATCTCCCTTCTGCAAACAGCAGAAGGTGCAATGGATGAGATGACGAACATCGCTTACCGCATGAATGACCTTGCAACACAAGCAGCGAACGGCACCAACACTGAAGCTGACCGCACGGCTCTGAATGCAGAGTACCAACAACTTCAATCAGAACTGGTTAATATTTTTGAGAACTCTAACTTTGGTGGTCGCTCGCTATTTGCTGGCTCCTCAGTAGATTCACTGACAAATACTGCAGCTACATTCCAGATTGGCTCAACTACTTCTGAGACTCTTAGTGTCGATATCTCAAGCCAAGCAACAAAAATTGGTCAAACACTAGAAGCTGGCTCATGGGCTGCTCAAGCTCAAGGTGCGCTAGATGATCTAGTAGTAGCACAAAGCGGTGGTGGTGGTTTGACTGGCACTTATGCGAGTTATGATGAACTAGTGAAACTGGAAGCAGCTGGTGATGCTGATGCTATTGCTGACCTCGCTATCGCTGACGCTTGGGACGAAACTGATGCCGGATTCACATACGCAACAACATCTGACTATGGCAATACAGCAATTGCTGCAGGTACTACACTAGCTACAGCAGCGGCGTCAGCTAATGGTGACATCTCGTCTCAAACAAATGCTACTTCAGCTATGACAACAGCAAGCTCACTTATTGATGACTTAGGTGCAACTCGCGCTCAGTTCGGTGCCAACATCAACCGCCTTGAGCACACCATCACCAACCTACAAAACATGTCAGAAAACCTAGCAGCTTCGAAAGGTCGTATCACTGATGCAGACTTCGCAGTTGAATCAGCAAACATGACTAAGAACCAAATGCTAATGCAAGCGGGCACTCAAATGCTGGCGCAATCTAAGCAGCTACCGGGCATGGCGATGTCGCTTCTAGCTAACCATTTCTCTATGATGAACACTACTTTGTAGCTTTTCATCCGTCCTTGGCCTCCCTACTGGGGAGGCTTTTTTATTGGAATAAAAGCAAAAAAGGAACGCCTGTCGCAAATTTCCAATTTCATTCATAACGGCCTTAACAGGCTCAGCGATAGGTCGCCTTACTACTACATGCCAAGTCATTGTGTGAGAAAGGAAAAGCGGAAGAAACCCCATAGGAAACTCTGCTTCCCTAAAACCCAAAAAGCATGCATTAAACATTGATTTTATTAATGAAAATCAATGGCACACATCTTGATTAGACATTATCTACATCGCAAATGGTTTACCTGTTGCGATCAGCAACAAAAGGAGCACTTCTGTGAGTTCACTAGACCCAATAACCATGGCCACTCAGTTAGCCACCTACGATGTGCAGTCGTTCCAGATGCGCTATCAACTGCAATCCAAGGGCTACCAAACGAAAATTGATGCGCTCAGTGCCATTGAAACTGCACTCAAGGACTTTGAAAAGAAACTGGGTGAGATGAGTGGCAGTGATGACAGTGTGCTTAAAAACAGCGCCACCTTGTCTCAAGAAGGCTATCTCACTGCATCGGCTGACTCTACTGCGATTGCCGGCACCTATCAGTTCTTTGTGAAACAGCTCGCCAGTGCTCATCAGTTTGCGGCGGGTATGCCAAAGGACCTATCAAGCGATACAGCTATTCCAGCCTCTGGCGAAATGACGCTTAATCTTGATGGTGAGAGTTTCACTCTCGATCTTAGCACTTTAGATAGTGATGGCGATGGTACAACGACGATTCAAGAGCTCACCAAAGCGATCAACAGCGACGAAAACAACCCCGGCATTAATGCTTCATTGGTTCGCAGCAATGGTGAAACCCACTTTGTTCTATCGAGTTCAAAAACAGGCGAAGCCAACGAGGTTTCCGTCAGCACCAACAACATTCCAGCAGGTTCTGAATGGTTTGGTCAGGCATTCGATCCAGCCAATACCACCCTGCTGTCATCCGCGAAAGACGCCATTATCGAAATGGGTGGCGAAGGGGGACTTGAAGTTCGCAGCGCCACCAATACCTTTGAAAATATGATTGATGGGCTGTCTGTGACGGCAACAAAGGTACATCAAAGCGGCGAAACAGGTACCACTCTGACGGTAGGCGTTGATAAAGCGGCAACCAAGGAAGAAGTGAACAACTTCATCTCTGCCTATAACGCGCTTATCGACACCATAGACAAGTACACCTCCTCGGGAGGGGAAGACCAGCAACGTGGTGTGCTAGCAGGTGACGCTACCGTTCGCTCTATCGAGAGCCAGATAAGCAATGTATTGCGTGAAGATTTTGATGGCATCCGCCTAACTGACCTCGGAATTACGACAAGTAGGGATGGCAAGCTAGAGCTCGATGACGATAAGTTCACTGCATTTTATGAAGCTAATCCTGACAAGCTCAATCAGCTCTTTAGCGGTGATGATCAAATGATTAGCCGTCTTGAATCTACGGTTGAACCGTACCTTAAAAGCTCAAATGGCGTGTTTTCGAATCGCAAAGATTCCCTCGAGGGCAGCATCGAGCGTAATGACCTAAAACTCGAAGCGCTAGAACGAAAATACCAAATGGCTTACGACCGCTACCTTAAACAATTTACTCAAATGAACACCATTATGAACCAAATGAATAGCACCATGGGTCTGTTCGGTTCATGGCAAGGAGAAAACTAATGTTAATGGACTCAGGCTACGACTCATACCAACAAGTCGATCTCGATGCTCAAGCTGCAGCAGCTACCCCTCATCAACTGGTCGTCATGCTCATTGATGGACTGCTCGACGAAGTAGAGCGCGTTCGCGGTCACATCATCTCCAATCGCCTAGAACAAAAAGGCCAAGGCATCACCAAATGCATGAACATCCTCGTTGGCCTTGATAGCGCCCTTGATGACGAGAATGGCGGCGAAATCGCTGCTAATCTGCACCAACTTTACGACTTTTGCCAGGCAGAGCTGTATCAAGCGAGCGTCAATAATGATGTCGACAAGCTGGAAAATGTCGAGAAGGTCATGACCAACATTAAAGAAGGATGGGAGAACTTTGGTAAACACGCATAAGGTATCACCCGAGCGGTTTCGCCACCTCAGCCAATGCATGACGGTGGCGGCCAAAACCAAGGATTGGCAGTCACTCAAACGTTACGATAATCAGCTTCGTGAGCTTTTGGACACCCATAGACCTTTCCTTAAAGACCCACGTTTGGCGCCGGAAATCAAGCGTGCTCAACAAGCACATTTGAGCGCCTATGAAGCACTGTCGGTAGCGACCAGTAAGCTGAAACAAAAGCTAGATAGCAGTGATGCAGAAAAAGAACGCGCCATGGCTTATCAATTGGCGATGACCTTGGAGTAAACCCATGCTAGTGAGCAACCAGTTAGTGAACAATCACATTGGCAGCACGTCTGCCAGCAAACAAGGCCAGAGCACAGGGCAAGCTTCGATTAGCCAAGCACTAGACAGCAAAGAAAATGGTCTGTCTATTGTGCGTGGCTTTGGGTCGCTGCTTTCGTCTAAATCCACTTCTAAAAACGAAGCTACCGCCGCGTCTTTATTGGGTGAGGCTTTAGCGGATGGCGAAGCCACGGAAGCTAACGCTGATGCTCAAGTAGGCGATGGGGCGGTATTGGCGCAATATGTTGCCGCGCCGGCGCAACCATTCGGCTCTGCAGGTGCTAGCAACGCTGCGCTAGACGCAGAAGCACTCTCAAAATCTACCAGCCTATGTTGACGCAACTAGCCGGTTCACAGCGCAGTACAGGTGAAGTCAACCCTCACCTTGCCAATAGCGCGGCTCAGAGCACAGCAAAAGAAGCTGCTTTACCTGCAAGCTTGTTGCAGACATTGGCGACTCACGGCGAGCTCGGCGGGAAATCACTGGCCACCGATATTGCCAATCTGCTCAGTGCCAATCAAACACAAAACGGCGCAGCTGCTTTGCCTTCTGGCTCACAAGCGGGGCTCCTTCTGTTAACCCAACGACCACAGTAAACACAGCCACTGTAACGACGGAATGGGCGCCGGTTCGCATCGACCCGCAAGCAGGAAAATGGGGCGAACAGATGCTGCAGGTACTCAATGATCGAGTCACGCTGCAAGCGCAGCAAAATCTTCAAGAAGCACGGATCAGATTAGATCCGCCCGATCTTGGCAAACTGGATCTTATGGTGCGTGTCGAAGGCGACAAACTCAGCGTTCAGCTCAATGCCAACGTTGCCGCCACGCGAGAAGCCTTAGTTCAAGTGTCGGAACGCCTGCGCGCCGAGCTACAAAACCAAAGTTTGATGCACGTTGATGTGCAAATTGGTGGCGGCGACAAACAAGAGTCCAACGGCCAGCCAAACCGCGAGCAAAGCTCAACCATTTTTGCCAATGAGCGCCACCAGTCTGGCAGCAATAACGCCACGGCCTTCTCCACGGATGAACACTGGCTTAGCACCCAAGTGTGATCGCTTTAGGAATACAGCATGAATAAAAAACAGTTTCTTTCACTCTTTGCCACTTGCGTTGTGACCAGTGCGCTCGCCTCTGGTGGCACAGTTGCGGGGGCAATATGGTACCTCAACTCATCTACAACGGTCAGTGAGGGTCAGTTTTCATTTTTAGAGTCTCAGCCTGCGGCAAGCACTGAGCCAAAGTTTCACGCCCTCGACAATGTGATTGTTAGCGTGCGCGGCAAAAAGCAAACTCACTTTGTGATGCTAGAGCTGGCGCTGGAAACGCGTCACATCGAGCGCCTTGAATTCGCCAACGATTACATGCCAAAAGTCAGACACGCAATGCTTAATCTGTTCAGCCAAAAGCGTTATGAAGATCTGCATGGTGCGGACGCTTTGGATCAGCTTCAGAAGGAGGTGAAAGCTTCGGTGATGACGGCATACGCCGATACCCAGCTAAACCGCGATATTGACGATGTTCTGCTGACGAAATTTGTTATTCAGTAGGAGCGACTATGCTGGATATGAATCACTCAGACAGCTACGGCGTCGCCGAAGATGTCACATCAAGCGCTACGCGTATCGATGAAAATCGCCTGCTCAGCCAACATCAAATCTTGGTTAAGCGCGTGGTAAACCAACTGCGCAACCATGCCACGACCCATTGCAGCATTGAAGACATGCAGCAAATCGGACTGATTGGCCTACTTGAGGCAGGGCGCCGCTATGGCAACATCGATGACCCTAACTTTCCGGCGTTCGCCGTGTGCCGCATTCGCGGCTCTATCTTGGATGAGCTGCGCCGCCTTGACTGGCGTTCACGCAAAACCCGTCAGGAGGCTCATGAGCTCAATGATGTGACGCGTGATTTAACCAAGCGCCTGCGCCGCGCGCCCACCGAACAAGAGATCATCAAAGCACTCGGCACCACACAGCAGGATTACCATACCCGGCTCAACGCCACCATGGCCGCAGAAATGCAAAGCTAGATCAGCTCATCGAGAGCGGTCTTGAAGGTGCAGTCGAGTCTGGTTGCGATGGCATGAACCACGAACATATCCGCCGCAGTCTTGAGAAGGCACTTAGCCAGCTCCCCAAACGCGAACAGCTTCTACTGACACTGTTCTACCAACACGATTTGAACTTACACGAGATTGCTCTGGTGTTAGAGCTGACCCCGCCACGGATTTGTCAGCTGCACAAGCAAGCGCTCAAGCAACTCAACCAATTACTGTCTTCTTAGGAGTCCACTATGCAAAAGTTTACTGGCGCAATCATCATTTTGATGTGTGTCTTCGGCGGTTACGTCTGGGCCGGAGGCAGTCTTATGGCCATTTGGCAGCCGGCGGAAATGCTAATCATCATTGGTGCCACCATTGGCTCCCTTATTATAGGTAACCCGCCACAAGTTCTTAAAGAGATGCGCAGCCAACTGCGTGGCATCATCTCTCCGCCTAAAGATGAGCGCGAGTTCTACATGGAATTGATGGCGCTATTGCAAGTCTTGCTGGAAACCGTGCGCAGTGGTGGCTTTAAGGCGCTGGATAAGCACATTGAAAATCCAGAGCAGAGCGATATTTTTGCGCGTTATCCGCGTGTCAGTCGTGATTATCGCTTAGTTTCTTTCATTACCGACAATTTGCGTTTAATGGCAATGGGACAAATGTCGCCTCATGAGTTAGAGGGACTACTAGAGCAAGAGATTGAAGCGATTGAGGCCGACTATATGCAGCCCGCTCGTTCCATGCAGCGCACCGCAGAAGCCATGCCTGGCTTTGGTATTTTGGCGGCTGTTGGCGGCATCATCATCACCATGTCCGCCATCGATGGCTCCATTGCCATGATTGGCTATCACGTTGCTGCCGCTCTAGTAGGCACATTTATCGGTATTTTCGGTTGTTACTGCTGCTTAGACCCAGCAAGTAACGCCATGGCTCAACGCGTTAAACGCAATATGTCCGCTTTCGATTGTACTCGCGCTACCTTAGTGGCCTATGTTGCGAAGAAGCCGACACTATTGGCGATTGACGCTGGCCGCAAGCACATTCAGCTAGACATTAAACCAACGTTTAACCAAATGGAGGTGTGGCTCGCTGAACAGGAGGGATAATGCAAAAACATGAGCAAGTAGTCTTCAAACGCGCCAGTCGTAGTCACCACCATGAGTCTCATGGCGGTGCATGGAAGGTAGCGTTTGCTGACTTTATGATTGCCTTGATGGCGTTATTCCTCGTCCTTTGGGTTATGCAGGTGGTCGACAAAGAAGAGCGCAAAGCGATTGTTGCCCATTTGCAAATGGCCAGTGTCTTTGACCAAGGCAGTGGCAACCTATTCGACACCTCGAAAAGCATTTCTCCTATCGATCTGACTACGGATTCATCTGTAGCCAGTCGTCATGACTCAGTGCATTCTGTCAGTTCTTTTTTCCAAGGGGATCGCGAAGGGCCAGAATCGGATTCACTTATCGACGGCACCTTCGACACACAAGAGCGCCTTGCCGCTCTTGCTGAGGTCATCAATGACATGGTGCGTCAAATCAACGCCCAAGGTAATGTCGATGTCACTGTGACACCTCAAGGACTACGCATCGTGCTGCAAGATGACTACAAACAGAACATGTTTGGTCGCGGCGGCTCCACCTTAACGCCGTTCTTTGAAGATTTATTGCTGGCTTTGGCGCCTGTTTTTGAACGGGTAGAAAACCCAATGATCATCAGCGGCCACACCGATGCTACTCAGTATCGTAAAACCTTCTCGAGCAAATCCAACTGGGAGCTTTCGGCATCACGCGCCAACGTCGCCAGACAAACGCTCACCGCGGGCGGCATGCCTGAGCAACGTGTGCTGCAAGTAACCGGCATGTCTGATCGCGCCTTGCTTAATCACAACGACCCCTCATCGAGCGAAAACCGCCGCATCGAACTGTTTATCCTCACGACACCCGCGGCTGAGGTTATCAACACCTTGTTTGGCCAATCGCCCAACAATGAGTCGAAAAATGAGCTAGAGAAGGCGCGCGACAAGGCGAAATTCAATCAGCCTGTGTTTAGAACCGATACCATTCGATTCGACTCAGACAGCGCTTCAAACACGACCACCCAGGTGCAAGCACTGTAACTTGCACCTTTATTCGGGTGTTCTATGCTTTGATAGTACACCTTGATCTCACTACTTTTTATTATTGAGCACCCAGTCAGTAAGGCATGTTATGCGACAATCTATTCCGCACATACCGCCAAAACCAAACCGAACGCCAGACGGACTACAAAAGGCGTTTCTATGCTAATCATCATCGATTACGCCCTACTCGCTCTGTTCTTAAGCCAGCTCACCACTCTCTCACTAAAGGGCGGCACGTTAATCAGCTTGCTGTTGGTTGTGTACAACAGCCTACTCACCTTTATGTGCTTTCGACGCACCGATCGACAAGATGCCTATATCATCTATCCGACGATATCGGCCACGCTGTTGGCGTTTGTGTGCTTTTTGTATTTTTTCTTTTTGGTTTGAGAAAGCAAAGAAGGGCAAAAAAAGCCCCTGCGATACGGCAGGGGCTTATAGATATCAATTATTCAGTTGGATTTCGATGTTGGAAGTACCAAATCTCACGCCCTACATTCTGGTCAAGTAAAATGTACCAAGTATTTTGACTCTTTATTAGACTATAAAAACTGTCGACCACTGTGGGAGTATCATACATCTCCCTATCAATATGCCACTTCCCATCAGTGTAGACACCAACCCCCATTCCGAAGAGCTGTACCCACTCATTATCTAAGTGGGGATTTTTTTGACCAAATCGAGTAGATTCAGAGACTCTAAACTTGTACTTATTGGTATGTTCTATCGCCTTCCATCCAGACAGATCCAATCGAGTAATTGTGGTCTCTCCATGCAACGGATTCAGCTCATTGACTTGAAGTAATCGCTCTCCATTGACCTTGATACTACATCGCTGCCCAAATATATTTCCGTTTGGCAATACACCAGCTACTGCATCAATATTGCTACAACTGTTCAACTCCTCCCCTTTGGCTGGGTCTACAGTTATTTCAGATGGCTCATGGGTAATATCACTCCAAATGTGGTAACCACCTGAGTATTCACAGAAGGCAGCAAAATTGAACGATTTATCAAGTGGTACAAGTTGCGGATGATGATTGCATGTCTTTGACATTGAGGCTGAACCGACCATCGTCACTGATTTCTCTAACGTGCCGTTATCTTTATTGATAAAGTGATAAGTTGGTAATGTTTGTTCGGTCGGTGAAGACCGGAGTCGATCTACGACAACAATGTGATCAGGGTAAGTTGGCATCTGTTCAACATAACCTTTCACGACAGCGCCAGGAACCCAAGTTTCGTCGACTTTGTTGTAACGATAAACGGTAACTTGATCATTATCGAAATCAGCAACAACGGGGGTTCCGTTACTATCGACAAAAGCCGATTGACGATGATCATCAATCCAAATGGTCGATGATGCACTGTTAAATTGGTCAGCCGATATTTTCAAAGGTTCGCTCAACGAACCCGATTTTAAATCGTAAACCTGCACCGTTCTGTGGTCAGTCGAAAGCTGACTTACTAGTATGTAATACCCATTTCCGCCACCATCAATCAAGTGGTTATTTACTAAGAATCTATTTTCGATAACTTTTTTGTATTCACTAACACCATTCTTATCAATTTTGCCGACATAAATATCATGGTAATGGCCATTAGGAACGTTCCAAAAACGATATACTGTGTCCTCAGAAACAATGGTTTGAGCTTCGTTTGCGTCTGCCGATACGACAGAATCAATTTTAGTAAAGTCTATGCGATGCCATTGATAAACATTAGGGTTATCAACAATGGTCAAAGGGACTAAAGCATAATTATATCTAATTGTCTCTTGGCCACTCACATAAAGCTCAAACAACTCTTTCAGGCGATCTGAATTGAACCTAACTTTAAAGTTCGAGTTTTCACCACTGCGAATGGCGCGCATTGTACGGGTCGAAGTATTGACTTTTACTAACTCAATTCCAGACTCATCCTTACTTTCGTAATAATTGCCATTGTCAAAAATAACCTCATTAAAGGTTTCTTTCGTCCCGTCGCTGAACTCAACAATGATGTCCATTGAAATGGTTTCACCTTCTGTCAGCGTTAGCGTTCCATCTAGTAAATCCGGAGACATACTCGCAACCGTTGGTGGCAACACCGTAATTTCAACGGTAGGAGCGACAGTATCTTTTAGCTTAGCGGTCAACGTCGCAGTACCTTCGGCTTTAGCTACCAAAGTCATATCGCTGACACCAAGAACAGTCTCATCGCTCACCGTCCAGGTTACACCTTCGCTGATCACTTTTGTCGTGCCATCGGTGAGTGTTGCGAGCACCTCTAAGGGTAGCTGTTCCCCTTTATTGAAATCGCTAGCATCAATATTAAGTGCAATGTCGGTAATTTCAGCTTCGCCAATCGCTAGGTTGTAAGTATGCTCTTTACCTTGATAGCTAGCCGTGAGCGTGGTTAAACCTGGTTTCAGTGCCTTAATTTGATGACTAGTAATAGCGGCTACTGAAGTATCTGAACTCTTCCATGTGACTTGGTCTGTAATTGGTTTTTCCGACCCATCGCTGAATCGACCAAATACCGTTGGCAGGTTCAGTGTCAGGCCAGCTGCAAGGCTTTCAGGTAAGCCGGTAAAGCGAATGTCTTCCAAATCCGCTTTTACAACCGTGTACGATTTCGAGCTTGTAAGACCGCCAAAGCTCACTTCCACCGTGACATTACCAACAGCCAAAGCTTTAACATTACCACCCTCGATTACAGCGACAGAAGGATTCAGGCTGCGCCATACAGCACCCTCGATAGCCCCTCCGCTACCATCACTATAAATACCTGCAACGCCACCAAGCTCCAAGCTATCTCCAACTCTCAACTCCGTTTGGCCAATAGTAATCACAATCCCGGTAAGCGTCGGCTCAAGCACTTCAATAGTGATAGTTTTACTTACGCTTGATAAGTCGCAGTTAGACTATAACTACCTTGTGCGATGCCGTTAAGAGTATTGCCACTGACTAAACCAGCGGTATCACTCGACCACTCAATACCAGAACTAACTATTTGTGTTGTGCCATCACTAAACGTTACCTCAATGGCGCCAAGCTGCATCGAAGTACCGGCATGCAGTTTAGATGTATCAACACCAAAAGACAGTGCTGTGGCTAGTGGGGGAAGTATTTTCAATGACAGTGATTCACTGAACCCTTCGTAACTCGCAGTCAGCGTAACCGTGCCTTCCTGTTTCGCTACTAGCTTTCCGTCTTCAATCGCCAACTTATTATTGTCTGATGTTGTCCAAGTGATACCTGCTGTTAATGGTAACTGGCTACCATCACTTAGCAGGGAAGTAACCACCGGTAAATCGCCCTGCTCACCTTTGCGCAGCTCTTTAATCGCCATTTCTACTGAAATGCCATCGAGTATTGCAGGGGTTACCTCAAATGCGATCGAGTGACTAAGCTCACCATAATTTGCAGTGATCTGCGTCGACCCCAAACCAAGAGCGACAAGTTTTCCATTTTCTATTTTTGCAACCGCTTGATTGCTGCTTTCCCACGTCACACCGGAGTACAGATTTCGAGAGTTACCATTCGGAAATTTTGCTTGGACACGCCCTAGACTTTGAGATTTACCTTTGGCCAACCTATTTGAAGCTAATTCAAAGCTAATAGAAGAAGCGACTTCAACGTCTGGAATCGTCCAAACGACATCACCAGGGTTCCATTCAGGTAACGAGACAATGTCTTTACCAAAGTCAATATTGCCTACTAGGTCTTTATTCACAAAATGATCGCGGTACTTTTCAGCATTGCTGTTAGCATGACTCTGGACTTTGCGAATCAGCTCAACCAATAAGTAGTGATAGGTGTTCTTGTAAGCCACAACCAACTCTTCGTTGCCCTCAATTTCTTTGAGTTTGTTGACTTGTTCATTGAACTGCTGGAGCAGTTTGGATTTTTGAATAACGTAGCTGCGAGCAACATTGTGAAGGGTTTTGGCTTGCCATTGTGCCAAAGCCATTTCACCATCTTCATCGGCAAGTCCTTGAGACACATAATCACCGAATACTAGCGATGGATTGTTAGCGACATTAGTAAGCGAATCGATCACCGCCTGTTTTGCTTGAGCAACCAAATCTTCGGTGATCTCAGCGTCTGGAGTATCTAACTGCTGTACTAGCGTTTCGTGAACCATCGAAGTATATGGCGTAATCACATTAAAAAGACTCACGCGCGGTACTGTCAGGACAAAAGATTCTGCGACAGGTGAGCCATCAAGATTATCCTCATCAATGGTCACCCCTTTCACCGCATAAGCACACAGTGTGTGGTTGAGATATTTGTTTGAGATTTCAGCTTTACCGCGCTCGGTGGTGTTTGCTATCACCAATTGGTCACCAAGTTGGGTATCACATCGCCCGTTCTCAATAGCTGTGATGCTTGCTTTGTTCAAATAGCCATCTATGACCGTTATTGAAAAAGTCCCTTCAGTGCCTGAGTTTGGTCCAGCACTGGAGTCATCGCCACCGCCTCCACAGGCACTCAAGCCCGCTGCAACCAATGAGATCACAATGGGGTTCAACGCTTTTTTCATCCTACGATTCCTTCGTTAACAATCTAGCGCGTGATTGTAATGTCAGAACCGTGTCAATTAATTGCCTTGAATGCGCTTTATTTCATAATATGCAGGTTATTTTATAAATATGCACGCTCAGTCATAAAGCAATAAATAAACCGTTGATATATGTAACATTTATTGATAAAGGATTTTCATTTCAATAAGCTATGCGTGCAGTGGTTGGTATTTACAGTAAAAATGAATCGTCTTCATTTATCACTTGAGTAATGCCACGACCGTATGGCGTCTCACATTCGCCTGCGCATTGATCGCCTCAAATGTGGTCGTGAAATCTTGTAAAAGCTGACTAAAACCAGAGAGTCTTTCGCTGACTTATTGCCAGGTAGGAAGCATACCGTTCGTACCTCGAAGCATCAAAAAGGGCAGCAACAACGCTACCCTTTTGCTCCGTTCCTTTAGGTCACTCTATCGTTCTACAATCACATACGCGACACATGCTTTTTAATGATCGAACTAAACTGGGTTCGCATGCTAGAACTCGCTGCGGCATCTGAAGCACTCTCTATACTGTACAGTTCTCCTCGGTACTGACCAGCGACAACGCCTATGTCTTTACAGCGAACTATCTCATCAAAATCTACAATACAGTCTTTTACCACACTACCATCTCCTAGCTTGAACTCGGGAAGTCGACCAGCAAAGCTGTAGTGCTCGTAAGCAGAAATTGTATCGCCGATGAGTTCTTTATCATCAGCATCCTTAACTTCGAGTTCGTAAACTTTGATAAACTTACTTCCAAGCTGATAACTCTCTTGTCCAAGCGTCAGTTCTGTTGGTTTAGTTGTCGTGCTGCGCTCATAAGCCAGTGAACCATCACTGTTAAAATGTTTCCATGTAAATGTATTGGTACCGTCACCATTTCGTTTCCAGACTGATTCCGATATTTTCAACTCTATGCCATCTCGATCGGTCATGTATCTTCGCTAGATTCTGTATCTCCGTCATTACTAAACTCAACGATGCTTTTACACGTCGTATGATAATCGCCATAGCGGTCATACTGAACGCATGAATCATCTATGTAAGTAAATACACCATTCTTATTAACGAAATAATCATTGATCAAAGCTTGCTCTTTCTTCACAAAATCTAAGCCTAGAACCTGCCCACTGCTGTCAATGACCGTCTGACCATTTATCTGAATTTCCCCTTCTACATTTAAAATCGCCTCCCCTTCAGCAAATGCTGATGTCATACCCAATGTTGAAGAAAGCAGTGCTACTAACATTTTTTTGTTCATGAATTCATTCCTTAAATCGAGTTACTTAATCGTAAGCTTGCCGGAGACCACTAGCTTTTCAGCAGGGGCACTCTCATCATCTGAATTTGAGGCCAAAGTAAACACCGCGGACTTCTGTTCATCCGAAGGCAACGTAATGACAATTTCTTCTGATTGCAGGACATCCATTTGCGCGTATGTGTTTCCGCTCTCGTCAGCAACAATGGATGCTGTCTCTCTGAGGCCATCGACCGATGACTTGTTAGGAGCGACTTGTGAATCATCACTATCGCCTCCACACCCTGCGAGAAGCAAAATGATGCTTGGTAACAGCATGTATTTCATAAAGAACCTCTGGTGTAGAAATTAATTTGCTTAATTTTTATACCAAATAAACGGGATCCACTCTTTAACAAAACGGGCAAATGCGAGACGCTTCAACCAAGGGAAATCGTATTAATAAACCTAACAATAACAATGAGTAAAATTGAGGAAAACGGACTCCACAAGAGTGGTACAGAAGGGTTTGAAGTTGCTAACCAAACAGACATGAGTATTTAGTTAGCACATGATGCCAGAAAGGCTGGAAGAGGAGATGGCGAATACCTTAATAGCTAGGAAAATATGTCTATCACTTAAGCAGCGCCACGACCGTATGACGTCTCACATTCGCCTGCGCATTGAGCGCCTGAAATGTCGTCGTGAAATCTTGTGAAAGCTGGCTAAAACCAGAGAGTGTTTCACTGACTTGTTGCTCGGAAGGGAGCTTAGATTGGCTCTGAATGCGCGTCATTTGCGTATCGAGCTGAGATTGGAATTGCCTTGCTTCGCTTAGGCTGATTTGTGCCTGTTTTAGGTGTTGATTCACCTTGGCGATAGATTGTTTAATACCATCACGAGAGCCTAAATCAAACTTGAGTTCCGCCATGCCATCTGGCTCGGCTTGAATCGAGAAGGTATTGGCTTGCCCTGCAGGG